>NZ_JBIRLM010000037.1:0-1416 GCF_044330565.1 Streptomyces sp. NPDC017448 | reverse complement strand
CGGCGACCTGGACCCGGCGGGTCTGTACGCGGCGCTGCAGGCGGCCAGGGCCGAGACCGAGCGCCCCTCGTTCATCGCGGCCCGCTCGATCATCGCCTGGCCCGCCCCGAACGCGCAGAACACCGAGGCCGCGCACGGCTCGGCGCTCGGCGACGACGAGGTCGCGGCGACCAAGCGGGTCCTGGGCTTCGACCCGGAGCAGACCTTCGAGGTCTCCCAGGAGGTCATCGGCCACACCCGTCGGGCCCTGGACCGCGGCCGTGAGGCCCGCGCGGAGTGGGACAAGGCGTTCGCCGCGTGGCGCACCGCCAACCCGGAGCGTGCCGCCTCCTTCGACCGGATCGCCGCGGGCGAGCTGCCCGAGGGCTGGGAGGAGAGGCTCCCCGTCTTCGAGCCCGGCAAGTCCCTGGCCACCCGGGCGGCCTCCGGCAAGGTGCTCCAGGCGCTGGGCGAGATCGTGCCCGAGCTGTGGGGCGGCTCCGCCGACCTGGCCGGCTCCAACAACACCACGATCGACAAGACGTCCTCGTTCCTCCCGGCGGGCAACCCGCTGCCCGAGGCCGACCCCTACGGCCGCACGATCCACTTCGGCATCCGCGAGCACGCGATGGCCGCCGCCATGAACGGCATCGCGCTGCACGGCAACACCCGGATCTACGGCGGTACCTTCCTGGTGTTCTCCGACTACATGCGCAACGCGGTGCGGCTCTCCGCGCTGATGCACCTGCCGGTGACCTACGTGTGGACGCACGACTCCATCGGCCTGGGCGAGGACGGCCCCACCCACCAGCCGGTCGAGCACCTGGCCTCGCTGCGCGCCATCCCCGGTCTGAACATCGTGCGCCCGGCCGACGCCAACGAGACCGCCATCGCCTGGCGCGAGATCCTGCGCCGCTACACCAAGGTGTTCGGCAAGGGCGCCCCGCACGGGCTGGCGCTGACCCGCCAGGGCGTGCCGACGTATGCGGCGAACGAGGACGCGGCCCGGGGCGGGTATGTCCTGTTGGAGGCCGAAGGGACTGGCGGGCAGAGCGCGGAGCCGCAGGTGCTGCTGATCGCGACCGGCTCCGAGGTGCACCTCGCCGTCCAGGCGCGCGAGCAGCTGCAGGCGGACGGTGTTCCCACCCGCGTGGTCTCGATGCCGTCCGTGGAATGGTTCGAGGAGCAGGATCGGGGATACAAGGACAGCGTCCTGCCGCCCTCGGTGAAGGCGCGGGTCGCCGTCGAGGCCGGCATCGGCCTCACCTGGCACCGGTATGTGGGCGACGCGGGCAGGATCGTCTCGCTGGAGCACTTCGGAGCCTCGGCCGACGCGAAGGTGCTGTTCCGCGAGTTCGGCTTCACCCCCGAGCACGTGGCCACCGCCGCCCGGGAATCTCTCGAAGCCGCCGCACGCTGACGCCGGTAGACACCACT
>NZ_JBIRLM010000036.1:0-1422 GCF_044330565.1 Streptomyces sp. NPDC017448 | reverse complement strand
CCTAGTAGTGCTTCGTTACCTTGAGTGATCTTGCCTGGTGGTGGGCATCTTCGAGGTGTGAAGCTGAGGGATGTCGAGCGGTTCCGGGGCGAGTTGGCGGAGTTCGTGGGTGATGTGTTCGGGTCGTTGCCGCGGCAGGATCAGCGCCGGTGGGGTGCGTGTTATCTGCGCGGTCTGATGCTGGACGGGCGGCGTAAGTCGATCCAGCCGATGGCCGAGCGGTTGCCGGACGGGAACATGCAGGCTCTGCAGCAGTTCGTGAGCCAGTCGCCGTGGGATCCGTTGCCGGTTCGGCGGCGGATCGCCCGGCGGCTGTCGGAGGTGATCAGACCGCAGGTGTGGGTAATCGACGATGTGTCGTTTCCCAAGTGTGGACGCGCCTCTGCCGGGGTGGCCCGTCAGTACTGCGGAGCACTCGGGAAGCGGGCAAACTGTCAGGTCGCGGTCAGTGTCCATGCCGCCACCGACACCGCGTCGTGTCCGTTGGACTGGCAGTTGTATCTGCCCCGGGAGTGGACGGACGAGCCGGGCCGCTGCCGCCGCGCCGGCGTCCCCGACGACGTCGTCCACCAGGAGAAATGGCGCCTCGCGCTCGGGCTGCTGGACAACGTGGGCGAGTGGGGGCTGAAAGCCCCGGTCGTGGTCGCGGATGCGGGTTACGGCGTCAGCACCCCCTTCCGCCACGGCCTGGAGGAACGGGGCCTGTCCTACGTGCTGGCACTGACCGGGAAAGAAGTCGCCCACGAGCTGGACATCGAGCCCCACCAGCCGGATTACGGAGGACTGGGCCCACCGACGCTTGCCCGTTACCGGACGACGCCGCAGGCACTTACCATCCACGCTGCCGAGGCTGCTGCCGCCGGCTGCTTCGCTGAGGTGGCCTGGCGGCAGGGCAGTAAAGGCACGATGACCTCACGGTTCGCGGTACTGGCCGTTCGCCCGGCGGGCAAGCAGTCCCTGGCCGCCGCCCAAGCGGCAGGCGGCGGACGCAACCAATGGAACGGCGTCCTGCCCCCGTCCACCGTCTTGGTGGAATGGCCTGCGGACCAGGACGGGCCGACGGGTTTCTGGGTATCGAACCTGCCGCCCGAGACTCCCGTTGCCGAGCTGGTGCGGTGGGCGAAGATGCGCTGGCGCATCGAGCACGACTACCGCGAACTCAAGCATGGCCTGGGCCTGGACCACTTTGAGGGACGCACCTGGCGCGGCTGGCACCACCACGTCACCCTCGTCACCGCCGCCCAGGCATTCCTCACCCTCAGGCGGCTCGACCCAAAAGTCCCCACGCCGGCCTGACCCTTTACCAGGTCCTGGACGTCCTCCAGGACCTGCTGAAGGGCTGGACCGGCACCTGCACCACCTGCAACCGCCCCCTGCCCCGCAACCGGAGCAGACGCAGAACCTAACGAAGCACTACTAGGG
>NZ_JBIRLM010000035.1:0-1532 GCF_044330565.1 Streptomyces sp. NPDC017448 | reverse complement strand
GCAGGCGCGAGGCTCATCGCCGTGCCCGGGTGGCCGTTTCCGACTTTCTGTACGGCGTCCGCGGCGAGAACACGGGCAGTGTCCACGGCCCGCTGATCCACATCGGTCCACTGGAGGTCTGCGGTGGTCGGCTTGATGCTCACCCTGAGTCAGGGCTCCTCTCCACTGTCGTAAACCGGTGACGGTTGCCGCACCGGGCGCTGTCGAGCCTACCCCCGTTGACAGGCGCGCTTTCCGTGCACTTTCCAGGGTGTGGGCGGCGCGCGGAGTTCGCCTCCCGGAGGAAAGCGCCCGGGGGGAACGGTCACCCCCAACACGACCCCACCCCCGCGAAGGAGGGCGTACCCCCAACGTCTAGAGTGGTCGAGTTCGCGCAAGTCTTCACGGGCCTCCTCGGCCGGAGCTTGCTGGGATTTCTCTGTCAGGGGTGTGCGTGACGGCCGTCGAGTCCCGACCCGCAGGGGTCGCCTTGACTCCCAGCCCGGGGGGCCACCGCCCGTTCGGGGCCCGCGTCAAGGCATTCGTGGCGCTTACCAAGCCACGGATCATCGAGCTGTTGCTCATCACCACCGTTCCGGTGATGTTCCTCGCTGCCCAGGGTGTACCCGACCTGTGGCTCGTCCTCACTACCACCATCGGGGGATATCTCTCGGCGGGCGGCGCGAACGCGCTCAACATGTACATCGACCGCGACATCGACGCGCTGATGGACCGCACGTCCCAGCGCCCGCTGGTCACGGGCATGGTCAGCCCCCGTGAATGCCTCGCCTTCGGCATCGCCCTCGCGGTGGTCTCCACGCTCTGGTTCGGACTGCTCGTCAACTGGCTGTCGGCCGCACTGGCGCTCGGCGCGCTGCTGTTCTACGTCGTCGTCTACACGATGCTGCTGAAGCGCCGCACCTCCCAGAACATCGTCTGGGGCGGCATCGCGGGCTGCATGCCGGTCCTCATCGGCTGGTCCGCAGTGACGAACACGGTCTCCTGGGCCGCGGTCATCCTCTTCGCCGTCATCTTCTTCTGGACGCCGCCGCACTACTGGCCGCTGTCGATGAAGGTCAAGGACGACTACGCGCGGGTCGGCGTCCCGATGCTCCCGGTCATCGCCTCCAACCGGGTGGTCGCCAAGCAGATCGTCCTCTACAGCTGGGTGATGGTCGCGGTCTCGCTGCTGCTCACTCCGCTGGGCTACACGGGCTGGTTCTACACGGCGGTGGCGCTGCTCTCCGGCGGCGCCTGGCTCTGGGAGGCCCACGGCCTGCAGAGCCGGGCCAAGGCCGGGGTGACCGGGGCCAAGCTCAAGGAGATGCGACTCTTCCACTGGTCCATCACCTACGTCTCCCTGCTCTTCCTCGCTGTCGCGGTGGACCCCTTCCTCCGCTGACGACGCCTCCGCTTCCGGCGACGGGGGGGGGGGGGGGGGGCCCCCCCCCCCCCCCCCCCCCCCCCCCCGCACCCCCCCCGGGGGGGGCCCCCCCGGGGGGCCGGCAAGCCCGAGCAGACGCAAAGAGCCCCGGCCCCCCCCCGCCCCCCCC
>NZ_JBIRLM010000034.1:4050-5247 GCF_044330565.1 Streptomyces sp. NPDC017448 | reverse complement strand
AACACAGTGGACGCGAGCAACTGAGGACAAGCCCTCGGCCTATTAGTACCAGTCAGCTCCACCCGTTACCGGGCTTCCACATCTGGCCTATCAACCCAGTCGTCTACTGGGAGCCTTAACCCCTCAAGAGGGTGGGAATACTCATCTCGAAGCAGGCTTCCCGCTTAGATGCTTTCAGCGGTTATCCTTTCCGAACGTAGCCAACCAGCCATGCCCTTGGCAGGACAACTGGCACACCAGAGGTTCGTCCGTCCCGGTCCTCTCGTACTAGGGACAGCCCTTCTCAATATTCCTACGCGCGCAGCGGATAGGGACCGAACTGTCTCACGACGTTCTAAACCCAGCTCGCGTACCGCTTTAATGGGCGAACAGCCCAACCCTTGGGACCGACTCCAGCCCCAGGATGCGACGAGCCGACATCGAGGTGCCAAACCATCCCGTCGATATGGACTCTTGGGGAAGATCAGCCTGTTATCCCCGGGGTACCTTTTATCCGTTGAGCGACAGCGCTTCCACAAGCCACTGCCGGATCACTAGTCCCGACTTTCGTCCCTGCTCGACCCGTCGGTCTCACAGTCAAGCTCCCTTGTGCACTTACACTCAACACCTGATTGCCAACCAGGCTGAGGGAACCTTTGGGCGCCTCCGTTACTCTTTAGGAGGCAACCGCCCCAGTTAAACTACCCATCAGACACTGTCCCTGATCCGGATCACGGACCCAGGTTAGACATCCAGCACGACCAGAGTGGTATTTCAACGGCGACTCCACAACCACTGGCGTGGCCGCTTCACAGTCTCCCACCTATCCTACACAAGCCGAACCGAACACCAATATCAAACTATAGTAAAGGTCCCGGGGTCTTTCCGTCCTGCTGCGCGAAACGAGCATCTTTACTCGTAGTGCAATTTCACCGGGCCTATGGTTGAGACAGTCGAGAAGTCGTTACGCCATTCGTGCAGGTCGGAACTTACCCGACAAGGAATTTCGCTACCTTAGGATGGTTATAGTTACCACCGCCGTTTACTGGCGCTTAAGTTCTCAGCTTCGCCGCCCCGAAAGGCAGCTAACCGGTCCCCTTAACGTTCCAGCACCGGGCAGGCGTCAGTCCGTATACATCGCCTTACGGCTTCGCACGGACCTGTGTTTTTAGTAAACAGTCGCTTCTCGCTGGTCTCTGCGGCCACCCCCAGCTCAAG
>NZ_JBIRLM010000034.1:2371-3953 GCF_044330565.1 Streptomyces sp. NPDC017448 | reverse complement strand
GGTGATGGCCCCCCTTCTCCCGAAGTTACGGGGGCATTTTGCCGAGTTCCTTAACCATAGTTCACCCGAACGCCTCGGTATTCTCTACCTGACCACCTGAGTCGGTTTAGGGTACGGGCCGCCATGAAACTCGCTAGAGGCTTTTCTCGACAGCATAGGATCATCCACTTCACCACAATCGGCTCGGCATCAGGTCTCAGACTTATATGCACGACGGATTTGCCTACCGTGCGTCCTACACCCTTACCCCGGGACAACCACCGCCCGGGCTGGACTACCTTCCTGCGTCACCCCATCGCTTACCTACTACAAGTCTGGTTCATCGGCTCCACCACTACCCTCAACTCCGAAGAGATCGGGCCGGCTTCACGGACTTAGCATCGCCTGATTCAGTACTGGGCGTTTCAAAGCGGGTACCGGAATATCAACCGGTTGTCCATCGACTACGCCTGTCGGCCTCGCCTTAGGTCCCGACTTACCCTGGGCAGATCAGCTTGACCCAGGAACCCTTAGTCAATCGGCGCACACGTTTCTCACGTGTGTATCGCTACTCATGCCTGCATTCTCACTCGTGAACCGTCCACAACTCGCTTCCGCGGCTGCTTCACCCGGCACACGACGCTCCCCTACCCATCCACACAGGCGTTGGCCCTATATGTGTGAATGACACGACTTCGGCGGTACGCTTGAGCCCCGCTACATTGTCGGCGCGGAATCACTTGACCAGTGAGCTATTACGCACTCTTTCAAGGGTGGCTGCTTCTAAGCCAACCTCCTGGTTGTCTCTGCGACTCCACATCCTTTCCCACTTAGCGTACGCTTAGGGGCCTTAGTCGATGCTCTGGGCTGTTTCCCTCTCGACCATGGAGCTTATCCCCCACAGTCTCACTGCCGCGCTCTCACTTACCGGCATTCGGAGTTTGGCTAAGGTCAGTAACCCGGTAGGGCCCATCGCCTATCCAGTGCTCTACCTCCGGCAAGAAACACACGACGCTGCACCTAAATGCATTTCGGGGAGAACCAGCTATCACGGAGTTTGATTGGCCTTTCACCCCTAACCACAGGTCATCCCCCAGGTTTTCAACCCTGGTGGGTTCGGTCCTCCACGAAGTCTTACCTCCGCTTCAACCTGCCCATGGCTAGATCACTCCGCTTCGGGTCTAGAGCGTGCAACTCAATCGCCCTGTTCGGACTCGCTTTCGCTACGGCTTCCCCACACGGGTTAACCTCGCTACACACCGCTAACTCGCAGGCTCATTCTTCAAAAGGCACGCAGTCACGACGCACCGAGCAAGCTCGATGCGCGACGCTCCCACGGCTTGTAGGCACACGGTTTCAGGTACTATTTCACTCCGCTCCCGCGGTACTTTTCACCATTCCCTCACGGTACTATCCGCTATCGGTCACCAGGGAATATTTAGGCTTAGCGGGTGGTCCCGCCAGATTCACACGGGATTTCTCGGGCCCCGTGCTACTTGGGTGTCTCTCAAACGAGCCGTTGATGTTTCAGCTACGGGGGTCTTACCCTCTACGCCGGACCTTTCGCATGTCCTTCGCCTACACCAACGGTTTCTGACTCGTC
>NZ_JBIRLM010000034.1:0-2274 GCF_044330565.1 Streptomyces sp. NPDC017448 | reverse complement strand
CCTCACAGCCGGCAGACTGTGAAAGAGAGATCCCACAACCCCGCATGCGCAACCCCTGCCGGGTATCACACGCATACGGTTTGGCCTCATCCAGTTTCGCTCGCCACTACTCCCGGAATCACGGTTGTTTTCTCTTCCTGAGGGTACTGAGATGTTTCACTTCCCCTCGTTCCCTCCACACTGCCTATGTGTTCAGCAGCGGGTGACAGCCCATGACGACTGCCGGGTTTCCCCATTCGGAAACCCCCGGATCAAAGCTTGGTTGACAGCTCCCCGGGGACTATCGTGGCCTCCCACGTCCTTCATCGGTTCCTGGTGCCAAGGCATCCACCGTGCGCCCTTAAAAACTTGGCCACAGATGCTCGCGTCCACTGTGCAGTTCTCAAACAACGACCAGCCACCCACCACCCCACCCGCAACGGATGAGTTCACTGGGGCCGGATCAGAAGGACAGCCACAATCGGCCGCACCCTCAGACACCCAACAACGTGCCCGACACAATGCCCCATTCCCCACGTTCCACGCCGAAGCAGTACTAGTGAACAACAAACCATCGTGCCGAATAGTCAACGTTCCACCCATGAGCAACCAGCACCGAACATTCGCCGGTGTACTGGCCTCTGACCAAGCGAACTTGGTAAGAAGTGCTCCTTAGAAAGGAGGTGATCCAGCCGCACCTTCCGGTACGGCTACCTTGTTACGACTTCGTCCCAATCGCCAGTCCCACCTTCGACAGCTCCCTCCCACAAGGGGTTGGGCCACCGGCTTCGGGTGTTACCGACTTTCGTGACGTGACGGGCGGTGTGTACAAGGCCCGGGAACGTATTCACCGCAGCAATGCTGATCTGCGATTACTAGCAACTCCGACTTCATGGGGTCGAGTTGCAGACCCCAATCCGAACTGAGACCGGCTTTTTGAGATTCGCTCCGCCTCGCGGCATCGCAGCTCATTGTACCGGCCATTGTAGCACGTGTGCAGCCCAAGACATAAGGGGCATGATGACTTGACGTCGTCCCCACCTTCCTCCGAGTTGACCCCGGCAGTCTCCTGTGAGTCCCCATCACCCCGAAGGGCATGCTGGCAACACAGAACAAGGGTTGCGCTCGTTGCGGGACTTAACCCAACATCTCACGACACGAGCTGACGACAGCCATGCACCACCTGTATACCGACCACAAGGGGGGCACCATCTCTGATGCTTTCCGGTATATGTCAAGCCTTGGTAAGGTTCTTCGCGTTGCGTCGAATTAAGCCACATGCTCCGCTGCTTGTGCGGGCCCCCGTCAATTCCTTTGAGTTTTAGCCTTGCGGCCGTACTCCCCAGGCGGGGAACTTAATGCGTTAGCTGCGGCACCGACGACGTGGAATGTCGCCAACACCTAGTTCCCAACGTTTACGGCGTGGACTACCAGGGTATCTAATCCTGTTCGCTCCCCACGCTTTCGCTCCTCAGCGTCAGTAATGGCCCAGAGATCCGCCTTCGCCACCGGTGTTCCTCCTGATATCTGCGCATTTCACCGCTACACCAGGAATTCCGATCTCCCCTACCACACTCTAGCTAGCCCGTATCGAATGCAGACCCGGGGTTAAGCCCCGGGCTTTCACATCCGACGTGACAAGCCGCCTACGAGCTCTTTACGCCCAATAATTCCGGACAACGCTTGCGCCCTACGTATTACCGCGGCTGCTGGCACGTAGTTAGCCGGCGCTTCTTCTGCAGGTACCGTCACTTGCGCTTCTTCCCTGCTGAAAGAGGTTTACAACCCGAAGGCCGTCATCCCTCACGCGGCGTCGCTGCATCAGGCTTTCGCCCATTGTGCAATATTCCCCACTGCTGCCTCCCGTAGGAGTCTGGGCCGTGTCTCAGTCCCAGTGTGGCCGGTCGCCCTCTCAGGCCGGCTACCCGTCGTCGCCTTGGTAGGCCATTACCCCACCAACAAGCTGATAGGCCGCGGGCTCATCCTTCACCGCCGGAGCTTTCAACCCCGTCCCATGCGGAACAGAGTATTATCCGGTATTAGACCCCGTTTCCAGGGCTTGTCCCAGAGTGAAGGGCAGATTGCCCACGTGTTACTCACCCGTTCGCCACTAATCCACCCCGAAGGGCTTCATCGTTCGACTTGCATGTGTTAAGCACGCCGCCAGCGTTCGTCCTGAGCCAGGATCAAACTCTCCGTGAATGTTTACCCGTAATCGGGTGCACACATCACGAGAGCGGAACAACCGGTCGGAATAAGACCCGTTGTTCACAGCGTCCTCGCTGTGTCATTGCC
>NZ_JBIRLM010000033.1:0-16362 GCF_044330565.1 Streptomyces sp. NPDC017448 | reverse complement strand
CGGGCGCTTCCCTTCGTTTTCTTCTGTGTCCTGCTGTCTTGCGTTTCCGACTCTATCAGACTCTTTCGTGTCCGATTCCCGGTCGAAGCGGGCCCCGCGATCCTGCCTTTTCGCTTTCCAGGTCTCCCGCTTCCGCGTTCTCCCTTTCCGGCGAGTCCGACTCTATCAGCCTTTTCCTTTTCCCTTGACCACGTCCTGCGGGCATGCCGAAGAAGCGTTCTTGGTTAGGATCTGGGCTTGAAGGTCGCCGCCGACCCCCGACTCAAAGTCGCGTTGGGGCCAGGCAGGGATACGACAGTACAGGTCGCCGGGGACCGAGGCAAATCGTTCCGGTGCACCCCCTAGGTCCGCCAAGCGGTAGGTCTCGGGCGGAACCGGGACTTCATATGACTTACGCTGCTGAGCAGTACGCCGTCCCCCCTCAGCCGCGGCGGCGACACCTGAATCTCCACCCCCTGGGAGGCTCCCCATGACCAACGTGACGTCCCCTCTTACCGGACGCGCCATCGGACTCACCGCCGTTCCCGACCCGGTCTTCTCCGGTGCGATGGTCGGTCCCGGCACCGCCATCGACCCGGTACGCGAGCCCTCCGAGGCTGTGTCCCCCGTCGACGGCATCGTCGTCTCCCTGCACCCCCACGCCTTCGTCGTCGTCGACTCGGAGGGGCACGGGGTGCTGACGCACCTCGGCATCGACACCGTCCAGCTCAACGGCGAGGGTTTCGAGCTGCTCGTGAACAAGGGGGACACGGTGGCCCGGGGCCAGGGCATCGTGCGCTGGGATCCGGTCGCCGTCGAGGCCGCCGGCAAGTCGCCCATCTGCCCCATCGTGGCTCTGGAGGCCACCGCCGATTCGCTGTCCGGCCTCCGCGAGGACGGGGACGTGAAGGTCGGCGACGCGCTGTTCGGCTGGCAGTGACACCTCGGGCGCAGTGACGGGCCAGTTGCACAACCACCGCGGTGACTCGGTCGCCGCACAACCGGAGACGGGTGAAATGGAGACAACGCTGCGAGGCGTCGGCGTGAGCCACGGTGTGGCCATCGGCGAAGTTCGGCACATGGGCACGGCGGTGCTGGAACCGCCCGCCAAATCGATTCCCGCCGAGGAGGCCGAGCGCGAACAGGGGCGCGCCCGGCAGGCCGTCGAGGCTGTGGCGGCCGACCTCGTCGCACGCGGCAATCTGGCCGGCGGCGAGGCACAGCACGTGCTCGAGGCACAGGCCATGATGGCGCAGGACCCCGAGCTGATGTCCGACGTCGATCGGCGTATCGCCGTGGGCAGCACCGCCGAGCGTGCCGTCTACGACGCGTTCGCCGCGTACCGGGCGCTGCTCGCCAATGCCGGGGAGTACCTGGCGGGACGGGTCGCGGACCTCGACGACGTACGGAACCGGATCGTGGCGCGGCTGCTCGGTGTGCCGATGCCCGGTGTGCCGGACAGCGACGAGCCGTACGTGCTGATCGCGCGCGACCTGGCCCCCGCCGACACCGCGCTGCTGGACCCGACGCTGGTGCTCGGCTTCGTCACCGAGGAGGGCGGGCCGACCAGCCACAGCGCGATCCTGGCGCGGGCGCTCGGTGTTCCGGCCGTGGTGGCGCTGCCCGGCGCCGGTGAGCTGGCCGAGGGCACGGTCGTCGCGGTGGACGGCAGTACGGGTGAGATCTTCGTGGAGCCGAGCGCCGAGAAGCGGGCCGAACTGGAGGGCGCCGCGGCGGCCCGCAAGGCGGCGCTGGCCGCTTCGACGGGGCCCGGCGCCACCTCGGACGGGCACAAGGTGCCGCTGCTCGCCAACGTCGGCGGCCCGGGCGATGTGCCCGCGGCGGTCGAGGCGGGGGCGGAGGGCGTGGGGCTGTTCCGCACCGAGTTCCTGTTCCTCGACGACAGCAAGCAGGCTCCCTCCGAGGAGAAGCAGATCGCGGCCTACCGCGCGGTGCTGGAGGCGTTCCCCGAGGGGCGGGTCGTCGTGCGGGTGCTGGACGCCGGCGCCGACAAGCCGCTGGACTTCCTGACCCCGGCCGACGAGCCGAACCCGGCGCTGGGCGTCCGGGGGCTGCGGAGCCTGCTGGACCACCCCGAGGTGCTGCGTACCCAGCTGACCGCGCTGGCCAAGGCCGCCGAGGGGCTGCCGGTGTACCTGGAGGTCATGGCCCCCATGGTGGCCGACCGCGCCGACGCCAAGGCGTTCGCGGACGCGTGCCGCGAGGCCGGACTGCGGGCGAAGTTCGGCGCGATGGTGGAGATCCCCTCGGCCGCCCTGCGGGCGCGGTCGATCCTCCAGGAGGTGGAGTTCCTCTCGCTGGGCACCAACGACCTGGCGCAGTACACCTTCGCGGCCGACCGCCAGGTCGGCGCGGTGTCGCGGCTCCAGGACCCGTGGCAGCCGGCGCTGCTGGACCTGGTGGCGCTGTCCGCCGAGGCGGCGCGCGCCGAGGGCAAGAGCTGCGGCGTGTGCGGTGAGGCCGCGGCGGATCCGCTGCTCGCGTGTGTGCTGACCGGGCTGGGCGTCACCTCGCTCTCCATGGGCGCGGCGTCCATTCCCTACGTGCGGGCCACGCTGGCCAAGTACTCGCTGGCGCAGTGCGAGCGGGCGGCGAACGCGGCTCGTTCGGCCGACTCGGCCGAGGAGGCGCGCAGCGCGGCGCAGGCCGTGCTCTCGGGCGAGTAGGACCCGAAGCGGCTTCTGGGCCCGAGGGGTCTTCTGGGCCCAGGGGTTTTCGGGGAGGGGCTTTCCGCCGGTGGCGGGGAGCCCCTCCCCCTTTGGGTGCAGGGCGTGGCGCCTTCGGCCCTTCGGGTGGTCAGTGGTGGGGGTCCGGTGCGTCGGCTCCGATGTCGAACCCCGCGCAGTACTCGACGCCGGATTCCGGCGAGACCGGCTCCCCGGTGTCCGCGTCCGTGCAGTAGGCGTTGAAGACCTCGCCGGCGGTGAGCGGCGCGAGTCCGCCCTCGGCCAGCCGCCAGCCGTGGACGCGGTCCGGGCTGTCGGGGGCGCTGGTACGCAGGACGACGCCCGCGCGTGCTTCCAGGGCGACGGCCACCGCGAGGACGGTGGCGAACTCCGCGCCCTCCGTACTGTCGAGGCGGGCCGGCCCGGTGGTGTCGCGGTGGATGTGGAGCACGGCCAGGAGTTGGTCGTGGTCGGTCGGAACGCTGCACACCAGGTGGTGGCTGCCGGGCCCCGCCGTTTCCAGCAGGCGCAGGATCAGGTGCGAGGCGCGGTCGAAGGCGGCGCGTCCGATGTCCTGGCCGCAGTCGGCGCAGTCGCCGAGACCGGTGAGGCGGAGGGTGGCGTACTCCCAGGTGGCGCGGCGGACCGCGCGGGAGACCAGGACGGGGATGAGGTCGCTCAGGCGTTGGCCGGTGTAGGCGACCGTGGCGCCGACGGCGGCGATCTCGGCGGTGAAGCGGCTGCGTCCGGCTCCGGTGTCCGCGTCGATTCCGGACTCCGCGCAGAACGCGGCGTACTCCTCGGGGTCGAAGACGGCGACGGTGGTGTGGGTGCCCTGGGCGTTCAGCGTCTTGAGCAGGCCCTCGACCTGGTGGAGGTAGGCGGCGTGGTCGTCGAAGGGGAAGCTGCGGTAGCGGCGCATGGCGGCGAAGTCCTGGGCGTCGACGAGGAGTCCGACGGTGCTGGGGGCTTCGCGGCGCAGGGTGCGCCGCAGGGTGGTGGGGTGCGGGGTGCCGTGCCTCCTGGTGCGGTTCCTGCGGTGGGCGGTGTTGTTCCCGGTGCGGTCGGTCTGCGCCATGTGTCCCCCTGTGCGCGGTGAATCATTGCTCACTCAGCGTAACCAGGGGGACTGACAGTGGCGTCACGCGCGGCGCTTCACCGCCAGGTCGGCGTAGAAGCGGAGGAGGTCGAGGTTGTCGACGGAGCCGGGGTTGACCGCCTTGGCCAGCTCGGTTCCCTGGAGGAGGCGTTTGACCGGAACCTCGATGCGCTTGCCGGTGAGGGTGTGCGGGATGCCGGGAACCTCGATGACCTCGTCCGGTACGTGGCGCGGGGAGAGGTTGTCCCGGATCGTCTGCTTGATCGCCGCGCGCAGGCCGTCGTCGAGGGCGGCGCCGTCGGCGAGGTGGACGAAGAGGGGCATCCAGTAGCCGCCGTCGGGTTCTTCGAGGCCGATGACGAGGGATTCGCGGATCTCGGGGAGCCGTTCGACGGCCTCGTAGATGTCGGCGGAGCCCATGCGGACGCCCTGGCGGTTCAGGGTGGAGTCGGAGCGGCCGTGGATGACCACCGAGCCGCGGTCGGTGATGGTGATCCAGTCGCCGTGCCGCCAGACGCCGGGGTACATGGCGAAGTAGCTGTCGTGGTAGCGGCTGCCGTCGGGGTCGTTCCAGAAGCGGATCGGCATGGACGGGAGGGGGTTGGTGACGACGAGTTCGCCGACCTCGCCGGTGAGGGGTTCGCCGGAGGGATCCCAGGACTGGAGGTCGGTGCCGAGGCAGGGGGCCTGGAGTTCGCCGATGTGGACGGGGAGGGTGGGGACGGCTCCGGCGAAGCAGGAGCAGACGTCGGTGCCGCCGCTGACCGAGGCGATCCAGAGGTCGTCCGCGACCTCGTCGTGGAGCCAGCGGAAACCGTCGGGCGGGAGCGGGGAGCCGGTGGTGGCGACGCACTGGACGCGGGAGAGGTCGAAGTCGCGGCCCGGGTGGACGCCGGCCTTGCGGCAGGCCATGACGTAGGCGGCGGAGGTGCCGTAGAGGGTGGCGCCGGTCTGTTCGGCGATCCGCCACTGGGCGCTGACGTCCGGGTGGCCGGGGCTGCCGTCGTACAGGACGACGGTGGTGCCGGTGAGGAGGCCGGAGACGAGGAAGTTCCACATCATCCAGCCGGTGGAGGTGTACCAGAAGAAGCGGTCCTCGGGACCGAGGTCGCAGTGCAGGCCGAGCTGCTTGACGTGTTCGAGGAGGATGCCGCCCTGGGACTGGACGATGGCCTTGGGCAGGCCGGTGGTGCCGGAGGAGTAGAGGACCCACAGCGGGTGGTCGAAGGGGACCTGCTCGAAGACCGGCTCGGTGTCGGCGGAGGTGAGGGCGGCCCAGGCCAGGGCGCCTTCGGGGGTGTCGGTGCCGAGCAGCGGGATGTGGACGACGGCGCGCAGGGTGGGCAGTTCGCGGCGCAGCTCGGCGACGGTCCCGGTGCGGTCGTGCTCCTTGCCGCCGTAGCGGTAGCCGTCGACGGTGAACAGGACGACGGGTTCGACCTGCTGGAAGCGGTCGAGGACGCTGCGGGCGCCGAAGTCGGGGGCGCAGGAGGTCCAGACGCCGCCGACGGCGGCGGTGGCGAGGAGGGCGACGACGGCCTGCGGGATGTTGGGGAGGTAGCCGCTGACGCGGTCGCCGGGGGTGACGCCGAGGGCGCGGAGTTCGGCGGCCAGCGCGCCGACCTGGCGGCGGAGTTCGGCCCAGGTGACAGGGGTCTGGGTGTGGGTCTCGTCGACGTGCAGCAGGGCGGGGGTGTCGGCGCGGGAGGGGTCCTCGGCGGTGCGCAGGGCGTGTTCGGCGTAGTTGAGGGTGGCACCGGGGAACCAGGTGGCCCCGGGCATCGCGCGGTCGTCGAGGACGCTCTCGTACGGGGTGGAGAAGCGGATGTCGAACCATTCGGCGACGGCGCGCCAGAAGGTGTCGAGTTCGTCGACGGACCAGCGGTGCAGGGCCGCGTACCCGCCCTCGGCCGGGGCGCCGTACCGGTTCGCGGCCCAGTTCTGGAAGCGGGTGACGGCGGCGGCCTCGATGCGGTCGGGGCCGGGCTGCCAGAGGGGGGCGTCGGGCGTGGCTGCGGTCATGAGTGCTGCTCCCTGGCTGTACGGGTACGCGGGGTGGGCGTGTCGACGCGCACGGGCCGGGGTGTGCGCGTGAGCGGCTGACACGGACGATGCCATGTGATCGTCCTCGGCACCAGGGCGGCCCGCTCCCGGGGGCTCGGGGGTGCGGCGTCCGGCGTGGGTGAACGGGAGTTGAACGGAGGGTTCTGCGGGTTCGGCGGGTGGCAGGGTGTGCGCCATGGACGGTCGTGACCTGGTGCGTCGGGTGGGGTTGGTCGGTTCGGTGCGAGGGCTGCGCACGGTGCGTTCGGCCTGGCGGCGCAGGGCAGCGGATGCGGCGGCGCTGCCGGCGCGCGGCCCGGAGCGGGCCCGGGTGCCCGGTGCGCTGAGGGGCGCGGAGCCGGGTCCGGGCGGGGGCGTGGTGCGGTTCGCCCGCTCGGATCTGCGGATTCGGGTGTCGGTGGGCGGTGCGGTGTTCTGGGCGTGGGACGGGGCGGAGCCGCTGCCGTCGTACGCGCTGGCGGGCGAGGCGCCCGCGCCGGACGAGCGGGCGGTGCTGGAGCCGGGCAAGGACGGCGGCTGGCAGGTGGTCTCGGAGCGGCTGACGGTGGTGGTGTCGCGGACCGGCGCGGTGGAGCTGCGGACGCCGGGCGGGGTGCTGTTGCGGCGGGAGCTGCCGCCGCGCTGGTGGGAGCCGGCGGGCGGGGGGCCGGTGCGGTGGGTGCAGCGCTCGGAGGTGCCGGCGGACGCGCGGTTCTTCGGGCTGGGCGGCCGGGCGGGCGGGCCGCGGCTGCGGGACGGGGCGTACGGGCTGTGGAACACCGATCCGGGCGGGCGGTTCGGTCCCGGGGACGATCCGCTGTCTCTGACGATGCCGGTGCAGGTGGTGGTGGCGGACGCGGGGACGCATCTGGTGTTCCACGACAACTCCTGGGCGGGCCGGGTGGTGCTGCGGGAGGGCGAGGAGGGGGCCGGTTCGGGGCACGACCGGCCGGGGGCGTGCGAGGTGCGGATGGAGGGCGGACCGCTGCGCTGCTGGGTGGTGGCGGGGACGCCGGCGCGGGTGCTGCGGGGGTGGACGGCGCTGACGGGTGCGCCGGCGACGCCGCCGTCCTGGGCGCTGGGGCCGCAGCACGCCCGGTGGGGGTTCGGCAGTGCGGAGGAGGTGCGGCGGGTCGTCGCCGGGTACCGGGAGCGGGGGCTGCCGTTGTCCGTGCTCCATCTGGACATCGACCACTTCGACGGGCACCGGGTGTTCACGGTGGACCGGGGGCGGTTCCCGGCGTTGCCCGCGCTGGCGGAGGAGTTGCGGGAGGAGGGGGTGCGGCTGGTGTCGATCGTGGATCCGGGGGTGAAGGCGGAGCCGGGCGAGGCGGTGTTCGAGGCCGGGCGTGCGGTCGGGGAGCGCGGGGCGTACGTCCGGGACGCGCGGGGCCGGGTGGTGGTCGGGGAGGTGTGGCCGGGGGCCTGCGTCTATCCGGACTTCACTGATCCGCTTGTGCGGGATTGGTGGGGATCTCTGTACGAGGAGCGGCTTGCGCAGGGCTTTTCGGGGGTGTGGCACGACATGAACGAGCCGGTGTCCTTCGCGGCGTTCGGCGATCCGTCGCTGCCGCGTTCGGCCCGGCACGCGCTGGAGGGCGCCGGGGGCGACCACCGGGAGGCGCACAACGTGTACGCGCTGGCGATGGCGCGCGCCGGGTACGAGGGGCTGCTGCGGTGGCGTCCCGAGGAGCGGCCGTTCCTCTTCTCGCGGTCGGGGTGGGCGGGGATGCAGAGGTACGGGGGCACCTGGTCGGGGGACGTGTCGACGGGGTGGCCGGGGCTGCGGGCGTCGCTGTCGCTGGTGGTGGGGCTCGGGCTGTGCGGGGTGCCGTACTCGGGTCCGGATGTGGGCGGGTTCGACGGGTCCCCCTCGCCGGAGCTGTATCTGCGGTGGTTCCAGCTGGGGGCGTATCTGCCGTTGTTCCGTACCCACGCGGCGATCGACGCGGGGCGGCGGGAGCCGTGGGAGTTCGGGCCCGAGGTGCTGGAGCACGCGCGCAGGGCGCTGCTGGAGCGGGAGCGGCTGCACCCGTACTTCGTGTCGCTGTCGCATGTGGCGCGGCTGACGGGGGCGCCCTACGTGCGGCCGCTGTGGTGGGGTGCGCCGGGCGACCGGGCGCTGCGGGAGTGCGAGGACGCGTTCCTGCTGGGCGACGCGCTGCTGGTGGCCCCGGTGCTGGAGCCGGGGGTGCGGCGGCGGGCGGTGCGGCTGCCGAGGGGGCGCTGGTACGACACGGCGGCCGGGCGGGCGTACGAGGGGCCGGGCCAGGTGGTGGTGGACGCGCCGCTGTCGGGCGTTCCGGTGCTGGCGCGGGCGGGTGCGGTGATTCCGGTGCGGGGCGCGGACGGCGGGCCGGAGCTGGAGGTGTGGGCGCCCGCCCCGGGTCGGACCGGCGGCGGGCTGGTGGTGCGGGATCCGGGTGACGGGTGGGCGGACGCGGAGGTCGAGCGGTATGTGACGCGGTGGGAGGGCGGCCGCGTGGTGGTGGAGCGGGACGGCGGGGAGGGGGAGATCGGTTGTCCCGTGCGGGTGCGGGGGCTGCCGGAGGCCACGGGGGCGCTGGACGTCACGGAGGCGCCGGACGCCTCGTAGCGGCTGCGCAGCCGCGCCCCTCCCCCGCGCGGGTCGGCTCCGGCCCGGCCGGGTCTCCTCAGCCGTAGCGGCCGGCGAACCAGGCGTCGGCGGCCTCCGTGTGCAGCGGGAACGCCAGGGGCCCGGGGCTGTACAGGACCTCGTAACCGGACGTCTCGTCGGTCGGCGCCGAGGGTGGCAGGCTCGCGAGGGGGCGGGCCGGGAGGAGGCCGAAGACCAGGAGGTGTCCGCCGGTGTCGCTGAGGACGTCGGCGAGGCGGACGTCCCGGGGAGCGGCCTCGATGCCGGTCTCCTCGCGCAGTTCTCGGACGACCGCCGTACGCCAGTCCTCGGCGTGGTCGATGAACCCGCCGGGCAGCGCCGACCCGCCCTTCTGCGGCTCGATGGTGCGGGTGATGACGACGAGTCCGGTGGCGTCGGGGCCGGCGACGGGGAGCAGGGCCACCGCGACGGGGAGGGGGTTGCGGTAGGCGGTCGTGCCGCAGCGGGGGCAGGTGCGGGGCCAGGCGTCGGTGGAGGGAAGGGCGGTGTACGGGGCTCCGCAGGCGGCGCAGTGGGAGTCCCGTACGTACCGGGGCGGCCGCAGGGCGGCCGGGGAAGGGCTGTTGCCGGGTTCGGACACGGGCGGACTGTAGCGGACCGTCCCGTCCCCCTGCGACGGGGTCCTGCGGCCGCGTCCTTTCCCGGAGGCCGCGAAGCTGGTAGACGGTGTGCCCATGACAGGAATGCGTACCGCTCTGCGTGCCCTGGCCGCCACGGCCGCCGCCCTCCTCGCCACGACCGCCCTCTCCCCCGCGGCGCGGGCCCGCCCCGCCGAACCGAAAGCGCCCGAGGAGTTCACGGCGCTGCGCTCGGTGGACCCGACCATCCTCCAGGAGATGCGCTACGCCACGCCGCACACCTTCCTGGGCGAGCGGGTGGACGGGTACCGGCAGCCGCTCTGCATCCTGACCCGGCCCGCGGCCCGTGCCCTGCACCTGGCGCAGAAGCGGTTGCTGCGCCAGGGATATGCGCTGAAGGTGTACGACTGCTACCGGCCGCAGCGGGCGGTGGACCACTTCGTGCGGTGGGCGAAGGATGTGGAGGACCAGTCCATGAAGGGGGAGTTCTACCCCCGGGTCGACAAGTCCCGGCTGTTCGAGGACGGTTACATCGCGGAGAAGTCCGGACACAGCCGGGGCAGCACGGTGGACCTGACGCTCGTCCGGCTTCCCGCGCTGCCGACCAGGCCGTACCGGCCGGGCGAGCGGCTGACCCCCTGTTTCGCGCCGAAGGACGAGCGGTTCCCCGACAACTCGGTGGACATGGGCACGGGCTACGACTGCTTCGACACCCTGTCGCACACCGACGACCCGCGGATCACGGACGCCCAGCGCGCCAACCGGCAGCTCCTGAAGCGGACGCTGGCCGAGGTGGGATTCGTGAACCTGCCGGAGGAGTGGTGGCACTTCACGTACAAGCCGGAGCCGTTCCCGGACGCCTACTTCGACTTCCCCGTGCACCACAGGTCGGTGGCCGGGCGCTGAGGGGGCGGGCCGAAGACGCTGAACGGGCGACCGGGGCCACCCCCGTGGGCTCCGGCCGCCCGTTCTTCATCTCGGACGCGAAAGAGGCGTGTCCGGTTGCGGATCGGGCGGCTACGGTGCCCGTATGCCACAGCAGACGTTCGACACCTACGAGGAATTCTGGCCCTACTACGTGGCGATGCACTCCCGTGCCGCCACCCGCTGGGTCCATCTGACCGGCACGCTGACCGGGCTCGCGATCTCCGCCTACGGGCTCGCGCGCGGCCGGAAGCGGTATCTGGCGGCCCTGCCGTTGATCGGGTACGGGACGGCGTGGCCCGCGCACTTCCTGATCGAGAAGAACAACCCGGCGACGTTCGGACACCCGGCGTGGTCGTTGCGCGGGGACGCGCGGATGGTTCGGATGATGCTCGCGGGCCGGGACGCCGAACTGGCGGAGACCGCGGCGAAGTGGCTCGCGGAGAACGGCCGGGACGGGCTCGGGGGAAGCGGGCGCGGCTGAGTCCGGCGGGCCGGGCCGGGGGCCTTTCGCCGGCCGGGGCGTACGGCCTGTCCACGGCTCTGGAGCTGGACGGGCACGAGGACGCCGGGCCGGGCGACAGGTTTTTCCCGCTCACGTCTTGACTGGCCGTCACCGCCGCAGAACACTCGGGGCCCGGCGCGCCGGACAGCGTGCGGCCCGTACCCCTGTCGGCGGGGGTACGGGCCGTACGCGTGCCGGTCCGCCCGCCGGGGGCGGGCCCGTCCGGCTCAGGTGGCGACGGGCTCGCGGGTCCGTGCCGAGCGCTCCAGGGCGTGCTCCACGACCGCGACCAGGACGTCGCGCACGGAGGACCGGTCGCGCGCGTCGCAGACGAGCAGGGGGACCTCGGGGTCGAGGTCGAGGGCGGCCCGCACGGTCTCCGCCGGGAACCGCTCGGCCCCCTCGAAGACGTTGACCGCGACCGTGAACGGGATGCGCCGGCGCTCGAAGTAGTCGACCGCGGCGAAGCAGTCCTCCAGCCGCCGGGTGTCGGCGAGGACGACCGCTCCCAGCGCGCCCTGCGCCAGCTCGTCCCACAGGAACCAGAAGCGGTCCTGGCCCGGCGTGCCGAACAGGTAGAGGACCAGGTCCTCCCGCAGCGTGATCCGGCCGAAGTCCATCGCGACCGTGGTGGTCGTCTTGGACTCGACGCCTTCCAGATCGTCCACCGGGCGGCCCGCCTCGGTGAGCCGCTCCTCGGTGCGCAGGGGTCTGATCTCGCTGACCGCGCCGACCGCGGTCGTCTTGCCGACCCCGAACCCACCCGCCACCAGGATCTTCAGGGTGACGGGCTCGACGGGGCGTCGCTTGTCGCGCCTAGAGCGCCCGAAGGCCATGGATAACCTCGCGAAGAATGTTCACGTCCGGCAGCTCGGCCGGCGGAACGGGACGGGTGACGTGCACCAGCTCGTCCTCGACGAGGTCGCCGACCAGGACCCGTACCACCCCTACGGGGAGGTCGAGTCCGGCGGCCAGCTCGGCGATGGACTGGGGCGTGTCGCTGCAGAGTTCGACGATCGCCACGTGTTCGGGGGCGAGCGTCTGGTCCCGGCCGGGGTCGTCGGCGGCCGGTTCCGGCACGACGAGCGCGATCAGGTCGAGGCGGTGCCGGGAGGCGCTGCCGGTGCGCCCCCGGGTCATCGCGTACGGGCGGACGACCGGTCCCGCCTCCGCGTCGTACCACCGTGAGACCTGCGGGTCGGCGGTCCCGTCCGGGGAGCCGGGGCCGGTGCCCGGGGTGTCGGCGCTCATGCCCGCCACGCTCACCCTCCGGCGGGCTGACCGGTCGTCCGCGGGGCGTTGGCCAGGTGGGCCCCCACACGCTTGACCATCAGCGTCATCTCGTACGCGACCTGGCCCACGTCGGAGTCCGCTTCCGCCAGGACGGCGAGACAGCTGCCGTCGCCGGCGGCCGTGACGAAGAGGAACGCCTCGTCCAGCTCGACGACGGTCTGGCGTACCCGGCCCGCGTCGAAGTGGTGCCCCACCCCCTTGGCGAGGCTGTGGAAGCCGGAGGCGACGGCGGCGAGGTGCTCGCTGTCCTCGCGGGTCAGGTCGGCCGACGCGCCGGTGGCGAGTCCGTCGCTGGAGAGCACCAGCGCCTTGCGGATGCTGGCGACGCGCTGGACGAGTTCGTCGAGCAGCCAGTTCAGTTCACCCGAGCCGTGGCGTGCGGGGTTGTGTGCTGCGGCGTTCGGTGCGGTCATCGACCGTCCCCTCCCGGAGTGGTTCCTGGTGCTGTGCCATCGGGGCCGCCGGTGGTCCCGGCGTTCTCGGTGGTGTCGGTGGCCGCCGTGTGCGCGGTGGTCCCGTCGCCCTCGGCGGATTCGGCGTTCTGCCGGCGGCCGCGCTGCCAGCCGCGCTGGAGCGAGGCCATACGGGCGCGTACCTCGTCCGCGTCGCGCTCGGCGTCGTCGAACGTGTCCACGGACACCCGGTGGGGGGCATGCTCCGCGGCTTCCTCACGGAGCCGGCGGGCGAGGCTGGCCTGCCGGACGCGCCGGGGTAGCCCTCCCACGGTGTCGGGCGCGGCCGGGGCGGGGGAGCCGTCGTGCCGCGCCCCGGGGGCGCGCGGCGGCTCCGCCGAGCGGGACGTTTCCGCGGCGTACGCCCGGTCCGCGGTGCGGGGCTCCGAGGGGCGGGGCGGCTGCGGCGCGGGGGAGGCTTCCGGGTCGCGGGAGAGCTCCGCGGGGGGAGGCGTCCGCGCGGTGTTCGGCGCCCCGGGCGTGCGGCGGGCGGCGGCCCGCGCGGTCCAGGGCGCTTCGGGGGCGCCGGGCTCGTCGGCGGGTCCGCCGGTACGCCGGGCGGAGGCGTGCGGAACCGGCCCGGTGGCCTTCGCGGGGGCCGCTGCTCGGGCGGCCGGGCCGCCGACGCGGCGGCCCCGGTCGCTGACCAGCGTCGGCGGGGTGCGGCGGGGCAGCGGGTGGGGCCCGGTGGGGCGCATCGGGCGGACCGCCGCCGTGGGTCCGTCGCCGTCGCGGGTCTGCTGGTGCTGGTCCCGGTCGGCGGGCGGGCGCGGGCCGCCGGACGCGCGGTCGCCGTCCCGGCGCAGGTCACGGGCGCGGAAGATCCCGCCGCGCTCGCTCTCGGTGTCCTCCAGGTCGGACACGCCGTCCAGGACGGGGCCGAGGGCCGGGTCCAGGGCGGGGTCCGGCGAGCCGTCCAGCAGGTCGTCCGCGAAGTCGAGGGGGCCGACCGGGGCCTCCAGTTCGACCGGCCCGTCCAGGACGCCCGGCCCGGTGGGCCCGGCGGGCACGGGCGCCAGGACGGCGGACCTGCCGCTGCCGCGGTGCTCCCCGCCCGCCGCCGTGCCCTGCGCGTCCGGCGCCGCCTCCGGGCCGCCGACGATCGCGCGCTCGGCCCGGCGGTCGAGGCGGAAGCCGGTGCCGTGGGTGTCGGGGGCGTCGGTGAGCAGGGCGGCCGGGATGAACACGACCGCGGTGGTGCCCCCGTAGGGCGATTTCTGCAGGGAGACCCGGACGTTCTGCCGCTGGGCGAGCCGGCTGACGACGAACAGGCCGAGCCGGTCGGTGTCGGACAGCTCGAAGTCGGGGGTCTCGGCGAGCCGCAGATTGGCGTCGAGGAGGAGCTCCGGGGCCATGCCGAGGCCCCGGTCGTGGATTTCGAGCGTGAAGCCGTTGGAGACCCGTTCGCCGTGCACCTGGACCGCGGTGTGCGGGGGCGAGAAGACGGTGGCGTTCTCCAGGAGTTCGGCGATCAGGTGGGTCAGGTCGGCCACCGCGGGTCCGCCCACGCCGATCCGCGCGAGCCGCCGGACCTCGATGCGTTCGTAGTCCTCGACCTCGGCGACGGCGGCCCGCACCACGTCCATCAACTGGACGGGCTTGCGCCACTGGCGCGAGGGGGCGGCGCCGGAGAGGATCACGAGACCTTCCGCGTGCCGCCGCATACGGGTGGTGAGGTGGTCGATGCGGAACAGGTCGGCCAGCTCGTCGCTGTTCTCGGTGCGGCGCTCCATCGCGTCGAGCAGGGTCAGCTGGCGGTGCAGGAGCACCTGGTTGCGGCGGGCGAGGTTGACGAAGACCTCGGAGACGCCGCGTCGCATGTCCGCCTGCTTGACGGCGGCCTCGACGGCGGCCCGCTGGAGGGTGTTGAGGGCCTGCCCCACCTGGCCGATCTCGTCGGGCCCGTAAACGAGGTGCGGGGCCTCGGTCCCGACGTCCACCTGTTCGCCCGCCGCCAGCCGGCGCATGACGCTCGGCAGCCGTACGCCGGAGACCTCGTGGGCGTCCTTGCGCAGCCGGGAGAGGTCGCGGACGAGTTCACGGCCGATCCGTACGGAGACGAAGACCGAGACGATCAGGGCCAGGAAGCCGAGGACGCCGGCGATCCCGGCCTGGACGAGCACCCGGCGGCCGACCGGTTCGGCACGGTCCTGGAAGCGGTTGCCCATCTCCACGGCGTCGTTCCCGAGCCGGTCGAGGACGGGCACGGCCACCTCCTCCCAGCGCTCGGCGTCGACGGCGCCGGGGCGCTTGGCCGGACCGGCCGAGATGAGGGCGTCCTCGGCGGTCCGCAGGGGTTCGGCGTCGGGGCTGCCCCAGAACTGCTCGACGCGGCGGCGTTCGTCGGCCGGGAGGTTGTCCAGGCTGACCTCGTAGAGCAGCTCCCGCTGGGCGACGAGGCCGGATATGTAGCGCAGTTCGGAGGTGGTGAAGCGGCCCGCGATGAGGCCGGAGGCGATCAGCGCGTCCTCGCGCGAGAGCATTTCCCGGGCCCGGCCCACCCCGACCAGGGCGCGCATCTGCTTGTCCAGCGCCACGTTCTCCAGGGCGTGGAGTCCGCTGAGGAAACGGTAGGAGGGGTCGACGAGTCCGTTGTAGAAGTCCAGCGCCTTCGCCCGGCTGATGGTGCGCTTCTCCACCGATGCGCGCAGCGCTCCCAGACCGTCGACGGCGCCGAGGATCGCGTCCAGGCGGCGGGCGTCGGCGGCGCTCAGCGCGTCGCGGACGTCCCTGGCCCGGGAGTTCTCCCTGACGCGGTCCACGACGCGGTCGGTGGCGGCGCGTTGGCGTATGAGGTGGGGCAGCGCGTCGGAGGCCCGGGGGTCGGCGAGGAAGACGAGGGTCTGCCGCCGCTCGGCCTGGACGGCGCGGACGGCGTCCTCCAGCGGGTGGCCGACCTCCTTGACGATCGATCCCGCGCTCATCAGTTCGTCGGCCTGGCGGCCGGTGATGTAGGTGGCGAAGACCCAGAGGCCCGTGAGGGAGACGAGCGGCACCAGCAGCAACGCCACGATCTTCCTGCGGATGGACTTCCCGCGAAAGCGCATGGCCTCCCCCAGATCGGCCCCGCGTCGCGGGGGTGCTCTTCTCCCGGCCGCCCCTCCGCGCGCCGCGCACCGTGGGTGCGCCGGTGTGCTCCGGGCGGAGGCGGACGAGGTCCGTCCTGCGTCCATAAACGGCGCGAGCCTACTACCGACACAGAGACAACTCGAAGGCACGTCCGGATGATTTTCAGCCGCCCGAACCGGGTTTGATCATGAGTTGTCCCGGTATTTCCCGGAGATGAAATTCGCGAAAGCGACAGAGGGCCCTGGCCTGACTCCTCGGTACCGGCACGTACCAGTTGGCTGGAATTCTTCGCCCCGTCAGCTTCTGTGCCCTACTCGTGCTTTTTCCGGGGAATTTTCGGGACGGGCGGTTCGTCCCTGTGTACGGGGTAGGCGCACGGTGGGGTCGTGCGCGGCAGGACGGGCGTGTTCCGCCCGCGTAGAACCGGCGCAAGCCGGGCAGCCACCCTGAAGTCGCACAGTGGTGGGGAGTTGAAGGCCTTGAGCACGCAGGAACGCGGGAGCGCCGCCGCGGCGGCGGCCGCGCGGGCGGATGCCGCGGACGGGGCGCGGGCGCCGCGGCAGTTGTGGGTGGAGGAGCCGGCCTCGAAGAGGCGGATGCCCGACGCGGTGCGGACGGCCGCCGTGCGCGCCGTTCTGATCATGTCGTTCACGATCATCCAGGCGATGATCGCTTTCCTGACCACCCTGGCCGGCTCCTGGCTGGCCTTCCCCATGGTGCTCAGCAGTGTGGCCAGCACCGTGGTCGCCACCTGGGCGGTCCTCGACGTTTGGGTGACCCGGCAGGTGTGGAACCAGCGCCACGGCGTGGTCTCCGTGCCGAGCAGCACGGCCCGGCAGATACGGCGCGAGCGGCGCCGGTCCCGCCGGGCCGAGCGGGCGGCCGAGCGGGACGGCACGAGCAGCGGCATAGGCGACCGCCGGAGCGCCGGAGACCTCTCCCGGGCCTGACGCCCGGCCCACCCCGCGGGAGCGGACCGGCCAAGGGCCCGTGGCCGCCCCCCCCCCCCGCGGGGGGGGGGGGGGGGCCCCGCCCCCCCCGGGGCCCCCGCGCCCCCCGGGCCGCCCGCCCGACCACGGCCGGCGGCCCCGTACC
>NZ_JBIRLM010000032.1:0-21290 GCF_044330565.1 Streptomyces sp. NPDC017448 | reverse complement strand
GGCCCGGGGCGGGGGGGCCCCCGGGGGGGGCCCCCCCCCCCCGCCCCCCCCCCGGGGGGGGGGGCCCCCCCCCCCCGGGGGGCCCCCCCCCCCGGGGGGGCCCCCCCCCCCGCGGCTCTTGACGCTGTGCTGCTGTGCGGTGTTCCGCGGTCAGGCAGACTTCCTGCTGTCCCGCGGGTGCACGGCGATGTTCATGGCTCCGGAGCGCAGAACCGCCAGCCTCTCGGCCAGCACCTCCTCCAGCTCCTCGCGGGTGCGCCGCTCCATGAGCATGTCCCAGTGCGTGCGCGCCGGCTTGCCCTTCTTCTCTTCGGGGCCGTCCCCGTCCACCAGGAGTGCCTGGGCGCCGCACGCCTTGCACTCCCACTCCGGCGGAATCTCCGCCTCTACCGAGAACGGCATCTCGAATCGATGTCCGTTCTGGCATGCGTACTCCACCGCCTGGCGCGGGGCCAGATCGATGCCGCGGTCCGTCTCGTAGCTGGTAACCACAAGTCGCGTGCCGCGGAGAGCTCGCTCACTCATGAATCGTGCCTCCCGGGCTTGTCGCCCACAGGACAAAATGTCGCTGTCGTCGTCATCCGGTCAACGTCCGGTCGGCGGCAAAGATTCCCGTTGCCGGTCATGCGTCGCCCGTCGTGCCGCTGCCTTGTCTGGGTTGAGTACCCGCCCATGCCCGGTTCGTCACCTCTCGTGGATGTTGTCACGCAACGGTAGAGCTGCTTCCACTGGCAGTAACGGTCCTCCGGGCAGGCCAAAGGCGTATACTACCGGCCTTTGACTTCAACGTCTAAATCCGTTCCGGCACGGGGTTGCCCGCGGCCTCCACCGCGCGCCGCACCGGCACCCGCGCGAGCAGCACCGCGCCGAGGGCGAAGAAGACGATCAGCGAGATGATCGCGTCCCGGTAGCTGCCGGTCACCTGGTACGCCAGTCCGAACACCAGGGGCCCCAGCCAGCTCAGTCCGCGGTCGCTCATCTCGTACGCGGAGAAGTACTCCGCCTCCTTGCCGCGCGGCACCAGATGTGAGAACAGCGACCGCGACAGGGCCTGGCTGCCGCCCAGCACCAGGCCGATCGCCGCCGCCAGGACGAAGAAGAACACCGGCGCGTCGGCCGGCAGCAGATAGGCCGCGGCCAGGATCAGGGTCCATACGGCCAGCGATCCCAGGATCGTGCGCTTGGCGCCGTGCGTCCGGGCGAGCCGCCCCATGCCGAGCGCCCCCGCCACCGCCAGGACCTGCACCAGCAGCACGGCGACGATCAGCGTCGTCTGGTCCAGGCCCAGCTCCTCGGAGCCGTACAGCGACGCCTGCGAGATCACCGTCTGGATGCCGTCGTTGTAGACGAGGTAGGCGAGCAGGAAGGCGAGCGTCAGCGGGTGGCGACGCATGTCGCGCAAGGTCGCCCGCAACTGCTTCCACCCGGAGCCGACCGCCCCCTCCGCACCGGAGACCACCCGGCGGTCGCGCAGCCGCCGCAGCGGTACGAGCGTGAACGCGCCCCACCACACCCCGGCCGAGGCGAGGCAGATCCGCACCGCGTCGGACTCCGCGAGCCCGAACGACTCGTGGCCGGTGTACAGGATCAGGTCGAGGACCAGGACGAGGGCCCCCGAGGTGTAGCCGAAGGCCCAGCCGCGCGAGGAGACCGCGTCGCGCTCCTCCGGCTCGGCGATCTGCGGCAGGTACGCGTTGTACAGGACCATCGACACCGAGATCGAGGCGTTCGCCACGATCAGCAGGAACGCGCCCAGCAGATACCGGTGGCCGTCCAGGAAGAACATCCCGGCGGTCGCCGCCGCCCCCGTGTAGGCGGCCGCCGCCAGCAGCGGCTTCTTGCGCCCCGTGCGGTCCGCCGCCGCCCCGACGAGGGGCATCAGGACCACGGCCACCACGATGGAGGCCGAGACGGAGTACGCGAACAGCGAGCCCGCCCGCACGGGTATGCCCAGCGGGTGCACGAACCCGTCGGGGCCGGCCGCCGCCTTGGCGATCGACGTCAGGTACGGACCCAGGAAGACGGTCAGCACGCTGGTGGAGTAGACGGAGCACGCGAAGTCGTAGAAGTACCAGCCGTGCTGCTCGCGCCTGCGCGCGGCGGCCGTCCCCCCGCCCGGCGGGCCTCCGGACGGATCGGCCTTCCCTGCGGTGCCGGTGCTCATGCCGCGCCCCCTCGCTCGTCCCCTGCGGACGCGGACGGGCCGGGCGTCAGGACCAGGCCCCCCGCTCGCTCAGCACCGTACGCAGCGTCTCGATGTGATCGGTCATGATGCCATCCACACCGAGGTCCAGGAGGGCCGCCATCCGCTCCGGCTCGTTCACCGTCCACACGTGGACCTGGAGCCCGAGCGCGTGTGCCGTGCGGACGAAACGGGCGTCCACCACCGGCACGCCGCCCTGGCGCTCCGGCACCTGGGCGCAGACCGCGCCCGCCCGCAGCGGGGTCGGGACGCCGTACGAACGCAGCCGCAGCGCCAGCACGCCGCGCACCCCGTACGAGGTGGCCAGCCGGGGCCCCGCCAGGCGGTGCGCGCGGGCCACCCGGGCCTCCGAGAACGAGCCGACGCAGACCCGGTCCCAGGCGTCGGTGCGGCGGATCAGGTCCAGCAGCGGCTCCAGCGCCGACCCGGCCTTCAGATCCACGTTCCAGCGGGCCCCGGGGAACTCCTCCAGCAGCTCCTCGAAGAGCGGCAGCGGCTCGCTGCCTCCCACCCTGGCCCGCCGCACCTCGCTCCACGGCAGGTCGCCGATCCGGCCCCGGGCGTCGGTGACCCGGTCGAGCGTCGCGTCGTGGAAGGCGACCAGCCGGCCGTCCGCCGTGGTGTGCACATCGGTCTCGAAGTAGCGGTAGCCCGCGTCGGCCGCCCGGCGGAAGGCGGTCGCGGTGTTCTCCACGCCGTCCGCCGCCCCGCCGCGGTGGGCGAAGGCGATCGGCGCCGGGTGGTCCAGGTAGGGGTGGCTCGGTCTCACTGCGGCAGTATGACCTGCCCGGACGACGGGGAGGCGCCGGGGCCGGAACCGGCGCCCGGCGCGGGGGTGGACGGTTCGCCCGGGGCGGGGGCGGCAGCCGGGCCGGCGGGCTCCGGGAGTGCGAACATCCGCAGGAAGAGCTGGGCCAACGGGCCGATGGCCAGGGCGTACGCCACGGTGCCCGCCCCCAGCGAACCGCCCAGCAGGAAGCCGGTGGCCACGACCGCCACCTCGATCGCCGTGCGGACCAGCCGGATGGAGCGCCCGGTGACCCGGTGCAGCCCGGTCATCAGGCCGTCGCGCGGCCCCGGTCCGAACCGGGCCGCGATGTACAGGCCGGTGGCCGCCCCGTTGAGCACGATGCCCAGGGCCATCACGGGAACGCGGAAGCCGAGCCCGTCCACATCGCCGACCAGGGCGAGCGTCCCGTCCATCGCCAGCCCGACGACGAAGACGTTGGAGACGGTGCCCAGCCCCGGCCGCTGGCGCATCGGGATCCACAGCAGCAGCACCACCGCCCCGACGGCGATCGACACGAGGCCGATCGAGATCCCGGTCAGCTCCGAGAGCCCCTGGTGCAGCACGCCCCACGGCTCCAGGCCCAGCCCGGCCCGGACCAGGAGCGCGGAGCTCGTCCCGTACAGCGCCAGACCGGCGTACAGCTGGACCAGCCGCCGGGTGAGGCGGGTGGTGCTCCGGTCCGTGGTCCTGGCCACGTGGGGCCTCCTGACGTAGGAATGGTGGACTGCTTCGTGACACTCTGTGGCAGGGGATCGGCCACCAACTATGGCCAATTCGAGGAAGGTGGACTGATTTCAATGGTGCAGTGGACATCGACCGTGGGTGCGGCCCAGCTCGCCCGCCAGCTGCGGTCCCAGCAGCCCCGGCCCACCGGCCCCGGCGGCCGCAAGCCGCCCGCCTACCGGGCGCTCGCCGACGGCGTGCGCCTGCTGGTGCTGGAGGGCCGCGTCCCCGTCGCCGCCCGGCTCCCCGCCGAACGCGAACTGGCCCTCGCCCTCTCCGTGAGCCGCACGACCGTCGCCGCCGCCTACGAGGCGCTGCGCGCGGAAGGGTTCCTGGAGTCGCGGCGCGGCGCGGGGAGCTGGACCGCCGTCCCGGCCGGCAACCCGCTGCCCGCCCGCGGCCTCGAACCGCTGCCGCCGGAGTCGCTCGGCTCGATGATCGACCTGGGGTGCGCGGCCCTGCCCGCGCCCGAACCGTGGCTCACCCGCGCCGTCCAGGGCGCGCTGGAGGAGCTGCCCCCGTACGCCCACACCCACGGCGACTACCCCGCCGGACTGCCCGCCCTGCGCCGGATGATCGCCGGCCGCTACACCGCCCTCGGCATCCCGACCATGCCCGAACAGATCATGGTCACCACCGGGGCGATGGGCGCCATCGACGCCATCTGCCACCTCTTCGCCGGCCGCGGCGAGCGGATCGCGGTCGAGTCCCCGAGCTACGCCAACATCCTCCAGCTGATGCGCGAGACCGGCGCCCGGCTGGTCCCGGTCGCCATGGAGGAGGGGCTCGGCGGCTGGGACATGAACCGCTGGCGCCAGGTGCTGCGGGACGCCGCCCCCCGGCTCGCCTACGTGGTGGCCGACTTCCACAACCCCACCGGAGCGCTCGCCGACGAGCAGCAGCGCCGGGACCTGGTGGACGCGGCCCGGTCCGCCGGAACGGTCCTGGTCGTGGACGAGACGATGAACGAACTCCGTCTGGACCCCGGTCTCGCCATGCCGCGCCGGGTCTGCGCCTTCGACCCGGCCGGCAGCACGGTCCTGACCGTCGGCTCGGCCAGCAAGGCGTTCTGGGCCGGGATGCGCATCGGCTGGGTGCGCGCGGCCCCCGACGTCATCCGCAGCCTGGTCGCCGCCCGCGCCTACGCCGACATGGGCACCCCCGTGCTGGAGCAGCTCGCCATCAACTGGCTGATGGGCACGGGCGGCTGGGAGGAGGCCGTCGAGGTCCGCCGCGGTCAGGCCCGGGAGAACCGGGACGCCCTGGTCGCGGCGGTGCGCCGGGAGCTGCCGGACTGGGAGTTCGCCGTGCCGCGCGGCGGCCTGACGCTGTGGGTGCGCACCGGGGGCCTCTCCGGTTCGCGGCTGGCCGTGGCGGGCGAACGCGTCGGCGTCCGGGTGCCGTCGGGCCCCCGCTTCGGGGTGGACGGCGCCTTCGAGGGGTACGTGAGGCTGCCGTTCACGGTGAGCGGGCCGGTCGCCGACGAGGCGGCCGCGCGCCTGGCGGCGGCGGTGGAGCTGGTGCGCTCCGGTGCGGGCGCGGGTGCCGACGTCCCGCGCAGCTTCGTGGCCTGACCACCGGCCGGGGAGCGGACCGTGGGGGCCTGCTCCCCGGCCGCGGCGTCGCCGCACCGCTCCCCGCTCAGTTCTCCGCGCCCGCCGGCTGCGCCTCCGCCAGCGGCTCGGACGGCCCGGCCCCGCCCGCCATCGCCTCCGCCGGGATCACGCCGCCCTGCCGGTGAGCGGCCTCCCCGGCCACGGGGGCCTGTTCCGTCGAGGGGCCCTCGTCGGCGCTCTCCCGCGCGGGCTCGGCCTGCGCGGGAGCGTGCCGGCCGGGCAGCAGGCCGAGCACCGCCTGCCGGTGCGCCTCGCTCGTCTCGTCGTCGTACGGGTCCGGGGTGGCGGGGACCTGGAGGCGCAGGACCGGTCCCGAGCCGAGGCGGGCGTAGCCGCGGCCCGGGGGGACCTGCGGCGGCGGGGTGGTGTGCGGTTCGGCGCCCAGGACCGCCGCGATCTGCTCGCGGGCGGCCGGGCCGAGCACCACACGGGCGCGGGTGTGGGTCAGCACGGTTCCGGAGAGGGTGTCCACCGCGTCGAACTGCTCGGCCACCACGACGGTGACCTGGGCCGCCCGGCCGTGCCGCAGCGGGATGCGGAGCAGCTCCTGCGGGTCGGGCCTGCCCTCCGCCGCCGCGAGATGGCCCAGCACGCCGGGGCGGTCCAGCAGGATCCACAACGGTCGCCGGATGTCGTCCGGTACGGGGCGGCCGCTCTGCCGGGCCCGGTTGGCGGTGATCAGCCGGCGCTCCGTCTCGTGCGCCGCCCACTCCAGCGTGGCCAGCGCCCCGCCGGGGCCGGACTCCACGGCGAGGACCCCGGCGCGTCCGGCGAGCGCGGCGTACTCCCCGGTCCCGCTGCCGTCGATGACGATGACGTCCCCGCCCTGGAGGGCCTGCAGGGCGATCGAGCGGACCAGGGTCGTGGTGCCGCCGCCGGGCTGTCCGACGGCCAGCAGGTGGGGTTCGGTGGATCGGGCGCCGGTCCGCCAGAGGACGGGCGGGGCGTCCAGGGTGGCGTCGCCGTCGCGCACGGGGACGGTGCGGGACACGGCGTCCGGGTCCGTGAAGCCGAGGACCGTCTCGCCGGGCGCGGTGACGAAGCGCTGGGCGGCGATGCCGGTGGGGAGCGGGTCCAGCACGGTCATGACCAGGCGGTTGGCCTCCTCGTCCCAGGCGAAGCGGTACTCGCGGCCCCGTCCGGACTTGGTGTGGAGCAGCTGCTCGATCCGGGAGCGGGCGGCGGCCTCGCCGTCCGCGAAGTACGCCGGGTAGGCGATCCGGAGTCCGCTGAGCCGTCCGTCCCGGTCGAAGGCGTACGCGTCGAACGCCTTCGACCAGTCGCCGCCGTGGGCGAAGAGGGGGTCGGGGTCGTCGGCCCTCGAGAAGTACGGCACGAGCGCCTCGTACAGCGAGCGCAGCCGGGCGCTCTCCGTCTCGTCGGGCCCGGTCCGCACGGGGGTCCGCTCCCGCCCCTTCCACGCGGCCGCGCCCATCAGGGCGACCAGGGCCAGGACCGGCCCGAACGGGACGAGCGCCGCCGCGAGCAGGCAGGCCGCGGCGAGGAACAGCTTGGGACCGCGCCGTTCCTTGGGCGTCGCGACCCAGTTCCGCCGGCCGGCCACGGCCAGCAGTCGCAGGCCGCGGACCACGGTGATCAGTGGATGGAGGACATCGGTGGCACTGTCGGCGGCCGTGCGCGCGATCTCTCTGCCACGAGAGATCGAAGCGCTGCCGCTGCTCAGAATGCGGGGGAGTGGTCGCCGGGCCACGTCGGTCTCCTGAAGGGGTGGGAGCGGTTGCGGAGGGTCAGAACTTGATCCCGCCCAGCAGGCCGGCGAGGCTCGCCCCGCCCGCCGTGATGCTCGGGGCGATGGCGGTGCCGGCCAGGTAGAAGCCGAACAGTGCGCAGACGACGGCGTGGGACGCCTTGAGCCCGTCCTTCTTGAAGAACAGGAAGACGATGACGGCGAGCAGTACCACGCCCGAGATGGAAAGGATCATGAGCGGTTCTCTCCTGGTCGAAGGGGACGGTCACCATGAGTTCTCCCAGGATCACGCGAAGTACCCATATGACAAAAGGTGCAATCGGGTGAATAGCGTCTGCTTTCACTTGACCGGCCCACAGGACGGGGTTCCCGGGGAGCGGTATCGCCCGGCCCGTGCCGGGAAGGATCGGCCGCGGTGATCCCTCGCCGGATCGGGACCGGGCCATGCGGGCCCGGGAGCAGTACCCTGTCGATTCACTCGTACGGCCCCCGTGCCGTACGCCCCACCAGGTCGATCGCGGCGGTGACCGCCGCGGCGGCAGTCGAGGAAGGCGGCCCGTCCGATGAGCGAAACCCCTGATCCCGAGGTGGTCGAGTTGGCGACCAAGGTGTTCGACCTGGCCCGCGCCGGCGAGACCGAGGCGCTCACCGCGTACGTCGAGGCCGGGGTTCCCGCCAACCTCACCAACGACCGGGGCGACACGCTGCTGATGCTCGCCGCCTACCACGGGCACGCCGCCGCGGTCGCCGCCCTCCTCGCCCGCGGCGCCGAGCCGGACCGGGCCAACGACCGGGGCCAGACCCCGCTGGCCGGGGCCGTCTTCAAGGGCGAGGACGCCGTCGTCGAGGCCCTTCTCGCGGGCGGCGCCGACCCCGCCGCCGGAACGCCGTCCGCGCTGGACACGGCCCGCATGTTCGGCAAGTCCGACCTGCTGGAACGCTTCGGTGCGCGGTGAGGCGACGGCGGGCCCGCTCCTCGGGGCGTCCGCCGTGGGCTCCGCTGACCGGTCCGTCGTAAATGTGGTCGCGGTGGCGAAATGGCTGGGTCATCATGACGTCGCGGGTCCGCTCAGGGCCACCGACGAGAGGCAGAGGAAGATGCTCTACACCAGGCGGAAGACGGCGGTCGGCCGATCATGTCACTGCGCGGCGTAGCGGTGTCCCCCCGGACATCCCCGCGTGCCGAGAGGCACAGGGCACTGCACAGTCCCGGTTGCGTCGACAGCTTGATGTGAGGCTTTCTCCCATGTTCGATCCGTTCATAGCGCCGAGCGGCACCCTGCTCGGCCTGCTGCAGAGGGGCCGCGGCGACGGCACGCTCCACGCGCTCGCCGCACCGCGCCCCGAGGCCCTCGCGGCCCTCAACCACTGCGTCGTGAGCGACCCGCGCCACGACTGGCAGGTGGAGAACCGCTCCCTCTACTACGCGCGCCTCTACCTCGACCTCGACGGCGGAATCGAGGAGATCGAGCGGCACCTCCTCGACCCCGACGACCACACCGACACCGACGACTCCCGCACCGGTCTGGCGCTCTCCGTCCTCGGCCACCTCGCCTCCTACGGGCGCGACGACGCCCTGGCCCTGCTCCGCCGTTACGCGGCGACCGGCGCCAACTGGGCCTGGGCCCTGGACGAACTGGCGCTGCGCGACGACGACGCCGGCCTGCGCTCCCTCGCGCTGCCCGTCCTCGCCCGCTTCCCCGCCACCGACCAGGGCACGGCCGACCTCGCCGCCGCCGTACGCGACGCCTTCGAGCCGCGCCCCTGGCGGCTGTGGGCCGACGACCCGCGCGAAGCGGTCGGCGCACGCGTCCGGGCCGCAGGCGAACAAGGGTCGTTCGACCGGTGGCAGCGCCAGATGCGTCCCGGGGGGCCCCGCCCCGGCTGGAGCGTCCAGGCCGTCTTCGACTGGGCCCAGCAGGCCCTGGAGCGCGGCAGCGAACTGCACGTCCCCGCGGCCCGCTGCCTCACCGCCGTCGCCGGGCCCGACGACCTCCCCCAGATCGTCGAGGCCGCCCGCAGCGGACCCGACGGCGCCCGCTGCGCCGCCCTGCACTACCTCGCGGAAGCCGGCGAACCCGCCGTCCTCGACCTCATCGAGGCCGCCGCGGCCGACCCCTCCCGCACCGTCGCCGACACGGCCGTCGCCGCCTTCGAGCGGATGACCGCCGACGACGCCGTGCGGCGGGCCCGGCGCTGGGCCCACCGCCCCGACGCCCTCGGAGCCTCCGCCGCCGGAGTGCTCGCCTGCCGAGGCGCCGCCCAGGACGCTCCCCAAGTCCTCGGCGCGCTGCGGGAGGCCGTCCGCGGCGACGGACCCGACGCCCCCCGGCTGTGGCCCCTGGTCGACGGGGCCGGCCGCCTCGGCATCGCCTGCGCCGCCCCCGTGCTGCGCCACGTCTACCGCGAGACGTCCTCCTCGCACCTGCGGGGCAGGGCCGCCCGCGCCCTGGCCGCCACCGACCCGTCCTTCGCGACCGGGTTCGCGGTGGAGTGCCTCTGGGACTGCGAGGAGACCACCCGGGAGGTGGCCGCCCTGCACGCCGAGACCGGCGACATCCGCGTCGCCGAACGGCTGCGCCGCCTCGCCGCCGACCCGGCCGAGGAGGCCGAGGTACAGACCGCGGTACGCAGCCGGATCGGCCCGGACGCGTCGGCCGTCTGACCGCCCGGATTCCAGGAGGAGGGTCGCTGCCGGACCCTCCTCCCACGGCTTTCCGGGGCGGCGGCCCTCCCCGGACCGAACCGGTCCTGCGGCCCCGGAGGCTCCGCGCCCCGCCGGCCTGCGCCTCCCGCCGCCCCTGCGGGGGCGCGGCCACGGGCACACAATGGCGCCATGACCGGACGCTGGGAGTTCTGGATCGACCGGGGCGGCACCTTCACCGACATCGTGGGCCGCCGCCCCGACGGCCGTCTGGTCACCCGCAAGCTCCTCTCCCACGACCCCGGCCGCTACGAGGACGCGGCCGTCGCCGGAATCCGGCTGCTCCTCGGTCTGGACCCGGACGAGCCGGTGCCCGCCGACCGGGTGGCCGCCGTCCGGATGGGCACCACCGTCGCCACCAACGCCCTGCTGGAGCGGCGGGGCGAGCCGACCGTCCTGCTGATCACCGAGGGCTTCCGGGACGCGCTGCGGATCGCCTACCAGAACCGGCCCCGCCTCTTCGAGAGGCACATCGTCCTGCCCGAGGCCGTCCACGAGCGCGTGATCGAGGTGCCCGAGCGCCTGGACGCCTCGGGCCGCACCGTACGCCCCCTGGAGCTCGGCCCCGTACGCGAACGGCTGCGCGCCGCCCACGCGGACGGGCTGCGCAGCGCCGCCGTCGTCCTCATGCATGGCTACCGCCACCCCGCCCACGAACGAGCCGTCGCCGAAGCGGCCCGGGAGGCGGGCTTCACCCAGGTCAGCGCCTCCCACGAGGTCAGCCCGCTGATCAGGCTCGTGCCCCGCGGCGACACCACCGTCGTCGACGCCTATCTCTCACCCGTACTGCGCCGCTACGTCGACGAGGTCGCCGCCCGCCTCGACGGGGTCCGGCTGACGTTCCTCCAGTCCAACGGCGGGCTGCGCGAAGCCGCCCGCTTCCGCGGCAAGGACGCCGTCCTCTCCGGTCCGGCCGGCGGAGTCGTCGGCATGGTCCGCACCTCGCGGCAGGCCGGGCACGACCGCGTCATCGGGTTCGACATGGGCGGCACCTCCACCGACGTCTCCCACTACGCCGGCGCGTTCGAACGGGAGCTGGGCACCGAGGTCGCCGGAGTACGGATGCGCGCCCCGATGATGTCCATCCACACCGTCGCGGCCGGCGGCGGCTCCGTCCTGCACTTCGACGGCAGCCGCTACCGCGTCGGCCCCGACTCGGCCGGCGCCCACCCCGGCCCCGCCTGCTACCGCCGGGGCGGACCCCTCACCGTCACCGACGCCAACGTGATGCTCGGCCGCGTCCAACCCGCCCACTTCCCGGCGGTCTTCGGCGACGACGGAGACCTCCCGCTCGACGCCGCCGCGGTCCGCGAACGGTTCACCGCCCTCGTCGGCGAGGTGGAACGCGCCACCGGGCGGCGTCCGGACGAGGCGGAGGCCGCGGCCGGCTTCCTGGAGATCGCCGTGCTCAACATGGCCAACGCCGTCAAGAAGATCTCCGTGCAGCGCGGCCACGACGTCACCCGCTACGCCCTCACCGGCTTCGGCGGCGCGGGTGGCCAGCACGTCTGCGCGGTCGCGGACGCCCTGGGCATCGACACCGTCCTCGTCCCCCCGCTCGCCGGGGTCCTCTCCGCGTACGGCATCGGGCTGGCCGACGCCACCGCGATGCGCGAACAGTCGGTGGAGGAGCAGCTCGACGCGGGCTGCCGGGGGCGGGTGGAGCGGCTCTGCGCGGAGCTGGCCGACCGTACCCGCGCCGCCCTGCGCACCGACGGCTTCGAGGACTCCGCGATCACCACGCGGGCTCGGGTCCTGCTGCGGTACGCCGGTACGGACGCGTCGCTTCCGGTGGAGCTGGACACGGAGGACGCCATGGCCGAGGCGTTCGCCGCCGCCCACCGGAGCCGGTTCGGCTTCACCATGGAGAAGCCGGTCGTCGTCGAGACCGCCGTCGTCGAGGCCACCGGGACCACCGGCACGCCACCCGCCGGCGCCACCGGCGCGGGTGACGACACCGCGCCCGCCTCCGGAACCGCCACCGGTTCCGAGGGCGCCGCCCCCGCCTCCCGCCCCGCCGCCGCGCCGCGCCCCCTCGACACCGTGGACCTGTACGCCGAGGAGCGGTGGCGGCGGGCCCCGCTGTACCGCCGGGCCGACCTGCGTCCCGCCGACGCCGTCACCGGCCCGGCGATCGTCGCCGAGGAGGACGCGACCACCGTCGTCGACCCCGGATGGCGGGCCGAAGCGGCCCCGACCGGCCATCTCGTCCTCACCCGCGCCGCCCCCCGGCCCGAACGCACCGCCGTGGGCACCCGGGTGGACCCGGTGATGCTGGAGGTCTTCAACAACCTCTTCATGTCGATCGCCGAGCAGATGGGCGTCCGCCTGCGGAACACCGCCCACTCCGTGAACATCAAGGAACGCCTGGACTTCTCCTGCGCCCTGTTCGACGCCGAGGGCAATCTGATCGCCAACGCCCCGCACATCCCCGTGCACCTCGGCTCGATGGGGGAGTCGGTCAAGGAGGTCCTGCGGCGCAACGAGGGCGCGCTGCGCCCCGGCGACGTGTACGCCGTCAACGACCCGTACCACGGCGGCACCCACCTGCCCGACGTCACCGTGATCACCCCCGTCCTCGACGAGAGCGACGGCGGAGGCGGGGACGGCGAGGGCGGGCGTGGCGGGGGCCGGCTGCGCTTCCTGGTGGCCTCGCGGGGGCATCACGCCGAGATCGGCGGCACCACCCCCGGCTCCATGCCCGCCTTCAGCCGGACGATCCACGAGGAGGGGGTGCTCTTCGACAACTGGCTCCTGGTCCGCGACGGCAGGCTGCGCGAGGCCGAGACCCGCGAACTGCTCGCCTCCGCCGCGTACCCCTCCCGCGACCCGGACGCCAACCTCGCCGACCTGCGCGCCCAGATCGCCGCCAACGAGAAGGGCATCGCCGAACTGCGCCGCGCAGCCGACCAGTTCGGGGACGACGTCGTGGACGCCTACATGGGCCACGTCCAGGACAATGCCGAGGAGTCCGTCCGCCGCATCCTCGCCGGCCTCCACGACGGCCACTGCCGCTACACGACCGACGACGGGGTCGTGATCGAGGTCCGGCTCACCGTCGACCGGGAGGCCCGCGGCGCCCACCTCGACTTCACCGGGACCTCGCCCCAGCAGCCCGGCAACGCCAACGCGCCCCGCTCCGTCGTCATGGCCGCCGTCCTCTACGTCTTCCGCACCCTCGTCGGGGAGGAAATCCCGCTCAACAGCGGCTGCCTCAGGCCCCTGGAGGTGACGATCCCGCCCGGCTCCCTCCTCGACCCCGCCTATCCGGCGGCGACCGTCGCGGGCAACGTGGAGACCTCCCAGGCGGTCACCGGAGCGCTCTACGGGGCGATCGGCGGCCAGGCCGAGGGCTCCGGCACCATGAACAACCTCACCTTCGGCAACGACCACGTCCAGTACTACGAGACGATCGCGAGCGGTTCCGGGGCGGGCGACGGCTTCGACGGCGCGGACGCCGTGCAGACCCACATGACCAACTCCCGGCTCACCGACCCGGAGATCCTGGAGTGGCGGCTGCCCGTCCGGCTGGAGTCCTTCGTGGTCCGGGACGGCAGTGGGGGAGCGGGCCGGTGGCACGGCGGCGACGGCGTCGAACGCCGCATCCGCTTCCTGGAACCCGTCACGATCGCCCTGCTCTCCGGGCACCGCCGCGTCCCGCCGTACGGAGCGGGCGGCGGGGAGCCCGGAGCGTGCGGGGAGCAGCACATCGAGCGGGCGGACGGTTCGACGGTCCCGCTGGCGGGACGCGACACCGCCGAACTGGACGCCGGGGACGTGCTGGTGGTGCGCACCCCGGGCGGCGGGGGGTACGGCCCCCGCACGGACGGAGGAGCGCGTACCGGACCGGTCGCATAAACGCCGTTTCGACCGTTGTCCGTGCGAGGACCTAATCTGTCCCACGTGACTTCGCCTGCCTCCCCGGACACCGCCTCGCCGCAGCTCAGCGCGGGGCCGCGGCCTGCCCCGGGCCCCGCCGCCGACGAGGGGCTCTCGCGGCGGCTGCGTGCGCTCGCCTGCACGGCGCCCCTGCACGACCTGGACGCCCGCAAGGCCAATCTGGCCGGCGAGTACACGGTGTACGCCATGGCGGAGGTCGCCCTCGCCGCGATCGACCACGTCACGCTCAACATGGACTTCGACACCGGGGCCGACCACGACCAGATAGTGGCCAGGCTGCTGCCCCGCATCGGCGCCCAGGCCCCCGACCGCCCCGTCGCCGAACACGAGCGGGTCGCCCGCTGGGTCCTGGAGAACCTGGTCAACGTCGGCAGCGTCGACCGCGGCTTCCGCGCGGTCTACGGCACCTTCGGCCCCGACGGCGTCTACGTCCGCCGGGACTACGACTTCAAACTCATCGAGGAGGTCCCGGGCCACGGCGGCACGGTCTACCTCCGTGCCACCGACGAAGCGGTCAACGTCCTCGTCGGCGCCCTCGACACCGATGTCACCAGCGCCCAGATCGCCGCCGAGGTCAAGCTGGAGGTCCTCATCAGCCGGGGCCGCCTCGCGGACGCCCAGCTCGCCGCCGAACAGGCCCGCTACCGCACCGTGCAGTACGCCGAGACCCTGCGCCGCACCCTGGAGGCCACCCGGCGCAACGTGCGCGCCGTCGACTGGCTCCACACCGTCCCGGACATGATCGCCGAGGCCCTGGAGCACGTCGCCGACCGCTACCGCCACGAGAACGCGATCCTCACCAACATCCGCAAGGCCCGCGACGAGGCCGAGGAGCCCGAGCACAAGCGGCGGGCCGCCGAGCTGGTCGACATCGTCAAGGACTGCATCCGCCGCCACACCCAGCTCCAGTCCCGGCTCCTGGAGGCGGGCCCCCTCTTCCGCGCCGAGCAGGACCGCCAGGCGTTCGCCCCGCCCGCCGCCCACGCCGGCCTCGACCTGTACGGGCAGCTCCTCGCCCCGCTCCTCCCGCTCCCCGTCGGACAGTCCACCCGGGCCACCGACGCCTTCTTCGCCCACGGCACCGGAGTGCGCACCCCCACCGCCGTACGGGTCGGGGACCTGGTCGACCTGCTGCTCGCCCCGCCGCTGGAGCGCGAGCACCTGGGTGCGGAGATGCCCGAACCCGACCTGATCGCCACCCCCGACGACAGCCGGTTCAGCGAGGAGCAGCTCGCCCGCGCCATGACCCTGCTGGAGCTGGAGCACGACGCCCCGCGCCGGCTCTCCGGACTGCTCGCCGAGGCCCGCCGCAGCGGCGGCGACGGCGAGGACCTCGCCTACCTGGTCGCCCTGCTCGCCGTGCACGCCGCCAGCCCCCCGGTCGGCACCGCCTACCGGCAGGGCGAGCGGCGGCTGCTGTTCGCCGTCGACGACGGCACCGAGCTGGAGGACCCGGCGTTCGGCGGCGCCGACCTGATCGTGGGCACCGCGCTGCTGGACGCAGCCGGGATGGCCGCCGACCGCAAGGACGCCTCGTGACCGCCCGCGCCACGCCCCCGGCGGCCGGCCCCGCGCCGCCCCCCGCCCCGCCCGGCGCGACCGGCCCCGCGCGCACCGCCGCCTTCTCCGGTCCGGCCGGACCCGTACCGGCCGCCCAGCCCGGCCGCCCGGCGCGTTCCGCAGCGGCCGGTCCCGCCTCCCCTCCGCACCCGCACGTCTTCCGTACCGAGGAGTCCCAGCCGTGAGCGACCACGACGCCGAGCACCCCGACGCGTGGACCGAGCCCTCCGCGTACGCCGATCCCCCCACCCCGTACGCGGGCGACTCCACCCGCTCCCGCGCCGCCGAGCCCGCCGGGCACACCGCCGTCACCCCGGCCGACGCCGCCGACGCCGCCCGCCTGGTCTCCTTCGGGCTCCAGCCCAAGCTGCTGCCCGCCCGTGACGCCGAATACGCCGACCTGCTGCGGCGCTACCGGGAGGAGGGCGCCTTCGCCCGGCTCGCCGACGCCGTCGCCACCGGCCTCGGCCTCGTCGTCCTGGAGGTCTCCCCGCGCGCCGGGATGGCCGTGACCGCCGGCGAGGACTCCGTCTTCGCCGTCCGCATGGGCGACTACGCCCGCCGGGCCTCCTCCGACTCCGCCGACCGCTTCCTGCACGGCCTCGCCCACCTCGCCGTCGCCGCGATGGCCTTCCCCCGCCCCGAGGACCTGGCCGACGACGCGTACATCGGCCGCATCACGGTCAACGGCGTCGACGCCTTCGTCCGCCAGGCATGCCGTCGGCTGGAGGAGCGGGCCGAGGAGCAGGGCGACAACACCGACCCCGCCAGCGACGCCCCCGGACTCGAAGCGGGCTGGCGGATCTACGCCCGCCGCAGCGCCGCCGGCGCCACCAAGGACGCCCGCCGGCTCGCCGGATCCACCACCGGCATCATCGGCAAGGCCGTGGCCTTCCTCACCGACTCCGGTTTCCTCCAGCGCACCGGCGACGACGCGGGCGGCGCCTACCGCACCACCGCCCGCTACCAGCTCCAGGTCCGCGACCTGGCGGGCAGCGCCGCCATGGCCGAACTGCTGGAGCTCGGCGTGGTCCCCGTTTCCGACGGCTCGGCCACGCTGCTGCCGCCGCCCGACCCCGACAGCACGGAGCTGGCCGCCGACGCGGGCCTGCCCTTCCACTCCTGATCCGCCCCGGCCCGCACCGCCCGGCGGCCCCGCCCGCCGGCCGGCCGGTCCCGCCCCTGCCGCTCCGCCCCCGCTCACGAACGACGAGAGTCCGCCGCCATGTACGAGTTGTCCCGGGTCCGCCTCTACTCCATCGGGCCTGCCGGTGCGCGCTACGCCGACACCGTCCTCGACCTGCGCGGCGTCGGCGCACCCGTCCCCGACCCCGCCCCCGCCCAGGCGGAGTTCTTCGAGGAGGAGCCGGTCGGCCCGCCCCGCCGCCCCGCCCCCGCGGGCGTCCTCTTCCTGGAGAACGGCGGCGGCAAGTCCGTCCTGCTGAAGCTGATCTTCTCGGTGATGCTCCCCGGCCACCGCAACACCCTCGGCGGCGCCAGCTCCGGCGTGCTGCGCAAGTTCCTCCTCGCCGACGACTGCGGCCACGTCGCCCTGGAGTGGCAGCACACCCTCACCGGTGAGTGCGTCGTCGTCGGCAAGGTCAGCGAATGGCGGGGACGGCAGGTCTCCAACGACCCGCGCAAGTTCGCCGAGGCGTGGTATTCGTTCCGGCCCGGCCCCGGGCTCAGCCTGGACAGCCTGCCCGTCGCGGAGTCCTCCGCCGTGGGCCGCCCCGCCGAAGGCGTCTCCGGCGCCCGCGGCAGGCGGCGCACCATGAAGGGCTTCCGCGACGCGCTGATGGACGCGGGCAAGTTCTACCAGCATCTCGACGTGCACTGGGAAGAGATCCACGACCGGTGGAACGAACACCTCGGCGACCTCGGCCTCGACCCCGAACTCTTCCGCTACCAGCGCGAGATGAACGCCGACGAGGGCGAGGCCGCCGGCCTCTTCGCGGTGAAGAAGGACTCCGACTTCACCGACCTCCTGCTCCGCGCCGTTACCGACACCCGTGACACCGACGGGCTCGCGGACCTGGTCAGCGGGTTCGGCAACAAGCTGGGCCGCCGCGCCGAGCTCACCGCCGAACGCGACTTCACCGCCGGCTCGGTGGACCTCCTCGGCCGGATCGTCGAGGCCACCGACGCCCGCGCCCGCGCCCGCGACGTCCACGCCGGGGCCGAACGCCGCACCCGCACCCTGGCCCGCCGCCTCTCCGCGCGCGCCGCCGAGGAGCGCGGCCGGACCGCCGAGCTGGCCGAGCAGGTCACCGCCGCCGCCCACACCGTCACCGAGGCCGAGTCCGCCCGGGGCCGCCGCGCCCTGATCGCCGCCGAGCTCGCCTACCGGCACGCCTCGCTGGCCCTGACCGCCGCCGAGAAGAGCGCCGCCGCCGGCCGCAAGGAGCTGGTCGAGGCCCGCACCCTGCACTCCGCCTGGCAGGCCGCCGAAGCCGTGCTGCGCCACCGTGCCGCCGCCGACCGCTCGGCCAGGGTCGCCGCCGCCATCCGCGAGGCCGAACGCGACGCCGCCCCCGCCCTCGCCGCCCGCACCGCCGCCGCCACCGACCTCGTCCGCGCCCTGCACCGCGCCGCGGAGGAGGGCGAACGCCTCGCCAACGAGGAGGAGGAGCGTTCCAGCCTCCTCCAGGCCACCGGCGAACGCGCCCACCGCGACGCCACCGTCGCCGCCACCGAGGCCCAGCGCGCCCGCAGCGAGGCCGGGCACCTGCGCCAGCGCCTGGCCGAAGTGGGGCAGGAGACCGCCGAAGCCGTCCGGGCCGGCTGGCTCGACGACACCGCGCCCGACGCCGACCCCGCTCGCGCGGCCCTCGCCGCCAGCGACGCCGAGCGGTCCGCGGTCGCCGCCTGGGACACCGCCCGCGAAGCCGCCCGCTCCGCCGCCGACACCGCCCGCGAGGCGGCCGCCGCCGAGAGCCGTGCCGAACTGGCCGCCGCCCGCGCCGCCGACGGGGCCAGGGCCGCCGAACAGTCCTACCGGGACGAGCTGCGCGCAGCCGAGTCCATCGCCGCCGACCCCCGCCTCGCGGAGCTGCTGGGCCTCCCCGCCCCCACCGGCCTCCCGCACCCCCGCAGGGAGACCGGCGAGGAGGCCCACGGCGCCGGCCGGCCGGGCGACGACGGCACCGCCACGGGCGCCGGCCTCGATCCGGCCACCGGCCGGGCCGTAGCCCCGGCGGACGAGTCCGCCACCCAACGGCCTTTGACCGCCGAGGAGTTCGACCGCAGCGCCGACGAACTGCGCGACCTCCTCGACCAGTCCGTCGCCGCCGCCGAACGCCGCCTCTTCGACCTGCGTACCGCCGCCGCCGACGACGCCCGCATCCTCGGCGCGCTCGGCGAGGGCGGGCTGCTGCCCCCCGGCCCCGACGTCCTCGCCACCGTCGAGTACCTGGGCGAGCACGGCATCCCCGCCCTGCCCGGCTGGCGCTACCTCGCCCAGGCCGTCGACCCGGCCGACCACGCCGCCGTCCTCGCCGCCCGCCCGGAGCTGGTCGACGGCGTCGTCATCACCGACCCCGACGCCCACACCCGCGCTCGCGAGGTCCTCGGCGGCGCCGCCCTGCTGCCCCGCTCCGCCGTGGCCGTCGGCACCGCCGCCGCCCTCCTCGCCCCCGTACCGGCCCCCGGCGCCGGCGACCGGGGCGAAGGCGTCTTCCTCGTCCCGCCGAACCCGGCCATGCACGACGAACACGCCGCCGACGAGGAGCGCCAGGCGCTGCGCAGCCGCGCCGCCGCCCGCGACGAGGACATCAGGGCCCTCGCAGCCCGCCTCTCCGGCGACCGCGCCCTCGCCGCCCGCATCGGCTCCTGGCGCGCCGACTGCCCGCCCGGCATGCTCGCCGAACTGGCCGAGGCCGCCGCCACCGCCCGTACGGCCGCCGAGAGCGCCGAAGCCGTCCTCGTCGAGGCCCGCACCGCGCGAGCCGAGGCCGACGAGGCCGCCGCCGACACCGCCCGGGTCCGCGACGAACGCCAGGAGGCCGCCCAGCGGGCCCGCCGCGCCGCCGACGCCCTGGCCGGACTGGCGCACCGGCTCCGCGAGCGGGCCGGCTGGCAGGCCAGACTGCGCGAACTGGTCGACGAGGCCGCCGAGTCCGAGGCCCGCGCCGCCGTCTGCCTCGACCTCGCCCGCGCCGCCGACGAGGACCGCCGGGCCGCCCAGCGCGCGGGGGACGACGCCCGCCGCACCGCCCGCGCCCTGCGGGCCGAGCGCGCCGAGATCGCCGGGGTGCCCGAAGTCCTGCCCGAGGCGGACGCATCGCGGACCCGCGTCGCGCTGCCCGCCCTGCGGGAGGCCTACCGGGCCGCGTCCCAGCTGTACGAGAAGGTCGGCGTCGGCGCCGACCTGCGGGCCGAACAGGCGCGTGCCGAGAGCGACGAGAGCGCCGCCCTGGCCGAGCTGGACCGCCTCACCAACAAGGTCCGCACCCGCGCCGCCCAACTCCTGGAGGGCACCGACGGAGCCGACGGCCCGTCCCGCCAGGCCGCCACCGCCCGCGCCGAGGCACACGTCCAGCTCCTGGAGACCCGCGCCTCCGCCGCCAGCGAGCACCTGGGCCGCCTGCGCGGCGAGGCCGAACGGCTCGCCCCCGACGACGAGCGCCCGCACCACACCGAACTGCCCGACGAGCTGGTCCCGGCCGACGCCGAGAGCGCCCAGGCCCTGCTGCGCACCGCCACCGCCGAACTGGCCGACGCCACCGCGGCCCTGGACACCGCCCGCGCCGCCCACGGCGAACTGCTGCACGCCCACCGCACCGCCGAGGACTCCGCCGGGGGCTTCGACGAGACCGCCGCCCTGCTGCGGGACCTCCTGCGCGACCACGGCGCGGAGGAAGGGGCCGAGGACCCCGACCCCTACCCCGGCACGCTGGCCGAGGCCCGGCAGTCCGCCGCCGAGTCCCGCCGCTCCCTGCGCGGCTGCAACGCCGACCTCTCGGCCGCCGAGAGCGCGGTGCGGGAAGCGAGCGACATCCTCGTCCGGCACGCCAACTCCACCCGCTACGAACAGGTCCGCACCCCCGCCCGCCAGCAGATCCGCGAGCTGCCCGCCTCCGCCCTGCCCGACCACGCCCGGAAGTGGGCCGACGCCTTCGCCCCCCGGCTCCGCGTCCTCACCGACGAACTGGTCCAGCTCGAACGCAACCGCGACTCCATCGTCGACCGGCTGCGCGGGCTGGTCGAGTCGGCGCTCACCACCCTGCGCTCCGCCCAGCGGCTCTCCCAGCTTCCCGAAGGGCTGGGGGAGTGGTCGGGGCAGGAATTCCTCCGCATCCGCTTCGAGGAGCCGGATCAGGCCACCCTCACCGAACGCCTCGGCGAGGTCGTCGACGAGGCCACCCACGCCGCCCTCAAGAAGAACTCCGACCTGCGCCGGGACGGCATGTCCCTGCTGCTGAGAGGCGTCGAGGCGGCGCTGCGGCCCAAGGGCATCGCGGTGGAGATCCTGAAGCCGGACGCCGTGCTGCGCGCCGAGCGCGTCCCGGTCGGCCAGATGGGCGACGTCTTCTCCGGCGGCCAGCTCCTCACCGCGGCCATCGCCCTCTACTGCACGATGGCCGCTCTGCGCAGCAACGACCGGGGCCGCGACCGCCACCGGCACGCGGGCACCCTGTTCCTCGACAACCCGATCGGCCGCGCCAACGCCACGTATCTGCTGGAGCTCCAGCGGGCGGTGTCGGACGCGCTCGGCGTGCAACTGCTGTACACCACCGGCCTGTTCGACACGACCGCGCTCGCCGAATTCCCCCTCGTCATCCGGCTGCGCAACGACGCCGACCTGAGGGCCGGGCTCAAGTACATCAGCGTGGAGGAGCATCTGCGCCCCGGCCTGCCGCAGCAGGACCCGGAAGGGGAGGCGGTCCACGGGGAGATCACGGCCACCCGGATGTTCCGGCGGAACGAGCAGGACGCCGTCGAGCGTCCGGCCGCGCCGCGGTCCGAGGCGTAACCGCCGGGGCCCCGGGGGGCCCCCCCCCCCCCCCCGGGCGGGGGGGGGGGGGCGGGCCGGGGGGGGGCGCCCCCCCCCCGGGGGGGGGGGCGGGCCGCCCCCGCGGGGGGGC
>NZ_JBIRLM010000031.1:0-42199 GCF_044330565.1 Streptomyces sp. NPDC017448 | reverse complement strand
CCGACCAGCTCCCTCACCTTGGTGTCCAGCAGGGCGAGATCACCCGTGAAGACCGGTATGCCCTCCAGAACCACCGGCTGCGAGTCGCTCACTTCACACCCCGCAGATCCCTCAGCACATCCAGACGCACCGACCTCGCCGCGTCCTGCGCCTGCTCCAGCTCACCCGCGTGCCCACCGGCCACCTTCAACTGGCCCTGCACGCCCTGCGGCCTGTTACCCCACCCGGTCATCCCACGCCCCCGTACGCACGCCCCCGCCCGCCCCCTCCGCTGCATCGAACGAAGGTACGCGTACATCACTGTCTATCAACCTGTACTTCGCTACTGCAATCCGCTATCGGCCATATCAACGGCCAAGAGACGGTCAGGACTTCCGCCCCCGCCCGCCCCCCGCCCAGCGCAAAGGGGCGGCAGGCCCGCAGGCCCACCGCCCCTGTACCGCCGAGGAGTTACTTGACGATCGTGATCCGGTCCGTCGCCGGCGGGGCCAGCGGGGCGGCGGCCGTGGAGTGGGCCGCCAGGTAGGCGTTGAACAGGTCCAGGTCGGACGCGCCGACCAGCTTGTTCGTGCCCTGGCCGAGGGCCGGGAAGCCGTCGCCGCCGCCCGCGAGGAACTCGTTCATCGCGACGCGGTAGCTGCGCGCCGGGTCGATCGCCTCGCCGTTCAGCTTGATGGAGTCGGTGACGACGCGGGCTGCGCCGGACTTCGTCAGGTCGAGGGTGTAGGTGAGGCCCCTGGAGATCTGGAGGATCTTCGGGCTGGCCTCGTTGGAGCCGCTGACCTGCTGCTGGAGGGCGGCGACCAGCTGGGCGCCGGTCAGGTCCACGACGTTCATCATGTTGGTGAACGGCTGCACGGTGAACGCCTCGCCGTAGGTGACGACCCCGTCGCCCTCACTGCCGGACGCCTTGTGCACCAGGTCCGCGCGGATGCCGCCCGGGTTCATGAACGCGACTTCCGCGCCGCCCTTGTCGGCCGGGGCGAGCCCTTCGAGCTGGGCGTCCGCGATGACGTTGCCGAGCGGCTTCTCCAGAGCGGTGGAGCCGCGGCCGTTGATGTCGGCGGTGATCCAGCCCTGCGGCCGGTTGGCGATCGGGGCGGCGAGCTTGTTCCAGCGGTCGATCAGGCGCGTCATGTCGGCGGCCTTGGGCTGGTCGCGGGTCACGACGTGGTTCGCGGACTTCACCGACGTACGGACGATGTCCTTGGTACGGCGGTCGTAGGTGAGCGTGGTGTCCGTGTACAGCTTGCCGAACGACGAGGCCGAGGTGACCATGCGCGGCTGGCCGGACGGGTCCGGGACGGTGCAGACGTACGCCTGGTGGGTGTGGCCCGTGACCAGGGCGTCCACCTTCGGCGTGATGCCCCGGGCGATGTCGACGATCGGCCCGGAGATCCCGTCGCCCGCGCCGGGGCTGTCGCAGTCGTAGTTGTACGAGGTGGAGGCCGGGGCCCCGCCCTCGTGGATCAGCGCCACGATGGACTTGACGCCCTTGCGGTCCAGCTCGCGGGCGTACTTGTTGATCGTCTCGACCTCGTCGTGGAACTTCAGGCCCTTGACGCCGTTGGCGGTGACGATGTCCGGGGTGCCCTCCAGGGTCACGCCGATGAAGCCGATCTTGACGCCGTTCTTCTTCCAGACGGTGTACGGCTTCAGCAGCGGCTTGCCGGTCTTCTCCTCGGTCACGTTGGCCGCGAGGTAGGGGAAGTCCGCGCCCTCGAACTCCTCGCCCTTCTCGTAGCAGCCCTCGACCGGGTGGCAGCCGCCGTTCTGGAGGCGGGCCAGCTCGGTCGCGCCCTCGTCGAACTCGTGGTTGCCGACCGCCGAGACGTCCAGGTCGAGCTTGTTCAGCGCCTCGATCGTCGGCTCGTCGTGGAAGAGGCCCGACAGGAGCGGGCTCGCGCCGACCATGTCGCCGCCGGCCGCCGTGACGGAGTACGGGTTGCCCTTGCGCGCGGTGCGCAGCGAGGTCGCCAGGTACTCGACGCCACCGGCCGGGATCGCCTTCACCGTGCCGTCGGGCTGCTTCTCGGAGACGTTGCCCGCCGAACCGGCCGGCGGCTCCAGGTTGCCGTGCAGGTCGTTGAAGGACAGCAACTGCACATCGACGGTACGGGGCTGGTGGCCGTGGCCGTGCCCGCGGTCCTGGGCGTCGGCCGGCATCGCGGCGACGAGCGCGCCCGTGGTGGCCAGCCCGGCCGCGACGGCGAGCACCCGCCGTGTCGTGCGGTTCTTCTGCGGAGTCGCTGACATCGGTCCCCTTGTGTGTCCGTGGTGGAGGTGTCACAGGCGCCGTCGATGCCGTGTATGCCACCGTTTGGCGCGTATGACGGCGCACTTCGGGAAGCCTGCGTGCCGCAGCCTAGAGTCAACGCGCGTAGCGCAACAGGTGTTCGGGGTTACGACCTGGTTGCCATCCGGCCAAACGGAGGTGCCGAACCGGCCATCTTCGCGCCGCGCCCCGACCGGTGGGCCCGCCCGGCCGGAACGTGCGCCGCAGCGACGCGGCGGCCGTGCCGGCGCCCCGTACGCTCCTCCGCACCCGGCCCCCCTCCCCTTTACGCTCGGACGCATGACGACTGACGCACCCCTCCCCGCCCCCGGACGCGAGATCCGGACCTTCGACGCGCTCGACTCCGCGCAGGCGGACGCCGTCCTCGCCCTGCTCGCCGACGCCGCCCGCTCCGATGGCCGGCAGGCAGTGTCCGAGCAGGGCAGACTCCGCATCCGGGGCGGACACCGCGAAGGCGTACGGCACTTCCTGCTCACCGCCGACGGGACGCTCGCCGGGTACGCCCAGCTGGAGGACGTCGACCCCGTCGAGGCCCCGGCCGCCGAGCTGGTCGTCCACCCCGACCGGCGCGGCAACGGGCACGGCCGGGCGCTCGGCGCGGCGCTCCTCGCCGCGACCGGCAAGCGGCTGCGGGTCTGGGCACACGGCGGCAGCGCGGCCGCCCGCCACCTGGCCCAGGTCCTCGGCCTCTCCCTCTTCCGCGAGCTGCGCCAGCTCCGCCGCTCCCTGGTCCCGCTCGGCCTGGCCGATCCGGTGCTGCCCGAGGGCGTCACCGTACGGACCTTCGAGCCGGGCCGGGACGACGCCGCCTGGCTCGCCGTGAACCGCGCCGCCTTCGCCCACCACCCCGAGCAGGGTTCCCTCACGCAGCAGGACCTGGACGACCGGAAGGCGGAGCCCTGGTTCGACCCGAAGGGGTTCTTCCTGGCCGAGCGGGACGGGGAGGTCGTCGGCTTCCACTGGACGAAGGTGCACGCGGAGGAACGGCTCGGCGAGGTGTACGTGGTCGGGGTGGCGCCCGACGCCCAGGGCGGCGGCCTCGGCAAGGCGCTGACCTCGATCGGGCTGCACCACCTGGCCTCCGAGGGGCTGCCCACCGCGATGCTCTACGTCGACGCGGACAACACGGCGGCCGTGACGGTGTACGAGCGGATGGGGTTCACCACGCACGAGGTGGACCTGATGTACCGCACGGAGTCCTGAGGCCGTCGCCCGGGGCAACAACTTCCATCGCTTCGGCGCCGCAGAAGACAGCCAACCGACATCGAAGAAAAACTGTCGTGGCGGGAGTAGACATTCCCCGGTCGATGGGTCTAGGATTTTCCTCGTAGCCGAAGGAAAGAAGGCGCGGCAGACACGAACTGCCGCGCACGCAGGTCAGAGCAGTAGCGGAACGGCAGTGGAGCGGGAGAGCCGGAACCGATGGGTTCTCCCCCTGGCTGCCGGGCCGGGCGGCCCCAGGGGCCGCACGTAGTACCGCAGTAGAGCAGTACCGCAGTGACAGCAAGAACCGCAGCACGAGAGAGATAAGGAGCAGACGCCATCAGGATCGCCTGAGCGAGGAAGTCGTCCGCTCGGGTACCGCAGACCCCGGAACGGAAGGTGGTCCCCGGTCACGCATCCGCGATCCCCGTTTCCCCGCCCCTCCGGGCGGGTCGGCGGAACAAGAAGGCCGGCCAGGTCGGTCGGCAGATGGTGTTGAAAGCTCGGGGCCCGAGCGCCGCACGGCGCTCGGGCCCCCCGACGTGTCCCCGGAAGAAGAGGTGTTATGCCCCCTCGCAGTACCCGCCCCACCGACAAGTTCGACGACGACGACTATCCCGCCTACACCATGGGCCGGGCCGCCGAGATGCTCGGCGCCTCCCCCGCCTTCCTCCGTGCGCTCGGCGAGAACCGCCTGATCACCCCGCTGCGCTCCGCCGGAGGCCACCGCCGTTACTCCCGCTACCAGCTGCGCATCGCCGCCCGCGCCCGCGAACTGGTCGACCAGGGTACGAAGATCGAGGACGCCTGTCGCATCGTCATCCTCGAGGACCAACTGGAAGAGGCACAGCGCATCAATGAGGAGCTGCGCGCCGGCCGCACCCCGGCCACGCCGACCGCGTAACCACCCACCCGGGCGGCCGCTCCACCGGCGCGACCACCTCTTCTCCGAACCGCCTCCGGGGCGGCGTCACTTGACGCCGCCCCGTTTTCACACCACCCTTTCACTACTCAATTAGTGAAAGGGTGGTGTAGCGCATGACGGCCGAGTCCGCAGCTGTCGAGTTCCGCATCGACCGGCGCAGCGGGGTCGCCACCTACCTCCAGATCGTCCAGCAGACGAAGCAGGCCCTGCGCCTGGGCGTGCTGGAGCCCGGTGACCGGCTGCCGACCGCCCGCGAGGTCGTGGAAGCCACCGCGATCAACCCGAACACGGTCCTCAAGGCCTACCGGGAGCTGGAGCGCGAAGGACTGGTCGAGGCCCGCCGCGGGCTCGGTACCTTCGTCCGCCGGACGCTGGGCGGCGCGGCCGAGGCGTCCGCCGCCGACGCGCCGCTGCGTACCGAACTCACCGACTGGGCCCGCCGGGCGCGGGCGGCCGGGCTGGAGAAGGACGACGTCCGCGCGCTCTTCACGGCCGTACTGGACAGCACGTACAAGGGGGACCAGGAACGATGACCGGCATCGCGATCGAGGCACACGGCCTCGCGAGGACGTACGGGCGCGGGGGCGGCGGACACCGCGCCCTGCACGACTGCTCGTTCCGCCTGCCCACGGGCCGAGTCTGCGCCCTCGTCGGACCCAACGGCGCGGGCAAGTCAACCCTGTTGAGCCTGGCCGCCGGGCTGGATCGGCCCACCGCCGGTTCGCTCACCGTCCTCGGCTCCTCCGTCCCCGGGGACGTCCGCGACCGGATCGCGTACGTCTCCCAGGACAAACCGCTCTACCCGCAGCTCACCGTCGCCGACACCCTGTGGGCCGGGGGCGAGCTGAACCCCGGGCGCTGGGACCGCGCCACCGCCGACCGGATCGCCGCGCCGCTGCCTCCGAAGGCCCGTGTCCGCTCCCTCTCCGGCGGTCAGCGCACCCGGCTCGCCCTGGCCCTCGCCCTCGGCAAGCGGCCCGAACTGATGCTGCTGGACGAGCCGATGGCCGACCTCGACCCGCTGGCCCGGCACGAGCTGATGGGCGTCCTGATGGCGGAGACCGCCGAGCACGGCACCACCATCGTCATGTCCTCGCACATCCTCACCGAGCTGGAGGGCGCCTGCGACTACCTGCTGTTCGTCGACGGCGGGCGCATCCGGCTCGGCGGCGAGGCCGAGGACATCGCCGCCGCCCACGCCCTGCTCACGGGTCGGGCCCGGGACCTTTCCCCGCACACCGTCGTCGAATCCCGTACGACGGGCCGTCAGCTCACCGCGCTCGTCCGGAAGGAGGGCCCCGTGGACACCGCCGCGTGGACCGTCACCCAGCCGTCCCTGGAGGAGCTGCTGCTCGCCCACCTCCGCTCCCCGCAGGCCCCCACCCTGCTCACCCCGAGCGCGTGCACCGAGACCCGTGGGGCGGTGGCGTCCGCATGAGCACGCTGACACCCCCGAAGCCCGACGCGGCCACGACCGCCCCCGCTTCCCTGCGCGGGTCCGCCCACGTCCTGCTGCGCATCCACCGCAAGGCCCTCTGGGCGGGGTCCGCCCTGGTCGCCCTCGGCATCGGCGTCGTCGTCGCGCTCCGCGTCTGGATGGCCTCCGCGAAGGAACTGTGCCCCGACGGCGACACGACCCCGTGCGGCGACGCCGTCTACCAGCCGGCCTACGCCCGTACGTCCACCGAGGTCTTCCTGGCCGACGGCGGCACCGTGCTGCTCCTCCTGGCCGGGCTCGTCGGCGTCTTCGTCGCGGGCCCGCTGATCGCCCGCGAACTGGAGAGCGGCACCTTCCGCCTGGCCTGGACGCAGTCGGTCTCCCCCGCCCGCTGGCTCGCCACCCGGCTGGCCGTGCCCGCCGTGCTGACGGTCACCGGTCTGACGGTCCTGACCATCGCCTACCGCTGGGGGCTGTGGGCGTTGCGCGGATACCCGTACTCGTACAGGGCCACCTGGCACGGCTCCGGCATCTTCCCCGGCACCGGGCCCGCGGTCCTCGGCTACGGACTGCTGGCCGTCGCGGTCGGCGCGCTGTGCGCCGTCCTCGTCCGCCGGACCGTGCTGTCCATGTCCCTCACCGCCCTCGCCCTCGGGGCGACGGCCTTCGCCCTGTCCTCCGCGCGGCACCTGCTGTGGCCGGCCGCCTTCCGGCAGAGCGCGGAGGCCGTGCGGCTCGGCCCCGGCGACTGGGCCATCGACATGGGCCGACTGACGGAATCGGGCCGGAAGCTGTACTGGGAGGACTGCTACGCCGCCGACCCGCTGCGGGACGTCGAAGCCTGCATGACCGACCGGGGCGCCGTCGACTACTTCGCCGAGGTCCACCCCGCCTCCCACTACTGGCCCCTCCAGCTCGTCGAGACCGGCATCCTGCTCGCCCTCGCCGCCCTCGCCGTGTTCGCCGCCTTCCGGGTCCTGCGCCGCCTGCACGGCTGACCCGGGCCGATCCGACCCCGCGCCTCGCCGTCCGGGCCCCACGAGGGGTGGGTCCGGGCGGCGATCGCATACCCGCGCGCAGTCACGTACAGTCACCGCACGGCCGACCCGCAGGCACACCGCTCCCTGGACGTCATGTCGCCGTTACCGGCCATTCAGACGCCCTTGCGACCCTCACGGGATGCAGCCAGCTCTGCCCGCCCCCCGCCGCAACGGGAAAGCCCGGCGTGACGCCTCTGCGGGCTCACCCGGCCGTGACCCCGGGTTTCCCGGGCCTTCCGCGATCTTTCCCGGCTCCGACGCGCCTGAGGAGCGCTCCGCGCGGAAGAATAGGTCCATGAGCCAGCAGCCCAGCTCCGAGGTCCCGGTCCAGCCCGCCGCCCAGCCGTCCGTCGGCTCACTCGCCGCGCACCGGCCGCACGCCACGCCCGCCTCCCGCGGGGTCGGCTTCTCCACCGCCGCCGACCTCGATCCCGATCTGGACGCCGACGCCGACGCGTACGAGCCCGACCGGGACGGCGACGAGCTGCCCCAGGGCCGCTTCCTGGACCGCGAACGCAGCTGGCTCGCGTTCAACGAACGGGTCCTGGAGCTGGCCGAGGACCCGGCCACGCCCATCCTGGAGCGGGCCAACTTCCTCGCCATCTTCGCCTCGAACCTGGACGAGTTCTTCATGGTCCGGGTGGCCGGCCTCAAGCGCCGCATCGCCACGGGCGTCGCCACCCGCTCCGCCTCCGGCCTCCAGCCGCGCGAGGTCCTGGACCTCATCTGGACCCGCTCGCGCGAGCTCATGGCCCGGCACGCCGCCTGCTTCCAGGACATCTGCCCGGACCTCTCCGACGAGGGCATCCAGCTGATCCGCTGGCCGGACCTGACCGAGAAGGAGCAGGCCCGCCTGTTCACCTTCTTCCGGCAGCGCGTCTTCCCGGTCCTGACCCCGCTGGCCGTCGACCCCGCGCACCCCTTCCCGTACATCTCCGGGCTCTCGCTCAACCTCGCGGTCGTCGTCCGCAACCCGGTCAGCGGCCACCGCCACTTCGCCCGGGTCAAGGTCCCGCCGCTGCTGACCCGCTTCCTGGAGGCGTCGCCGCAGCGGTACGTCCCCATCGAGGACGTCATAGCGGCCCACCTGGAGGAGCTGTTCCCCGGGATGGAGGTGCTGGCGCACCACATGTTCCGGGTCACCAGGAACGAGGACCTGGAGGTCGAGGAGGACGACACGGAGAACCTCCTCCAGGCCCTGGAGAAGGAGCTGATGCGCCGCCGTTTCGGCCCCCCGGTCCGGCTGGAGGTCGAGGAGTCCATCGACCCGTACGTCCTGGACCTGCTGGTCCGCGAGCTGAAGGTGTCCGACGCGGAGGTCTACCCGCTGCCCGGGCCGCTCGACCTCACCGGCCTGTTCGCCATCGCCTCGCTGGACCGGCCGGAGCTGAAGTACCCCAAGTTCATCGCGGGCACCCACCGGGACCTGGCCGAGGTGGAGTCCGCCTCCGCGCCCGACGTCTTCGCCGCCCTGCGCGAGAGGGACGTCCTGCTCCATCACCCGTACGACTCGTTCTCCACCTCCGTCCAGGCGTTCCTGGAGCAGGCGGCGGGCGACCCGGACGTGCTGGCCATCAAGCAGACCCTGTACCGCACCTCCGGCGACTCCCCCATAGTGGACGCCCTGATCGACGCGGCCGAGTCCGGCAAACAGGTGCTCGTCCTCGTCGAGATCAAGGCCCGCTTCGACGAGCAGGCCAACATCAAGTGGGCCCGCAAGCTGGAGGAGGCGGGCTGCCACGTCGTCTACGGGCTCGTCGGGCTCAAGACCCACTGCAAGCTCTCCCTCGTCGTCCGCCAGGAGGGCGACACGCTGCGCCGCTACTCCCACGTCGGCACCGGCAACTACCACCCCAAGACGGCCCGGCTGTACGAGGACCTCGGCCTGCTCACGGCGGACCCGCAGGTCGGGGCGGACCTCTCCGACCTGTTCAACCGGCTCTCCGGCTACTCCCGCCGCGAGACCTACCGCCGTCTCCTGGTCGCCCCGAAGTCGCTGCGCGACGGGCTGATCGCCCGGATCAACAAGGAGATCGCCCACCACCGCGCGGGCCGCCCCGCCTACGTGCGGTTCAAGGTCAACTCGATGGTCGACGAAGCGATCATCGACGCCTGCTACCGGGCGGCCCGGGCGGGCGTCCCCGTCGACATCTGGGTGCGCGGGATCTGCGCGATCCGACCGGGCGTCACCGGGCTCTCGGAGAACATCCGGGTCCGCTCCGTGCTCGGCCGCTTCCTCGAACACTCCCGGATCTTCTCCTTCGGCAACGGCGGTGAGCCCGAGGTGTGGTTCGGCAGCGCCGACATGATGCACCGCAACCTCGACCGCCGGATCGAAGCCCTGGTCCGGGTCACCGACCCCGCCCACCGCGCCGCGCTCAGCCGGCTCCTGGAGACCGGTATGGCCGACACCACCGCCTCCTGGCACCTGGGCCCCGACGGGGAGTGGACCCGCCACGCCACGGACGCGGACGGGCAGCCGCTGCGGCACGTCCAGGAAATGCTCATCGAAGCCCGGAGGCGCAGGCGTGCAACGCCCTGACCAGCAGACGACGACCCGGCCCACGCCGGACGCGGCCCCCGGCACCCGCCCGGACACGCCGTGGCCCGCCGAGGCGGCCGGGGCGGGGCGCGGAGGAACCGCGGCCCCCGGCGCCGGCCCCGCCGACCCCGCGGGGGAGCCGACCGCCCGGCCCTCCGGGACCGGCCGTTCCGCTTCCGTCCGTCCCGCCCCCCTCGGGGAGCCGACCGCGGAGGGGTGCCTCGCGCCCTACCTCCGGAGCCAGGCCGCCGAGTTCCTGCGCAGCCTGCGCCTGCACCACGAGTACAGCGCCCCGGCGGACGCGGGCGGCCACGACGCCGCCGAGGCCGCCCGCGCACTGCGCCGGGCGGCCCGCCGGATCGGCGGCTCCCTGCACACCTTCCGGGCCGCGCTCGACCCGCACTGGGCCGACCAGCTCCGCGCCGAGCTGGCCTGGCTCACCGGCGTCCTGGCCCGTGAACACGCCTACGCCGGCCGGCTGACCCGGCTCGTCGAGGCCCTGCACCAGCTCTCCGGCCCGGCCCTGCCCGCCGCCCGGGGCGTCCGCACCGCCGGGGAGGGCGCCGCGGACGACGCCCAGGGCCGCGCCGCCCTCGGGGTCGGGGCCGCACGGGCCGCGGCCCTGCTGGAGCGCCGCCTCACCCTCGCCCGGACCCGGTCCCACTCCGCGGCCCTCCAGGCGCTCGGCTCCTCCCGCTTCCACGCCATCGCCGACGCCGTCGCGCTCCTCGCCTCCGAGGTCCCGCCGGCCCCCGGCCACGCGGGCCGGGCCGCCGCCGCCTCCCTCCGGGAGCCCGCCGAACGCGCCGAACAACGCCTGCTCACCGCCGTCGCCGCCCTCCCGCCCGACGACACGGGGCCGTACAACGAGATGCAGGACGCGGCCTGGCACCAGGCCCGCCTGCTGCTGCGGCTGCACCGGTACGCCCACGAGGTCGTCCTCGGGGCCGCCGACCCGGACCTGACCGCACCCGGCCACGCCCTCGACCTGCACCGGGACGCCGTCGAGGCGGCCGGGGCGGCGGCCGCCGCCGCCCGCACCCCCAGGATCGCCCCGGCCACGGCGTACGCGCTGGGCGTCCTCCACGCGGACCAGCGCCACGGGGTGGAGTCGGCGCGGGCGGCGTTCCGGAAGACCTGGCCGTACGCCACGGCCCTGGCGGCCCCATGAGCGGGGACCGGGGACGCCGCGCCGGCGGGGCGGGCGCCGGGCGGGAGGGCGCCGTCCTGGCGGCGGGCTGCGTCCTGTGGCGCCGCGCCCCGGACGGCGGCGGGGTGGAGGTCTGCCTGGTCCACCGGCCCCGCTACGACGACTGGTCCTTCCCGAAGGGCAAGCTGAAACGCGGCGAGGACGCGCGGACCGCCGCCGTACGGGAAGTGCTGGAGGAGACCGGCCACCACTGCGCCCTGGGCGAACCGCTGCCGACCTCCCGCTACCCGGTGGAGGGGCGGCCCAAGGAGGTCGCCTACTGGGCGGCGGAGGCGACGGGCGGCTCGTTCACCGCCAACGACGAGGTGGACCGCATCCTGTGGCTGGCCCCCCAGGACGCCCGCGTACGGCTCACCCGGCCCCGTGACGTCCAACAGCTCACCGCGCTCCTGGACGTCCTGCCCGCGCCCTGACCAGCGCCCCGCCCCGGTCGGCACGCCCCCCGTCCCGGCGCGCCCCCGCCCCGTCCCGCCGCCGCGCCGCCCCCACGCCGTCCCCGCCCCCGCGCCGGACCGGCCCCGCACCCGCCTGCCCGACACGGTTCACCTGCCGTTCACTCTCCCCCGTAGGCGGCTTCACCTGTTCTGCCTAATTTCGGACGTACACGGTGCGCGGCGACAAGCCACGGCACCCCTCCTCATCGCACGCCGTCGTAGAACGAGACCGATCACGGCGGCTCCTGGAAGGAACACCCGAAAGTGAAGCTTCAGCGCAAGAACCGGCTTCGTGCCACCGCGCTCGGTGCCCTCGCCGTCTCCGGCGCCCTGGTCCTCACGGCGTGCGGTTCGGACGACAACAGCAACGGCGGCGCGGCCGGCACCGGCGAGAAGACGACCGCCGCGTCGAACGTGGACTGCGGCAAGGCCAAGGGCCAGCTGCGCGCTTCCGGCTCCAGCGCTCAGAAGAACGCCATGGACCTCTGGGTCAAGAACTACATGGCCGCCTGTTCCGGTGTGGAGATCAACTACAACTCCTCCTCCTCCGGCGAGGGCATCGTCGCCTTCAACCAGGGCACCGTCGGCTTCGCCGGCTCCGACTCGGCGCTGAAGCCCGAAGAGGTCGCCGACTCCAAGAAGATGTGCAAGACCGGCCAGGGCATCAACCTCCCGATGGTCGGCGGCCCGATCGCGATCGGCTTCAAGCTGGAGGGCGTCGACAAGCTCACGCTGGACGCCCCGACCCTCGCCAAGATCTTCGACACGAAGATCAAGAAGTGGAACGACCCGGCGATCGCCAAGCTGAACGACGGCGTCGACCTCCCGGACAAGGCCATCCAGGCCTTCCACCGCTCCGAGGACTCCGGCACCACGCAGAACCTCGGCAAGTACCTGGGCGCCGCCGCCCCGAAGGACTGGAAGTACGAGGCCGAGAAGAAGTGGCCGGCCCCCGGCGGCCAGGCCGCGTCCGGCTCCTCCGGCGTCGCCGCCCAGGTGAAGCAGGTCGACGGCGCGATCGGCTACTTCGAGCTCTCCTACGCCAAGTCCCAGTCCATCCCGACCGTGGACATCAACACCGGCGGCGCCGCCCCGGTCCAGGCCACCTCGGAGAACGCCTCCAAGGCCATCGCCGCCGCCAAGATCAAGGGCACCGGCAAGGACCTGGCACTCGACCTCGACTACACCACCAAGGCCGAGGGCGCCTACCCGCTCGTCCTGGTGACCTACGAGGTCGTCTGCGACAGCGGCAACAAGCCCGAGACGCTCGACACGGTCAAGTCCTTCCTCTCCTACACCGCCTCCGACGACGGCCAGAAGATCCTGACCGACGCCGGCTACGCGCCGATCCCGGCCGAGATCAACGCCAAGGTCCGCGAGACCATCGGCTCCCTCTCGTAACACCCGCGGCGGCCGGTCCGGACTCCCCGGCCCGGCCGCCCACCGGCCCCGCGCCCCCGGGCGCGAGCCGCCCCGACGCCCGCGCCGCCGACGCACCTTGTCGCCCCCGGCGCAGGCCGTCACCGGCAGGCCGGCCCGGCGCACCCCTCCGGACCGGCCCGCCGTCCCGACCCGCCCGTCCCACTCCCCATCCGGTGCACCGCCGCCAGGGGAGCTCCGGCTCCCCCACACAGACCGGAAAGACCATGGCTTCCACCACACCGACAGACACGCCACCGGCGCCGCCGGTCGACCGCCCCCGCCCCCGGGCCACCGGGCGCATGGGCGACAAAGTCTTCCTGGGCCTCTCCCGGGGCTCGGGCATCCTGCTGCTCGTGATCATGGCGTCGATCGCCGTGTTCCTCACGTACCGCTCCGTCCTCGCCATATCGAAGAACGAGGGCAACTTCCTCACCACCTTCGACTGGAACCCGGCCGGCGACCCGCCGGTCTTCGGCATCGCGGTCCTGCTCTTCGGCACCGTCGTCAGCTCGATCATCGCGATGGTCATCGCGGTTCCGATCGCCGTCGGCATCGCCCTGTTCATCTCGCACTACGCGCCGCGCAAGCTGGCCGCCCCCATCGCGTACGTGGTCGACCTGCTGGCCGCCGTGCCCAGCATCGTCTACGGCATCTGGGGCGCCCTGGTCCTGGTGCCGTACCTGGAGGGCCTCAACCTCTGGCTCGACCAGTTCTTCGGCTGGACGTACCTCTTCGAGAAGACCGAGGTCGGCGTCGCCCGCTCGCTCTTCACCGTCGGCATCCTCCTCGCGATCATGATCCTGCCGATCGTGACCAGCGTCAGCCGCGAGGTCTTCCTCCAGGTCCCGAAGATGAACGAGGAGGCCGCGCTCGCGCTCGGCGCCACCCGCTGGGAGGTCATCCGCCTCTCGGTGCTGCCCTTCGGCCGCTCCGGCATCATCTCCGCCTCGATGCTGGGCCTCGGCCGCGCGCTCGGCGAGACGATGGCCGTCGCCACGGTCCTCTCCCCGAGCTTCCTCATCTCGCTGCACGTGCTCAACCCGGGCGGCGGGACGTTCGCCCAGAACATCGCGGCGAAGTTCGGCGAGGCCGACGCGTTCGGGCGCGACGCCCTGATCGCCTCCGGCCTCGTCCTCTTCGTCCTCACCCTGCTGGTCAACGGCGCGGCCCGGCTCATCATCGCCCGCCGCAAGGAGTACTCGGGGGCCAACGCATGAGCTACGCACCCACCGGCGTCATGGAACGCCCGAAGCCCGCACCGCCCTCCCCGAAGAAGAGCAGCCTCGGCAGCCGCTCCCTCCCCCGCCTGGCGCCGGTCGGCTTCGCCGTCCTCGCGGTCGTGCTCGGCGTCGGCCTCTCGCTGGCAGCCGGCTGGGAGAGCCGCATCCAGTGGGGCCTGCTCTCGGCCCTGTTCTTCCTGATCGTCTCCTACGTCGCCACGACGGTCGTCGAGAACCAGCGCCAGGCCAAGGACCGTCTCGCCACCAGCGTGATGTGGGTCTGCTTCCTGGCCGCCGTCGTCCCGCTCGCCTCGCTGCTCTGGACGACGATCGTCCGCGGCGCCGAGCGCCTGGACGGCTACTTCCTCACCCACTCGATGGCCGGTGTGCTCGGCTCCGAGGCCAGCGGCGGCGTCTACCACGCGCTGATCGGCACCCTGCAGCAGGTCGGCATCGCCACGGTGATCTCCGCCCCGCTCGGCCTGCTGACCGCCGTCTACCTCGTCGAGTACGGCAAGGGCTCGCTAGCCAAGGCCGTCACCTTCTTCGTCGACGTGATGACGGGCATCCCGTCCATCGTCGCCGGCCTCTTCATCCTGTCGATCATGCTGATCGCCAGCCTGGAGCCGTCCGGCCTGATGGGCGCCCTCGCCCTGACCATCCTGATGATCCCCGTCGTGGTCCGCTCCACCGAGGAGATGCTCAAGCTCGTCCCGAACGAGCTGCGCGAGGCGTCCCTCGCCCTCGGCATCCCGAAGTGGCGCACCATCCTGAAGGTGGTCCTGCCCACCGCGATCGGCGGCATCACCACGGGCGTCATGCTCGCCATCGCCCGTATCGCCGGTGAGACCGCGCCGATCATCCTGCTGGTCTTCGGCAGCCAGCTGATCAACACGAACCCCTTCGAAGGCGCCCAGTCCTCGCTGCCCTTCTACATCTACGAGCAGTACAAGATCGGTGAGGCCGCGTCCTACGACCGCGCCTGGGCCGCCGCCCTGGTGCTGATCGCCTTCGTCATGATCCTGAATCTGGTGGCCCGCGGCATCGCCCGCTGGAAGGCCCCGAAGACCGGTCGCTGACGCGGCCACAGCGACCTCCCGAAAGAAGCAGTGATTCCCATGGCCAAGCGCATCGACATCAGCGGCCTCACCGCCTACTACGGCAGCCACAAGGCCATCGAGGACATCTCGATGACCGTGGAGCCCCGCTCCGTGACGGCCTTCATCGGGCCGTCCGGCTGCGGCAAGTCCACCTTCCTGCGCACCCTGAACCGGATGCACGAGGTCACCCCCGGCGGCCGCGTCGAGGGCAAGGTGCTGCTGGACGACGAGAACCTCTACGCCTCCAACGTCGACCCGGTCACCGTGCGCCGCACGGTCGGGATGGTCTTCCAGCGCCCCAACCCCTTCCCCACCATGTCGATCTTCGACAACGTGGCGGCGGGCCTGCGGCTCAACGGCAGCTACCGCAAGAGCGAGCTGAACGACGTCGTCGAGAAGTCCCTGCGCGGCGCCAACCTCTGGAACGAGGTCAAGGACCGGCTCAACAAGCCCGGCTCCGGCCTCTCCGGCGGACAGCAGCAGCGCCTGTGCATCGCCCGCGCCATCGCGGTCGAGCCGGACGTCCTGCTGATGGACGAGCCGTGCTCCGCGCTGGACCCGATCTCGACCCTCGCCATCGAGGACCTGATCGGGGAGCTGAAGGAGCGCTTCACGATCGTCATCGTGACGCACAACATGCAGCAGGCGGCCCGCGTCTCGGACCGCACCGCGTTCTTCAACCTCGCGGCGGTCGGCAAGCCCGGCCGGCTCATCGAGATAGACGAGACCGAGCGGATCTTCTCCAATCCCTCGGTCCAGGCCACGGAGGACTACATCTCCGGCCGCTTCGGCTGAGCCGTCCGGCTCCGCCCCCGATACGGCCTTGCGGTGCTGCATGGCGGTGCCACCACAAGGCAAAAGGGTCCGCCCCCGTACTCGTACGAGTACGGGGGCGGACCCACACGTGTCAACGGCCGGGCTCCACCGCTCAGCCGAAGAGCAGCAGGACCGCCCCGTAGCTCAGCGCGGCGACCAGGGCCGCGGCGGGCATGGTGATGAACCAGCCCAGGATGATGTTCTTGGCGACGCCCCAGCGCACGGCGTTCACGCGCTTGGTCGCGCCGACGCCCATGATCGCGGAGGTGATGACGTGCGTCGTGGAGATCGGGGCGTGGAACAGGAACGCCGAACCGAACATGATCGAGGCGCCGGTCGTCTCGGCCGCGAAGCCCTGCGGCGGGTCCAGCTCGATGATCTTGCGGCCGAGGGTGCGCATGATGCGCCAGCCGCCCGCGTACGTGCCCAGGGAGAGCATCACGGCGCAGGCGATCTTGACCCAGACGGGGATCTCGTCGTTGGGCCCCTCGACATCGGCGATGACCAGGGCCATCACGACGATGCCCATCGTCTTCTGCGCGTCCTGGAGGCCGTGGCCGAGCGCCATGCCGGCCGCCGAGACCGTCTGCGCGATCCGGAAGCCGCGCTTGGCCTTGTGCGGGTTGGCCTTCCGGAACATCCACATGATGCCGACCATCACCAGATAGCCGACGACCAGGCCGATGATCGGGGAGAGGAACATCGGGATGACGATCTTCTCGACCACACCGGACCAGATGACGTCCGTCCCGCCGGCCAGCGCCGCCCCGACCATGCCGCCGAACAGGGCGTGCGAGGACGAGGAGGGAAGCCCGTAGTACCAGGTGACGAGGTTCCAGATGATCGCGCCGACCAGCGCCGCGAACAGGATGCCCATCCCCTTCTGCCCGACGGGCGTGGCGATGAGGCCCTCGCTGACGGTCTTGGCGACCCCCTGGCCCAGGAAGGCGCCGGCGAGGTTCATCACCGCCGCCATCGCCAGAGCCGCACGCGGGGTCAGCGCCCGGGTGGAGACCGAGGTGGCGATGGCGTTCGCCGAGTCGTGGAAGCCGTTCGTATACGTGAAGCCGAGCGCGACGCCGATGGTCACGATCAGCGCAAAGGTGTCCACGAGGTTCAGGACTCCTTGACCGCGATGGTCTCCACGGTGTTGGCGACGTGCTCGAACGCGTCGGCCGCCTCTTCCAGCACATCCACGATCTGCTTGAGCTTCAGCACCTCCATGGCGTCGTACTTGCCGTTGAAGAGCTGGGCCAGCAGCTTGCGGTGGATCTGGTCGGCCTGGTTCTCCAGACGGTTGACCTCGATCCAGTACTCCGTGAGGTTGTCCATGGTCCGCAGCCCCGGCATGGCCTCGGCGGTCAGCTCCGCCGCCCGCGCCAGCACCTCGATCTGCTGCTCGACGCCCTTGGGGAGCTCCTGGACCTGGTAGAGGACGACCAGGTCGACGGCCTCCTCCATGAAGTCCATGATGTCGTCGAGCGAGGACGCCAGGTTGTAGATGTCCTCGCGGTCGAACGGCGTGATGAAGGAGGAGTTCAGCTGGTGGAAGATCGCGTGGGTGGCATCGTCCCCCGCGTGCTCCGCTGCCCGCATACGCTCCGCGATCTCGACTCGGGAGGCAGAATCCGCCCCGAGCAGTTCCATCAGGAGTTTCGAGCCCGTGACAATGTTGTCCGCGGAGGCGGAGAACATGTCGTAGAAGCTCGTCTCCCTGGGGGTCAGACGAAAGCGCACGTGGGGTCCTCGGGGTGCTTTGGATTCGGTCAGGCTGATGCTAGGCGCATCATCCGGCCACGGCTAACCGGCGTTGTTCAGTGTCGCCCATCGAGCACCGCGATCGGCACGGACCCCCGTCACGTTTCCGCGGGATTCGTTACGATATACCCGGCAGGGGTATAGGAGGACGTATGAGGACAACGGGAGGACGCAGATGACCACGACCGGGACCACGGGGGCGGAAGCGGCGGGCGCGACGGCCCCGGACGCGGGGGCGGCCGCCCCGGTGGAGATCGTCACCGACCACGACCGCGGCCTGCACGGCTACCACCACCAGAAGGACGAGCACCTCAAACGGCTGCGCCGCATCGAGGGCCAGATCCGCGGCCTCCAGCGCATGGTCGACGAGGACGTCTACTGCATCGACATACTCACCCAGGTGTCGGCCTCCACGAAGGCGCTCCAGTCCTTCGCCCTGCAACTGCTGGAAGAGCACCTGCGCCACTGCGTCGCCGACGCGGCCGTCAAGGGCGGCGACGAGATCGACGCGAAGGTCGAGGAGGCCACGAAGGCCATCGCCCGCCTGCTCCGCACCTGACCCCCTGACGCCCCGGGCGGCCTCCCGCGGCCCGGCGGCCGGGGGCGCCGGCGGCGGTACGGGGTGGCGCGGCGGCCTCGGGCGTCACCCCGGCCGGCCGCGGCGGCACGCGGCTTCGGCCGTCACCTCCGCCGGGAGCCCTGCCGGGGGACCGCGGCCCGGCACTCCGCGCCCCCGACGTCGAGCACTTCGTCGATACGGTCGTGGCTGAGGCGTTCCTCCCCGGCCGCCGACGCGGCGATCATCAGTTCGCCGCACAGCTCGATCTCGGCGAGGGCCGCACGGTCCTGAGCGTTCGGAGTCCTGAGCGTCACCACCTGCCTCCCCTCTCTCTGCCGTTCTCTCCGCCGTCCCGCGACCGTCCACCGGCCCCTGGCACAGCGGCTTCCCAGCCTAGGGAACGCGAGGGGCGCCGCGCATGGCACGGACGGACCATTTGCGCCCCCTCCCAACCGGCCCCACCGCCCGGCCCGTCCCGCCCACTCCCCGCCATCTCAGCCCTGCCGGATACGGCCGGTGTAGAGGGTGTCCTCGTCCGGCAGCACCACCGTGACGGGGAGCCCGAACCCGTACAGCAGCAGCGTCGAGACCACCGACACCTCCGGGCCCTCGGAGGAGAAGGTGAAGCGGTGCCGGACCTTCCGCAGCCGGCCCTCCTCGTCGAGGTAGGCGTCGAACGGAACGGCGTCCTTGCTGAACCCTTTCGCCGCCGCGGCGAGCGCCCCGCGCGACTGCGGCGACGCGGCCCTGGCCGCCCGCCCCAGGTCTGCCACCCCCCGGTAGTGGTGCACCGTCACCCCGGCCAGCTCGGTCTCCCCCGCATACGTCACATCGGCCGCACCGCGCAGCAGTTCGGCCGCCGCCATCGGGTCGGTCACCCCGCCGGTGACGAGGTTGCCGTCCTTCAGGGTGGTCGTGTCGATCCTGACCCACTTGTCGTCGGGCACCCCGGCGCCCCGGTTCTTCATGTACAGCGCGCCGGGGGCCAGCAGTTCGGTGATCGAGCGGTGCCCGTCCGTCCCGGCGCCCTCGGGCAGCACCACCTTGATCCGCCCCGACTGCTCGCGGAAGTCGTACGCCCCCTGCCCCCGGATGGTCACCCGCGTCCCGCCGGCCGCCGTCTCCATGGACGTACGGGTCTCCGCGCCGCCCGCCGCGACGAGGACGTCCGCCGCCCGCCCGAGCAGGTCGAGGGGGCGTTCGGCGGCCACGGAACGCTGCCCGGAGCCGTCGCCCGCGCCGCTCACCGCACTCCCGCCGACGCATCCGGCGGCGACCGCGACCGCCCCGGCCGCGGCGAGGGCGCGAACAGCACGGGCCCCGCCTCCGCCCCTGTACCGCTGCACCACCATCGCCTGCCTACCCCCAACGACTACCGCCCGGCCGAGCCCCGCACCCGCTCCGCATAACGACCGCCGCCTCCCCCCGTCACGCCGCCCCGGGGCCGCGGACCGCCCGGGGCGGTCCCTCCCCGCCCGCGATCCCCCGTTCGGCGGCTGCGGCCAGTACCGTGGTCGGGTGCATGAGGATCCCCCCGCCCCGGCCCGCACCACCGCCGCCCCGCGCACCGCCACCCGGCCCGTTCCGGTCCCCGCGACGCCCGCCGTCGCGCCGCGGCCCCGGGCCGGGGCCGCTCCGGGGCCCGCGCCGGCCTCCCCGGACGGCCCTCTGAGCGGGCACACCACCACCACGATCGAACGCGGCTCGTTCTGCCTGGCCCGCTGCACCTGCGGCTGGGTGGGGCCGGCGCGCAGGTCCCGGGACCGGGCCCGTACCGACGCCGCCGAACACCTCGCCGCCCCCTGACCGACACCGGCGCCCGGCCGCACCGGTCCGTACGGCGCGCTCCCGCACCCCGGGCCCGTACAGCACGATCCCCCGGGCGCCGGAAGCGCCCGGGGGATCGGGAGAAGCGGGGACCGGGACGGGAAGGGCGTCCGCGGAACGGTCCGTCAGGCGGCCAGGTCCTTCTCCCCCGGGTCGCCGCGCCGGGAGCCGGGCCGCGGCTCGGAGATGCCGCGCGCACCGCTCCGCCCGTCCGCGTACGCCACGTCGGCGTTCTTCGACCGGACGACCCAGCCGACGCGGGGCGACCGGGCGATCGCCGCCATCAGCGGGGTCAGCAGCGCCATGGCGAGCGGAGCCAGCAGCAGGGCCACGGCCGTGCCGAGGGCGAACCCGCCGATCACGTCGGTCGGGTAGTGGACGCCCATGTAGACCCGGCTGAAACCGGCGAAGAGGGCGAGCCCGATCGCGACGAAGCCGAACTTCCGGTTGGCCACGAAGATGCCGACCGCGATGCCCATCGCCAGGGTGGAGTGGTCGCTGACGAACGAGAAGTCCGTCTTGCCGTGGATCAGGACCTCAAGGCCCTCGTGGTCGTTGAAGGGGCGCGGACGTTTGACGAAGCCGCGGATCGGGATGTTGACGAGGATGGCGAGGGCGGCGGCGAGCGGCGCCCAGACGATGGCGGCGGCGGCCGTCACCGCGTCCTCGAGCGTGCCCCGCTTGCGCATGCTCCACCAGCACCACAGGCCGACCAGGACCAAGCCGAACATGATCCCGTACTCGCCGACGAACTCCATGACCCGGTCGAACCAGGTCGGAGCGGCCTTCGCGAGGCCGTTGATGTCGTAGAGCAGACCGACGTCCGGGTTCGACCCGTCGAGTTCGAGTCCAGCCATCTGCTGCGGCCCCTTGCCTTGTCTGCTTCATCTGCTGCGACGCGCGTCCTTGCCCGCCGCCGTGGTCGAACCCCCGTGTCCGGTGCGATCCGTCACCGCACTGCACCGCATAGCCCGGTCCGTGCGCGTGCCGTTCCCGTTCCCTGTCCAGGGAACGGCCCGGCCGTCGTGTGCGTTCCGCTCTCCACCGAATGATCACCATGACGTTATCGAAGAGTGACTCGTCGTCGCAGCTCAGGGCCCAGGCTTCACGGAGAGTTCCGGCCCCGGCCGACTGCCCGTCAAGGGCCCCCGCCACTCCGGAAGCGCGCGAGACATGGATCACCCCGCGGGCAGGTCGGTCGGCAGGGCGGCGGCGCCGTCCTTGGTGACCCGTGTCGCACCGAAGTAGTCCGGTGTGTCGATCTTGTCGAACCGGATGACCGCCCCGGTGAACGGCGCGTTGATCATATAGCCGCCCCCGACGTACAGGCCCACGTGCCGGATGGCGCGCGAATTGGTCAGGTCGTCGGAGAAGAACACCAGGTCCCCCGGGAGCAGTTCGTCCCGCGAGGGGTGCGGCCCGGCGTTGTACTGGTCGTTGGCCACGCGCGGCAGCTCGATGTCCACCGTCCGGTACGCGGCCTGGGTCAGCCCGGAGCAGTCGAACCGCCCCTGCTGCTCGGGGGTGCCGTTGCCGCCCCACAGGTACGGCGTGCCGAGCTTCTTCTGGGCGAAGTAGATGGCCGCGGCGGCCTGCCGGGAGGGCGCGACCCGGCCGACGGGCCGGGCGAAGCTCTTCTCCAGCGATCGGATGATCCTGACGTAGTTCTGGGTCTCCTTGTAGGGGGGCACCCCGCCGTACTTGATCACCGCGTACGCGCCGGCGTTGTACGCGGCCAGCATGTTGCTCGTCGGGTCGCCCGGCACCTTCTTCACGTACCCGGCGATCTCGCAGTCGTACGAGGCGGCCGAGGGGATCGCGTCGGCCGGATCCCACACGTCGCGCCTGCCGTCGCCGTTGCCGTCGATACCGTGCGTGGCCCAGGTGCCGGGGATGAACTGGGCGATGCCCTGCGCGGCTGCCGGGCTCTGGGCCCGCGGGTTCCAGCCGCTCTCCTGGTACAACTGCGCCGCCAGGAGCGCCGGGTTGATGGCGGGACAGAGGTTGCCCCACTTCTGCACCAGCCCCTGGAACCGCGCCGGCACCGCGCCCTTGGCCAGCGCCACGGCGCCGCCGCCCCCCGCACCGGCGATCCCGGCGGCGGCGGAGTACGTACCGACGACGAGCAGCGCCAGGAAGCACATGACCATGCCGACGCCGATGCCACCGAACACCCAGTATTTCCGCACCCCTCAACCATCCCCCATCGGGGCGTGCTTCAGAGCCGTTTTCGAGGGTGTGTACGAGTCATCCGCGGCACACCACCGGCGCACCTGAAGCACACGGGGGCGTCGGCGGCTCACCGGTCCCAGAGGCGACGGCCTCTCAGCCGCCCTCCGCCGACCAGAAGTCGGAGCGGACGTTGGGCCGGGGCAGCGGATAGACGCCCTCGTAGGCGGGGCCGTTCGGCTCGGAGGCGGGGGCGGCGACCTCCGACTCCTTCACGCACGGGCTGTCGGCCTCCAGGAACGCCTGTCCCTTCCCCCGGAAGGAGACGCTGACACCGAATCCGCTCCGGGTGACCGCGTAGACCGCCGGGAACTTCTCGTCCTTGTTGACGGCCTTGATCCGGTAGTCGTTCTTCCGCCAGAACGTCTCCGCGCGGTCCAGGAACGTCTGACGGCGCTCGGGCGAGACGACGGTCATGACGGCCCGGCGGCGGGTCACCCCGCAGGCGCGGGTGGTGGTCGGTCCGTGCGCCCACTGCACCTCGGGGTCGATGCCCTCCAGGACGGCGTCCAGCAGGGCGTCGGACTCCTCGGCGGCCTCCTGCATGTCCATCCCCTTCTCCTTCCCGCTTCCTTCCGCCCTCTCCTGCCCCGTGCTCACGCCGTCCCCGCGCGGCCCGCTCTCGCTCCCGCACCCGGACAGCGCGGCCCCCAGGGCCAGGACCACCGCGACGAGGGGCAGGGCCCGCTTCGCTCGCCTCACTTCGGTTCCTCCATCTTGAGCCGGTCGGCGTTGCCCGACACGATCAGGGCGATGCTGTCCGCGGACACGGCGTCGCGCTCCGGGCTGAAGTAGTTCGAGTGCGATTCCAGGCTGACACCGCCGCCCCCGACCAGCGGCGGGCCGTCCGCCACCGGGAAGCGCCGCGCCCCGAACGCCTCGCTCGCCGGATCCTTCCCGAACCACAGGTCGTCGTCGCCCGGATCGGCCAGATCACCGGCGAGGTAGGCCCCGCCGGGCCCGCCCAGGGCCAGCCCGACCCCGCCCACCACGACCTGGGTCTTCGAAGGCAGCTTGGTCACCGGGTCGTTGGCGGCCGCCCCGACGAAGACGTGCTCGCTGCCGACGCCGAGGTCCACGGCGTGGTCGACGCCGACACCGGGACTGCCGACCAGGATGATGTCGTCGACCCCGGGGATCCCGCCGGGCCGGGCCGCCGCGGCGCCCACGGTCCGGGAACCGTAGGAGTGCCCGATGGCGGTCAGGTGCGGGTCCTTGTGCTGGTTGGTCACGGAGATCCCGTCCATGAAGCCGCGGTAGGCGGCTCCGCCCTTCTCGGCGCGCCCGGTCCCCATGACGGCGAAGTAGCCCGCCACCCCGTCCCCGTCCGGCAGCTGCGGCGCGTCGTACCCGAGCCAGACGACGGACGCCGTCGACTCGTCGTACCCCTGCGCCCCGATCGCGGTGTCCCGGGCCCGCCCGACGTCGTTCTTGGCGAACTCCTCGTCGAGCGAGGTGTTGAGCCCCGGTACGTACGCCGACACGTGCTGCGAGGCGTCCGGGTTGCCGAAGGAGACGATGGCCCTCCCGTTGCCCTCGTCCCCGATCCCGATGAGGTACATCGGCGGCTTCCCGTTCTCGTCCAACTGCCGCTGGATCTCCCGCAACCCCGCCAACTGGTCGCGTGCTTTCTCGGTGTCGGCACCCTCCAGCTTGTCGATCAGCGCCGGGAGGTTGCGGCGGTTGGCGGCGTCGCGGGCGAGGACCGGGATGCCGTCGAGGTTGCCGATCCGTTCCGGGACCAGCTCGATGTACCGCTCCCGCTCCTCGGGCGAGAGCCCGTCCCACCACGCCTTGCGCCCGGCGGGCGTCGCGCCGAGCGGAATCCTCTCGCTCAGGTGCGCGCGCTCGGCGTCCCGCACCTCGGCGTCGACCCGCGCCCCGGACCCGGGTATCGCCATCCCGGCGCCGGCGCCCCCGACGGCCTTGTTCCAGTCCCAGGCCGCACCGATGTAGTCGCCCCGCGCCCACTTCTCCTGCGCGCCGCGGGTGTCGCGCCCCCACGCGTCGACGATCCTCCGCCCGGCCTCCCCCGGCCGCAGAACGGCGTCGACGACCCCCTGGACGTCGCCCCCCAGCCCGTCCCCGACCAGCCCCCCGAGGAAGCCGCCGCCGTGGGGGCCGGCGGGTCTACCCGCGTCAACCGGAACGATGAAGTCGACCGGAGGAAGGGCGGCACGGTCCTGGGGGGAGCCGGCCCCGCCCTGAGCCCCGGAAGCCCCGGAAGCCCCGGAAGCCCCGGAGACCGTACCCCCGCTACCGGTCGGCCGACCGGTGGAACCGGTGGAACCGGTGGAGCCGTCACTTCCGCTGCTCCCGCTGCTACCCCCGCTCGCGCTCCCGCCGGTGGTGGTGGCTCCTCCGGTGCCGCCGCTGGTACCGGTGCTGCCGGTACCACCGGTGAGGCTGGACCCGCCACCGCCGTCCCCGCCGGACCCACTGCCCTCACTGCCGCCGGGCCCGCTGCCCTCACCGCCGTCCGCGCCGCTGCCCGCCGGACCGCCCGTGCCGCCGCCCGCCCCGGAGGCGTCGGCACCGGCGTCGGAGGCGTCACCGCGTCCGGCGCCCCCACTGCCGCCGGCATCGGCCCCACCGCCCCCGGCCACGACGTCGCGGCCGGGCGCCGGACACGAACTGCCGGTCAGATCGCAGATCGCGGCCCGGATCTCGGCGGTGAGCTGCCTGCCGGTACCGGTGGCCATCAACCCGCCGACCAGGGCGACGACGACCAGGACGAGGCCGAGGTACTCCAAGGCGGTCTGCCCGCGGTCGCGGCGGAGCTTCATCATCCCGGTGAAGCTGAACAACCGCTGCTCGGTCCGCTGCTCCGGGCCGCTCCGGAACCACCGGCGGCTCTCCGGCCTGCACAGCAGCACGAGGACGGCCGTCGGCATCACGAGTCGCGCGGCTCCCACGAGCCCGGCCCCGCCGCCCACCTCCGCGACCGCGCCGAGGACGACCCACGCCTGCGCCCCGAGAAGCCCGTACCAGACGCGGACGCCGCCCTGAGGCACGTACAGCGACAGCACGAAGGCGGCGAACCCGGGTAACGAGGCGTAGAGCAAGAGCCCGAGGAGGTACCCGTCGACCGCGTCCACCGAGGACGCCGTCGAAAGCGCCCGGATCGCGCCCACCAGGGTGGCCACGAAGAGAACATGGAGCAGGACGAGCACCGCCTGCAAAGGCCGGGGCATCAACCGTCCGGCCGAGCCTGCCGCGGCAGCGCTTACCCCGACGCCGACAGGAACCACGCTTCTTCGTATGCCGGACAAGAGCAGTCCCCTACCTCGTGAGTGGGCGCAACGGGCGACAGGTCAGTCACTCCCTGCATGCGACCACACGGGCGGGCCCCCGCCATGGGCCCCAGGACCCAACGGGGGGCTCAAATCCTCTTCACCACACCAGAGTTGACCCGGGCAACCCGACTCACACCCCTCCGCCCGCCGCTTCGGAGGCGCCGGCGGACCAGAAATCGGAGTGGATGTTGGGGCGGGGGATGAGCTGCGCCTCCGGATCGAGGTACGCGGTGGCCGGACTGGCGGAATCGGCGACCTCGGACCTGCGCACGCAGGGGCTGTCCACATCGAAGTGCACTTGACCTTGAGCAGAAACAATCAAGGTCACTTGAAAACCATCCTGGGTCTTCGCATAGACGGCAGGGGCATCCACATCGTTATTAACGGCCGCAATGCGATACCCAGCCCTCCGCCAGAAACGATCCACAACTCCGAGAAGGCTCCCCCTTCGCTGAGCGGAAACAATCGTCATGACTGAGCGCCGCCGGGTCACAGTACAGCTTCCGGTGGTCGTAGGACCATGTACCCAGTGCACAATTGGAGCGATCTCGGTCAGAACGTCGTCAAGGATCCCGTCTGCCCGCTCCGCTGCACCCTGCATATCCAACTTTTCCTCCCGCGCCCCCATGCAACTTGTAAGGATTACACAGGCGAGGAGGGCCGTCAGCAGGCATCGAAATTTCACCGCGGCCCCTCCGTTTTGATGTTCCGTGAATGCCCCGCAACAATCAGCGCCATGTTCTCGACCGAAGTTTTGTCCACCGCCGGATCGAAGTACTCGGAATGGGCGTCTGTTGTCAGCCCTCCCCCACCGATAAGAGGCGGACCGTCTCCCACCTTGAAACGCGTCGCCCCGAAGGCTTCGCTGGACGGATCCTTGCCGAACCAAGCATCGTCGTCATCTCGATCAACCAAGCCGCCAAAGGCGCGGGCCGGCGCCGGGCCACCGAACAGCATCTGGACAGCAACTGCCGACTCGCTCCTCGACGGAAGTTGGGTCACGACATCATTCGCCGCCGCTCCGACAAACACGTGGTCGTTACCGACCCCCAAGTCTTCGGCCCTGTCTACACCGACCCCCGGGCTCCCGACGAACACGATGTCGTCGACACCAGGAATCCCCCCTGGATGCTGCGTAGCGGCGCCCACTGTTCGAGAACCGTAGGAGTGACCGATTGCAGTCATATGTGGGTTTTCATTTTCGTTGACCACCTCGATTCCATTCATGAATTCTCGGAAGGCCGCGCCCCCTTCCTCCGCCCTTCCCTTCATAGCAACATCAAGTGTTCCGAGCCCGTCCGGAGACTGCGGCGCGTCGTACCCAAGCCAGGTGATAACAGCCGCGGGTGACCCATGACGATTGGTAGAGATGGAAAGATCACGCGCCCGCTTGAGATCCCCCTCGGCGAACCCCATGTCCAACGACGTGTTCAACCCCGGCACATAAGCCGCCACATTCCGCGACGTATCCGGGTTCCCGTACGAGACGATCGCCCGGCCGTTGCCCTGGTCGCCGATGCCGAGCAGGTACATCGAGGGCTCCCCCGGCTTCGTCCCCGCCCGGAGCTGCCGGTCGATCTCCCGCAGCGCGGCGAGCTTGGTCGCCGCGTCGTCGTCGTTCAGACCCTCCAGCTTTCCGATCAGCAGTTGCAGGTTGTCCCGGTTCGCCGCGTCCCGTACCAGAGCCGGGATGCCGTCCAGGTTGCCGATCCGGTCCGGGTACACCGCGAGGTACTCCTCGCGCTGCTCGTCCGTCAGACCCGCCCACCACGTCTTGCGCTCGGCCGGGCTCGCGTCGTACGGGATGGCGTCCTTCAGGTAGTCGCGCGCCGCCTGTCGTACCGCCGCCGCGTCGGACGCGGCGTCCGTCCACGTCGCCGTCGAGACGCCGAGGCCCTCCTGCGCCTTCAACGACCGCAGGATTCTGGCGTACCGCCAGTCCGCGTCGGCCGCCGTCCGTACCGCCTGCGCCACCCGGTCCGCGATGTCCTGGGCCTTCCCCGCGTTCGGGTTGGGCGCGACGAGCCCCGAGGGGGTGACCATGCCCGGGTTCGGAACCCCGGAGGCCGTGCCGCCCGGAAGCGGTTTCCCGTCGACCAGGCCCTCGCCCGCCGCCGGATACGTCACCGAACCGTCCGCGTGCACCGTGAACCTCAGCGCGCCCGCGTCGTCCAGTGCGTCCTGCAACGCCCGCTGCTGGGCCCTGATCTCGTGGGCCAGGCTGTTCAGCGTGGTCCGGAGCAGCCCGCACTCCGTGTAGATGTACTGGAAGTTCGTCCCCAGCCTGCGCAGCCGCCGCACGGCCGCGTCGACCGCTTCTCCCTTCTGCGTTTCGCGCAGACCGGGCAGGAGCCGGCCCTCGACCCGGTCGCGGGCGGCGTCGGCGCGGTTGCTCACCCGTCCCCAGCCGTCCGCCGCCTCCTCCAACTCGGTGCACTTCACCTCGCGTAACGCCGCCCAGGTCAGCGCGGAACCCGTACCGCCGCCCCGTCCGCTCACCGCGCGCCGCCACCGCTCGGCGTCACGGAGGGCGTCCCCGGCGGCGTCACGGAAGGCGTCCTCACACTGTCGAGGCCGCTCCGCACCGCGTCGTTGGACCGGGTCTGCCCCTGGACGGCCGCCCGCATGTTCCCGGCGAGGCTTCCGCACTCGCCGCGCGCCTGGTCGATCCGGCGTTCCCACGAGGCGCGGACCGCCCCCAGTTCGGCCAGGGCGGAGAGGGCCTGGCCCCCGGCGGCCAAGCCCCGGTGCGCCGCACCCAGTTCCGCCCTCACCGGTCCGAGGTGCGTCACCAGCTGATCGGCGCCGTCGGCGGCCCGCAGCCACGGGCCGCGGCTGTGCCGGAGGTCGCCGCCCCCCGCCGCCCTCGGGCCCGGACCTGGCCCACCCGTCACCCCCGGCACGCCCACCGGCCCCAGCGACCCCGCCGATCCGGCCGGCGGCCACAGACGTCCCGAGCCGTCGTCCGGCTGCCCCGCCACGGTCACTCCACCCACGCCGCTCACCCCGTTCTCTCGATCGTGGAGCGGCACTGTGCCAAACCCGCGCTGCGCGACATGCCGTACGTCAACGTGCCGTGCACCGGGCCCCGTACGCACCCGGTCTTGTGGTTCCCGGCCAGGTGAACCGGGGAAGCCGTTCCTCCGGAGCCGTGCGGTTCACCCGAACGAAGGTCGGGTGGCCCGACGCTCCGCTCCTCCGGGCACCAAAGGCCGTGCCAGGCGCCCGCCGGCCGGGGGCCGCCCCCGTAAGGGACCCTCAACGGCCAGGTCCCCTCCCCCGCGCGGCGGAGGCCCCCTCTCCGGCCTCCTACCGCAGAACAGCGCTTTCCGGACCAGGAGCTGACGACCGGCCGCCTCCTCCTGGCCACGATGGAACGCATGCGCATCCGCGAGCGACAACCGGCCACCCCCGCACCCGCCCCTACGACCCCGTCCTCGTCCCCTCCCCCGTGGGCGGTCCGTGCGGCGCGGTTGATCCCACTGCTCGTGCTGCCGACCGGACTGTGGCGCCTGGCGATGGTGTGCGGGCTCCCCTCCGGCTACACCGCGACCGGTTTCGTGCCGTTCGAGACCCCGGGCGCCAAGGTGTGGATGCTGACGCTGAGCGTCGTCTGCGAGCTGCTCGCCCTGCTCTCCCTCGGACTGGTACGGCCGTGGGGCGAGACGTACCCCCGATGGCTGCCGATCGTGGGCGGCCGCCCCGTCCGTCCCCTGGCCGCCGTCGTGCCGGCCGCCGCGGGGGCTCTCGCGCTGACGGCGATCTGGGCCGCCATGCCGTGGTGGTGGACGTACCCCCACCCGGACATGACCCCGGCCGGCAGCCTCCTGGTCGGCATCATCTACCAGCCGCTGGTCCTCTGGGGCCCGCTCCTCGGGGCCGTCACCTTCTCCTACTACCGCCGTACGCACCCGCGTCGGCGTCGCGCGCTCCCCTGAATCGAACGGGTTGCCGACCGGCGCACCGAGGGCTCTCGAACGGCGCATACGAACACGCCGTGCTCCGCGAACGCTGCGACCGCCTCAGGAACCCATGGCCATCGTCGTTGCTCCTGGTCACACCCCGTGATACACAGAGTGACCAGGTGTGCGCAGGGAGAGTGGGACGAGCCGCAGGTCAGGGTGCCCGCCCCGGTCAAACGTGCGAGATCCGGGTAAAGAGACCCCGGAAGACGTCGTGCGAGCGCGGTTTCATCAGCGAAGATAGAAGGCGACCCGTGTCGGCCGGCATGGGCAGCGAACTACCCAACAGGGGCGGTGACTTACATGATCCTGGCAGCAGAGAAGGGCGACATCACCACCATCATCGGCGGAATCGCTCCGGACTGGGGGCCGTTCGGGACGCTGGGCAACGAGGCGCGCATCATGATCGAGGTGGTGATGGCCATCGCCATCCTCCTCTGCCTCGGCATCGCGATCTGGGGCGCGGCGAAGCAGCGGATCGGTGCGACGGCTCTGCGCGACACCTTCAGCGCGGAGCAGGGCAAGGGCCTGATCGTGGCCGGGCTGACCGGGGTCTTCATCATCGGCTCCCTGGGGACCCTGTTCACCATCGTGTACGGGATGGCCGTCTGACCCGCCGTCGACCGTCCCGCTCCGGGCCGTCCCAGCCCGCTCCCCACCGTCCGCCCGTCGTGCCCACCGGCTGAGGTCGCGTTTCCCTGATGTCGAGTCACCCCACCGCGTTCGAGCGGCAACCAGCACAGCCGGCGCCGACCTGCGCGGATCCGCACACGACCGAGGGAGCGAACGCGGCATGAGCCCCGGTGACGAGCACGACTACCGCTCCGCGGACCGGGGGGGGCGCTCGGACGACCCGTACAGCACCCTCGGCGGCACGCGTCAGACCCGCACCCGCCTGCCCGACGGCGACGCGGGCCTCCCCCAGGCCCGCCGGCCGGTGCGGACCTCCCGTTCCCTCGTGATGATCGTCGGCGTCGTGGTCCTCCTCATCGCCGCCATCGCCTTCGCCAACCGCGGTGGCGGCAGCGACGACGACGCCTCCCCGGGGGCCAAGGACCGCGGAAGCGCGGGAAGCGGCCCCACCGCGGCCACCGGCACCAAGCCCGTGCAGGGCAAGAACGGAACAATCCCCTCCGGCTTCGCCCGGGACGAGCAGGGGGCGCAGAGCGCGGCGGCCAACTACGCGGTGGCGCTGGGGTCTGCGGAGATGTTCACGAAGGAGAGCCGCCACCGGATCCTCGACGCGGTCTACGCCCCCGAGGCGGCGGACAGGCTCAGAGCGCCACAGGACCAGGCATACTCACCCGAGTTCCTCGCGCGCCTCGGCCTCGATCCGGAGGGAAACGCCCCGAAGGGCAGCACCTTCATCTCCCGGACCGTTCCCGTGGGCACCAAGGTGCTGGCGTTCGACCACGACACCGCCAAGGTGGCTGTCTGGTACACGAGCCTGATCGGCATGTCCGGACAGGATTCCACCAAGCCTGTGAGCACGACCTGGAAGACGTGGACGGCTCAGCTGTCGTGGACGGGCGGTGACTGGAAGGTGACCGGCGCCTCCGAGAGCGACGGTCCCGCACCTGTCCCCGGCGATGTCCCGGCATCCCCGTCCGACACGATCAGCAAGGTCGTAGAGGAGTACGGAGGCTTCACTTATGCCAGGTAGCCCCAAGTACCGCTTCCGTTCGGTGGCGTCCTCGCTGATCGGACTGCAAGCAGCCGCGCTGGCGTTCGCCGGACGTGCGGCCGCGGATCCGACGCCCGCCCCGACGCCGACGCCCACGCCTTCACCGAGCGCCGACGAAGAGTGCAGTCTGCTGTTCGGCGAGGTGAAGGAGTTCTGCGAGGAAGGCGACGGCGACGGCGCTCCCAGCAGCGTGCCGGGCTCCCCCGACCCCGCGGATTCCCTCGACCCCCTCTCCTCCCTCGCCCGGGGTTGCGCCGACGCCGCCTCCTGGATCGTCGGCAAGCTCAGCGAGGCCGTCGAATCCACGGCGAACGTCGACTTCACCAACCCCCGGTTCCTCCAGCAGTACGCCGTCATCTTCGCGGCCTCCACCATCCTCACCCTCGTCCTCTGGCTCCTCGCCGTGGCCAAGCGCGCCATCCGCGGCGTGCCCCTCACCACCGCGATCTCCGAGGCCGTCGGGTTCCTCTGGCTCACCGTCCTCGCCTCGGCCTTCACCCCGCTGATCCTCTACACGATCGTCTCCGCCACCGACGGCGTCACCGAGGCCATCGCCTCCGCCACCGGCGGCCAGACCGACGTCTTCTTCGGCTCGTTCGCCGAAGCCCTCGAAAAGGGCGAGGACATCGGCGGCGGCCCGATCATGCTGATCGTCGTCTCGCTCGTCTCGATCCTCGCCGCCGGCGTCCTCTGGCTCGAACTCGTGATCCGCGCCGCCCTGCTCTACGTCGGCGCGCTCCTCGGGATCGTCGTCTACGCCGGTCTCGTCGACAAGAACATGTGGGGCCACGTCCGCCGCTGGGCCGGCATCATGATCGCGGTGATCATGGTCAAGCCGGTCATCGTCATCGTCCTCGGCCTCGCCGGAGCGCTCTCCACCGGCGACGGCCCCGACGCCTTCTCCGCCGTCGTCTCCGGCCTCTCCATCATCCTGCTGGCCATCTTCGCCTCCGCCATGATCTACCGCTTCGTCCCCGGCTTCGGCGACGAGATCCAGGGCGCCCGCACCAACCGCAAGCAGGCCACCGACGGCTCCCAGGCCGCCGCCCTGATCAGCTCCCCGGCCGCCCTCGTCTCCCAGGGCATCAAGACCCACAGCGGCCGCACCGACCAGAACAGCGGCGGAGGCGCCCGCCCCGCCAACCCGGCCAGCGGCGGCGTCGCCGCCCACAGCTCCCGTGCCTCCGGCGGAGGCGGGACCGGCGGAGGCGGCGGTTCGGCCGCCCCCTCGCCCCGCAGCGGCTCCGCGCCCACCTCCGGCGCCCCCCACAGCAGCCGCTCCTCCCGAGGCGGAGGCGGCTTCGGCACCACAGGCAACTCGAGCACAGGAGGTGGAGGGCGTTGACCACCCCGTCCCACACGATGGCGCCCCGCCGCACGTACCTCATCGGCCGCGCCCGGCCGAACGCGATCATCGGCAAGAACCGTGAGACCGGCGAGATCGCCCTGATCATCGTCGGCGCGTTCCTCGGCATGATGAGCGGGCTCCTCGTCCCGGTCCTCTCGATGCGCATCGTCTGCCTCGTGGGCTTCCCGATGCTCGCCCTCGCCGTCGTGTACGTCCCCTACAAGGGCCGCACCTTCTACAAGTGGTTCGAGATCAACCGCAGCTTCAAGCGCTCCCTGCGCCGCGGCACCGCCTACCGCTCCGGCGCCATGGAAGCGGGCATCAGCGTCACCGGCCGCGAGGTCGAGATCGGCCCGCCCCCGGGCATCGGCCGGATCAGCTGGCTCGCCGCCCCCTTCGGCCCCGACGAGATCGCCGTACTCCTCCACGCCGACCGGCGCACCGTCACCGCCGCCATCGAGATCGAGGGCCCCGGCGTCGGCCTCCGCGACAGCGAGGACCAGGAAGCCCTCGTCGACCGCTTCGGCACCCTCCTCAAACACGTGGCCAACGGCGACGGCTTCGTCACCCGCCTCCAAATGCTCGCCCGCACCCTCCCCGCCGACCCCGACGCCCACGCCAAGGACGTCGCCCAGCGCGGCGACAAGAACGCGCCCGGCTGGCTCCAGGACTCCTACGACCAGCTCCAGTCCATGGTCTCCACCTCCAGCGAGCAGCACCGCGCCTACCTCGTCGCCTGTATGCACTACAGCCGCGACCTGGCCGCCGAGGCCAACGCCATGGCCCGCGCCGCCCGCCCCCACGGCGGCCGCAAGCTCGACCGCGACGCCGGCCTCGCCGTCGTCATGGCCCGCGAGCTCACCGACATCTGCGCCCGCCTCGCCGAGGCCGACATCCGGGTGCGCCAGCCGCTCGGCCAGAGCCGGCTGGCCTCCCTCGTGCACTCCATGTACGACCCCGACCACCCCATCGACCACATCCAGGCCATGACCAAGCGCAACGCCTGGCCCGCCGAACTGGACGCGGTCGAGCCCACGTTCCTCCAGGCCAAGACCCGCGAGTCCACCACCCGGGCCCCCTGGTGCCACGCCACGGCCTGGGTGAAGGAGTGGCCGATGACCCCCGTCGGCGTCAACTTCCTCGCCCCGCTCCTCGTCCACACCCCCGACGTCATCCGTACCGTCGCCGTCTGCATGGACCTCGAACCCACCGAGGTCGCCATCGAACGCATGCTGACCGAGAAGACCAACGACGACGCCGAGGCCAGCCGCCAGGCCAAGATGAACCGCACGGTCGACCCCCGCGACATCGCCGCCCACGGCCGGCTCGACCAGCGGGGCGAGGATCTCGCCAGCGGCGCGGCCGGAGTCAACCTGGTCGGGTACATCACGGTGTCGTCCCGCTCCCCCGAGGCCCTCGCCCGCGACAAGCGCACGATCCGCGCCTCCGCCGGCAAGTCGTACCTCAAGCTGGAGTGGTGCGACCGCGAGCACCACCGGGCCTTCGTGAACACGCTCCCGTTCGCCACCGGCATCCGCCGCTGACGCGGGTCTCACCCCACGACCGATACAGCCACCCGCGACAAGACCCAGAGAGGGCGCCCCCACCATGCGAGACCCCCTGTCCGCATTGTCGGATGCCTTCACCTCCTTCCTCTTCGGCAAGGTGGAGACGACCCGCCTCCCCGTCCGTACGTCCACGGGCCAGGCCCAGGCCGTCTACCTCCCCACCGCCGCCCCCGGCCTCGGCGACTCCGGCGTGATCATCGGCCGCGAGGTCTACAGCGGCAAGGGCTACATCTACGACCCCTTCCAGCTGTACGGGCAGCAGCTCCCCGCCCCCCACTGGCTCGTCCTCGGCGAGTCCGGCAACGGCAAGTCCGCGCTGGAGAAGACGTACGTGCTGCGCCAGCTCCGCTTCCGCGACCGCCAGGTCGTCGTGCTGGACGCCCAGGGCGAGGACGGCGTCGGCGAATGGAACCTCATCGCCCAGGAGCTGGGCATCACCCCCATCCGCCTGGACCCCGCCGCCGCGCTCAACGGCGGCATCCGCCTCAACCCGCTCGACCCCTCCATCACCACCACCGGCCAGCTCGCCCTGCTCCGCACGATCATCGAAGTCGCCATGGGCCACGGCCTCGACGAACGTTCCGGTTTCGCGCTGAAGGTGGCGCACGCCTTCGTCACCACGACCATCACCGACCGCCAGCCGGTCCTGATGGACATCGTGGAGCAGCTGCGCCACCCCGAGCCCCGGTCGGCCGAGGCGATGAACGTCGACATAGACGATGTACGGGCCTGGGGCCTGGACGTCGCCCTCGTCCTGGACCGGCTGGTCGACGGCGACCTGCGCGGCATGTTCGACGGGCCCACGACCGTCGGCATCGACCTCGACGCGCCCCTCATCGTCTTCGACCTCTCGCACATCGACCGCAACTCGATCGCGATGCCGATCCTGATGGCCATCGTCGGTGTCTGGCTGGAGCACACCTGGATCCGGCCCGACCGCAAGAAGCGCATCTTCCTGGTGGAGGAGGCGTGGCACATCATCAACTCCCCCTTCGTCGCGCAGCTGTTCCAGCGCCTCCTGAAGTTCGGGCGTCGGCTCGGACTCTCCTTCGTCGCCGTCGTCCACCACCTCAGCGACGTCGTGGACGGGGCCGCGGCGAAGGAGGCCGCCGCCATCCTCAAGATGGCGTCCACCCGCACGATCTACGCCCAGAAGACGGACGAGGCCAGAGCCACCGGCCGGGTCATCGGTCTGCCCCGCTGGGCGGTCGAGATCATCCCCACCCTCACCCCCGGCATCGCCGTCTGGGACGTCAACGGCAACGTCCAGGTGGTCAAACACCTGATCACCGAGGCCGAACGCCCCCTGGTCTTCACCGACCGCGCCATGACCGAGGGGTCGACGGACGACCAGCTTCCCGAGGACATCCGCGCCGCCGAGCTGGAGGCGGAGCAGCGGGCGGCCCGGATCGAGCACCAGCAGCGGATGAACGAGTCGTCGCAGTCCACGGTGGCCTGACATGGCACGCCACCCGGTAGGGGGCCGGGGCCCGGCCCCCTACGACGGACCCGAGGGGAACGGGGGCGGCGGAGGCATCCCGGACGGCCTGCTGATCGGCCTCCTGGGCTTCCTCCTCGCCGCCACCCTGGTCACCTGGACGGCCACCGGCCTCGCCGGCCTCCTCGCCCACGGGGGCTGGCCGGACGGCGTGTCGTTCACCCGGGCCCCGCTCGCCCTGCGCGAACTGGCCACCTCCCCCCAGGACCTCGCCGCGGCCTGGCCGGAGACGCCCCGGGCCCAGCTCTCCGGGCACGGCCTGTTCTGGGGCCTGTTCATCGGTGAGCTGATGGTGCTGCTGGTCCTCACCGTGTTCACGGTCGGCGTCGTGGCCCGCGGCCGGTCCGTACGGGAACGCCGCCGCGAGGAACGCGCCGCCGCCCGCGCGACGCCGTCCCCGGCCCCGCGGACGACCACGCCGCCCCCACCGGCCGCGGCACCGCCCCCCGACGCCGTCCCGGGCCTTCCGGCCACCGACCACGCCGCCCCGCACACGCCCGCCGCCCCGCACGCAACCGCCGCCCCGCACACGCCCGCCGGCCCCCACGCGTACGAACACGCGCCGACGCCGTCACCCGCGCCCTCCCACCCCTCCGCGTACGCCCCCGCCCCCGCCCCCACGCCCGTGTACGCGCCCGTGTACGCGCCCCCCGGCGCGGGCCGGCCATCGCCCCCCGGCGCCCCCGGCGGCGCCCCCTCCGTCCACCTCCCCTCCCCCCGCGCCTCCCTCCTCGTCCACGCCCCCGCCGCCGCCCGGCGCCCCACCGCCGTGCGGGCCGTCCACGACGCCGAGGGCCCCACGGTGGTCGTCACCTCGGACCCCGCCGTCTGGGCCGAGACCAAGGACGCCCGCGGCAAGCTCGGGCCGGTCCTCGTCCACGACCCGGGCCACCTCTGCGACACCCCGGCCCGCCTACCGCCGGGTGCGAGCTGCCCGACACCGCCGCCTCCCGCGCCGCCGCGCTGCTCGCCCCGGTACGCCCCCGGGCCAGGGTCGACGCGGCGGTGGCCGACACCGCGCAGACGCTCCTCCAGTGCTGGCTGCACGCCGCCGCGGTGGACGGCCGCCCCTTCCGCCAGGTCCTCCGCTGGGCCTCCGGTTCCGGCGCCCACGAACCGGTACGCCTCCTCCGTACGCACCCCAAGGCGGCCTCCGGCCTCGCCGGGCTGCTGGAATCCGCCCTCACCGCCTATCCCGAACGGCGGGAGGTGGCACAGGAACTGACGGTACGGGCGTTCGCCGCCCTGTCCACGGTGCACATCCGCGAGGCATGCACGGCGAACCGCGCCGATTCCCTCGCGTTGGATTCTTTTGCCGCCGAAGGGGGAACGCTCTACTTGGTGGGCGAATCCATCGAGGATCCCCGCTCCCGCCCCGGCGCGATGCCCCTCCTCACCGCGCTGGTCGCAGACGTGGTCGAGCACGGCCGCCGCATGGCCGCACGGTCACCCGCCGGCCGGCTCGACCCACCAATGACGTTCGTCCTCGACGACGTCGCGGCCGTGGCGCCCTTTCCCCGGCTCCCCGAACTGCTGGCGACCGGCCAGGACCGCGGCATGCCCGCCCTGGTGCTGCTCCGCTCCGAGGAACAGGGCCGCGCCCACTGGGGAGACCGGCTGCGCCCTCCCGCCCCGGGCGCCGGCTGATGCCCCTCTCCGGCCGGCCCCACCGCTCGCCGGGCTGGAGCCGAGGGGACGGGGCGCCGTGACGATGAGCCGGGCCGAAGCGGTCGCACGCGTGGAGCGGATCGTGGCGGGGGACTACGCGTCGGAGGACGAGCTCCACGGAGGGCTGGAAAGCCTTGACCGAGCACTGGCCCGTCCGTCGGGCTACGTCAGCGACCTGATCCACTGGCCGCCGGAGGGCGAGCTCACGGCCGCCGGGGTGGTCGACCGGGCCCTGGCCTACCGGCCGATCGCTCCGTGACCGAGGGCGGCGCCGACGACGGGAAGTCCCGGCCACGCCGGCCCGGTCCGCCGAAGCGCCCTACCCCTCCCGCCCCAGGACGTACTCCAGCTCATGCTCGCCCCGGCCGCCCGGGGCGGCGATCTGCCGGCCGGACGGGCGGAAGCCGAACTTCCGGTAGAAGGCGGCGGCCCTCGGGTTCTTCTCGTGCACGTGGAGGCGCACCCGCTCCATCCGGGGGTCGGACAACGACCAGGCCCACGCGACGGCCCCCCGGAACAGCGCGTCTGCCACCCCGGTCCCCCGCACCTCGGGGCGGACGAACACCCCCACCAGGTGCGCCTGGTCCACGGTGACGGCCTCCCCGAACCGCGGCTCCTCGTCCGGACTCTCGACGAGTACGGTGACCGTCCCCACCCAGTCGCCCTCGGGCGACTCCGCGACGAACTGCCGGACCCACCGAGCCCCCTCCTCGGCGGCATCGGCCGTACGCCCCTGCCAGAAGGCGTCCGGTCGCGCCACCGCGTCCTCGTACGTCTCCAGGAACGCCACCGGGGCCGCCGGGTCCTGCAGAGCATCCAGCCGCAGCTTCCGGGCCTGCGGCCACTCGTCGGCCCGCACGCCACGCACTACATAGTCCATGTCCTGATCTTCGCCCCCGCCCTCCGCGCATTCAACCGACTAAAACCGCCGCCACCGGCCCCCCGCCCGACGCCCCACTCCGCCGCACCCCACCGCACCGGTGGCAGCCCCCGCCGTCGTACCCCGGTACTACCGCCCGCCCCACGCCCCACCCCCGGTCGGACGACCCCGTCCCGGCGGCTCCGTAGCGTCGGGCGCATGATCAGAGCCCACGGCCTCACCAAGCGGTACGGCGACAGAACCGTCGTCCAGGACCTCGACTTCACCGTCCGCCCGGGCACGGTCACCGGCTTCCTCGGCCCCAACGGCGCCGGGAAGTCCACGACCATGCGCATGCTGCTCGGCCTCGACAGCCCGACCCGCGGCCGCTCCACCGTCAACGGGCGCTCGTACGCCACCCACCCCGCACCCCTCACCCGGGTCGGCGCGCTGCTGGAGGCCCGGTCCGCCCATCCGGGGCGGTCCGCGTTCCACCACCTGACGGCCCTCGCCCACACCCACGGCATCCCGCGCCGCCGCGTCGAGGAGGTCATCGACCTCGCCGGGCTGACCGGCTCCGCCCACCGACGGGTCAAGGGCTTCTCCCTCGGCATGGGCCAACGGCTCGGCATCGCCGCCGCGCTCCTGGGCGACCCCGCCACCGTCCTCCTCGACGAACCGGTCAACGGCCTGGACCCCGAGGGCGTCCTGTGGATCCGCACTCTCCTCACCTCGCTCGCCGCCGAAGGACGTACGGTGCTCGTCTCGTCCCACCTGATGAGCGAGATGGCCCTCACCGCCGACCACCTGATCGTCATCGGTCGCGGGAGGCTTCTCGCCGACACCACGGTGGCCGAACTGGTCCGCTCGGCGGGCGGGGCGTCCGTCAAGGTCGTCACCCCGCGGGCGGCGGAGCTGACCACCCGCCTCACCGCCCCCGGGGTGACCGTCACCACCGCCCCCCGCGTCCCCACCGCCGACGCCCCGGCCCGCGAACTGCGCGTCCGGGGAGCGGACGCGGCCCACATCGGAGCCGTGGCCGCCGCACACGCGATTCCGTTGCACGAACTCACGCCGCAGACCGTGTCGCTGGAGCAGGCCTTCATGGACCTCACCCGGGAATCGGCGGAACACCGCCCGCGACGACAGCCGCGGCCCTCGACCGTCCCCACCCCCACCGGAGCCGCAACGTGAGCACGACCCGTCCCGCCCCGCCCGTCGCACCGATGCCGCCCGCCTCGCCGTACCGGATCACTCCCGCCCGCGTCCTGCGCTCGGAGTGGCACAAGCTCCTCTCCCTGCGCTCCACCTGGATCACCGTCGTCCTCGCAGTCGTCATGGTCCTCGGCGTCGGCCTGGTCATGGGCGGCACCTACACCTCCGGAGGCGGCGACTCCGACGTCGACACCGTCGTCCTGACGCTGTACGGCAGCATGCTCGCCCAGCTCTTCCTGGTCGTCCTGGGCATCCTCATGACCGCCGGCGAGTACGCGACCGGCACGATCCGCTCCTCGCTCACCGCCGTGCCCGCCCGGCTTCCCGTCCTGTGGGCCAAGGCCGCGGTGTTCGCCGCGACCGCCTTCACCGCCATGTTCGCCACGGGACTGGTCACGTTCGCGGGGGCCCAGGCGTTCCTCCACGACACCGACCAGGCGGCCTCGCTCACCGATCCGGGCGTGCTGCGCGCCGTGGCGGGCAACGCTCTCGCGCTCACCCTCATGGGGCTGCTCGCCCTCGGCCTCGGAGCCCTGCTGCGCTCCGTCCCGGGTGCGATCGGCGCGTTCATCGCCGGAGTCGTCATCCTCCCGGAGATCCTCGGGATGCTTCCGTACGACCTCGTCGAGCGCGCCATCCAGTACTTCCCCACCCAGGCCGCCGGAGCCCTGGGTTCCGCCACTCCCGTCCCGGGCACCGCCGCCCCCGGCCCCGCCCTGCTCGCTCTGTCCCTGTGGACGGGTACGACACTGGGCGCGGCAGCGGTGGCGCTGAAGCACCGCGACGTCTGACCCCCGAGGAGGGCGACCACGTGAGCACCCGGAGGAGCGACCGGTCCAGCACCCGGTCCGGCACGCAGGCGAGCGACCCCGTACGCACGCGGGCGGGCGGTTCGGCCGGCGTTCCGTCGAAGGCCCGGGGCGCCGGCACCACGGCCCCTCCCCTCACCCGGATCGTCCAGGGGGCCCTGGACCGGCTCCGCGCGTTCGACCGGAGCCGCCCGCGGGTCTGGGACGCGGCGGTGACCGGGTTCTGGGTGGTGGCCGCGGTGCTCGACTACACCTCCGGCGGCTGGCGGACCACCGCGCACGAGGATGTGACGGCCCCCGAGTACCTGGTACTCCTGATGAGCCTCGGGTTCTCGCTGCCGCTGCTGTGGCGGCGCACCCACCCTCTGGCCGTCGTCCTGCTCATGACCCCGATATCCCTCGTCAACGTCTGGACGGGGGCCGTGGTGCAGGCTTCGCTCCTCCAGCTGGTCCCGGTCTTCCAGCTCGTCCTGCGCTCCTCGTTCCGTACGGTCGGGGCGGCGGCCCTGCTGTTCGTCGTCCCGGTCCTGTCCGCCGGTGTCCGCCTCCTCCCCGGCTGGGGCCAGGAAATGGTCTCGTACCTCTGGGGCCTGGTCTTCACCGTGCTGCTGGGGATCGCGGTACGCACCCGGCGCGAGTACACCGAGGCCCTGGTCGAGCGGGCCCACCGCCTGGAACACGAACGCGACCAGCAGGCCCGGCTCGCGGCCGCCGCGGAACGCACCCGCATCGCCCGGGAGATGCACGACATCATCGGCCACAACCTGTCCGTCATCACGGGCCTCGCGGACGGGGGCGCGTACGCGGCCCGCAAGAGCCCCGAACGTGCGGGTCAGGCGCTCGAAGCCATCGGCGCCACCAGCAGGCAGGCCCTGTCCGAACTCCGCCGCCTCCTGGGCGTCCTGCGCGACGACCTCTCCGACGCCGAACGCGCCCCGCAACCGACGCTCGACGAACTGGCGCCCCTCATCGACCGGGTACGCAGGGCGGGCCTGCCCGTGCGCCTGGAGCTCCACGGCGAACCGGGGCCCCGGACGCTCACCCCGGGCCGCCAACTCACCGTGTACCGCGTGGTCCAGGAAGCCCTCACCAACACGCTCAAGCACGCCGCACCCGCCACGCCTTCCGCCGCCTCCGTGCCGGGTCCGGGCGCACCCGGCGAACCCCACCGGCCACCCCTGTCCGCGACGGTCGCCCTCACCTACACCCGCACCCACCTGGACGCCCGCATCACCGACACGGGCACGGGGCCCGGCCCCGGGGCCGGGCCGTCCGCAGGGGGCGGGGAAGCCCCCGCCCCACCGCAGGGCATCATGGGCATGCGCGAACGCGCCGCGCTGTACGACGGCACCCTCGAAGCGGGACCGCTGCCGGAACGCACCGGGTGGCAGGTACAGCTCCGCCTTCCCCTGGAGGAGACGCAGCCGTGACGACCGTACTCATCGCCGACGACCAGCCCATGCAGCGTTTCGGCTTCCGCATGCTGCTGGAGAGCCAGGACGACATGACGGTCGTCGGCGAGGCCGGCACCGGCACCGAGGCCGTCCGACTGGTCGCCCGCCACCGTCCCGACGTCGTGCTGATGGACGTCCGCATGCCGGACCTGGACGGGATCGGGGCGACCCGCCGCATCATCGCGTCGGGCGCCCCCAGCCGCATCCTGATCGTCACGACGTTCGACCTCGACGCCTACGCGTACGAGGGTCTGCGCGCGGGCGCCAGCGGCTTCCTGGTCAAGGACGCCCTGCCCGAGGAACTCCTCGCCGGCCTCCGTGCCGTGGCCGCCGGCGACGCGGTGGTCGCCCCGGCCCTGACGCGCCGTCTGCTCGACGCCTACGTCCACCACCTCCCGGCCGTGCCCGGCGCCCCGGCTGCCTCGGACCCGCGGATCTCCGCACTGACGGAACGCGAGCGGGAGATCCTGACGGTGATCGGCCGGGGCTGGTCCAACACGGAGATCGCGACCCGTCTCCACTTGGCCGAGTCCACGGTCAAGACGCATGTGACCCGCATACTCGCCAAAACCGGCGCGAGGGACCGCGTGCAGGCGGTGATCCTGGCGTACGACACCCGCCTGGTCACCCCCGGGTGATCGGCTGGAGGCGAGGCGGCGGAAACTCGGAAGACCGGGCGGGGGGAACGGGTGGTGAACGCAGAAAAGCCCCGTGCCACAAGGCACGGGGCTTTCCCACAATGATTGTTCGGCGGCGTCCTACTCTCCCACAGGGTCCCCCCTGCAGTACCATCGGCGCTGAAAGGCTTAGCTTCCGGGT
>NZ_JBIRLM010000030.1:0-46045 GCF_044330565.1 Streptomyces sp. NPDC017448 | reverse complement strand
TACTGCAGGGGGGACCCTGTGGGAGAGTAGGACGCCGCCGAACAATCATTGTGGGAAAGCCCCGCACCGTCATGGTGCGGGGCTTTTCTGCGTTCCCAGGGTATGTTCCGGCACCTGCAGCCTTCTTCCACCCCCGTGCACCGGGCGACGGAAGCTGAGGGTAGGGTCAGGGGGCATCATCGGCACGTTCTTCACAGGAGGCCCCCGGGTGGAGGTCCAGGAGACTCGGGTCCAGACGGACCGGGTCCTCACCATCCCCAACATCCTCAGCATGGCTCGCCTGGTTGGCGTACCGCTCTTCCTGTGGCTGATTCTTCGCCCCGTGTTCGGCGGGCCCAACAGCGACAACTGGGCGCTGCTGGTGCTGATGCTCAGCGGCATCAGCGACTACCTCGACGGCAAGCTGGCCCGTAAGTGGAACCAGATCAGCAGCCTCGGCCGGCTCCTGGACCCGGCGGCGGACCGCCTCTACATCCTTTCCACCCTGGTCGGCCTCACCTGGCGCGAGATTCTGCCCCTGTGGCTCACCGCGCTCCTTCTCGCCCGGGAACTGATGCTTCTCGTGATGGTGGGCATCCTGCGGCGCCACGGCTATCCGCCGCCGCAGGTCAACTTCCTCGGGAAAGCTGCAACCTTCAACCTGATGTACGCCTTCCCCTTGTTGCTGCTCAGCGACGGGAGTGGTTGGCTGGCCACACTGGCCGCCGTTTTCGGATGGGCGTTCGCAGGATGGGGTACAACCCTGTATTGGTGGGCAGGAATCTTGTATGTGGTCCAGGTCCGCCGACTTGTGAAGGCGGATGGAGCAGCCGAACGAGCTCGTTGATGCGGTGCCGCGCAGTGTGGCCGGCCCGCAGCAGATGTCGTCATTGACGCCCGACGGGCGAAGTCGGCCGACCGTCATCTCTTCGAGGAGGACGTTTCCGACATGAAGGCCGTCGTGATGGCTGGTGGCGAAGGCACGCGTCTTCGCCCCATGACTTCGAGCATGCCCAAGCCGCTCCTGCCCGTGGCCAATCGGCCCATCATGGAGCATGTGCTGAGGCTGCTCAAACGGCATGGGCTCAGCGAAACAGTAGTGACCGTCCAGTTCCTCGCCTCCCTCGTCAAGAATTACTTCGGGGACGGCGAGGAGCTCGGAATGGAGCTCACCTATGCCAACGAGGAGAAGCCACTCGGCACCGCGGGCAGCGTGAAGAACGCCGAGGAGGCGTTGAAGGACGACACGTTCCTCGTCATTTCCGGTGACGCGCTCACCGACTTCGACCTCACCGACCTCATCGCGTTCCACAAGGAAAAGGGCGGCCTCGTCACCGTCTGCCTCACCCGGGTTCCCAATCCGCTGGAATTCGGCATCACCATCGTGGACGAGAACGGCCAGGTCGAGCGGTTCCTGGAGAAGCCGACCTGGGGCCAGGTCTTCTCGGACACGGTGAACACGGGCATCTACGTCATGGAGCCCGAGGTGTTCGACTACGTCCAGGCCGACACCTCGGTCGACTGGTCCGGTGACGTCTTCCCTCAGCTGATGAAGGAAGGCAAGCCCATCTACGGCTATATCGCCGAGGGCTACTGGGAGGACGTGGGCACCCACGAGAGCTATGTGAAGGCCCAGGCGGACGTCCTGGAGCGCAAGGTCGACGTGGAGATCGACGGCTTCGAGATCTCGCCCGGCGTATGGGTCGCCGAAGGGGCGGAGGTCCACCCCGACGCCGTGCTGCGCGGTCCGCTGTACATCGGTGACTACGCCAAGGTCGAGGCGGGCGCAGAGATCCGCGAGCACACGGTCGTGGGGTCGAACGTCGTCGTCAAGACCGGGGCCTTCCTCCACAAGGCCGTGGTGCACGACAACGTCTACATCGGGCAGCACAGCAACCTGCGGGGCTGCGTGGTCGGCAAGAACACCGACATCATGCGCGCGTCCCGCATCGAGGACGGCGCCGTCATCGGCGACGAATGCCTGGTCGGCGAGGAGTCGATCATCCAGGGCAACGTCCGCGTCTACCCGTTCAAGACCATCGAGGCCGGTGCGTTCGTCAACACCTCGGTCATCTGGGAGTCCAGAGGCCAGGCACACCTCTTCGGGGCGCGCGGGGTCTCCGGGATCCTGAACGTCGAGATCACGCCCGAGCTGGCCGTACGGCTGGCCGGTGCCTATGCCACGACCCTCAAGAAGGGGTCCACGGTCACCACCGCGCGTGACCATTCCCGAGGCGCGCGCGCCCTCAAGAGAGCCGTCATCTCGGCCCTCCAGGCCAGCGCCATCGACGTACGGGACCTGGAGAACGTGCCACTGCCCGTGGCACGCCAGCAGACCGCCCGGGGCAGCGCCGGCGGCATCATGATCCGTACGTCGCCCGGGGTGCCCGACTCGGTGGACATCATGTTCATCGACGAGCGCGGAGCGGATCTCTCGCAGGCCCAGCAGCGCAAGCTCGACCGGGTCTACGCACGGCAGGAGTACCGCAGGGCCTTCCCCGGCGAGATCGGGGACCTGCACTTCCCGTCCAGCGTGTTCGACTCGTACACCGGCTCCCTCCTGCGGAACGTCGATGTCGAGGGCATCGCCGAGTCCGGGCTGAAGGTCGTCGTCGACGCGTCCAACGGAAGCGCCGGCCTCGTTCTGCCCAGCCTGCTCGGACGGCTCGGCGTGGACGCCCTGACGATCAACCCGGGGCTCGACGAGTCCCGGCCCACCGAGACCGCCGAGACCCGCCGGGCCGGTCTGGTACGGCTCGGCGAGATCGTCTCCTCCGCCCGGGCGGCCTTCGGGGTGCGGTTCGACCCGGTCGGTGAGCGGCTCTCCCTCGTCGACGAGCTCGGCAGGATCATCGAGGACGACCGGGCCCTGCTGGTCCTCCTCGATCTCGTGGCCGCCGAACGGCGCAGCGGCCGGGTGGCCCTGCCCGTGACGACCACGCGGGTCGCCGAGCAGGTGGCCGCCTACCACGGCACCCAGGTGGAGTGGACGACCACCTCGCCCGACGACCTGACCCGGGTCGGCCGTGAAGAGGACACCATCTTCGGAGGAGACGGGCGCGGCGGGTTCATCGTTCCCGAATTCAGCAGCGTCTTCGACGGGACCGCCGCCTTCGTCCGGCTCATCGGCCTCGTGGCGCGTACCCAGCTCACCCTGAGCCAGATCGATGCCCGCATCCCGCGGGCCCACGTCCTGCGGCGCGACCTGGCGACGCCGTGGGCCGTCAAGGGGCTCGTCATGCGCCGGGTCGTCGAAGCGGCCGGCGACCGCAGCGTGGACACCACGGACGGGGTCCGCGTGGTCGAGGCCGACGGACGCTGGGTCATGGTCCTGCCCGACCGGGCGGAGGCCGTCACCCACCTGTGGGCGGAAGGCCCGGACGACGCCTCGGCACAGGCGCTGCTCGACGAGTGGGCCGCCGTGGTGGACAGCGCGGGCAACTGACGCGAGAACGGTGTGCCGCGACCTCCCGTGGCGGAGGCCGCGGCACACCGGTGGGGCCATTCGGCGGCAGCCGTGATGACGTGCGACGATGTGCGGCATGTCGCAGCCGTCCCCCGATCGGAGCACCCCCTCGCCCCCCGCACGCCCCGACGCGTCCATGTCGCTGCTGAACAACGTGATGGCCCACAGCCTCGACGAGGGGTACGCGGAGGCGTCGGCGCGGCGCAGGGCCGACGGGAGCGCGGGACTGCCCCGTACGCTCACCTCGAAGCTCGGGCTGGCCGCCGGACTGGTGGTGGCCGCCCTCGTGGTCACCCTGGGCGCGGCCGAGGCGCGGATCTCGGCGCCGGTCGTCGCCAAGGAGCGCGAGGAGCTGATCGACCGCATCGAGGCGGAGACGGAGGCCGCGGACACGCTGGAGTCCGATGTCGACGAACTCCGCTCCGACGTGAGCGAACGTCAGCGCAAGGCGCTCCAACAGCACGGGGGCGACCAGGGACAGCTGGTGGCCCTGCTGGCCGGCGCGACACCCGTCGAGGGCCCCGGCGTGGAGCTGGTCGTCGACGACGCGAAGGACACCGACCAGGGTGGGGGCGGCCCCCGTGAGTCCTCGGGCTTCGCCGACACCGGGCGGGTGCGCGACCGCGACATGCAGCGGGTCGTCAACGGCCTGTGGGAATCCGGGGCGGAGGCCATCGCCATCAATGGGCAAAGGCTGACCGCGCTGTCGGCCATCCGGGCCGCCGGTGACGCCATACTGGTCGACAACAGGCCGCTCGTACCGCCGTACACGGTGCTCGCGGTGGGGGACGGCAAGAAGCTCGCGACCGCGTTCGGGAACAGCGCCGACGGCCAGTACCTGCAGGCGCTCAAGGAGAGTTTCGACATCCGCACCCGCATCTCCGGACAGGCGAAGGTGCGGCTTCCGGCCGCCCCGAGCCTGATCGTCCGTACAGCAGAGCCGAAGGCCGCCGACGGCGGTGCGGCAGACACAGGGAAGGGCACATCGTGATCGCCGTACTGGGCCTCGTCGTGGGAGTCGTGGTCGGACTGTTGGTCCGGCCCGAGGTGCCGGCGGTGGTCGAGCCCTACCTGCCGATCGCGGTGGTCGCCGCGCTCGACGCCGTCTTCGGCGGTCTGCGGGCCATGCTCGACGGCATCTTCGTCGACAAGGTGTTCGTGGTCTCCTTCCTCTCCAACGTCGTGGTGGCCGCGCTGATCGTCTTCCTCGGCGACAAGCTGGGCGTCGGCGCCCAACTCTCCACGGGTGTGGTGGTCGTGCTCGGCATCCGGATCTTCTCCAACGCCGCCGCCATCCGGCGGCACGTCTTCCGGGCGTGAGGCCGATGAACAACGACGAGAACCCCCGCAGCCAACAGCCCGGCGCCGCCCCGGACGCCTCCCCGCCGCCTCCTCCTCCCGTCCACCAGGCGACCGGCCGGCAGCGGCTCAAGGCGGGCCTGTGGCCGCCGCGGCTGAGCCGGGCCCAACTCATCGTCGCCGTCCTGCTGTTCGGGCTCGGCCTGGGGCTGGCCATCCAGGTGCGGTCGACCAACGACGACAGCGCGCTGCGCGGCGCCCGGCAGGAGGACCTGGTCCGCATCCTCGACGAGGTCGACGACCGGACCCAGCGCCTGGAGGACGAGAAGCAGCGCCTGGACGATCAGCGCACCGAGCTGGAGAACAGCTCCGACCAGGCCGAGGAGGCGCGGAAGCAGACGCTGGAGAAGGAGCGCCAGCTCGGCATCCTCGCGGGCACCGTGGCGGCCGAGGGCCCCGGTATCACGCTGACGATCACCGACCCCTCGCGGGCGGTCGCGCCCGACATGCTGCTCGACGCCCTCCAGGAGCTCCGGGCCGCCGGGGCGGAGGCGATCGAGGTCAACGGGGTGCGCGTGGTGGCCAACACGTACTTCTCCGGGGACGCCGGTGAGGTCCAGGTGGACGGCAAGAAGATCGAAGCGCCGTACGAGTTCACGGTCATCGGCAAGCCGCAGGATCTGGAGCCCGCCCTCAACATTCCCGGCGGTGTGGTCCAGACGCTGGAGAAGGAGCAGGCCACGGTGCTGGTGGAGCGGTCCGACTCCATCGTCGTGGACGCCTTGCGACCGGCGCAGCGGCCTGACTACGCTCGGTCGTCAACCCCGTGAACCGGCCCGGCGCGAGGGCCGCAGGACCGGGTCGGACGGTTGCGGGGGGTCGGCGCACCGGATTGGTGGTGCGTGGTGGAAACTGTCGGGTGGATACGGACGTTGTGAAGATGTCCGGGTCGGCAGGTGTGTTCAATCAGGGTTCGTCCTGCCCCACGGGCGGGTCTATGTCGGTCAAGGGGAATCGCCCGTGAAGTTGTTTGCGAAGTTGTTCGGGAAGAGTGCACGCGAGGACAGCAACAGTGCTGCCCGCCACCGCGCTCCGCGCCACGGTCAGGGCGGGGAGCAGGAAGCGGAGCGTCCGCTCTTCCGCGACGAGGTGCCCGGCGCCCCAGGGGGTGACGGCGTGTCGTCTGTTGACCCTGCTGGTGCCGGACGCATAGGTTTCGGCGCACCATCAGCCTCGAGTGCGGGTGGAGGGTTCACCACGGAGGGCGCGTCGATGCCGGTCTGCACGAGGTGCGGCCACCGCAACGCGGAGGCCAGCAAGTTCTGCTCCAACTGCGGGGCTCCGCTCCGGGGCGCCGTCCCCGAGCGCCCTTCGGAGACGACGTCCACGATCTCCATCTCGGGGCTCGAGGCGTACGAGGCGGAGGCGACGGGCCAGACCGCTCTGCCCTCGCTCTCCCCGGAGGCCCAGGCCGCGGTCGACGCCCTGCCCGCCGGTTCGGCGCTGCTCGTCGTGCGGCGCGGTCCGAACTCCGGCAGCCGTTTCCTGCTCGACAGCGACCTCACCACGGCCGGCCGTCACCCGCAGAGCGACATCTTCCTCGACGACGTGACCGTGTCGCGGCGTCATGTGGAGTTCCGCAGGAGCCCGGACGGTAGCTTCACGGTGGGTGATGTCGGCAGCCTCAACGGCACCTACGTCAACCGCGAGCGCATCGATTCGGTCCCGCTGTCCAACGGCGACGAAGTCCAGATCGGAAAGTACCGTCTGGTCTTCTACGCGAGCCCGCGGGGCGTGTGACCAGCCCCGGACCCGGTCCGGGGGAACCCCGAGGAAGGCCCATGCTGCGAACGCCGACAGGCGGTGCCGGAAACGGCACCGCCTCTGCGGAGGCGCGCCCGATGAGCATCGGAACGGTGCTCACCCAGCTGCGCGAGGAATTTCCCGAAGTCACCATTTCCAAGATCCGGTTCCTGGAGGCGGAGGGGCTCGTCGAGCCCCAGCGCACTCCTTCCGGATACCGCAAGTTCACTCCGCGTGATGTGGAGCGCCTGGCCCAGGTGCTCCGCATGCAGCGGGACCACTACCTGCCGCTGAAGGTCATCCGGGAGCACCTGGAGGCGCTGGCCCGGGGGGAGCAGCCGGTCCTGCCCTCGCCCGGCGACCGGCGGGACCTGGCCGACGGGGTGTGGGAGGCGGACGCGGGGGCGGCGACCGCCGCCCGGATCGGGCGCGCCGAACTCCTGGCGGCCGCGGAGGTCGACGACGAGCGGCTGACCGAGTGGGAGTCCTACGGGCTCATCGTCCCGTCCCCGGAGGGCGGCTACGACGCCGAGACGGTGACCGTCGCCAAGCTGGTGGTGGATCTGGGGCGTTTCGGTCTGGAGCCACGGCACCTTCGCGCCATGCGGGCCTCCGCCGACCGGGAGGCGGGGCTGGTGGAGCAGCTGGTCGCCCCCCTGCGCCGGCACCGCAATCCGCAGACCAGGGCTCATGCCGAGGCCACCGCGAACGAGATCGCCGAGCTGTCCGTACGGCTGCACGCGGCTCTGGTGCAGAGCGCTCTGCGCAGCCGTCTGCACTGACCTCGGCGGCCCCCGACTACCCAAACATGGCGAGCACGTCCTAGGGTTGCTGTGTGAACGAGCTCGACGTTGTCGGTGTCCGGGTGGAAATGCCCTCCAACCAACCGATCGTTCTCCTGCGTGAAGTGGGAGGCGACCGGTACCTCCCCATTTGGATCGGTCCGGGGGAGGCGACCGCGATCGCCTTCGCCCAGCAGGGCATGGCTCCCGCCAGGCCGCTGACCCATGACCTGTTCAAGGATGTGCTCGAGGCCGTGGGCCAAGAGCTCACCGAGGTCCGCATCACGGATCTCCGAGAGGGGGTCTTCTATGCGGAGCTCGTCTTCGCCAGCGGGGTCGAGGTGAGCGCCAGGCCCTCCGACGCCATAGCGCTCGCCCTGCGGACCGGCACGCCGATCTACGGCAGTGACGGCGTGCTGGACGATGCGGGCATCGCGATCCCCGACGAGCAGGAGGACGAGGTGGAGAAGTTCCGCGAATTCCTCGACCAGATCTCTCCGGAGGACTTCGGTACGAACAGTCAGTGACCGCTCCGTAAGGGCGCCGCCAGCACATCCGACAAGCCTTTCCCGGAAATGCGACACGGGAAACCACCCTCAGGGTGATTATCACTCGGCGTGCCGAGTGTGGCGATCGTTGACGCACCCCCAGTGACTGCCTACCTTCGAGTGGGCAGGTCAAGGACGGAGGTCGGCGTGAGAAGCAGCGGCGACGGTACGGCGGCGGATGGGCCGTATCCGCAGCACGGCAGTGGAGCCGACCACGCCATCAGGCAGCCGGTTCAGCCGGCGGCGGTGGCAGGGGGCGGCAGGGCAGCGGCGAGCGGTGCCGACGACATCGGCTACCGCGGACCGACGGCGTGCGCGGCGGCGGGCATCACCTACCGCCAGTTGGACTACTGGGCCCGTACGGGACTGGTGGAGCCCAGTGTGCGCCCGGCCTACGGGTCGGGGACGCAGCGTCTCTACAGCTTCCGGGACGTGGTTCTCCTCAAGATCGTCAAACGGTTCCTGGACACCGGGGTCGCTCTGCAGAACATCCGCACCACGGTCCAGCACCTGCGGGCCCGCGGATTCCAGGACCTCGAACGCATGACGCTGATGAGCGACGGGGCCACGGTCTACGAATGCTCCTCGCCCGACGAGGTCGTCAGCCTGCTCCAGGGCGGGCAGGGCGTCTTCGGAATCGCCGTCGGCGTCGTCTGGCGGGACGTCGACACGGCGCTCTCGCAGCTGCACGGCGAGCGGGTCGACACCGGCGAGACGCTCGTCGGCCACAACCCGGCGGACGAGCTGGCCCGGCGGCGCAACCGCGCGGGCTGAGCGGTCCGGCCGAGCGGCACGACGCGCCGGCAGAACACGGACGGGACGGTCCGGCCCCCGTACGGGGGCCGGACCGTCCCGTTGTCAGTGCCGTAGGGCAGCATCGGCGGGGTGAGATCCGCGCCCACCATCCTCCACCTGGACATGGACGCCTTCTACGCCTCGGCGGAGCAGGCGGCCAAACCGAGCCTGCGCGGCAAGGCGGTCGTGGTGGGCGGCCTGGGCCCCCGGGGCGTGGTCGCCACCGCCTCGTACGAGGCCCGGCGGCTGGGCGTGCACTCGGCGATGCCCACCGCGCAGGCCCGGCGGCTCGCCCCGAACGCGGCCTACCTGGTGCCCCGCTTCTCCCTGTACCGCACGGCGAGCGAGCAGGTGATGGGGCTCCTGGGGCGGCTGTCGCCCCTGGTGGAGCCGTTGAGCCTGGACGAGGCGTTCGTGGACCTGGAGGCGGGCGGCACGGCGGACGACGCGTCCTCGGCCCGTGCGGCGGGGGAGGAGCTGCGGGCGGCCATCCGGGCCGTGACCGGGCTCAGCGGCTCCGTCGGACTCGCGGGCTCCAAGATGCTCGCCAAGATCGCCTCTGAGCGGGCCAAGCCGGACGGTCTCGTCCTCATCGAGCCGGGCACCGAGCGCGAGCTGCTCGCCCCTCTCTCCGTCCGGGTCCTGCCGGGGGTGGGGCCGGCCACCGGCGACCACCTGCGGCGCGCCGGCATGACCACCGTCCACGACCTGGCCGAGGCCGGCGAGGCGGAGCTGGTACGGCTGGTCGGCAAGGCCCACGGCCACGGGCTCCACCGGATGGCTCTGGGGCTCGACGACCGGCCGGTGGTCGCCGAGCGGGACGCCAAGTCCGTATCGGTGGAGGACACCTTCGACGTGGACCTGCACGACCGGGTGAGGGTGCGGGCCGAGGTGGAGCGGCTGGCCGTCCGGTGCGTGGAGCGGCTGCGGGCCGCCGCCCGGTCGGGCCGCACGGTGGTCCTGAAGGTGCGCCGCTACGACTTCTCCACCCTGACCCGCTCCGAGACGCTCCGAGGGCCCACGGACGACCCCACGGTGGTCCGCGAGGCGGCCGGACGCCTGCTGGAGTCCGTGGACACCACCGGGGGCGTACGGCTCCTGGGGGTCGGTGTCACGGGGCTGGCCGACTTCACCCAGGAGGACCTGTTCGCCCAGGCGGCAGACGCCCGCGAGCTCGCCCGGCGGGCCCTGGAGGACCGGGCGCGGGCGGTGGAGGGCGACGGGAGGGAGAGCGCGCCGGAGCCCGTCCCCGAGGACCCCGAGCCGCTCGCCGCGCGGGGCTGGGCCGCCGGGCACGACGTGCACCACGAGGAGCACGGGCACGGCTGGGTGCAGGGCAGCGGGGTCGGCCGGGTCACCGTCCGGTTCGAGCAGCCGTGGAGCGCACCCGGCCGCGTGCTCACCTTCCGCGTCGACGACCCGCTGCTGCGCCCGGCCGACCCGCTGCCGCTCGTCCGCGAGCCGCCCGACTACTCCTCCTGGCCCGCCAGCCTGCCGAAGTCCCGGTCGGAACCGGACTCGGCGGGCGGCGGGACGTCCAGTCCGTAGTGGCGGTAGAGCTGCAACTCCTGCTCGGGCGAGAGGTGCCGGCCGACGCCGAAGTCCGGCGCGCCCTTGATCAGCGCCCGGTCGAAGGGGACGCGCAACGCGTCCTCGACGAATTCGCTGGGCTCCAGCGGGACGAAGGCGTCCCTGCTGAACAGTCCGGTGCGCACGGCCGCCCATTCGGGCACGCCCGTCGCGTCGTCGAGATAGACCTCATCCACCGTTCCGATCTTGGCGCCCTTGCGATCGAACGCCTTGCGGCCGATCAGGCGGCGCGGATCGATATCGGTCTGCACGGTGCCTCCCACTGGTCGCGGCTGGTCAGGGTGGTCTGCCTTGCCCCACCAGCACCACAGAAGTGCAGATCCGCGGTGTCGGCCACTCGAGAGCTCCGGCGCGGGGGCCGCTGGTAGGCTGACGGTGGCTGCTGACCCCGTGCGGGAGAGTCCTCCGGTGCGGAATCCGGAGGCGCCGAAGGAGCAAATCCTCCCCGGAATCTCTCAGGCACCCGTACCGCACGGACGAGGTCACTCTGGAAAGCAGGGCGATGCCGTGCGGGCGCAGGCCCACGCGGACTCGACCCTCACCGACGGTGAAAGTCGGCATGCCTTCGGGCGGGCCGGTGAAGCTCTCAGGTTGAGATGACAGAGGGGGAGGCCGTCCGGGCACTCGCGCCGCGGTGCCCCTCGCAGGTCGTGGCAGACCAGGAGGCCTCCATCATGACCCCCCGTCGCACTCCGCTCTCCCAGCTGGAGCAGGGCATTCCGTTCGAGCAGCGCCACATAGGGCCGGACGCCGAGGCCCAGGCGAAGATGCTCGCCCAGGTCGGGTACGGCTCCCTCGACGAGCTGACCGCCGCCGCGGTGCCCGACGTGATCAAGAGCGCCGAGGCCCTGAACCTTCCGTCGGCGCGCACCGAGGCGGAGGTCCTGGCCGAGCTGCGCGCGCTGGCCGACCGCAACAAGGTGCTGGCCCCGATGATCGGCCTCGGCTACTACGGCACCTTCACGCCTCCCGTGATCCTGCGCAACGTCATGGAGAACCCGGCGTGGTACACGGCCTACACGCCGTACCAGCCGGAGATCTCCCAGGGCCGCCTGGAGGCCCTGCTCAACTTCCAGACGATGGTCGCCGAGCTGACCGGGCTGCCCACCTCCGGCGCCTCCCTGCTCGACGAGGGCACCGCGGCCGCCGAGGCGATGGCCCTGGCCCGGCGCGTGGGCAAGGTGAAGAAGGGCGTCTTCCTGGTCGACGCCGACACGCTGCCCCAGACCGTCGCGGTCATCGAGACCCGGGCCGAGCCGACCGGCGTCGAGGTCGTCGTCGCCGACCTGAGCGACGGCATCCCCGCCGAGATCGCCGAGCGCGGCGTCTTCGGCGTCCTGCTCCAGTACCCGGGCGCCTCCGGCGCCGTCCGGGCCATCGGGCCCGTCATCGAGCAGGCCCACGAGCTGGGCGCGATCGTCACCGTCGCCGCCGACCTGCTGGCCCTCACGCTGCTCACCTCGCCCGGCGCGCTCGGCGCGGACATCGCGGTCGGCACCACCCAGCGCTTCGGCGTCCCGATGGGCTTCGGCGGCCCGCACGCCGGCTTCATGGCGGTCCGCGAGAAGTTCGCCCGCTCCCTGCCCGGCCGCCTCGTCGGCGTCTCCGTCGACGCGGACGGCGACAAGGCGTACCGCCTGGCCCTCCAGACCCGCGAGCAGCACATCCGCCGGGAGAAGGCCACCAGCAACATCTGCACGGCGCAGGTGCTCCTCGCCGTGATGGCCGGGATGTACGCGGTCTACCACGGGCCCGACGGGCTGCGGACGATCGCCCGGCGCACCCACCGCTACGCCGCGATCCTGGCCGACGGCCTGCGCGGCTCCGGGGCCGAGGTCGTGCACGACGCGTTCTTCGACACCCTGACCGTCCGGGCGCCCGGCAAGGCCGCCGGCATCGTCGCGGAGGCCCGGGAGCGCGGGGTCAACCTCCGCCTCGTCGACGCCGACCACGTCTCCATCGCCTGCGACGAGACCACCACCCGCGCGCAGCTCTCCGCCGTCTGGGCGGCCTTCGGAGCCGAGGGCGACGTCGAGGCGCTGGACGCCGCGGTCGCGGACGCGCTGCCGGAGGCGCTGCTGCGCACGGACGACTTCCTGACCCACCCGGTCTTCCACCAGCACCGCTCCGAGACCGCGATGCTGCGCTACCTGCGCAAGCTGGCCGACCGCGACTACGCGCTGGACCGCGGCATGATCCCGCTCGGCTCCTGCACCATGAAGCTGAACGCGACCGCCGAGATGGAGTCGATCACCTGGCCCGAGTTCGGCGCGCTGCACCCCTTCGCCCCGGCCGAGCAGGCGCAGGGCTTCCTCACCCTCATCCGCGAGCTGGAGGAGCGCCTGGCGGAGGTCACCGGTTACGACGCGGTGTCCATCCAGCCCAACGCCGGCTCCCAGGGCGAGTTCGCGGGGCTGCTCGCCGTCCGGGCGTACCACCGGGCCAACGGCGACGACCAGCGCACCGTCTGCCTGATCCCGTCCTCGGCGCACGGCACCAACGCCGCCAGCGCCGTCATGGCGGGCATGAAGGTCGTCGTGGTGAAGACCGCGGACGACGGCGAGGTCGACGTCGCGGACCTGCGGGCCAAGATCGAGCAGTACCGCGACGAGCTGGCCGTGCTCATGATCACCTACCCGTCCACGCACGGGGTGTTCGAGGAGCACGTCGCGGACATCTGCGGCGAGGTCCACGACGCGGGCGGCCAGGTCTACGTCGACGGCGCCAACCTCAACGCGCTGGTCGGGCTGGCCAAGCCCGGCAAGTTCGGCGGCGACGTCTCGCACCTGAACCTGCACAAGACCTTCTGCATCCCGCACGGCGGCGGCGGCCCCGGCGTCGGCCCGGTCGGCGTCCGCGCGCACCTCGCGCCGTACCTTCCCAACCACCCCCTCCAGCCCGGCGCGGGCCCGGAGACCGGTGTGGGCCCGATCTCGGCGGCTCCGTGGGGCTCGGCGGGCATCCTGCCGATCTCGTGGGCGTACGTCCGTCTGATGGGCGGCGAGGGCCTCAAGCGGGCCACGCAGGTCGCGGTGCTGGCCGCCAACTACATCGCCAAGCGCCTGGAGCCGCACTACCCGATCCTCTACACCGGCCCGGCCGGTCTGGTCGCGCACGAGTGCATCGTGGATCTGCGCCCGATCTCGAAGGCGACCGGCGTCTCCATCGACGACGTGGCCAAGCGCCTGATCGACTACGGCTTCCACTCGCCGACCATGTCGTTCCCGGTGGCCGGCACGCTGATGATCGAGCCGACGGAGAGCGAGGACCTCGCGGAGCTCGACCGGTTCTGCGACACCATGATCGCGATCCGCGCCGAGATCGAGAAGGTCGCGTCGGGGGAGTGGAGCGCGGACGACAACCCGCTCGCCAACGCCCCGCACACCGCCGCCGCGCTCGGCGGCGACTGGGAGCACGGCTACAGCCGCGAGGAGGCCGTCTTCCCGGCCGGGGTCTCCGCCGCGGACAAGTACTGGCCGCCGGTCCGCCGGATCGACGGGGCCTTCGGCGACCGGAACCTGGTCTGCTCCTGCCCGCCGCTGGACGCGTACGACGCCTGAGAAAGCCTGTCGTGAGGCGTGTGCCGTGAGCGCGGTGCACGCCGGACACGCGTCGGGGCCGGTGCGGAGCTCTCTCCGGGCCGGCCCCTTCTCCGTACGGCTGTTCTCAGGCGGCCTTCACCAGCGGCCGGTGCGGAGCGATGATCTGCCCGTTCGGCAGCAACTCGCCGGTGTCCTCGAAGAGCAGGACGCCGTTGCACAGAAGGCTCCAGCCCTGTTCGGGATGGTGGGCCGTCAGGCGGGCGGCCTCCCGGTCGGGTGAGTCGGCGGTGGGGCAGGGTGGCTGGTGCTGGCACATGGATGCGTTCTTTCGCTGCGTCGAGTCGAGTGTCCTGCGGCTGGATGAGGTGTTCATGCCGCCCCCGTATCAGTCGGTCCGGTCCCAGTGTTGCCCTACGGGGAAGAATCCGCAGGGATTTCGCTGCAGCACCCGTACTCCTCCCTTGACGCATCACCCGGGCGGACGGTTCACCGCAACTGCACTGTCCCTTTGGGTGGTTCGGGGTGGCCGGAAGGGGCTAGTCCGAGTGGGGAGCGCGCGGCCCCCGCGGAGCCCGTGCCCTCCCCCCGGCGTGCGGGGGCGGCGTGGGCGCGGCGGGGGCCGGTGTGGCGGGCGGCGGTCAGGCCGATCTCAGGAGCGGCCCGGGGGCCACCCGCATCGAGAGGACGGGCAGCAGATCGGCGACCCGGTGCGGGCGGTGCGCGGCGATGCCCGGCGGGGCCGGCGCCAGGGGCACCAGGACGTCCGCCGGTGCGAGCAGCCCCCCGGCGGGATCGGCCTCGGTGTCCCCGTGCAGCCAGAGGGCGATCATGTACAGCTCCGGGATGGACAGCAGCCGCGCCTGGCAGGCCGTGGCGGACGCTTCCGCCTGCCGGACGGCCAGCTCGGTCGAGGCGAGGTAGGGGCCCTCGAAGAAGTGCGAGAACGTCCAGCCGTCGGGGGTGAGGACGGTGTCCGCCGCGGCGACCGGGCGGCCCTCGCTCCGGATCAGGAAGCGCCAGGCCGCGAGACGGGTCAGGGGCGCCGTCCGGTCGGCGGTGATCCGGCCCAGCACATGCACGGGGAGCGGGAGTTCGGGGCTCAGCGGTCCCTGGACGGACCGGAGAGCGGGGGTTCGGGCCTCGCGGACGGCTGTGGGGGAACCGAGGGCCGCGAGAACGCTGCGCAGGGCGGGCGCGGGGGCCGGGGGAACATGCAGCGGCATGATGGGTCGCCTCTCACTTCGGAGACACGGTGGCGCTTGGGCGGGTGCAGACGACATTGTCGGCATGCGAAGGGGCCGGAACGGGCCGGTGACGGGCGAGTCGTAGCAGCTCTCTGCCTCGTTGAGCGGAGTTTATATGACACTTGTTCACACAGTGTTTCCGCTAGCAGTCGGGGATATGTCGCACAAGGCGCCATCCCGCCTTCAGAACGCGTTATTCCTCACGGTTTGGCACCCGGTATCCGACGCCGACCTGGCGTTCTTCCGGCAACGCGGTAGGCCAGAACTCGCCGCTGTTTTCGGCGTGCATACCCCGGCGGTAAAGTCCGCGCGCCACATGCCCGAGGAATGTGCCTCCGGTCTCCTTCGACCAGACTATCGGGTATCGGAGGCCGGTGGGGACGTTACGGATCACTCCCGCTGGGCATTATCGATCGTGATACGAGCGGCCTGGCCCGCGGGCCGCCCACTGGAGGAGGGACCCCTCGATGGGGGAGAAGGTCGTGGCGGGAGCCGTTGACCTGTCCGATCGGCAGGCATACCGCGCCAAGCTCAACCAGTGCCTGGAGGGGCTGGACAGACTCCTGGCGGAGCGGAGGTTCGACCGTCCGCGGAACCTGATGGGGCTGGAGATAGAGCTGAATCTGGCGGGTTCCGACGGGATGCCCAGAATGATGAACCAGCAAGTGCTCCAACGCATCGCGAGCCGCGATTTCCAGACCGAACTGGGCATGTTCAACCTCGAAGTGAATATCGTTCCGCACCGCCTCGGCGGCCGGGTATTCGATCAGCTCTCGGAGGAGTTGCGCACCGGTCTCGCCTATGCGCACCGCAAGGCGGGGGAGGTGGACGCGGGGATCGTGATGATCGGAATCCTGCCCACCCTGGGGGAGCACGACGTGGTGTCCGCCAACCTCTCCGACGTGGACCGCTACACCTTGCTCAACGACCAAATGGCGGCCGCCCGGGGGGAGGATTTCCTCCTGGACATCGAAGGCACCGAGCGGTTGGTCTGCACCTCGCCCTCGATCGCTCCGGAGGCGGCCTGCACCTCGGTCCAGCTCCATCTCCAGGTGACGCCGGACCGGTTCGCCGACGTGTGGAACGCCGCCCAGGCGGTCACCGGCGTCCAGATCGCGCTGGGCGCCAACGCCCCGTTCCTCTTCGGCAAGGAGCTGTGGCGGGAGTCCCGCCCGCCCCTGTTCCAGCAGGCCACCGACGTACGCCCGCCGGAGCTGGCCAATCAGGGGGTGCGGCCCAGGACCTGGTTCGGGGAGCGTTGGATCACCTCCGCCCACGAGCTGTTCGAGGAGAACCTGCGCTACTTCCCGCCGCTGCTGCCGATCTGCGACGACGAGGACCCGCTGAAGGTGCTGGACGAGGGCGGGGTGCCCGGGCTGGCCGAACTGGTACTGCACAACGGCACGGTCTACCGCTGGAACCGCCCCGTGTACGGAATCGCCGACGGCGTCCCCCACCTGCGGGTGGAGAACCGCGTCCTGCCCGCCGGGCCGACGGTCACCGACGTGATCGCCAACGCCGCGTTCTACTACGGGCTGGTGCGGGCCCTCGCGGAGGAATCCCGGCCGGTGTGGAGCCGGTTGCCGTTCGAGGCGGCCGAGGAGAACTTCACCGAGGCGTGCCGCTACGGCATCGAGGCCGAGATGCTCTGGCCCCGTTCCGGCCGTTCCGGCGGGCTGGCCAGGATCCCCGCCGTACAGCTGGTGCTGGAAGAACTGCTGCCGCTGGCCGCCGCGGGGCTGGACGCCTGGCACATCGAGCCCGCCGACCGGGACCGCTACCTCGGGGTGATCGAGGAGCGGTGCAAGCGACGCGTCAACGGAGCCTCCTGGCAGGTGGCCACGTACCGCCGTGCCCTGGACGCCGGGCTCCGGCGGGAGGCGGCACTCGCGGCCACCACCCGCCGCTACGCCGAGCTGATGCACGCCGGGGAGCCGGTCCACACCTGGCCGGTGGGCTTCCCCGCGCCCTGAGGGAGGCGGGCGCCGTACGGAGGGGGCGACGGTTCCGGGTGTCCGGGTCTGTCGCCCCCTGCGCCATGCGGTGCGGAGGCGCGGGGTCGTGGGGCAGGCGCTTCGGGGCCGTCACTCCCGCGGCGCGGGGCGGCGCTGGGCGGGGCTGTGCCGAGGGGCCCTGGCCGCTCCTGGCCCGCGCGGCCGTTCCGGCCCGCCGTCGTGATCGCCCGCAGGATCCCGCCCGGATCTCCGCCGGGACGCTCACCTCGTAACCGTCGCCACCGGCGGCCCGGACGCTCCCGGCGACCTCGTCGCGGTCCGCGTCCGGGACCCGGGTGGTCCCCGCCTCCTTCCGCGGCGCGGCTGTCGGGCAAGCTAGGACGTCCCATGGCGGTGGCGCCCCCCGAGGCCGGAACAAGGAAACGGGGGCCCCGGCCACCCGCGGTGGTGGTCTTCCCCGGGTCTGTCGCGCATGATCTCCGTACGTGCATGCGAGACCCCGGCGGGGCGGCCGATGGGATGAGACGCGATTGCCGAGCAAAGGGCAGGTGTGCAGGTGGAGTCCGGGCGCGTGGCTGATTCTTTTCCCCAAGAGGCCGTGTCACGAAGGGCTTTGCGGTCCGAGACGGTGTTGGTCCTGGCGCTCTCCCTGGGCGCCAGCGGGGTGTCCGCCCTCATCAGTTTCGTCGGATCGCTGACGAAGCCGGGCGGACTGAAGGACCAGGCGGCGACGCTCAACGGCTCGTACGCCCCGGACCGTCCCTGGCTTGATCTGGCATGGCAGATGTTCGGGATCGCGACGGCCCTGGTACCGGTGGCCCTGGTGGCGCACCTGCTGCTCCGGGAGGGGGCGAGCCTGCGGACGATCGGATTCGACCGTGCCGAGCCCTGGTTCGACCTGGGCCGCGGAACCCTGGTCGCGGCCGGCATCGGCAGCGCGGGCCTCGCCTTCTACCTCGTCGCCCGCGCCACCGGGTTCAATCTGACGGTCGTGCCCGAGTCCTTGCCCGAGGTCTGGTGGAAGTTCCCCGTACTGATCCTCTCGGCGATCCAGAACTCCGTGGTGGAGGAGGTCATCGTCGTCGGGTACCTGCTGCGCAGGCTCGGGCAGTTGGGCTGGACCCCGATGGCCGCCCTGGCAGCGAGTTCCGTGCTGCGCGGGTCGTACCACCTGTACCAGGGCATCGGCGGTTTCATCGGCAACGTCGTGATGGGCGTCGTCTTCGTGCTGCTCTACCGGCGCTGGGGCCGGGTGGGCCCGCTCGTCGTCGCGCACGCGCTCCTGGACATCGGGGCGTTCGTCGGTTACGCCCTGCTCGCGGGCCGGGTCGACTGGCTGCCGACGCCCTGAGGCTTTCGGCCCCGTCGGGGCGGTGAGAGGGTGCGCCGGGGGTTCGGCGCACCCCGACGGCCCGTCAGAGCGCGGTGAGCAGTTCGCCGTCGATCACCGTGACCGCCGTGCCGGTCAGCAGGGTGCGCTCGCCGCGCAGCGCGGTGCGGACCAGTCCCGAACGGGCGGACGCCTGGAGGCCGGTGAGGTCGTCGCGGCCGAGGCGGGCCGACCAGAAGGGCGCCAGCGCCGTGTGGGCGCTGCCGGTGACCGGGTCCTCGTCGATGCCGACGCCCGGGAAGAAGCCGCGCGAGACGTAGTCGTAGCCACGGGCGGGGTCCTCTGCCACGGCGGTGGCGATGACACCGCGCCGGGAGTGGGCCACCAGGGCGGCGAAGTCCGGGGCGAGCCCCCGTACGGTCGCCTCGTCCCGCAACTCCACGAGCAGGTCGCCGATGTGCTCGCCGGTGCCGTGCACCGAGACGGGGTCCGCCCCGAGGGCGTCCGCGAGGCCGCCCGGCACCGGCTCCTCGGTCAGCGGGGAGGTGGGGAAGTCCAGGGTGAGCCCGCCGTCCGGGTCGGCGGTCGCGGTCAGGATCCCGCAGCGCGCGGCGAACCGGACGGTCCCCGCGGACCGGCCCGTGGTGTGCAGGACGTGGGCGGTGGCGAGGGTGGCGTGACCGCACATGTCCACCTCGGCAGCCGGGGTGAACCAGCGCAGCGCCCAGTCGGCTCCGCCGCCGGGCGGCAGGGGGTGGGCGAAGGCCGTCTCGGAGAGGTTGACCTCGGCGGCGATCTCCTGCAGGCGTTCGGCCGCCGGGAACCCCTCGCTCTCCAGCAGGAGCACACCGGCGGGGTTTCCGGCGAAGGGGCGGTCGGTGAACGCGTCGACGATACGAATCCTCATGGGGCGACCGTAGGGCGTCGGAGCGAGGACGGACCAAGGCCAATTCCGGGCGCCTGGCCTCTGCCCGGTCCCCGGGCGGCGCGCGTCGGCTCCCGCCACCGGCCGGACGGCACGGCGGGGTCCGCCCGGCGCGCGGCCCGCGGGTGGAGGGAGTGGAGGGGGCGCACGGGAGTTCCAGGGGCCGCCGGACGCGAACCGCTACCCGGGTGCGCACGGAGCGCACCCGGGCAGCGGGCGGGGAGGCGCGTCACGCGACGGCGGTGCCCTCCAACTCGACCAGCAGGCCGGGAACCGCCAGGCGCGTCACTCCGAGCATGGTGCTGGCCGGCGCCGCCCCGGCCGCGGCCAACCGCCCCGCCAGCACGCCGTAGTGCTGGAGGAGCAGATCGACGTCGGTCGTGCAGACGGTGAGCCGGACGAGGTCGGCGAGCGACATGCCGGCCTCGCTCAGCACGGCCTCCAGGTTGTCGACGCCGAGCGACAGCTGGGCCGCCATGTCGCCCTCGTGCTGCGGCTCGCCGGCATCGTTCGTCGCGGTCTGCCCCGCGACGTACAGGGTCCGGGTCTGCCCGGAGACGAGTTCGCCCTGGTTGAAGCCCAGGGCCGCCGACCAGGTCACCGGGTTGACGGCCGTTCGTTCCATTGCCACTTCGGCTCCATTCGATTCGCTTCGCGGATGCGCACGGACGCCCCTTCCGCTCGTCGGCGAGGCGGCCGTCGGCCGGCCTCGCCACGGTGCGGGACGCTGCGCCGTCGTGCGCTGTCGTGGGAGGGAGCCTTCCAACTATTCATGACACCCTTGGTCATGTATTTCGCTACGGTTCCCGCATGCGCGCCGATCGGCTGGTCTCGTTGGTCCTGCTGTTGCGTCAGCGCGGCCGGCTGACCGCCGACGCCCTGGCCCAGGAGTTGGAGGTCTCCACCCGCACCGTGCTGCGCGACATCGAGGCGCTGTCGGCGGCCGGTGTACCGGTCTACGCCGAACGCGGCCGGCACGGCGGGTTCGCGCTGCTGCCCGGCTTCCGGACCGAACTCACCGGGCTGAACCACGACGAGGCCCTCGCCCTGCTGGCCACCGGATCGGGGCGCGGGGAGCAGGTGCTCGGCCTCGGGTCCGCGCTCGCCTCCGCCCTGCGGAAGGTGGTCGACGCCCTTCCCGAGAGCCACCGGACCACGGCGAGCGACGCCGCCCAGCGGTTCCTCGTCGATCCGGAGACCGACCTGCTCGCACGCCGCGCGGTCGTCGAGGAGGTGGCCGGCGCGACGATGGCCGCGGTCCGCCGCGCCGTACTCTCCGGGCGCAAGCTGCGCATCCACTACGCGGCCGCGGACCAGGCGCCGCGGTGGCGCACGGTGGACCCGATCGGACTGGTCACCGTACGGGACCGGGGGTACCTGCTGGCCACGCGTTCCGGTGAGGACCGCACCTACCGGCTGTCGCGTGTGCTGGCCGCCGAGGAACTGCCCGAAGCGGCACAGCGGCCCAACCGGGTCGACCTGGACCGGATCTGGCGGGAACGCTCCGCGCGGTTCCTGTCCGGCGGCGCCCACCTCACCGTGCGGGTGCGGGTGAACCCGGTGCGCCGGGAAGAGCTGCTGGGCACCGTGCTGGCCGTCCGCGCGGACGACCCCGGCCCCGGCGCGGACGGCTGGTCGCGGCTGGAGGTCGCTTTCCAGGACGCCCGGCACGCCGAGTGGGCGCTGTGGCAACTCGGCCCGGACGCGGAAGCGCTGGCCCCGGCCTCCCTGCGCCGCGCCCTCCACGACCGCGCCACCAGCGTCGCGGCCCGCTACGCGGACCCGGGCTGAGAGCTGCTCCGGCCCGTCGTCCCCTCCCGGTTCACACGGGCCCGCTCCGACCGTCGCCGACGGCCCTCCGCACGCCCGGGGACGGCGCCGAACGCGCGAGCCGGAACCCCACGTCGTCGACCTGGAAAGCCGGGTGGCTGCGGCGCCGCGCGGAGGCCCGGCAACTCCAGTGCTCGTCGAACCACCCACCGCCGCGGAGCACCCGGTAACCGCCGTAGACCTCGGCGTCGTAGACGTCCCAGCACCAGTCCCAGACATTGCCGAGCATGTCGTGGAGCCCCCACGCGTTGGGGCGTCTGCCGCCCACCTCGTGGATGCGCTCGTTCGAGTTGCCCCGGTACCAGGCGATCTCGTCCAGCTCCCCGTAGCGCGGACCGTCCGTACCGGCACGGCAGGCGTGCTCCCACTCGGCCTCGGTCGGCAGCCGGTAGCCATCGGCGGACGCGTCCCAGTCGATCTCTTCGGCCCCGGCGCGGAAGCGGTACGCGGGCGTCAGGCCGGTCTGCTCGGACAGGGCGTTGCAGAACCGCGCCGCGTCCCACCAGGAGACGCCCTCGACGGGCAGCCGGTCCCCGTGCCCGGTGCTCGGCCGCAGGCCGGTGACCTCCGCGTACAGCGCCTGGGTGACCGGGGTCGCCGCGAGCCGGTAGGGCGCGAGCTCGACCGTCCACCTGCGCTGCGTCCGCCGGTCCGACAGCGTCACCCGTCCCGGCGGGACGGCGATCATCTCGTTCCCCGTCATCATGTCCATGAACAGGAGAGCCTAGCGAGCCTCCCGGTCGGGACGCCGTCGGCCTCTGCCGGGCCGGCGGGCGGCGCGGGAGACGGAACCGCCGCCCCGGCACTCCCTGCTGGCGGCGCGTCAGATCTGCTGGGGCTCCTGCCGGGCCTGTCGGGTCCGCCAGATCACCGCGGCGTCGAAGCGGTCCGACGCGCGGGGGTGCGGGCCGTCGTCGTGGCAGTGGAAGGCCGTCCAGAAGAGGTCGGCGGGCAGGGCGTCGGGGGGCGCGTACACGCGGTAGACGTACTGCAGCCCGTCCTCGGCGAGCAGAGCGACCATCCAGAACACCCGTTCGTCCCCTCCCTCCGCTTCCCGGCGCCGCCGCCGTCCGCGCTGTGGCGTGAGGGACGTGCGCGCGGGGGCCGGCGGTTGCCCGGCCCGGCGCACAAAGCAAGGCGGCGCGCGCCCCCGGCCTTCACGGACGTCCCCTGCGGCCCGATCTCATCCGCAAGGATGAGGGATCGCACCGGCGTCCCCAACTTCGGTGGGATGTCCCATGGGCCGCTCCGGCGATGTCTTCCGGGTGGAGGACTGATCGGATAGAGGTGTGCAAAACCGGACGCCGCACCTGCCCTGGCAGCCCGCACCGAACCACGCCGAGTTCGATGCCCGCTCCACCGACGCACTGGCGTCGGCGCTGTCGGCCGCGCGCCGACGCGCGCTGCGCGACGGGGACCGGCAGATCGACACCGCCCACCTCCTGCACTCGCTGATCGAGACGGACCCCGACGTCCGCGAGGCGTTCGACGGCGGGCCCCGCCTGGCCAAGGTCCTCGGCTATCTCGTCCAGCGCAGCATCGGCTACGGGCTCCGCTGGCAGGGATCGGTCGAGGACTCCGGGGCCGTGCCGGTAGTGCGCGACCCGGCGACGGACGGCTGGTCGCCCTCGGCCCGGGCCGCGATGGAGGACGCGCGGTACCGGGCGGCTTCGCGCGGCGAAACCCGCGCCGCCGGCCTCGACCTGCTCGCCGCCCTGGCAGCCGACGCCGAGTCGCGCGCGGTGGAGGTGCTCTCCCGCGCGGGCGTGGAGGCGCGGTGGCTGTCGGAGCGGGCGGCCGCCCTCGCCGCCGAGGTGTCACGGCCCGTCTGAGCCGCCCCCGGGACCTTCCCTCGTGCCGCTCCCTCCCGTCGCGCCGGCCCCTTTCCCGGTGCCGGTTCCTCCCGTCGCGCCGGGGCGCTTCCGCCGCCGGGGGCCGCCTGCTCGCGGTGGAGGTGTGGATCTCCCGGCGCGCCGGGCCGAGGGCGCCGTCTCGACAGGTGTCACGGGGATGACGGTGCTGTCCGCTGCTGCCATGATGTCCCGATGCACGCGTCTTCGGGAGTTCAGGGCAGAAGCGCCGGGCTGGGCCTCGCCCTGGTCTCGGCCGTGGCGTTCGGCGGTTCGGGAGTGGCGGCCAAGCCGCTGATCGAGGCGGGGCTCGACCCGTTGCACGTGGTCTGGCTGCGCGTCGCGGGCGCCGCCCTCGTCATGCTCCCGGTCGCGTGGCGCCACCGGAGCCTCGTACGGGAACGTCCCGCCCTCCTCGCCGGGTTCGGCCTGTTCGCCGTGGCCGGGGTGCAGGCCTTCTACTTCGCCTCGATCTCCCGTATCCCGGTCGGCGTGGCGCTCCTGGTCGAGTATCTGGCGCCCGCCCTGGTCCTCGGCTGGGTCCGCTTCGTGCAGCGCAGGCCCGTCACCCGGGCCGCCGCGGTCGGAGTGGTGCTGGCGGTCGGCGGCCTCGCCTGCGTCGTCGAGGTCTGGGCCGGGCTCAGCTTCGATCTTCTCGGGCTGCTGCTGGCCCTCGGGGCGGCCTGCTGCCAGGTGGGCTACTTCGTCCTGTCCGCCCACGGCGGCGGACAGGACGGCCCGGACGCGGCGGAGAAGGCCGAACCGCCGCACCCCGTCGGCGTCATCGCGTACGGACTGATCGTCGGCGCGGTCGTCCTCACCGTCGTCGCCCGCCCCTGGGGCATGGACTGGTCCCTGCTCGGGGGCAGCGCGGACATGGACGGAAGCGAGGTCCCCGCCTGGCTGCTGCTCGGCTGGATCGTGCTGCTCGCCACCGTGCTCGCGTACCTCACCGGGGTCGTCTCGGTCCGGCTGCTCTCGCCCCAGGTGGCCGGGGTCGTCGCCTGCCTGGAGGCGGTCATCGCCACCGGGCTGGCGTGGGTGCTCCTCGGCGAACACCTCTCCGCGCCGCAGCTCGTCGGCGGGTTCACCGTGCTGGTCGGTGCGTTCATCGCCCAGTCCTCCGCGCCGAAGCCCTCGGCGGGCCCGGTCGCGGCCGGGGCCGGAACCGGCGTGCCGGCCGAGCCCGCCGAAGGCGAGTTGTCCGGCGGCCGGGCCCCGCATTAGTGTTCCGGCCATGCATCTGACCGTGCTGCCGCCGCCTGCCGCCTAGCGCGGGCGGCCACTCCAGACGAGGACCGGGCTCGGGCAGTCCCCGAGCGGTTCGTCGCTGCCCGCGTGCGGAGCCGAGCGACCCACCACCCCGTCCTCCTTCGGAGAAGTCACATGTCCTTTCCTGCCGCATCCGCGCTGCCCGTCGGGCGGAGCCTGCTGTACCTCGTCGTCGCCGGAGTCGCCTGGGGCACCGCCGGCGCGGCCGCGTCCCTGGTCTTCCGGGCCAGCGACCTCGGCCCCCTCGCCCTCTCGTTCTGGCGCTGCGCCGGGGGCCTCGTCCTGCTCGCCCCGGTGCTCGCCCTGCGCCCGCGCCGCGCGCCCCGGGAGCCCGAGCCCCGGCGTCGCCGGCTGATCCGCATCCTCGGCACCGGCATCGGTCTCACCGTGTTCCAGAGCGCCTACTTCGCCGCCGTCGAGACCACCGGCCTCGCCGTCGGCACCGTCGTCACGCTCGGCGCCGGACCCGTACTGATCGCCGTGGGAGCCCGCCTTCTGCTGGGCGAACGCCTCGGGCGAGGGGGGCTGGCCGCCGTGACCGGCGCGCTGACCGGCCTCGTCGTGCTGGTCCTGGGCGGCGAGGGCGGCGACGTCGTGCCCGCCGGGGTGCTGCTCGCGCTGCTGTCCGCCGCCGGGTACGCGGCGATCACGCTGCTCACCCGGTGGCTCGGGCGGGACGGCGGCGGCGGTGACGCGCTGGCCACCAGCGCCTGGGCGTTCGGCATCGGGGCGGTGGGGCTGCTGCCCATGGCCGCGGCCGAGGGGCTGGTACCGCACACCGCCGAGACCGGGCAGGTGCTGGGGCTCATGGTGTACGTGGCGGCGGTGCCCACGGCGCTCGCCTACGCGCTGTACTTCGCCGGAGCCGCCGCCGTCCGCTCCGCCACCGTCTCCGTGATCATGCTGCTGGAACCGGTGAGCGCGGCCCTCATCGCGGTGACCGTCCTGGAGGAGCGGCTGACGGCCGCCACGGTCCTGGGCACGCTGCTCCTGCTGACGGCGGTGGCCGGACTGGCGTTCGCGGAGGCGCGCGGCGCCGCGGTCGCCCGTCGGGAGGCGTCCATGGCGGTCTGACGGCGCCCGCCCTGTGCGCCCCGCCCTCTCCGACGGCGGGGCGGGCCCCGCCCCTCGCGGCGCCGGACGGCGTCGCCGTGCCTCCGGGCCGTCGCGACGGCCCGGAGGCGGTCGTGGCCCCGCCCGCGGCCCCGTCGTGCTCCGTCAGAGCGCTGCCAGATAATCCGGTACGCCGACGGCCGGGTCCAGGTCGTCCGCCGGTACCGGCGCCGCGTAGCCCCGGGTGAGCGGCACGATGCCGGTCCAGTGGGGGAGGGCGCCGTCCTCGGGCTCGTCGTTGGGGCCGCCGGTGCGGACCTTGGCGGAGACCTCGTCCAGGTCCAGCCGGATCACCGCCGTCGCGGCGAGCTCCTTGGCGTTGGCGGGCCGGGAGTCGCGGGAGCGGCCCGGCACCACCTGGTCCACGATCGCGTCCAGGGCGAGCCGCCGCTCCTCGGGGTCGGTCACCGGGACGGCCGTGCCGTGCACCACCACCGAGCGGTAGTTCATCGAGTGGTGGAAGGCGGAGCGGGCCAGGACGAGGGCGTCGACGTGGGTGACCGTCAGGCAGACCGGCAGCCCGGGAGCGGCACTCCTCGCCGAGCGCAGCGGTCGCGAGCCCGTCGAACCGTGGACGTACAGCCGCTCGCCGATCCGGCCGAAGAGGGTCGGCAGGACGACCGGCGCGCCGTCGCGTACGAAGCCCAGGTGGCAGAGGTACGCCTCGTCGAGGATCGAGTGGACCAACGCGCGGTCGTAGGAGGCGCGCTCCTTGGAGCGGGTGGGGACGGTGCGGTCGGTGGGGAGGTAGGGGGCCGCGACGCCCGGGTCCGGGGTGGCGGACTCCGCCCCCGGCCTGTCGGGGGCCGTGCCTTCGGGCGGTGAGGTGTGCCGCATTGCGGTCTCCCTTGTACTAGTGCATAATAATGTTTGTGCTAGGAGAGTATCGGATCAGTGGGCGGCGTGCATCGGAGATTGCCGCGAGCGTCGAGCGCGGGGTCGGTTCCGGTGACCTCCCGCCGGGCCATGTGCTGCCCCCCATGCGGGAGTTGGCCGCTCGGCTGGAGGTCAACCCCAACACGGTGGCGGCCGCCTACCGGACGCTGCGCGAACGCGGGGTGATCGAGACGGCGGGCCGCCGGGGAAGCCGGATCCGGCCCGCCCCGGCCAGTACGACGCGCGGCTCCCTGCGGGTCGAGGCGCCGCCCGGCGTGCGGGACCTGGGGGAGGGCAACCCCGATCCGGCGCTGCTGCCCGACCTCGGGCCGCCGCTCGCCGCCGCGGCCGCCGCCGACGCGGAGAGCCGCGGGTTGTACGGGCAGGCCCCGGTGGTCGCGGAGTTCGCCGCGTACGCCCGGGCGGCGATGGACGCCGACGGAGTGCCCGACGGGCCGGTCGCCGTGGCCTCCGGCGCCCTCGACGCGATCGAGCGGGTGCTCGCGGCGCACCTGCGGCCCGGCGACGCGGTGGCGGTGGAGGACCCCGGCTGGGGCGGCATGCTCGACCTCGTACCGGCGCTCGGGCTGCGTCCCGTGCCGGTCGGGGTGGACGACTTCGGCCCCCTGGTCGCGGATGTGGAGCGGGCGCTGCGGGCCGGGGCGCGGGCCCTGGTCGTCACCGACCGGGCGCAGAACCCGACCGGTGCGTCGCTGGACGCGCGGCGCGCCCGGGAGTTGCGCGCGGTCCTCGCCCGCCGCCCGGACGTGCTGCTGATCGAGGACGACCACGGGCACGCCATCGTCGACCTGCCGCTGCACCCGCTGGCCGGGGTGACGGCCCACTGGGCGTTCGTCCGCTCGGCGGCCAAGGCGTACGGGCCCGACCTGCGGGTCGCCACGCTCACCGGGGATCCCGTCACGGTCGACCGGGTGGCGGGGCGGCAGCGGCTGGGGCCCGGGTGGGTGAGCCGCCTGCTCCAGCGTGCCGTGCTCCATCTGTGGACCTCCGACGCCGTCGACACCCGGGCGGTGGCCCGTTCCTACGGCGAGCGCCGGGACGCCCTCGTCCACGCCCTCGCCGAGCGCGGCGTGGCGGCGCGCGGGCGCAGCGGGATGAACGTCTGGGTGCCCGTGAGCGACGAGACGGGGGCCGTCGCCCGGCTGCTCCACGCCGGTTGGGCGGCGGCCCCGGGCGCCCGCTTCCGGCTGGAAACGCCCCCGGCGGTGCGGCTCACCGTCTCCCCGCTGGCCGCGGCCGACATCGGCCCGCTGGCGGACGCGGTGGCGGACGCGGCGGGACCGGCCCGGCCGGTCAGCTTCGGCTGAGGCGGGCGGGGCCGGTCTCCGGGCGGTCGGTGTGAGGACCGGGCGGAGCGGCGGGGGCGGCCGGTGGGGTGGGCGGCAGGGCCGCCGCAGAACCGGAACCGGCACCGGAACCGGCACCAGGACCGGCATCTGGACCGGCGCCAGGGTCAGGGCCGGGTTCCGGGGCGGTGTCGGCGGCGCGGGCGCGGCTCTGGGTGAGGGCCGCGCCGACGAGGACGATCAGCGCCCCGACCGGCGTGTTCCAGCTCAGCTGCTCACCGAGCAGCGCGACGCCCGCCGCCGTCGCGATCACGGGGATGAAGTAGGTGACCAGCTGGGCCGTCGTCGGGCCGACCTCCTGGACCAGGCCGTACTGGAGCAGCACCGCGAGACCCGTGCCCAGGGCCCCCAGCGCGAGGACGGAGAGCGTCGGGAGAACGGGGAAGGAGGTGGGCGCGGAGGTGAACAGGGGCGTTACCACGGCCAGTTGCACCGTACCGAGCAGGAGCTGGCTGCCCGTCAGCGCCAGCGTCGACGATCCCGTCCCGGCCAGGGTGCGGCGGACGTAGATCCAGCCGACCGGGTAGCAGAACGAGGCGAGCAGCGCCATGCCCGTACCTCGCAGGTCCAGGCCCGAGAAGCCCTGCCAGGCGCCCAGCACCGTGAGAACGCCGAGGAAGCCGATGCCGAGTCCGGCCACCCGGCGGCGGGTCGGGCGGTCCTCCGAGAGGGCGACTGCCGAGAGCGCCATGCCCCACAGCGGTGAGGTCGCGTTGCAGATCCCGGCCAGGGTCGAGGGGATGGTCAGCTCGGCGTAGGAGAAGAGGGAGAACGGCACCGCGTTGAGGAGGAGGGCGGCGACCGCGAGGCGCCCCCAGGTCCGGGCCGAGCGCGGCAGCCGTTCCCGGCGCACCGCCATGGCCGCGACCAGGACCGCCGTACCGGCCAGGAGCCGGCCGAAGGTGACCTGGAACGGGGCGTACCCCTCGGTCCCGACCTTGATCAGCAGAAAGCTGAACCCCCAGATGAGGGAGAGCGCCGCGAACCGGACCCGCCAGTCCAGGGCCGGTCGCCGCACGGGTGGCGGTGCCGACGTGGTCGGCGTGGCGGGCGGGACGGGGCCGGCCGACCCGGACGGTACGGGCGGGGGAGGGGCGGACGCCGGGGCCGCCGGCTCGCAGGGAACGCTCATGGGGTCCACCCTGGCGAAGACGTCCTCGTAGAACAAGCGAATGTTTCTGCGTCTCTTCGCGTAGCATCGCTTACATGTTGAATCTGGAGCGGCTGCGTACCCTGGACGCCCTGGCCCGGCACGGCTCGGTGACCGGGGCGGCCGACGGACTGCACGTCACGACGTCGGCGGTCTCCCAGCAGATGGCCAAGCTGGAACGGGAGGTGGGGCAGCGGCTGCTCGCCAGGAACGGCCGCGGCGTCCGCCTCACCGACGCCGGACGGCTGCTCGCGGACCACGCCGCCCGGATCCTGTCGCAGGTGGAGCTGGCCCAGTCCGACATCGAGGCCCAACGGGGCGAGGTCGTCGGGGAGGTACGGCTCTGCGCCTTCCCGACGGCGGCACGGGGGCTGTTCCCCGCCGCGCTCACCTCCCTGCGCGCCAACCACCCCGAACTTGCCGTCCGCACCCAGGAGTTGGAGCCCGAGCAGGGGCTGCGCGCCGTGCAGCGCGGGGACGTCGATCTGGCCGTCGTGCTCGACTGGAGCAACAAGCGGCTGCCCGTGCCCGGGGGGCTGACGAAGGTCGAACTCCTGGACGACGCGCCGGACATCGCCATGCCGGTCGGGCACCCCCTGGCGGACCGCGACGCGGTGGAGCTGGAGGACTTCGCGGACGACCCGTGGGTGTCCTGGCCGGAGGGCGAATTCTGCTACGAATGGCTGGTGTTCACGCTGCGCTCCCGCGGCATCGAACCGCGCATCGCCCATCTGGCGGGCGAACACCACACCCAACTCGCCCTGATCGCAGCCGGGTTCGGCGTCTGCGTGGCACCACGGCTGGGGCGCGGCCCGGTCCCCGACGGGGTGCGGCTGGTGCCGGTACGGCAGACGATGCGGCGGCACGTCCACGCCGTCTGGCGCACGGACGCGGACCGCCGCCCCTCGGTCCGGGCGGCGGTGGAGGCGCTGCGTGGAGCCGGTGCGGGCGTCACGGCCGCCGGAGGATGAGCCGCGTGGATCCGGCCGGCCGCGCCGGCTCCGCGCGCTGAGACCGTACGCACAGGGCGTCGAGGGCGGGCTCCGGCACGTACGGTGGAGGGCCCCGTGCGCCGACCGCTCCGTGCGCCGACCGTCCTGCGCGTCGGCCGTCCCGCCTGCCCGGCCGGATTCCGCCGTCGCCCGCACGGCCCTGGTCGGCCCGCCCCCGAGGCGGTGGTCGAGAATTCGGGAATGGACGTCCCCGCGCTGCTGGAAGCCGCTTCCCTGCTGGTCCCCGAGAAGATCGCCACGGAGAACGACATCACGGTGAACGATGTCTGGGAGTACCTCGTTCACGACGAGTGGGAAGTGGCTCTCGGTCTGCTGGAGGAGTTCGGGGACGTCGGGCCGCTTCCGCTCGGCTTCTGGGAGGCCCTGGCCGCCGCGGCCGAACAGATGGGACAGGAGGCGAGCGCCGCCTGGTGCCACTGGCGCTGCTTCGAAAACCGGCACGGGACGATCCGGGTCGACCTCGCCCTCCGCCCCGCCGCCGAAACGCGACGCAGGACGCCGATCCCCGGCCGCGGCGTCCTGCGGCCGATGTGGGACATCGGCAACCGGCGGGAGGGCGGCGGACCGGCTCTCGACATCGCCTGCCTGTGGGTGGAGTTCACGCCGTTCCTGGAACCCGGCGGCCGGGCTCCGGTACGGCTCGCGCCCCTGGACCCCGCGCGGTGGCGGCGCCTTCGGCCCGGCCAGGTCATCACCCTGTACGAGGACCGGACCGCGGCGGGGACGGCAGTCGTCCTGGAGGTCGCGCCGCCCTCGGGCGCGTGACCCGGGGGCGACGACCCGGTTCGGGGACGAGCCGCCGGGAGGCCCGGCCCGCCGACGGCGGATCGGCCGCACGGAGCGGGAGGGGGCCCGCCGCCTCAGGGTTTCCTGGCGACCGCCCCGTACATGGCGATGTCCCGGCCGTCGACGCCGTCCTGCTCCGGTCCGGGGCGCCAGGCGTGCACCTGGGCGACCCCGGGCTCCTGCAACTCCAGCCCGTCGAAGAACGAGGTGGCGGTGGGCAGGTCGCGCAGCGCCATGGGCATGTCCTGCTGCCGGTACTCCTCCGCCACCCGGCCCACCTCCTCGGGCGCGAAGTCCCCGGTGCCGATGGTCATCGCCAGGTAGCTGCCGGAGGGCAGCGGCTCCAGCAGGCGCTGGACCAGACGCCGGTCGTCCGGCGGCAGGATGAAGTGCATGATGCCGATCACCATGAGGCCCACCGGCCGGTCCAGGTCGATGAGTTCGCGGAACTCGGGGCTCTCCAGGATGGCGTCGGGATCGTGCATGTTCGCGTCCACATAGGCGGTGGCGCCCTCCGGCGAACTCTCCAGCAGGGCTCGGGCGTGCGCGAGGACGATGGGGTCGTTGTCGACGTAGACCACGTGCGACTCCGGCGCCACCTCCTGCACGATCTCGTGCAGGTTCGGTGAGGTCGGCAGGCCGGTCCCGACGTCGAGGAACTGGCGGACGCCCCGCTCCTCCGCCAGGTAGCGGGCGGCCCGGTGCATGAACCGGCGGTTCTCCAGCATGTGGACGGGCAGCGCGGGCCAGTGCCGGACCATGGCGTCGCCCGCTTCCACGTCCGCGGGGTAGTGGTCCTTGCCGCCCAGGATGTAGTCGTACACCCGGGCGGAGTGGGCCCGTGAGCTGGCGAGGCCGCTCTGGCGTCGGTTCGGCGTGTTCATGCGGAGCCTCTTTCGTCCGAGGACGGCTTTCTCGACGGTATAGAGGGGCTGTACCGGGCGCAAACGAGGGGGTCCGGGATCCCCCCGGACGCGTCCGCTCACCGCTCCGGCCGCGCCTGGAGGGCGATGACGGCGATGTCGTCCCGCCGGTTCTGGACGGGGGGCAGCAGGCCGCGGATCAGATTCGGCAGCGGCAGACCCCCGCGGGCCAGCGCGTCGGTGCGTTCGCGCAGCCGCCGCAGGTTGTCGCCGATGTCCGTGTCCGGCGTCTCCACCAGCCCGTCGGTGTAGAGCACCAGGGTCTCGCCCGCCCGCAGGGTCGCCCGGAGGGTGGTGCGGGGGAGGGCGTCGGCGACGCACAGCGGCGGGTCCGGGGCCGTGAGGCCGTGCAGGTACCGCGACGGCGCGTCGGCCGGGAGCAGCAGGGGCGGCGGGTGGCCGGCGTTGGAGAGGGCGATGTGCCAGTCGCCGTGGGACTGCCGTTGCAGCACCGCGTGCACCGCCGTGACCATCGACGGGCTGTCGAGCGCCTGCACGATGCGGTCGAGCCGGCTGAGGGTGTCCGCCGGGCTGGCGGCCGGGCCGCTGTCGTAGGCGAGTCCCCGCAGCATGCTGTTGACGCGTCCCATCGCGGTCGCCGCGTCGAGGTCGTGGCCCGCGATGTCGCCGATCGACAGCGCGAGGGCGTCGGGCGAGAGCCGGACGGCGTCGTACCAGTCACCGCCGACCTCCGCCGCCGAGTCGGCCGGGTGGTAGAGCGCGGTGACGGTGAGACCGTCGACGGACGGCGGGGGCGCCAGGAACGACTGCTGGAGCGCGAGCGCCTTGCCGCGGATGCTCTGCAACTCCATGGTCCGGCGCAGCGGCCCGCTCATCTGCTGGAAGACGTCCTGCAGCAGGGAGAGGTCGGCCTGGTCCGGAGGCGGGTTGCCCCGGCAGGTGGCGATGGTGGCCAGGGCGACGGTCCGGCCGTCGACCACGACGGGCAGCAGCGCCACCCCCGTCGCGCGGGCCTCCCGCAGCCATCGGACGGCGGCATCCGAGAGCCCGTGGCCGGGCGGCCCGTCCGGCGGGAAGACGAGCAGCCTCGCCTGCTGGCGCTCGATGGCCTGCCGGGCGACCGGCCCCAGCAGGAAATCGGGCTCCAGGGGAGGCAGGGGCGGCAGACCGGGGGCGAGTCCCACCCGCTCCGGCGACGTCACGGCCGGCGCCCCGCCCGAAGGCCGCACACCGGCCTCCAGGCCGTTCTGCACGCGGAAGACGGCGACGGCGTCGGCCAGTTCGGGCACGACGGCCGCCGCCGTGGTCAGGAACGCCTCGGACAGGTCGTGCGCCGCCGGCACCGCCGCCATACGGGCCAGCAACTTCTCGCGCATCCGCGTCCGCCAGTGGTCCTCGGCGTCGGTGGCGGTCCCGACCCACTCCACCTCCCCGCTCCGGTCCAGCACCGGAGCGGCGATGATCTTGACGTGGCGGAAGCGGTCGGGCGCGCCGTCGAGCCGTACCCGGACGATCGTGTCGAGCGGGATCCGCCGCCGGGTGGCCCCGCGCCAGGCCCGCTGGAACCAGCCCCGGTCCTTCGGGTGCACGGCGTCCATCCACGGGCTCCCGTTCTCGGGGTGCCACAGTTTCTCCGCGATGCCGCCTCCGGCCAACAGGGTGATGACGCCGTCGGGCGACATCACCCACACCGACTGGGGCACGGCCGACATGAGCGCCTGGTACCGCCTGAGAAGGCGTTCCTCGTTCACGGCCGCCTCCACCGCGTCCGGGCAGGCGGCGCCGCACCCCCGGCCGGGGGCAGCGGACCCGGGCCGGGCGGGCGGCGCAGTGGACCATCGCCCCTCATGCTCCGATGATCCCCCGCATCGGGGGCGTCAGCACACCGGCCGAGCGTGCTTGTGCCCCTTCCGCGGGGCGCCGGCCGCGGCGGACGGGGCGGAGCACGCCCGCCGGGCAGCCCCGGGGGCGCGCGTCGCGCGGTGACCGCCCTCCGGGGCCTCCGGGGCCTCCGGGGCCTCCAGGGCCTTCCAGGGGGGACGGATGCTCGGGGGTGCGATGGAGACCCCAGCCGTACCGCACCGGGGGCAGCGTGCGGGAGGGCGGCAGCCCCGGTCACTGGGGCCGGCCCGCGCTGCCCGGCCGCCGTCGAACGCCCTCCTTTACCTCCTGCGCGAGCGCAGCTTACTCTGGAGTAAGTAACCGTTTCCCCAGGGGAGTTGCGTGTGAGTTCCTATCGAGTCGTCATGGTCGGCACGGACGGGTCCGAGTCGTCGTTCGCCGCGGTGGAGGGGGCGGCCCGGCTCGCGGCCGTCTGCCGGGCCGAACTGCTCATCGTGTGCGCCTACCAGCCGATGCGCGGTCCGGAACTCTCCCGGGCGCAGGACCAGCTCGGCTCCGAGGCGTACCAGGTGGTGGGGTCGGCGCCGGCCGAGGAGACCCTGCGGGCCGCACGGGACCGCGCGCTCGGCCAGGGGGTGTCGGAGGTGCGGTCCCTCGCCGTTCAGGACGATCCCGTCCCCGCCCTGGTGAACGCCGCCCGCGAGCACGCGGCCGACCTGCTGGTGGTGGGCAACCGCGGCCTGCGCTCGCTCGCCGGGCGCATCCTGGGGTCCGTCCCCGCCGACATCGCGAGGAAAGCCGGCCTCGACGTGCTGATCGTGCACACCACATGAGCGGTCTGCGCCCGGTCGCCCCGGAGGGGGAGCCGGCCGAGGCGACGGGTCCGCCCACCGCCGCCCTGCGGGAGCTGGTGCTGGGCGCCGCCCCCCGGTGGACGCGGAGGGATGTGGCCGCACGGGCGGGGGTGGGGCTGGAGCGGGCCGAGCGGATCTGGCGTGCGCTGGGCTTCCCCGCGGTGGAGGACGGCGAGCGCTTCTTCACCGACGCCGACGTCGAGGCGCTCCGCGCGGTGGCACGCCTGATCGAGACGGGGCTGGTGACCAGCCGGAACGAGACCATGGTGGTGCGTGCCGTGGCGTACCACCTGTCACGCCTGGCCGAGTGGCAGATCGAAGCGTTCTGGGGGTGGCTCGGCCGGGCGTCCGGCACGGCTCCCGGCGACGGCGAACCGGTGGAGCGGGCGGCGGAGCTGATGCCGGAGCTGGAGGCGTTGCAGAGGTACGTCTGGCGCCGCCACCTCGCCGCGTACGCCGAACGGCTCCAGGCCGGGCCGGGGGCGGCCGAGGAGGAAGGAGCCTCGCACGCCCCGGCGCCGGGGCCCGGTCCCGCGCGGCACCCCGGCGATGCCGGGCTCCGGTACCGGGCCGTGGGATTCACCGACATGGTCGGGTACACGCGGCTGACGCGCGGGCTGGAGGGCGCTGAACTCGGACGGGTCATCGACAGCTTCGAGAGCCTCACCGGCGACGTGATCGCCGAGGGGCACGGCCGGGTGGTGAAGACCATGGGGGACGAGGTGTTCTTCGTCTGCGAGTCCGCGTCCTGTGCGGCGGACATCGCGCTGGAGCTGACGGCCCGCGCCCACGGCGCGCCCGAGCTGCCCCGAGTCAGGACCGGCCTGGCCTACGGTGAGGTCCTCTCCCGGTTCGGGGACCTGTACGGGACCGCGGTCAACGCGGCGGCCCGGCTGACCACGGTCGCCCGCCCCGGCACCGTGCTGGTCGACACGGCCTTCTCCGGTGAACTGGCCGGAGTGGCGGGGTACGAACTGAGGGGGCTGCGCCCGGTCTCCGTACGCGGTTTCCCGCGGCTGCGTCCGGTACTGCTGCGGCCCGCCCCGGCAGGGCGCCGGAAGGCGGGCCGGTGACACCACTTCCAGGGGGCCGCACCCGGGCGTGCGGAGCGCGGAGCGGACGCGGCGGCGCGCGCCCCCTCCATGGGGCCGCGGGGCTCCGGGATGTCCGGACCCCCGGTGAGGGCGCAGCATGGACGGGAGGGCTGAGCCCACGGCGTCCCGTGCGCCGCCGGGGTCCGGGTGTGGAGGGAGGGTGCGATGGGCCACGACGCACCGCACGAGGCCGATGGTTCCGGTGAGGCCGGAACCGACGGCGTCCCGGGCCCCGGACGGGCGGGGAACCTGCTGGACTTCCTGAACGTCGCGGCTGTCGTGGTGGACCTCGAGGGCCGGATCGTGTTCTGGAGCCCGCAGGCCACCGGCGTCTTCGGATACACCGCCGAGGAGGCGCTGGGCCGGTACGCGGCACGGCTCCTGCTCGGGGAGGAGGACCGGCGCCGGGCGACGGAGCTGTTCGCCACCGTGATGGGGTCCGGAGAGAGCTGGTCGGGGACGTTCCCCGTGCGGCACCGGGACGGCGGCGCCCGGCTGGTGGAATTCCGCAACGTGCGGCTGCAGGACGACCTTGGGGACGTGTACGCGCTGGGGATCGCCGTCGACCAGACCGCGCTGCACGACGTGGAAGGCCGCCTGGCGATCTCGGAGCAACTGGTCTCCCAGGCGCCGGTGGGGTTCGCCCTGCTGGACGCCGACCTCCGCTACCGGCTGGTCAACCCCGCGCTGGAACGGATCAACGGGGTGCCGGCCGCCCAGCACATCGGCCGGCGCCCTCGCGACGTCCACCTCCACGGCGTGGTGGAGACGGTCGAGTCCGCACTGCGGTACGTGCTGAGGACCGGCATGTCGCTCATCGACCAGTACATCGTCGGCCGCACGCCCGCCGACCCCGACCACGACCACGCGTGGTCGGTGTCCTACTACCGCGTCCACGGGCCCGCGGGGCGGGTGATCGGGGTGGCGTCCTCCGTCGTCGACGTCACCGAGCGGCACCTGGCGGCCGCCGAGGCCGAACGGGCCCGCAAGCGGCTCGCGCTGCTCGCCGACGCCTCCGCCCGGATCGGTACGACGCTCGGGGTGGAGCGCACCGCCCGGGAACTCGCCGAGGTCGCGGTACCGGACCTCGCGGACGTGGCCGCGGTCGACATCCTGGACGACGTGCTCAACTGCCGCGTCCGCACACGGCGCGAAGAGGGTCCGGAGCTGTTCCGGGCGCTCGCCGTCGCCTCCGCCTTCCCCACCGCGGTCACCGCCGCGGCGGACCCGGTCGGAGAGGTCGCCGCCTACGGCCCGGAGCGGCTGATCACGCGGTGCGTGCGCACCGGGCAGCCCGTCCTCGTGCCCCACTGCGGGCCGCGGGACCTCCGGCGCATCGCCCGTGACGCCCAAGCCGCCGACGCCCTCGCCCGTGCCGGGGCGCACTCCTATCTCGCCGTTCCCCTCATCGCCCACGGCGAGACGCTCGGAGCCGTGGACCTGCTGCGCACCCGCACCCCCGCCCCGTTCGACGAGGACGATGTCCTGCTCCTCCGGGAGCTGGCCGCCCGGGCCGCGATCGCCATCGGCAACGCCCGCTGGCACCAGAACGTCCGCACCGCCGCGGAGACCCTCCAGCGCAGCCTCCTGCCCCCGGCGTCACCGAAACGCCCCGGCCTGCGGATCGCCTCCCTCTACCGGCCGGCCCAGTCCGCCAACGAGATCGGCGGAGACTGGTACGACGTCGTCCCCCTCTCCGACGACAAGACCGCCCTCGTCATCGGCGACGTCATGGGCAACGGCATCGACGCGGCGGCGGCCATGGGCCGGCTGTGCACCGCCGCCCGCGCCTACGCCGCCCTCGACCTGCCCCCGGACGACATCCTCCGGCACCTCGACGGGCTCACCCACAGCCTGGAGCACTACATCGCCACCTGCCTCTACGCCACCTACGACCCCCGCACCGGCCAGTGCCGCATCGCCAACGCCGGGCACCTGCCACCGGTGCTCGCCCGGACCGGACGCAAGCCCCGGCTGCTGCACCTGCCCCCCGGCGCCCCGCTCGGCGTCGGCGGCGTCGGCTTCGACACCGCCACCGTCGCCCTGCGGCCCGGCGACCGGCTCCTGCTCTACACCGACGGGCTCGTCGAAACCCGGAACGACCCCATCGACGAACGCCTGGGCCTCCTCCTGCGCACCATCGACTCCGTCGACCCGTCACTCGACGCCACCTGCGTCCGGCTCGTCGACTCCATGCGCAGGCCCGAGGACCCCGACGACGTCGCCCTCCTCCTCGTCGAGACCCAGGACGCCGCTCTCCCCCCGGACTGAACCGCCCGGCGGAGGCCGCCGGACCTCTTCCCCGGCCCGGTGCTCAGGCCACCGCCGCCGGGACCCTCGTCGCCGTCGGCGGCGGGGGAGGCATCAGGTGGCGGCGGGCGACGGCCACGAGCAGGAGGTAGGAGAGGACGGCCAGCCCTACCGTGATGATCCAGGTATGCGATCCGGCCGGATCGTAGACCCGTCCCGCGTTGCCCACGTCCACGGCCGGCGCGGTCTGGCCGGCCTCGAAGGCGTCGCGGTCGCTCCCGTACAGCTTGACGCTCCCGAGCTCCACGGCGCCGTCGGTGGAGCGGAACGTCCCCAGCCACTCGCAGGTGGTGTGCCCGGCGTGTCCGGCGCACACGAGACGTACGGCGGTGAAGGTGCCCCGCGGCCCGTCCGCCGTGGCGGTCCTGGCCGCATCGCCCAGCCCCGGCACCGTCAGCCAGAACAGCAGGGCTCCGGCCAGCAGGAGCAGCAGGGAAACGAACCCCGAGGCCCTTTTGCCGCTCGTCGCCACGCGGTCAGCCCTTCGGAGCGCAGCCGCACCGCGCGGCGGCGTTGTCCGGGCGGCCCGCCCGGGTGTGCAGGTACATGGCGACCACCATGGGCACCGTCACCAGCGTGTTGTAGAAGAGGTGCAGCTCCACCCGGGGCATGAGCAGCTGGATCAGGCTGGTGGGCGCCGCCTTGCCCAGCAGGTGGGCTCCCGCGAGCACCTGAACCAGGAGCAGCAGGTGCTCCAGGTGGTGCCACACCTGGATGCCGAGGGAGACCTTCCACCAGGTGGCCGAGCGGCCGGTGAAGCCCGGCCGCAGGAGGAACAGACCGACCATCATCACCAGGGCGTAGCCGTAGTGCATCCACTCCGAGGTGACCAGCCAGGGGAACGGCATCCCGAGGACACCGCGCGCCTCCGGGATGGGCCAGCCCATGACGTAGATCTGGTAGGCCTGGACCAGATGCTCCGCCCAGTGCGCGACGACGATGAACAGGAAGACGCGCAGGCCGAGTTGGTGGTGGCGGGTGTTGACGGCGTCGAGCCCGCCGCGAAGGGTGAGAGGTGACGTTCCGGTGCTGATGGCCATGCCTGGACCTCCACGGTCTGGGTAGGAGGGGAACAGGCGCTCATCACACCAGCCTTCACCCGTGCGGGCCTCTTCCTGCGTGCTCTCTTCCCCGCCGGTGACCGCCCTACGGGCCCTGGGACGCGACCCGAACGATACGGTCGGGCCTGCCGCCACGGACGTACGAAGGACCCGCTCCTCCCGGAGCACCGGGGGCGCGCGACGACCCCACGGCGAGGACGACCTCCTCCTGTCTACGCCGTACCGGCGGTCCGGGACGAGGGCGCGTGCATCAGGGGGGAGGCCCTGGCGGGCGCGGTGGTCGAGGAGGCGTACCGGCGGCGGGCCCTCGGGTCGCGTCCCGCGTGGAGACCGCAGCGGGTCCACCGCCGTCGCGTCGTCCGCTCCCGCTCACGCCGCCGGGCCGTTCCACGGCCGGCGGAGGTGGTCGACCAGGGCCAGGAAGACGAAGAAGTTCGGCATCTCCGACACCACCGGGGCAGTCACCGCAGTGGCCCCCAGCGAACGCCACTTCCCGGCCGTCCTGACCTTGACGTAGCCGTCGATCACCCTGACCTCCTCGATCTGAGTCCACTTCGCGGAATCGCGTGCCGAACCCACCGCCTCCCGGGACACCCACAGCTTGCCGAAGGTGAGCGTTTCCCCGGCGTGGACAGCGGTGAGGGCCTGGGGGAGCTGCTCTTGCGTCACCCCCTGCTGGATGGCCCTTCCCCACTCCTGCGGCTTGGCGAGCTGTCCCTTCTTCACCACCCCGTCCGACCGGCCGCGCAGCACGACCGTTCCCTCGTCTGTGTCGGTGAGCGTGTACCAGTGCTCGGTGTACCCGGTGGCGCCTGTGTGCCGGACGCTCCTCTGGAGGACGGACGTGCTGTCGTAACGGACGGTGTGGACCTGGCCCTTCACGACGGCGGTGAGCCCGTGCTCGTACAGGTCCAGCCGGACGCCCTGGTTCTTCTTCGAGTTGCGCTGATCGACCCAGAGGCTGATCAGGACCGCTACGAGCAGTCCGCCGGGCAGCAGTGCCACGACCGGTTCCATCGTGAGGGCCAGTACGAGGCCGAGCCCGCCGAGCACCACCACCGCGGTCACGGCGCAGCCGCGGAAGCCGTCCGACTGAACTCCGCGGTAGGTGGCGGACCGTGCTCCCAGACGTGCGTGGTCCGCGGCTTCGTCGACGCTTGCCCGCAGGTGGTCCTGGGCATGAGATCGGCTCTGTTCCCCGGTCACTTCTCCCCCTTTGCTTCCCGGTGCACCGCCGGGGCCCGACGATGAGGGGAGGGATGGTAGTGCCTCAAGACGACTTCGGAGCGAACGCCTGTGCCCAGGTACGACATCGGAGCTCCCGCGCCTCTTCACGCCTGGTGGACCGGCCGCCCGTGACGCTCCGGCGCTCGGGACCGCGTCCGCCCCGTCCCGGCCTGCGACCGGCCGAGCGACTTTCGCGAAAAGTCCACCATTCCTGCAACCCTTGGCCCGACCCGTCTGTCTGATCCCGTGAGCCAAAAGGCTCACGGTTCACCTGGGCCCCGGGGTGATGACCGCGCCCGGGGCTTCTTCTCCTTGGAGACACATGCGTATACGTGCCGCCGTGGCCGCCGTCACCGGCGCCCTGACCCTTTCCGCTTTCGCAGTACCGGCCGTCCAGGCCGACGAGAAGCCGGCCGCCGACCTGAGCGTGCCGTCCGGCGCCGAGGTCTTCGGCGGTGCGCCCGCCGAGGCCGGCGCGCCGACCGCCACGGCCCGCGCCGCCGAAGTGCCCGTCATCAAGAAGGTCGTCGTCAACGGCGGCAAGAACATCGTGGTGGGCACGGAGTCCAAGCAGAAGTTCACCATCGCGATCACGACCTCCTCGCCGAGCGGCATCGCCGACGCGTTCGCCTACCTGTGGCACGGCCACATCGACGAGGTCGACGGCTTCCTCGGCCCCACCCAGGAGTACGGCGACTGCAAGGTCTCGGCCGACCCGACCACCTCCACGTGCACCCTCTCGGTCACGGTCGACCCGCGGTCCGACGACCTCTACACGAGCAGCCTCGCCGGCACCTGGAACGTCGGCGTCGGAGCGCTCGCGGACACCGGTGGCAAGGAGGACTTCGTCTGGAACGATTTCCAGGCGAAGACCCGCGTGCAGCGCTTCTCCAAGCTGACCGTGAACGCCTCGCCGGAGCCGGTGAAGAAGGGCAAGACCATCACGGTCACCGGCAAACTGACGCGCGCCAACTGGGACACCGGCACGTACAAGGGGTACACCAACCAGCCCGTGAAGCTCCAGTTCAAGAAGAAGGGCGCCACGAGCTACACGACGGTCAAGACCGTCAAGACCAGCTCGACCGGCACCCTGAAGACCACCGTCAAGGCCGCGGCCGACGGCTACTGGCGCTACAGCTTCGCCGGTACGTCCACCACCCCGGCCGTCTCGGCCACCGGTGACTACCTCGACGTGAAGTAGAGGCACAGCACGGCAAGGGGGCCCTCGGCAGGAGACTGCCGGGGGCCCCTGCTGTGCGACGACCGGTCGTACGCGGTGGTCGTCCGGCCGTGCTCAGGGTGACAAGGCCGGCCAGGGCCATTCCTGGGAGGGCGGGCGCGGACGGTGCGTGGTCGAGCTCCTGAAACTCATCAACGACGGCCCCACCCGCCTCTTCGGATACCGACTGCCCTGGGAATACGCCCTCTTGTCAGACATGCCGCTGCGACTCAAGAACTTCCGCGACCATCTGAACGCTCTGCTCGGCACCCCGGAGGAGCCCCTACGTCCCGGCCCTGGCCGCGGAGGGTCTGGATCTGGACACCGAAACAGAGCCCGCCAACAGCGATGAGCGACGAAGAACAGAACGAACACCCACCGGCCTGGACCTTCGGCACACGCCAGTTCCGCCGCACGCTCGCGTGGCACATCGCCGACCAACCGTTCGGGGTCGTCGCGGGAACCCGGCAGTACAAGCACGTCGGCCACCTGTGCCGGTGGGCGGGACGCATCGTGAGCTCACCGCGCCGCCGGACGGGACACCGGGGCCGGGCGACAGCTCTTTACCGCGTTTCGCCCTTCGGCAGGACCTGTGCCGTGACGGTTCGGACGCGTGTCGCGCAGACCCCTGAAGATCGTCCTGGTCCGGTGTCCACCTGGGATTCCGGCAGGTTTGCCTCCGAGGGGTTTCTTTGCCGATGCCGTGTTCATGCGGCGGTGACGGCGAGGGCGTGGGTGGCGGCGATGGTGCCGGTTGTCCATCCGGCGTGGATGTTGAGGGGGTTGCCTTCGGCGTTCTTGATGATCATGGTGAGGTGCAGGTCGGCGCAGTGGGTGGTCTGTGCGGGGTCGATGTAGAGGGAGTTGGTCGCCGTCATGTGATGTTTGGGGGTGGAGATGGACCATGTCCTGGCTGTGCTTTTGAGCAGGGGGCCGCACGGTGTTCCGTCAGCGTTGCGGGGTTGGGCTTCGATCCATGTCCGGGCCTGGGTGCCGGTGTACCCGGATGTCCCGCCCGCGCACAGCGAGGAGAGGGGCTTGCAGGTGGTGAGGGCGGCGTCCATGACCACGGTGGTGCGTCCGGAGCCGGTGGGGACGTAGGTGTGCTCCATGACGGGAGTGGAGGTTCCGCGGGCCAGCACGGTGGTCTCCGCCTTTGGCAGGGTCCAGCTGTCGCCGCTCTTGTACTGCGAGCGCAGGAGTTGGGCGCCGGCTGGGATGCGCATGGTGACCTCGCGGCCGTTCTTGATGATGGTGGAGTAGCTGGTGACCGCGAGGTTGCACTGGTAGCGGTCGGTGGTGGGGGCGGTGAAGAGCCATCGCAGGATCGGGGCCAGCGACGTCTCCCCCGGCGGGACGAGATTGGTGGCCCAGTAGGCGCCCGCCTCCTCACCGGTCGGCAGGGCGGTGCCGTCGGCGTAGCGGCATCGGATGGAGAAGGTGTTGCCGATGTTGTCGCCGGCCGCGAGAGCATCGACGTTGGAGACTCCGAGGTCAGTGGCTCGCAGGTAGGAATTCGTGCCCGCTGCGGCGTCGAACACCACCTCGGTGCCGGGTATCGCCTTGTGGGTGCCGGCGTGGGGATCCACAAGGTAGTCCAGGGTGGTCGACCCTGCGGCTTCAGCGGTGGTGGCGGTGAGCCCGGTGAGGGAGCAGGCAGCGAGGAGCGCTGTCGCAAGGGCGGAGGCTACGGGGGCGGTGAGGAGTTTCATGTTCGCTCTTCGCTCGACCGGGCACGCACGAGGTTGACCTGCGCGCCCGGATACCGGTGTTCGTGCGGGCCCGGGGCCATGGCCCGGGTGTTAGGAACGGAGAAAGACGCCGATCCGGTCCTGTCGGGCGCCAGTGGCGCCCGACAGGACCGGATCGAACGTGTGCGGCGGGCCGGAGGCCGATGGCCCGTCGGGCAGGGCTTGTTGACGCTGCCACTCCACCGCTTGCCCGGGGCCTGGAAGGTCGTGCCTTCGCGGAGGAAGGTGGACAGCGAGTCGGCCTTCCGTCCGTCCGCGGTTGTGCCCGCGTCGCAGAAGCCCCCGAGGTCGGCCTTGCCGTCACCATTGTAGTCGCCGGAGGCCGGGTAGCTCTTGTCCCAGCTGAAGCCGCCCGAACTGATCCACTGCTGCTGGGAGTTGTTGAACGCGGCGCCGTTGCTGCTGAAGGTGTACAGCGAGGAGAGCGCCATGCCTTCCGCGTTCTGCCCGGTGTTGTGGAACACGCCTACGTCAGAACGGCCGTCGGCGTTGTAGCCACCCGAGGTCACCTTGCCGGCGTTCCCGTGGGAGCTGCCCGAGCTGGTCCACGTCGTGTGGAGTAGATGCGCCAGTAACTCACCAGGTACAACTGCGGGTTGAACATGTTCCGATACAGCTCACTACACGGCAGACCACGTCTGCCGCACTCACGAAGGATGGCTGACACCGTGTCGGCACTCTGTATTTCGCATGGCTCCCGGCCTCATCCGCGTCCAGTCGCCTGTGCCCCTTCGCCCTGCCGGCGGCTTGCCGCCCCGGCTTCCGCGACGTAGTCGATTGCCTCGCTGGTTTGCGGGAACGGGGGATACCGCGCGGATGCCGCGCTTGCGCAGGTGCACGCGGATCGCGCGAGAGGAGCACGCCGTAGACGCCGTTTCTTATGGAGGCCTCTCCAGCCCTTACTGGCGGAGGGGCGGGCGTGAGCTGTACTGGGCTCCTGGTAGAACCGGCACATGGCATACAGGTTCACAGCCCGTGCGGTGGCGGCTGAAGTCGACGTTGATGGCGAGATGCAAGCCGGCGTGGCGGAGGAGGACGAGGGCTTCTTCCTGCTGTTCACGAGCGCTGTCGGTGAGCCGTCCGCGCAGGACATCTCGCTCGGGCTCGACACGTACTGCGTGATGACCCCGGACCAGTGCACGGCTTATGGCTGTGTCCGCGAAGTGACCCTGGCAGGCGGCCTGCTCACCGTGTCGCTGGACCCCGACACTCTGGATGACTTGGAGTTGGATGACGCACAGATCGAGGCGGTGCTCGACGTCCCGGCGGAGAGTATTGAAGAGATGCGTGAGGTACTTGCGAAGGTGCTGGCCTTCGGACGCAAGGAGGCCCGACCTCGGCTCACTGGCTTCTCGGGTTGATCCGCCTGTCGAGGCGGCGGTGTCCGATCAGGAGTGGTGCGATACCCACGAAGGCGAGGAAGTGTTCGGCCTTGCGCTCGTGGCGGCGGGGGAGGCGTCGGCAACCGGCCGGCCAGGACACGGTTCTCTCGACCACCCGGCGGTGACGTCGGGGAGAGAAGTCCTCCCTGCTGCTCACCACGCGCTTCGGCGATCCGGGCGTTCGGCGCCTGCACTGTCTACCGGCTCGCCGAGCGGGCGAGGGCGGCGGTCGCGGCGGTGTGGGGGCGGGTGCGACCGGTGGTCGACCTCGCCCCGGCGGCCGTCGACGTCGTCGCCGTGGTGTACGTGATGCGCGGCGCCTTCGCACGCCACCACCTTCTCGCCGAAGCCCGCGGCTACCTCTTCTACGCCCTGCGCGGCCACCCCCACGAGCCCGGCCTGGACGAGACGATCGTGCAGGCGGCCGTCGACGACTACACCCGCCCCGTCGGGCGCGGCCGCAGGATGACCGCCGACCTGCGCGCTCTGTATCCGCGCGACACCGGGGACCAGGCCGTGCTGCGCCCGCTGACCCGCAGCCGCACGGCGACTCAGTACGAACGGGCCCGCCTCGCCGCCGACGCCCTGGCCGCCCGGGTCCGCGCCGCGCGGCGAGCCGAGCGCTTGAGCTCCCGCCCCCGCCCGTACGCCGTCGCCGTGCCTGCCGCCTCGAGGTCGCGCCCGCGGCCGCGGCCGCTCCGCGACGGCCGGAAGGACGGCCGCGTCCTGGAGCCGGAGTCCGGCGTCGACTGCGGCCTTGTTCCGGGCCGGGCCCTTCTCCAGCCGTGCCACCTGCTGCCGCAGCTTCTCGTTCTCCACCTCCGCGGCGGACTTCTTCGTGCGGGCCGGACTGGTCCGGCGATCGACCGAGTTTTCCACGGCCCCGGCATCACGGGCGGTCCGCCACTCCTTGACATGTGAGTGGTAGAGCCGTTCCCGGCAAAGGACCGCGCCCTTCTCGTTCCTGGGCGCCGCGTCGTACTCGGCGACGATCCGCAGCTTGTACTCCGAGGTGAAAGTGCGGCGCTTCGGCCTCGGTGCCGGGTCGGACCCGGCGGGTTCGGTACTGGTCATAAGAGGTGATTCTCTTGTCGTGTCCCTCTCAGGCTAACCCGACAGAGCGGGATGTCTCACCTCAGGTTGACAGGGAGTGACCCGGTTCTCGCGGACGCCCGGGGCGGTACGGGAGGGCTCGGCTCGGGCTGGGTGAAGCCCGGGGGAACGGCGAATGTTCACCGAGGCACTGGTGGTTGCGGCGCCGTGCTGTGCGTGTCGCCCCGGCGTCATCTGACGTACCTAGCGTGTGCACCATGCGACGAGCTTGCTGCCCCCGTGCATGGGCCGGAACGGGATCGACGGCAGTTCTCGCCGCCCTTGTGACGGCAGAGGTGACGATCCCTGTCACGCCCGCCGTTGGCGCGGACTCCGTCGAACTCCCCGCCCTGTCGGCTTCTGTTGCGCCGGGCGAAGAGCGCGTGGCCGCGTCCGCCCGGAGTGCCGAGGCGGAGCTGCGGACGGTGCGGGCTCCGCTGACCAAGGGCGTGGACAGGCTGGGCGGACGACTTCGCCCGGCAGGTGCGTCCGAAGTGCCGGGCGGTCAAGAGGCCCTGTGCGCCGATGTCACCCAGGGGCTGTGCGGGGCACTGCACACGCTGGTCCCGGCGGCACTCACCGATCTGGAGTACGTCGAGAGCACCCGCACCGACGCCGTCGATCGGATCCGGTCTCACGGTCGGAAGACGGACGAGGCACTTCACTGCGTCGGTGGGCAGGTGAGACGCTGAGTGGAGGAGATCGACTTTCCGCCGGATGTCCGGACGATGCTCTGGATCCTGCTGGGCGAAATGCCCCTGCAGGCCAGGGAGAATCTGGCGTGGGAAAGTCGTCAGCTCTACCTCGCTCTCCA
>NZ_JBIRLM010000029.1:0-74456 GCF_044330565.1 Streptomyces sp. NPDC017448 | reverse complement strand
CCGAGGAGGTCCTTGAAGTAGTTCTTGATGGGCTTGAGGAACTTGTCGAAGATCTCCATGAAGCCGGCGGTGAGCGCACCGAAGGCGGCGGCGACGCCGACGTCCTTCCAGTCCACTCCCCCGGGCTTGCGGCCGCCCGTGTTCAGGCCGATCTGCGCCAGCCGGACCGCCAGCGTCTGGATGGCCTCCTGGATGGCCTGACCGAGAGTCGGCGCGATGTGCGACATCCGCACGAGGCGGTCGACGATGATGAGGATCGCGAGCTTGCTCCGGGCCCGCGCCAGGAACATCTGCGACACCGAGGCCCCGCCGGTGAAGGCGATCAGCGCGGCCAGGATCGCCAGTTCGGCGATCAACATGATGATCTCGGCGATGATCTCCCACTTGGATCCCTGGATCTTCTGCGAGTAGTCCACCTGGCCGTCGGCCAGTTCGTCGAGCTGGAGCAGCAACGCCTGGATGGGGTCGGTGCCGCCGGGTTCGTCGGTGAGCATCCGTACGCTCTCGATGTACGGACGGGCCACCTCCGGCGGCAACGCCTTCTCCACGATCTGGATCGTCTCGCGCGAGGCCGCGCGCAGGTCGATCAGGCCCTTCTGGAGAGCGAGGTAGAGCTGACGACTTTCCCACGCCAGATTCTCCCTGGCCTGCAGGGGCATTTCGCCCAGCAGGATCCAGAGCATCGTCCGGACGTCCGGCGGAAAGTCGATCTCCTCCACTTAGTGCCGGCCACCCTCGGAGGAGTCGCCCGGCCCGTCGAGGCTGGACATCTGCCGACCGATCTCGTCGCGCGCGTAGTTCGACACGCCCTCGATGTGCCGCCCGTTGGCCAGGACCGCCTGCCGCAGCCCCCAGAACGCGCTGCCGACCGCCCTGATCAGGTCCAGGCACGCCTGGTTGTTGGCGTCGTACTTGGGCCGCACCGTCTGGGCGAACTCGTCGGTGTACCCCGCCCAGCCCCGGTAGTTCTGCATGTCGGAGATGAAGTTGTCGGCGATCTTCTCCGTCATCAAGGGCAGCTCCTCCATCCTCTCGCCGCCCTCGCGCACACGACCGGGGTCCGCGATGAACTTGCCTGTGGCCATGAATACCTCCCTCGTCGTCCTGCGGTGCACGTTCCGGTGCCGCGGTGCACGTCCTGGTGCCGCGGTGTACGTCAGTCCTCGTGGATCTCGTCGTGCAGGCGGGCCGACGAACGCCTCCCGCCGCCGTGCGGGTCTTCGAGAGCCGAGCCGAAGGCCCGGTCCCAGTCGATGTCCACGCCCCGGATGCCCGTCACCCGGCCGGTGGTCCGCGTGAGCGGCTCGAAGACGTCCATCACCTTGCGGGCCATCTCCGATCTCCCCTCCTGCACCGCCTCCAGGATCGAGGCGGCCAGTTGAGGGCCCGTCATGGACTGGTGCCGGTTGTCCGGGAACTTCAGCGCCGTCAACTCGCCCTGCGGACCGACCGTCACCTCCACGGCGCGGTCCCGCGACCTGACCGTCGCCGAGGACTGGCCGAGTTCGCCCTCGGCGCGTGCCACGGCCTCCTGCACAGCCGTGAGTTCGGCCATGGCCGCGGCCAGCTTCTTCTCCATCGAGTCGCTCAACAGTCGCCCTTCCACCTGCGCGTACACCATTCTGTCGTACGCGTGTGCGTGCTACGAACTCCCCCGCGCCCGAACGGTTTCGGAGCGGTTCCCCTGCCTCTCCCCCGGCCCGTTCGGGCCCCGGCCGTGACCGTAGGGACGCTTCCTAGCGTCCGATCACCGCCGGTGCGCCCCCTTCGTCGGTGCCCCAGACGTCCTCGTCCTCCGGCACCCAGGAGTCGCGGGTGCGCTCGCCGCTCTGGGTCGCGGTCTGACCGGGCGCGCCGCCCCCGCCCGGGGCGCCGGCCATCGGCGGGAGGAAGGGGGAGCTGCCGGCGGTCGGGCCTCCGGTGGCCACCCGCACCTCGTCGTCGGCGTACCGGCCGCCCGGGCCGGGAACACCGGCGCCGGGCCGCCCGCGGCGGTTCCTGGACACCGATCCGTCGATGACGTTGCGGACGCGCTCGCCGGAGTCCGACTGGCCTCCGCCGCCACCCATGCCGCCACCCATACCGCCGCCCATACCGCCGCCCATGCCGCCGCCCATCGGGGCTCCGCCCATCGGCGCGCCGCTGCCGCCCTCGCCCGGGGAGGAGCCGCCGGGGCCGGGGAACGGCCCGCTGTTCAGGAACGGGCGGTTGTGGCTCGGGGCGCCCGACCCGCCGGAGGCCCCGTTGCCCGCCAGGGGCGACTCGTACGGCTTCTCGTCGAACAGTTCCTCCTCGTAGGAGGCGGGGTCGTACGGAGAAGGCGTGTACCCGGGCAGCCGGTCGCCGAGCGAACCGAGGTCGAGCGAGCCGGGGTTGAGCCGTCCGGAGTCGAAGTGGGCCGGGCCGGACTCGTCCAGGTACCCCGAGACGGTCGAGCCGTCGGGCCGGGTGACGGTGGTGGTGCCGGTGTCCGGGTTGATGGTCTGGGTGGAGCCGTCCGGGAATTCCGTGACCACGTTGCCACCGGGGTCCAGGTGGGTGACGCTGCCGCCGGGGTTGGTCAGGAGGTCCCCGGTGTTGAGCGGACCGGAGATGACGGAGCCGTCGGGCCGGGTGACGGTCGAGGAGTGGGTGTTCGGGTCGATCGTGACCTTGGAGCCGTCGGGGTACTCGGTGATCACCCGGCCGTCCGCGTCGAGCCGCGACTCGCCGCCGCCGGGGAGTTCGAGGGGGCCGTCGTTGACGGGGCCGGTGATGGGGGTGGACGACAGGTCGGGGAACTCGCCCCCGCCGAAGAGGTCGCGCCGGGAGCTGTCGAACTCGGCCTCCGCCTCGGCCTGCCTCCGCTCCTGCTCCTGCCGGACTTCTTCCTGCTTGGCCTCGGCTTCCTTCTGCCGGGCTTCCTGCTCGGCCCGGACCTCCTCCTGCTTGGCTTCCTGTTCCTCACGGAGCCGGTCCTGCTTGGCCTCCTGCTCCTCGCGGATGCGGTCCGCCTTGGCCTCCGCCTCGGCCTGCTTCTGCTCGGCCTCCTTCTGCCGGGCCTCCTGCTCGGCCTTGGCCTCCGCCTCCTTGGCCTCCGCCTTGGCTTCCTGCTCCGCCTGCTTCTGCTCCGCCTTCGCCTCGGCCTCGGCCTGCTTCTTCTCCTGCTCGGCCTGCTGCTGCTCCTGGCGGTCCTCCTGCTCGGTGCGGATGCGGTCCTGCTTCTGCTCCGCCTCGGCCTGCTTCTGCTCCGCCTCCTTCTCCTTGGCGGCCTGCTCCGCCTTGGCCTCCGCCTCCTTCGCCTCCTGCTTGGCCTCCTGTTCGGCCTGCTTCTGCTCGGCCTCCTGCTCCTTCGCCTCCTGCTCGGCTCTGGCCTCCGCCTCCTTGGCCTCCTGCTCGGCCCTGGCCTGGGCCTCCTTGGCCTCCTGCTCCTTCTTCGCCTCCTCCTGCTGGGTCCTGGCCTGGTTCATCTGCATCATCTGCATGTTCTCCGCACGGGCCTGGGCCTCGGCCTGCTTGGCCTCCTGCTCCTTGCGGACCTGTTCCTGCTTGGCCTCCTGCTCGGCGCGGAGCTGCTCCTGCTTGGCCTCCTGCTGGGCCTGCTTCTCCTCCGCCTCCTTCTCCTTGGCCTCCTGTTCGGCCTTGGCCTCCGCCTCCTTGGCCTCCGCCTTCGCCTCCGCTTCGGCCGCCTTGGCCTCCGCCTCCTTCTCCTTCGCCTCCTGCTTGGCCTCCTGCTCGGCCTCCTTGGCCGCCGCCTTGGCCTCGGCCTCCTTCTCCTTGCGCTCCGCCTCGGCCTTGGCCTCCGCCTCCTTGCGCTCGGCCTCCGCCTTGGCTTCGGCCTCCTTGCGCTCGGCCTCCGCCTTGGCCTCGGCCGCCTTGCGCTCGGCCTCCTCCTTCTCCTTCTTCCGCTCCGCCTCGGCCTTGGCGGCCTGGTCCTTCTGCCACTGGATGAACTCCGCCTGCTTCCGGGCGGCTTCCTCGGCGGCGGCCTTGGCCGCGGCGGCGTCGGCTTCCGCCTTCTCCTCGGCGAGTTCGGCCTTCTCCTCCTTGTAGTCGGAGGCCAGGGTGCTGCTGGTGCCCCGGGACTTCACGGAGCCCAGCTCGAACTTGCTGTTGCTCCAGCTGTCGCGCACCTTCGTCATGGCCGTGACCGCAGCGGTGTCGAGGTGGTCCTCGACGGTCTGCTTCCACATGAGGAGGGCCTTGTTGCCGATCTCCACCCAGGTGGAGAGCTCCTTGAGCTCCCCGAACTCCTTCGCCTCGACGCTCAGCGGCATGTCGCCCTTACCGGTGATCGCGTCGATGGCGGCCTGGTTGCTGAACCCCTCCTCCGAGATGTAGTTCGTGTGGGTGGTGTAGCCGCCGCCGTACGACCCGTAGGTCTCGATCTCGTACGTGATCTTCGTGATGTTGTTGTCCCACACGTACTTCATGACCGCCGACAGCAGCGTGTGCAGCACCGTGAGCGGATTCCCGTACTGCCACTGCCACTTCGCCCACGCGCTGTGGAGGTCCCACACCGCGGCCCGGAAGTCCTTCTTCGCCTGCCGGATCTCGTCGCCCTGCTTCGACCCGACCGAGCCGCCCCCGCCGGGCTTCATGTCGTCGGCGTAGTCCGTGTACTGCTCGTTGATCTTGTTGATCAGGTCCCAGAAGACTCCGGCGGCCTTGCCCCGCCACGCCTTGTCCTTCTCCGTCCCGACCCTCCTCTGCCATTCCTCCACGATCTTCTGCTGGGCGGAGAAGAACTCGGCGACGCGGTCGAACGCCCCGGCCACCGTGTCGAAGTTGGCGAGGGTCACCGAGTCGGGGTCCTTCACGGGCGACGCGTTCCAGCTGAAGCCGTGGGTGCCTTCCTTCTCGTTGTTGAGCAGCTCCTCCAGGGCGAGCCCGGTGCCGTAGGCGTAGCGCGCGGTCGGCGTGGTGTCCCAGGTCGGCTTGCCGTCCATCCCCAGGTGGCCGTCGATGGTGCTGGAGAACTTCCCGCCCTCCTGGTACCCCTGGCTCGGTACCCGGCCGTCGCCCTTGCTGCCGAGCAGGGTGATGCGCGCCTTGTACATCGACACGTCGGAGCCCGTGCCGCCCTTGGCGTGGTAGAAGGGGATGACGAAGTCGGTGTTGTTGATGTCGGAACCGGCGTTCTCGTAGAGCCAGTTCAGATCCTCGGTGTCGACGTAGTCGACGTAGCCGACGTCGGAGATCTCCACCTTCATCAGGGGGATGCCCTCGTTGCCGACGAGCGCGTCGAACAGGTCGTCCCGCTTCGGCGCCATGAATCCCGTGAAGAAGCCGACCGCCTCGGCCCACTGGTCGTTGGAACCGCCGAGGTCTTCGGTGATCTTGCTGGAGTCGAGCGCCATGCCGGGATGCCTTTTCGTCGGGAGAGACGGACAGGGGGACAGAGGGGCGGGGTGCGGGCCGCGGGCCGGCGGCCCGGCCGGCGGCGGTGGCGGCGGCTAGTCGTCGTCCTCGTCGTCGCCGCCGGAGCCTCCGCCCGAGGATTCGGAGAGCACCTCGTCCACGCCTTCGAAGAAGTCGACCATGTCCTTGCCGTCGATCTTCTCCAGGTTGCCGTCCTGGGTCTTGAACAGCTTCTCGATCGTTTCTTCCAGGTCCTCCTCGATCTGCTCGAAGAGGTCGACCTGGAGTTTGAGGATGTCGTCGAGCTGATCGACCATCTCGTTCAGGCACTTGACCAGGTAGCCGCCGTTGGTGCGGCCCTTCTCGTCGGCCGCCATCGTCCCGATCGCGAGCGGCGTGGCCTGTCCGTCGTGGAAGCCGGCCGCGGTCTTGGAGCCGTCGGTGCCGCCCTGCAGCGTGGGAATGCCGGGCACGGTCACGCCGTCGGACGTGGTGCCGTCGTCCCGCATCTTCTTGACCGCGGCGAGGAACGGTTTGACGTCGTCGTCGAGGAAGTTCTGCAGCCACGCCTTGTTGAGATTGAGCGGGGGTGCTTCCGCCATGTCGCACTTCTCCTGTCGTCCGAGGTGTCCGTGGGCCCACGGGGCCGGTGCCCGGCAGCCGGGGCCCGCCGGATGCGAGGGGCGGCGGGCCCGCCGGCCCCGGCGGCAGCGGGCGGCCGTTCGCGCGGAGGTCGCACGCGGACGGCCGCCCGAGGAGGACCGGGGGCGTGCCGCCCGTGGTCAGCTGCCGATGCGCACGCTCTCCCAGAGCGACTTCAGGGAGTTCTCGCTGTACTGGTAGCTGCCCGACACATCGTTCAGCAGGGCCGAGTGCTCGGCGAGGATGCGCTTCATCTCCTCGACGGCGTTGTTCCAGGCCGCCTGCTTCTCGGTGTACACCGCCTTGTCCTCACCTTCCCAGCTGCGCTGGAGCTCCTGGAGCTCGGCTTCCAGGTTGGTGAGGATGCTGTCGATCGCCTTGGTCTGCTGGACCATGTCGTCGGCGGCGTTCTCCATGTGGGAGTAGTCGACGTAGATCTGGCCGTCGGTGAAGTCAAGCGGGGGGGTCATGGTCTTCCTCGTCTCGCGGCAGGTGCGTCAGGGACAGGGGCGTGCGGGGTCCGGGCACCGCTCAGGGCTCCGGGCGGCGAAGGGGTGGTCAGCGGCCCGCGGTGGAGCCGGCGAGCGCGTTGAAGACCGCCTCGGAGCGGCTGAACGCCTGCTGGATCGCGTCGTTCGAGTTGTTCTGCTGGATGCCCTGCGCGCGCATGGTCTCCTCCAGCGTCGTGATCATGTCGCGGAGGTTGCTGGAGATGATCTCCGCCTGCTGGTCCCATCGGTCGAGCAGCTTCTGGAACGCGCCACCGTCGCTGCCGGCGTAGCCGGAGGCGAGGTTGTGCTTCATGTTCTCCACGTCCTGGCGGCTGTTCTGCACGCCGGTGAAGGCCATCTCCAGCGCGGTGACACCGTTCTGAGTGGCTGACGCCAGTGACTGCTGTGTGCCCGTACCTGACATGTTGTTGCGCCTCCTGATGTGTCGCGCCGCCGGTTCCGGTTCCCGCCCGGCGCGGTGGCCGGCCGGACGCGGCCGGAGGGCCGGCATCCGCATGGTCTGGACGAACGGAGCCTAAGGAAAAGGGTGTTGACGATTCAATGACTTGCGTCATCTTCTCGGCCCCGGCCCCGCTTTTGGGGTGATTCGCGAAGGAGATTTGATCTGGATCTGAGGTGGGCCCCTTGCGGAATCACCTTCTGAATGGATCCGTTTCTCCGTGCCCGAACGGGCAATGCCCGAACGGACAATGCCCGTTACGGGCCACGGTATTGCCGGACCCCTTCGGGGAGGAGGAGGGTGGGCCCCCGCCTCCCGTTGTCACGACACACGCATTTATCGGCGGTGTCACGCGCTATTCACCTCCTCCCGTCCGACCCGCCCACCGGTGCTCACTTCCGGTCGCAGCGGGGGGCCGTGTTCGTGTTACGGCCGAGGGCCGCGGCCTCCTTCGTGAGGTCCGGGCCGGTCGGCAGCATGGCCAGCAGCGGCGCCGGCAGCCCACGCGCCTGGCCTTCGCTGTAGCCGAGGGCGGCGAGCCCGTCGGCGGAGCCGACCCGGTACTTCATCCCGGTGTCGGTCACCAGGTAGACGGTGGCGCCGACCGTGCTCCCGCTCGCCCCGAGCGCCCGGACCAGGGCCCCGCCGCCCGGCCGTACGCTGATCGTGCCGACCGGCATGCAGGCCGGGGTGAGACCCTCGGGCGGGGCCTGCGCGGCGGGGCCCAGGGTGCCCGTGCCGGTCAGTGCCACGCTGATGCGCGGGCCGCGCTCGCTCGGCTGGACGCGGATGCATACGGTGCGGTCCTCGCCGAGGGCCACCGCCTCCGGCGGCTCTGAAGGCAGGTTCGCTTCCTCCGCGCCGCCCCCGGCGCCGGGGGCCAGATGGCCGCTCAGCACGTCCGCGCCCAGGGCCACGACGTTGGCCGCGCCTCCCCCGTACACCTTCTCGCGGGTCTCCGGGTCACCGAGCACCAGCGCCGCCCCGGTCGCCGTGAGAGGGGTCAGCCCCTCCTCGCGCAGCAGGTGGTAGCGGTCGGCGGAGCCGGGCACGGTGACCCGGAAGACCTGGCCGATCCGGGATTCCGCACCGCCCAGCGAGGGGCCCTTCCTCCCCTTGCCGGGTACGTCCGGCGGGCGCAGGTCGGGCCCCGAGGGCAGGGCGTTGAGGAAGGCGGCGGAGACGGGCAGCCGCGGTGTGGAGCCGTAGCCGAGGGCCTCGCGGGCGCGGGTGGCGGTGTCGAGCAGCAGCTTGCTGCCGCGCCAGACCAGGTAGTCGGCCCGGTCCGGCCCCTTCACCAGCATGGCCTGGTCGGTGGGCAGCCCGGTGGCGTCCGCCGGGAGGCCCACCGCGACGGTGGTGCCGGTGCCGCCGGTCCCGCTGCCCGAGCAGACCTGCCAGGGGCCGGTGTCCAGATCGCCGCCGGCGGGCAGCGCGTCCGGGGCGCCGCTGATGCCGACGGGTGATCCGTGCGGGGTTCCGCTCAGGGACTTGGAGCCGACCGTCACCGCCTTCATGTCGGCGCCCGCGAGCAGCCGCGCCGACGCGTAGTTGCGCACCGGGCGCAGCCGGCCCTCCAGGTAGAGGTAGCGGGAGCCGGTGTCCTTGTTCACGACGAGGGTTCCGGCCGCCCGCCAGGAGTCCTTGGTGCCGGGCTTGAGGAGGCCGAGGACGAAGGACCCGGCCGAGAGCAGGACGGCGATCACGATGCCGATCACCACCCCCCGGTTGGTCCGGCCCTGCGGGCTCTCCGGGGCGTCGGGGTCGGCGCGGAGCAGGCCGGAGGTCAGCCGGCCCATGACGAACATGTGGGCCTGGACCTGATCGCGTTTGGACTGCACGGCAGCGGGTCTCCCTTCCGGTCAGCCGTTGATGGACCGCAGGGCGCCGTACACGCCGAGCACCCACAGGGCGAGCGGGAGCACGGCGATCGCCAGGGCCGAGTGGAGCAGTTCGCCCGCGCGGCCCCAGTAGGGGACGAGCCGGCGGCCGGGCACGGTCCAGGCGGCGATGGCGACCGCGGCCGCCGCCGCGAGCAGGCCCGCCGCCGTGACCAGCCGGTTCCCCGGGGTCGCGACGGGAAGGGCGACCAGCACCAGCAGGAGCAGCCCCAGCACCCCCGGGGCCACCAGGGACATGCGCTGCCAGATGTTGCCGAGGCCCCGGGCGTGCAGGACGAGCAGCAGGCAGAGGGCCACCGTCATGATGATCTCGGCCAGTTCGCGCTCCCGGGCCAGGACGGCCACGCACGCGGCGCCGACCAGACCCACCGCCCCGTACAGCGAGGTCATCCAGCCGTCGGCGAGGACGGCGCGGGCCGAGACCGCGGAGGCGGCGTGCGGTTCGATGCCCTCCTGCAACTGCTGGGCGTTGGTCGGCAGGGGAGGCATCCGCATCCCGGACATCCGGAACGCCAGCGAGGGGACGAAGGCCCCCAGGACGACCGCCAGGACGGCGAGGATGCCCGCGGTGTCCACCGGCGCCAGGTCCGTGGTCAGGAGCAGGACGGCGGCGAGGGCGGCGAACAGCGAGACGACGGCGACGCTCAGGAAGAGCGCGGCGAACGCGGCCACGACGGCGAGCGCGAGCACGGCCCCGCCGGCCATCGCCGCGCTCGCCGCGAGGAGCCGCGCGCCCAGCGTCTCGTACGCGTGCGGTCCGCCGAGTTCGCCGCCGGGCAGCAGCCAGCCGGCCAGCGCCAGGTAGGGCCCCACCATGAAGCCGAGTGCGGCTCCGGCGCCCGCGTCCCCGACCGCCCGGCTCGCCGCGCCGGAGCCCGCGAGCAGGAGAAGGCCGGCCGCGGTGGCGAAGACGGCCCGGGAGAGCGAGGACCCGCCGGGCCAGGCGATCACCACGACGCCGCCGGCGAGGACCGCGACAACGATGCCGAGCAGCACCCGGCGGCTCACCTTGGAGGTCCAGCCGAAGGGGTGGTCGCGCATGGTGGTGGAGATGCCGTCGACCAGGTCGTCGAGGTGCACCTCGGGCAGGGCCTCGGTGCGCGGCCGGAGGTAGAGGGTGTCGCCGTCGCGCAGACCGTAGGAGTCGAGGGTGAGTTCCTCGTCCAGGGGCTCGCCGCCGAGCCGCTGGAGCACCCAGCCGCCGTGGTCGATGCCGGCTTCTTCGAGGTTGTCGCCCGCGTAGCCGAGCACGGCGGGCAGCAGGTCCGCCACGGGGACGTCGGCGGGCACGGCGAGATCGATGCTCCTGGCAGGAGCTCGTACCGTCAGACGGCACAGCTCGGCCACCTGAGTGTCAGTCATCGGGATGGCTCACGCTTCTCCGGTTACTGCTGAGAACGGGCGGGGGGAACAGGGTTTGGCGGACCGGTGAACAGCATGATTCGACGGGGGTTCCAAACCGTTGTCCGGTGACGGTTGTTGGCAGCCGATACGGCGATCGTAATATCAGCCGCCTAGTGTGGACCATGTGCACCGCGGTGCGGAATGCGAAACGGCCGTCCTCGCAGGGCGAATTGCGGCGGATAAGGCCGTGGAGCACGAAGGGCGGTCCGGCATGCGCTGTTCCGGGCGGAGGGGCGGCGGCCGCGCGGCCGGGGTCCGGAGCGGTGGTGTAGCAGAACTGTGACACGGCGGTCCGGCGTCGGCCGTCGTCCTCCGCGGGCGGTCCGGACGGGCTTTCGGCCCCGGCCGGAACGCGGCGTAGGGTGCGGGCACGGCGAAGGCCCGTCCGACGTCCCGGCCGCGGTCCACGGCGGCGGGTGCGCTCCCGGCGACGGCGCCGACGTCGTTCCGCCCGCTCTCCCCCCTTGTTGTCCCCGAAGGAGACGGTTCCTTGAGCGTGATCCTGTTCCGCCGCCCGGCCCGACGCCGGGGCCCGGAGATGCCCGACGGGGAGCTGAACCTCCAGGAACCGCCGATCCTCCCCGAGACGGTGCCCGACACCTCCGCCGTGTGGACGTACCTGCCCATGGCGCTGATGTCGGTCTCCATGATGTTCATGTTCATGCGGCCCGGCATGACCCGGGGCTCCGGGGGGTTCATCTACATAGCCCTGGGGCTGATGGTCCTCGGTGCCGCCGCGATGTTCATCGGCCAGTTCATGCGCCGGGCGGCGGAGCGCAAGCAGAAGCTCAAGGGCGAGCGCAGGGACTACCTGCGCTACCTCACCCAGATCCGCCGCAAGGTGCGCGGAGCCGTCGTGGACCAGCAACTGGCCCTGGCCTGGCGGCACCCCGAGCCCGCCGCCCTGTGGTCGATGACCGGGACCACCCGGCTGTGGGAGCGGCGTCCGAGGGACGAGGACTTCGGCGAGATCCGCATGGCCGTGGGCGAGCAGAAGCTCGGCCTGAAACTGACCTCGACCTCCACGAACCCGGTGGAGGACCTGGAGCCGCTCAGCGCCCACGCGTTGCGCAGCTTCATCCGCGCCTACTCGACGGTGCCGGAGCAGCCCATCGCGATCTACCTGCGCGCCTGGGCCCGGGTGCTGTTCCAGGGCGACGAGGAGCGGATACGTTCCCTGGCGCGGGCGCTGGTGGCCCAGTTGGCCACCTTCCACTCGCCGGACGACGTGTGGATCGCGCTGTGCGTCTCCGACGAGCGGCGCGCGGACTGGGAGTGGACGAAGTGGCTCCCCCACAGCCTCCATCCGCACGACACCGACGGCGCGGGCCCGACCCGGATGACCGTCTCCGCCTGGGGCGAGCTGGAGAACCTCCTCGGGGCGGAGTTCATGGAGCGGCCGCAGTTCGACCCGGACGCGGTGCCCGGACGCGAGGAGCCGTTCACGGTGATCGTCGTGGACGGCGGGACCGTCCCGGCCGGCCACCGCCTGGACGGTCCCGGCTTCCGCAACACGGTCGTCCTGGACCTCAGCGGCGCGCTCTCCTGGCGGCCGGGACGCATCACCCTGCGCTTCCGGGTCGACGAGGACGAGCTCGGCCTGGTGCGCACCGACCGCGAGCGCAAGGAGCAGGTCACCCGGCTCGGACGGCCCGACGGCCTCGGGCCGACCGGCGCGTTGGCGCTGGCCCGGCGGCTCGCCCCGTACCGCATGGGACTGGGCTCGGCGTCGGACTCCTCCGAACCGCTCTCCGCCAACGTGGAGCTGACCACGTTGCTGGGCATCCCCGACCTGCACCGCCACGACCCGAACGCGCTGTGGCAGCAGCACACCGGGCCCAACCGGCTGAAGGTGCCGATCGCGGTCGGCGCGGACGGCGAGCCGGTCGAGCTGGACATCAAGGAGTCCGCCCAGGGCGGCACCGGACCGCACGGGATGCTGATCGGCGCCACCGGTTCCGGCAAGAGCGAGCTCCTGCGGACCCTGGTCCTCTCGCTCGCCCTGACCAACTCCTCGGAGACGCTCAACTTCGTCCTGGTCGACTTCAAGGGCGGCGCCACCTTCCTGGGTCTGGACGAACTCCCGCACACCTCCGCCGTCATCACCAACCTGGCGGGCGAGGCCGCGCTGGTCGGACGCATGCAGGACGCCCTGCACGGCGAGCTGATGCGGCGGCAGGAGCTGCTGCGTTCGGCGGGCAACTACACCTCCGCGCTGGACTACGAGAAGGCCCGCGCGTCGGGCGTGCCGCTGGAGCCGCTGCCCAGCCTGTTCGTCGTCGTCGACGAGTTCAGCGAACTGCTGGCGGCCCACCGCGAGTTCATGGAGCTGTTCGTGATGATCGGCCGCCTCGGCCGGTCCCTCGGAGTACACCTGCTCCTCGCCTCGCAGCGGCTGGACGAGGGCCGTATGCACCAGTTGGAGAGCCACCTCTCCTACCGGATCGGTCTGCGGACGTTCTCCGCGATGGAGAGCCGCGGCGTGCTCGGCGTGCCCGACGCCTACCAGCTGCCCTCGGCGCCCGGCAGCGGCTTCCTCAAGTCGGGCGTGGAGGCGCTGACCCGGTTCCGCGCCGCCTACGTCTCCGGCCCGTACCAGCAGCGCCGCGGCGGCGCCGACCAGGCGCGGGTGGCCAGCCAGACCGTGCCGTGGACCAGCGGCTACGTCGTACCGCGCCAGCTGCCGGACGCGCCGGAGCCCGAGCCCGAGCAGGAGGAGACCGGTGAGACCCTGCTCTCGGTCGCCGTGGAGCGGCTGCTGACCGCCGGGCCACCGGCCCATCAGGTGTGGCTGCCGCCGCTGGACCTCCCCGCCACGCTCGACCAGGTGCTGCCGCCGCTCACCCCGCACCCCGAGTACGGGCTGACGACCGACGCGGCGCACCGCGGGCGGCTCACCGTCCCCCTGGGCATCATCGACCGCCCCTTCGACCAGCTCCGCGATCTGCTGACCGTGGACCTCTCGGGCGCGGGCGGGCACATCGCCATCGCGGGCGGTCCGCAGAGCGGCAAGAGCACGATGGTCCGGACGATCATCACCGCGCTGGCGCTCACCCACACCCCCCGCGAAGTCCAGTTCTACTGCCTCGACTTCGGCGGCGGCACGCTCGCGGCCCTGGCCGGCCTGCCGCACGTCAGCGGTGTCGCGGCGCGGCTGGACGCCGAGCGGGTGGGCCGTACGATCTCCGAGGTGACCGCCCTGCTGGCCGAGCGCGAGCGGTTCTTCCTGGACCACGGCATCGACTCCATGGCGACGTTCCGCCGCCGCCTGGCCGCCGGGGAGTTCCCCGAGCACCGGCACGGCGACGTGTTCCTGGTGATCGACGGCTGGTCGACGGTGCGCCAGGACTTCGACCGGTACATCCAGACGTTCGGCGCGATCGCCGCGCGCGGCCTGAACTACGGCATCCACCTGATCGTCACCACCGCCCGCTGGGTGGAGGTGACCTCCGCGATCCGGGACCAGGCCGCGACCCACCTGGAGTTGCGGATGGGCGACCCGATGGACTCCGAGATCGACAACCGGCGCGCCGCGACCGTGCCCCGGCTGCCGGGGCGCGGTCTGACCCGGGACGCCAAGCTGCACTACCTCACCGCGCTGCCGCGCATCGACGGCGTCGAGTCCGCCGACGACCTCTCCGACGGGGTGGCCGGCCTGGTGGCGGCGGTGCGGGAGAGCTGGCAGGGCCCGCCCGCGCCGCCGGTGCGGATGCTGCCCACCCGGCTCAAGCTGTCCGAACTCCCGGCCCCCAAGGGCGATTTCAAGATGCCCATCGGCCTGGAGGAGGAGCGGCTTTCCACGGTGTGGCACGACTTCTCCGAGACCCCCCACATGATCGTGGTCGGGGACACGGAGAGCGGCAAGACCAACATGCTGCGGTTGACGGCCAAGGCGATCATGGACCGGTACACCCCCGCCGAGGCGCGGATCATGGTCGTGGACTACCGCCGCGCCCTGGTGGAGGCCGTCCCGGACTCCTACCGGCTCGGTCACGCGGTCTCCATGGACGCCCTCAAGGAGTTGATCGGCGGCGCCGCGCGGGCGGTCGCGGCGCGCGTACCGGGCCCGGAGATCACCCCGGCCCGGATGCGGACGTGCGACTGGTGGGACGGCCCCCGGCTGTTCATCCTCGTGGACGACTACGACATGCTCGGCACCAGCGCGATGAACGCGCCGTTCGACCCGCTGCTGAACCATCTCGCGCTCGGCTACGAGGTCGGCCTGCACATGGTCGTCGCCCGCTCGGCCGCCGGTGCGGGCCGCGGCCTGGGGGAACCCGTGCTGCGGCGCATGCAGGAGGTCAACACCCCGACGCTGCTGCTGTCGTGCCCGCCCTCGGAGGGCTTCATCCTGGGCAGCGTCAAGGGCCGGAACCTGCCGCCGGGCCGGGGTACGCGGGTGACGCGGCGCAAGCAGATCCAGGTGCAGACGGCCGTGCTGGAGGACGAGGAGTCCTGAGCGGCGGTCCGGGCGGGCCCCGGGCCCTCGGCGGCCCGGGTACTCCCGGAGCGCCGAGCCCGGGTACTCCCGGGCCGCCGAGCCCGGGTACTCCCGGGCCGCCGAGGGGTCGGGAAGGCCCAGGGGGCCCGGAGGGCCCAAGAGGCCCGGGAAGGCCCAGGGTGGTCCGGGGAGGCCCAGGGTGGTCCGGGGAGGGGCCGGGTGCGTCTCTCCCCGCACGCCCTCAACAGCCCTGCTCCGGCCTCCTCAGCGCCCCGCGGGACGCCAGCCGCGGGCCCGGCCGCGCGGGATCACCACCGCGGCCGCCGCGACCAGCAGCACCACACCGCCGCCCACGCCGGCCGCGACCAGCGCGCGGGTGCGGGGCTCCGCCGGGGGCGGCGGCGGGACCTCCGCCCGCTCCGGCCGGGGCGCCGTCCCCTTCTCCTCCGTCAGGACGGCCGTCAGGGCGGCGTACGGATCGAGTCGCGGCGGGCTCGCCGGGTAGGCCGCCTCGGTCAGGCGGCGCGCCACGTCGGCGGCCGGGAGCTCCGGGTGGCGCGCCCGCACCTGGGCCGCCGCCCCCGCGACGTGCGCGGCGGCGAACGAGGCTCCGTAGCCGATGAAGTGGCCCGGCCCCTCGGGGCCGATGCTCACCACCGCGTCGCCGGGCGCGGCCAGGTCCGCTCCGCCCACCACGGGCGCGTTGGCGGGGCGCCGCCCGTCCGGCCCGTAGTCCGTCACGCCGATCGCCCCCGGGGCGGCGGCGGGCCAGTACCAGGGGGCGGGCGCGGCGTTCCTCGGCAGCGCGTCCGGGGCGAGGGGGGCCACGACCAGCGCGTCCTTGTCGCTCGCGTAGGCGACGGCCTTCGTCAGCTCGGCCCGGCCGTGGGCCAGGGCGGCGGCGACGTAGATGACGGACGCGCCCTCGTCGGCCGCCGTGCGTATTCCGGCGGCGACCTGGTCCACCGTGGACCCGCCGCGCTCGTCGGCGCCCCGTACGGCGAGGATGCGCGCCTCGGGCGCCAGTCCGGCCGGCCCCCCGTCGCCGCCCGGGGCCGCCGCGATCAGACCGGCCGCGAACGTGCCGTGCCCGACGCAGTCCCGGCCCGCGTCCCCGATCGCGGTCACCCGCCCGGAGAGCGCCGGGGCCGACTCCGCGACCCCCGTGCCGACCACCGCGACCGTCTGTCCGGCCCCCTGGGAGAGCGGCCGTGCGCGGGCCGCGCCCAGCGCGCCCATGGTCCAGGGCTCGGACCGGGCCTTCACCTTCGAGGCTTCGACGCAGGCGTCGTCCTCCGCCAGTACGGAGCGCACGACGGGGAGTCCCACGGAATCGGCCGCCGCGGGCACGGCTCCGACCGCGCCCAGCGCGGTCGGGAGCACGGCGAGCGACAGGGCGGCGGCGACGGCCGCGGCCCGGGGGCGGCGGGGGCGAACTCGGGCAGGGGGCATGGCGCGCATGATAGGCCGAACGGATGACGGCACGCCGCACGGGAGCCGGCGCCCCGCCCATCGCGTCCGGCCCGAACTCTCCTGTCCCACCTGGAACATCGCGGCACCGGTCCCGTAGCCTTCGTCGCGTGCGCACAGCTGCGCGTACCCGACGCGACCCGGTTCTCCACCGGCCCCGGGGCGGGAGAAGCGCGCAGCGGCACCACAAGGAGGAGGATCGGGCGTGTCACGGCAATTGCTCAGGGTCGGGTCGGACCAACCGGACAGCTTCCGGACGATCGGTGAAGCCCTGGACAAGGCACGCACGGGTGCGGTGATCCGGGTGGGCCCCGGGCGCTACCCCGAGAACCTCACGGTCCGGACGCGGGTCACCATCGTCGCGGACGGCGAGCCGGGCAGCGCCGAGATCTGCCCCCGCCGCGGCACGGCGGTGATCCTGGTCGCCGACGCCGTGATGCTCACCGACCTCACCCTGCGCGGCGGGAGCGAGGACCTGCCGGTGGTCGACGCCCCGCGCGGCCAGGTCGCGATGGACGGCTGCACGGTCGTCGGCTCCGGCTGGACGGCCGTACTGGCCAGGGAATCGGGCTCGGTCGCCATGCGCGACTGCCAGGTCAGCAACCCCAAGGGCGCCGGGATCGTCGACTCCGCCCCCACCGGCAGCGTCATAGCCGGCTGCCGCATAGCCAACCTCGGCACCTCGGGCGTCGTCATCGGCGCGGAGGCCCGGACGACGGTGCGGGACTGCCGGATCCTCGACGCCCGGGCCAACGGCGTGCTGACCTCGGACGAGGCCCAGGGCCTGGTGGAGGACTGCGACATCTCCGGCACGGAGAAGCCGTCCATCGCCCTGGAGGGCCGCAGCGGCACCCGGGTCCTGCGCACCACGGTGCACGACACCTCGGTCGGCGTCTACATCACCAGCTCCGCCCGCCCCTCCCTGGAGAACGTCTCCGTCAGCGACACCTCGGGCCCCGGCATCATGCTGGCCGCGAGCGCCGACCCCGAGTTCCTCGACTGCCGGACCTCGCGCACCAAGGGCGGCGGCCTCGTGGTCGGCGAGCGCTCCCGGGGCACCTTCCAGCACTGCGAGTTCGACACCTCGGCCGCCCCGGCCATCCGGGTGGTCGGCTCCAGCTCGCCCACCCTGATCGGCTGCGCGGTGCGCGACTGCGCGGAGGCGAACGGCGCCGTGCTGCTGGAGGAGGACTCGACCGCGGAGTTCGACGAACTGCTGGTCAGCGACGCGGCCGGGGTCGCCGTCCGCATCCGCACCGGGGCCGACCCCCTGCTGCGCCGCCTGCGGATCACCTCGCCGGGCGGCCACGGCGTGGAGGTGACCGAGGACGGGCGCGGCCGGCTGGAGCACTGCGAGATCGACCGCGCGGGCGGTTCGGCGGTACGGATCGCCTCGGGCGGCAACCCCGACATCCGCGACACGGTCATGAGAGCGGCCGAGGACACCACCATCTCGGTCGGCGCGGAGGGGCGGGGCGCCGTCCGGGACTGCGCGGTCGAGTTCGCCGCGGCGGGCGGCATCACGGTGGACAACGGCGGTGAACTCTCCGTCCTGCGCGTCCACATCACCGACTCCGGCGCCCACGGCGTCCTGCTCGCCAACGGCTCCCGCGCCACCCTCACCTCCTCACAGGCCATCGGCAGCGTCGGCGACGGCATCCGGATCGACAGCGCCGAGCCCGTCACGGTCGCCGACTGCACCGTCCGCGACAACCGCGGCGCGGGGCTGCGGCAGACCCGGGCCAGCGAACGCCTCACGATCGAGGGGCTGAACAGCGCCGGCAACGCGGTCCCGGACGCCTGGGGCGACACCCTCCCGCCGGACGTCGCGGGCGGCGGCCCCGACTCCGCGAAAAAGGGCCCCGAAGGGCCGTTGGAGGAGCTGGAGTCCCTCGTCGGCCTCGCCGAGGTCAAGAGCCAGGTGCGCAACCTGGTCAACCTGAACCAGCTCAACCAGCGCCGCGCCCAGCTCGGCATGCCCGTCGCCCAGGTCAGCCGCCACCTCGTCTTCTCCGGTCCGCCCGGCACCGGCAAGACCACGGTGGCCCGGCTCTACGGCGGCATCCTGGCCGACCTCGGTGTGCTGCGGTCGGGCCACCTCGTGGAGGTCTCCCGCGCCGACCTGGTCGCGCAGGTGATCGGCGGTACCGCCATCAAGACCACCGAGGCGTTCAACGAGGCGCTGGGCGGCGTGCTGTTCATCGACGAGGCGTACACCCTGCTCTCCGACAGCAAGGGCTCCGGGGCCGACTTCGGCCGGGAGGCGGTCGACACGCTGCTCAAGCTGATGGAGGACCACCGCGACGACGTCGCCGTGATCGCCGCCGGGTACACCGGGGAGATGGAGAGCTTCCTCTCCTCCAACCCGGGCCTGGCCTCCCGGTTCACCCGGACCATCGACTTCGCCAACTACTCGGTGGACGAGCTGGTGACCATCACCGAGAACATGTGCACCGGCCACCGCTACGAACTCGCCCCGCAGACCCGCGAAGCCCTCGCCCGGCACTACGAACGGATGCCGCGCGACGCCACGTTCGGCAACGGCCGCGCCGCGCGCAGGGTGTTCGAGGAGATGGTGGACCGCCAGGCGTCCCGGTTCGCCACCATGAAGAACCCAGCCGAGAGCGATCTGGCCCTCCTGCTGCCCGAGGACGTGGGGCCGGAGACGGGCGCGCCCGCGAACGACGGCCCCGGCTCCGAGGAACTCCTCGCCCGGCTCCACGCCATGATCGGCCTCACGGCGGTCAAGAACGAGGTGACCGCACTGGTCAACCTGCTCACCGCGACGAAGCAGCGCAAGGCCGCCGGGCTGCCCACCCCGAAGATCAGCAACCACCTCATCTTCTCCGGCCCTCCCGGCACGGGCAAGACGACGATCGCGCGCCTCTACGCGGACCTGCTGCGCTCCCTCGGGGTGCTGCCCAAGGGCCAGTTGGTCGAGGTGGCGCGCGCCGACCTGGTCGGCCGCTACGTGGGCCACACGGCGCAGTTGACCAAGGAGGCGTTCGAACGCGCCATCGGCGGTGTGCTGTTCGTCGACGAGGCGTACACGCTCACCCCGGAGGGCGCGACCTCCGACTTCGGCCGGGAGGCGGTCGACACGCTGCTGAAGCTGATGGAGGACCACCGCGACGAGGTCGTCGTCATCGCCGCCGGGTACACCCGCGAGATGCGCCGCTTCCTCGACTCCAACCCGGGCCTGGCCTCGCGGTTCTCGCGCACCGTGGAGTTCGAGAGCTATTCCACCGACGACCTGCTGCTGATCCTGTCCCAGCAGGCCACGGGTTACGGCTACGACTGCGCCCCGGAGACGGTCGCCGCGCTGTACGCCTACGTGGACTCCCTGCCCCGCGACCACTCCTTCGGCAACGCGCGGACGGCCCGCCAGATCCTGGAGGCGATGATGACGCGCCAGGCGGGCCGGCTCGGCGCGATGTCCGCCCCCAGCCTGGACGACCTGCGCCTGCTGCTCCCCGACGACCTGCCGCCGGAGGTGGCGGCGGTGGGGCGCTAGAGCCTGTCTGACACATGGTTACCTGTGGACTCGCGGAGCCAGAGGATCAAGGAAGCCAGGACAACTCCGGCACGGTAGCGGTCGCCGAGCTTGTCGAACCGGGTCGCGATCGCGCGGAACTGCTTGAGGCGGGCGAAGCATCGTTCGACGACGTTGCGGTCGTGGTAGGTGACCTTGTCGAAGGTCGGCGGCCGGCCGCCGAGGGCTCCGCGTCGGTGGCGGTTCGCCGCCTGGTCACGGCGCTCGGGGATCGTGGCGGCGATGCCCCGGCGCCTCAGCAGATGGCGGATGGCCCTGCTGGAATACGCCTTGTCACCCAGCACACGGTCCGGTGTCGTGCGCGGGCGGCCCGTGCCGAGGCGCGGGGTGCGGAGGCCGTCGAGGACCTGGCCGAACGCCGTCGCGTCGTTGACGTTGCCGGGCGTGAGCACAATCGACAGGGGCAGGCCCCGGCCATCGACGGCGAGATGGACTTTGGTGGTCAGTCCGCCTCGGGAGCGGCCGAGGGCCTGGCGCGCCTGCGAGCGGCCCGGATCTTCCAGTTCGTCCCCGTTCGCATCCCCTTTTTGCGGGCGCCGACTGCGTGCTGGTGGGCTCGGTTGATGGTGGAGTCGACGGAGACGGTCCATTCCACCCGGCCCACCGCGTCATCGCGGACCTGAACGTGCTCCAGCAACCGTGCCCAGGTGCCGTCCGCCTCCCAGCGGGCGAACCGCTCGTAGACGGTCTGCCACGGCCCGAACCGGTCGGGAAGATCCCGCCACGGAGCCCCGGCCCGCCGCCGCCACAGCACCCCGTTGACCACCTGCCGGTGATCACGCCACGGACGGCCCCGTCCGTCCACCTGAGGCAAAAGGGGCTCTATCCGCCTCCATGCCGCATCCGTCAACTCACCTCGACCTGCCACAAGATCAATTATCAGACCGGCTATAGAGTCCTGCCCGTGGCAAATCATCAGGACGAGACCAGGACGGCCTACGACGGTGTCGTCGAGCTGTACGCATCGCTGTTCGCAAACCGGCTGGAGACACAGCCTTTCTCACGGGCCATGATCGGCACCTTCGCCGAACTGGTGCGCGCGACGGGCAACCTGCGGACAGCGGACGTCGGGTGCGGGCCCGGACATCTGACAGCCATGCTGCACGAACTCGGCCTGGACGCCTTCGGACTGGACCTTGCCCCCGGCATGGTCGACCACGCCCGGCAGGCCCATCCGGCGCTGCGCTTCCAAGAAGCGCGGATGGAATCACTGCCGATCGAGGACGCCGCGCTCGGCGGCGTACTGGCCCACTACTCAATGATTCACACCCCTCCGGGAGAACTACCGGAGCTGCTCGCCGAACAGGTACGCGTCCTGGCACCGGACGGTCTGCTCCTGGTCTCCTTCTTCGGGACCGACGGACAAGAACCGGTCCGGTTCGACCACAAGGTGGCGCCCGCCTACAGCTGGCCGGTGGATCGCCTCGCCGAACTGCTGGGCGATGCTGGGCTCGATCCCTTCGCCCGGCTGCTCCACGATCCAGCCTCTGATCGGGGCTTCCTCGACGCCCATCTACTGGCCCGCCGTTCGTAGCCACTACCCAGTCCCCCCCCCAGCCGATCGGCGCACCTCCGGATTGCCAGCTCAGCCGAATCTCGCTGATCAGACCGGAATTGTCAGACACCCCCTAGGACCGTCCGGCCGATCTCGACCGGGCCCGCCGCGTGCCCGGCCCTGATCCGCCGGCCGCCCCTCAGAGGTGGTCAGGCCCTTCCGGTACGGCAGGGGGGCAGAAACGGCAGCAGCACCGCCTCCGGAGGCAGCCGCGCCTCGCGCAGCGCGGGCACGAACCCGAGGACGGCGCCCAGGGAGAGCAGCACGGTGGGCGGGGCGGTACGGAGGCGACGGCTGACGACCTGGCCGAGCAGCAGTGGCGCCCCCACGGAGAGGCGTCCCGGGGGTGCAGGTCATGGGGCCGGATTCGTTTCGTGCTGCCGGTCGGCGGCCCAGGACGCCAGAATCCGCAGGCCGTCGTGGGTGGGGGAGCCGACCTCGGCTGTCCATACCACCAGCTGCTGGTCCGGGTCGGTGGTGGCGGTCAGGGTGTCCCAGTCCAGGGACAGTTTCCCTGCGACGGGGTGGTTCAGGACCTTGGTGCCCACGCTCAGGGCGGCCACATGGTGGGCGGCCCACCATGTGCGGAAATCGGCGTCCTGTACGCACAGCTCTCCGACCAGCGCGGTCAGGCGCGGATCGTCCGGATACTTCGCCGCCTCCATCCGCAATTGCGCGACCGCGGTACGGGCAACGCTTTTCCAGTCCGCGTACAGGGTGCGCATCCTCGGGTCGGTGAAAAGGATCCGCACGTAATTGCGGTGCTTTTCCGGCACGGCTCCGAAATCGGTGATCATGGCTGCGGCGAGCGGGTTCCAGGCGATGACGTCCATCCGGCGGCCCATCACGACCGCCGGGGTGGAGGTGAGATCGTCCAGAACCCTCCGCAGTTGCGGCTGAACCTTCTGCAGGGTGCGCCGTCGCGGCTTCGCGGTGTCCTTCCCCGCCAGGCCGAACAGATAGCGCCGCTGGTCCTCATCCAGGTGCAGAGCCTTTGCCAAGACCTCCAGTACCGGCGCGGATGCCGGCAGGCGCCCTTGTTCCAGGCGGGTGTAGTAGTCGGTGGAGATCGCCGCGAGCTGCGCGACCTCTTCTCTGCGCAGCCCGGCCACCCGGCGCGGACCGGCACTGTCGGGCAGGCCGACGGCGCGCGGGCTCAGCTCCGCGCGCCGCGCCTTCAGGAAGGCTCCCAGCTCGCTGCGGTTACTGCTCATGCCCCCACTCTCCCACCCGCTGCCCTGCGGACGGGAGGGAAGGTTTCCTCCCCCGAAGCCCACCTGCCCGGGAAGAAACTCTCCTCTGGGCAGATACCCGCGCCACGGCAACCTTGATCTGCGGCAACCGGTACGCCCCGGGCTCGGCAACGAATTGCTGCGGCCCGTGAATACAAGGAGGCGGACCGGGCGGGAATACAGCGCGAATAATTCCCTCCGCCCGCCCGCCGGACCGGAACAGGTTCGACCGCAGAAAAAGGACCGGCCTATCCGCAGCTGTGCATGCGCAAGAATTCCCGGCACCCCGGAAACATTCTACCGAGAGGCCAACGTGAACAGCAGAGCATTGTGCGCGGCAGGGGCCGTGGCGCTCACCCTGGCAGTGGCCGGGTGCGTCAGCGACGCAGAGGACGAGAACCGTTCTTCCGCAGGCGTGAAACAGGCCGGGAACTCTACGGATCGCTGCCCGAACCCCTCTCCCTCGTCGAAAACGACCGGCAGACCGATTACCGGGCCGGTCAGCTCGTCCACTGGCCGCCCGGCCCGGGCCTGGCCGTCTCTACGAGCACGCCGGATCCCCGGTTCCCGACCCGGGCATGGTGGTGCTGGGCACGATCGACACGGGCATGGACGCCTTCACCGGGCACGACGGTGCCGCCGAGGTCACCATCGACCGCGCCGGCTGATCCCTCCGCTTCCGGCCCTCGCCGCGCAGCCCGCGAAGGGGGACAGGGTTCTTCCCCGGGAAGAATCCCTCCTCTTTTCGGGCGCCCGAGCCGGTGCCAAGGTGGATGAGGCGGCGATGAGGTGCTCATCCGGAACACCAGAAACACCTTCCGGCACGGGTTCCCGCCTCCGCCCCTGAGGAATTTCGCACAGGGTCCGGCGTGCGGCGCCGGACACGCTTTCCGGAACGTTCCGGAGAACGGAGAAGAAGCCGCCGTGCAGCACATCGAACTGCGGCACCTGGATGTTTCCCGCATCGGGCTCGGTGCCCTGGGAATGTCCGGCTCCTCCACCGGAGCCGGAAGCGATGACGCGGAGTCGATCCGCACCGTCCACCGCGCACTCGACCGGGGCGTCACCTTCCTGGACGCCGCCGAGACCTACGGACCGTTCCGTAACGGGGAGCTACTCGGCCGCGCCCTGAGGGGCCGCCGCGACCAGGTGGCTCTGGCCACGAAGTTCGGCCTGGTCTCCCGCACTGCCGGCACGGCGTTCGGCCTGGTCTCCCGCACTGCGGGCACGGCGACACCGAACGAGGCCGATTCCTCCCCGGCGAGCATCCGCGCCGCTGTCGAAGGCCCCCCGCGAGGGCTGGACACCGGCCACATCAACCGTCCGCTCCCTTGAGGGCCTGGATGCGAGCGACTTCCGGGTCGGCAAGCCGCGCTTCAGCGGCGAGAACTTCCAGCGTGACCTGGCCACCGCCGACGAGGTGCAGGCCGTGGCCGACGAGGTGCACGCCGTAGCCGATCAGGCGGAGGCGGCACCGGCCCAGGTGGCACTGGCGTGGCTGCTGGCCAAGGGTGAAGACATGGCCCCCATCCCCGGCACCAAGCGGGTCTCCCGCGTCGAGGAGAACACCGCAGCCGACCGCCTCGTGCTGAGCGCCGACCAGCTCGCCCGGCTCGACAACCTGCCGCAGACCGTGGGCGAGCGGTTCCAGGAGGAGTACGGCCGGCCCATCGAGAACTGACCACGAAGGAACATCGCATGTCGCAGGAACCTTCCGCAGCGCAGAAGTCCATCGGTGACATCACCCCCAAGCTCGCCGACCTGACCGACCAGGTCCTCTTCGGCGACGTGTGGGAGCGGCCCGGCCTGTCCCCCAGGGACCGCAGCCTGGTCACCGTCACCGCGCTGATCGCCCTCTACCGCACCGACCAGCTCGGCTTTCACCTCAAGCTCGCCATGGAGAACGGGCTGACCGAGGAAGAACTGAGCGAGGCCATCACTCACCTGGCCTTCTACTCCGGATGGCCCAACGCGATGGGGGCCGCCGGCCGGCTCAAGGCGATCCTCGCCGACGCCGACTGACAGCACGCCACACCCCCACGTCACCAACCGGCGCCCCGCCCGGGAGCCGGCAGAACCAGAAGAAAGCAGCCCCTCATGAGCAAGGTCATCTTCGTCACCGGTGCCGGGCGCGGCCTGGGCACCGACATCGCCCGGCAGGCCCTGGACGCCGGCCACCGGGTCGCGGCCACCGCCCGCAACCCGCAGAAGGTCCTCGACGCCCTCGGAGGAGAGCGGGACAACCTGCTGGCCCTGCCGCTGGACATCACCAGCGCGGACGCCGCCCGCGCCGCGGTCAAGGCCGCAACGGACAGGTTCGGCCGGATCGACGTCCTGGTCAACAACGCGGCCATGTTCCAGGCCGGGTACTTCGAGGAGATCACCGACGCCCAGATGCGGGCGCAGATCGAGACCAACCTGTTCGGCCCGATGAACGTCACCCGCGCCGTCCTGCCCGTCATGCGCTCCCAGCGCGCCGGACACGTCGTCACGATCTCCTCGCTGGCCGGTGTGATCGGCCAGGAGTTCTGCGTCGCCTACGCCGCCTCCAAGTTCGGCGTCGAGGGCTGGATGGAGTCCCTGCGCTACGACCTGGAGCCCTTCGGCATCAAGACCACGATCGTCGAGCCCGGCTTCTTCCGCACCGAACTGCTGGTGGACGCCTCCACCAGCTGGGCGGACGACTCCATCGACGACTACGCCGAGCGCACCGCCGAGACGAAGAAGATGTGGCAGTCGATGAACGGCCAGCAGGCCGGCGACCCCGCCAAGCTCGCCGACGCCCTGCTCAAGGTCATCGACCTGGACACTCCGCCGCTGCGGTTCGTCGCCGGGGACGACGCCGTCCCGGCCATCGAGGCCAAGGGCGAGGAGATCGCCGAACAGGCCATCGCCTCCCGCCCCCTGGGCACCGGCCTCTCCCACGCCGACACAGCCTGACGGTCCCGATGTCCGAGGGCTGGAGCAGGCGCAACATCCTGTACGGAGTAGCCGCTCCGGCCGCAGCGGTCCCGCTGCCCACATCCTGCACCAGCGGTCCCGCCCCCGCCGCTGGCGCCTCCCCCGCCCAAGGAGAATCCGGCATGGAATTCATCAAGCCCAAGCCCACCGGCAAGGGGCCTGCGGAACAGTTCAACGGAGGCGTCTGGTACGACGTCATCCACGCCGGCAAGGAACCCTCCCGGATCCGCGCCAACCTGGTCCGTTTCGCCCCCGGCGCCCGCACCGCCTGGCACCACCACGCGGTCGGCCAGACCCTTCACGTCACCGCGGGCATCGCCCTGATCGGCACCCGCGACGGCACGGTCTACGAGGCGCACCCCGGCGAAACGGTGACCTGCCCGCCTGGCGAGGAGCATTGGCACGGCGCCACCGAGGAGAACTTCATGCAGCACCTGGCGCTGTGGGACGGCGTCGGCCCCGACGACGACCGGCCCGAGACCACCTGGCTGGAACACATCACCGACGCGCAGTACAACGCCAAGCGCACCCGCAACAGCAGCTGACGCCGACACCCCCATGGAAAGGAGCCTCACCCATGCCCGAGACGATGACCGCCCTGTTCGGCGGCTCCGGCCCCCACTGGACCGTCCGCCGAGTCCCGGTGCCCCAGCCCGGTCCCGGCCAGATCCTGGTACGCAACCGTGCCGTCGCCCTGAACAACGCCGACGTCTCGATGCTGGCCGACGCCGACCCCACGAGCGGAGGCACCGGTAAGGAGTACCGGGCGGGCTACGAGTTCGCCGGTGACGTCGCCGCCGTCGGTGACGGCGTGGACACCCCGGCCGTGGGTGACCGCGTGATGGGCACCACGCCGGAAAGCTTCGCGCAGTACGTCCTGGCCGACCACCGGCACATGGTGCCCATCCCCGCCGATCTCGGATACGAGGACGCCTCGGCACTGCCCACCGGGCTGCTGACTGAGCACGGCGCCATGATGACCGGCGGCTTCGAGAAGGGGCAGTCGGTCCTGATCACCGGGGCCACCTCCAGCATCGGCCTGATCGGCGTACAGATCGCCCGGGCCCTCGGAGCCGGACAGATCATCGCCACGACCCGTTCAGCCGGCAAGCGGGACCTGCTGGGGCGCGCGGGTGCCGACATCGTGGTGGTCACCGGCGAGCAGGACCTCACGCACGCCGTGCTGGACGCCACTGGCGGCGAAGGCGTCGACCTGGTCCTCGACCACGTCGGCGGCCAGACCTTCGCCGACTGTCTGCCGGCCACTCGCGTCGACGGGTCCGTGGTCAACATCGGACGCCTGGACAAGGCCGAATCCACCATCGACATCGACGCCCTGTCCTACCGGCACCTTCGCGTGTTCGGGGTGTCGTTCGGCTTCACCCGGGCCGCCGAACTCGGTGCGGTGCTCTCTGCAGCGGCCGCTCAGGTCGGCCCCGCCATCTCCGAGGGGCGGGTACGAGCGCTCCGGGACAGTACCTTCGGCCTGGAAAACGCCGCTCCCGCCGCCGAGCGCCTGCGTTCCCACCAGGCCCACGGAAAGATCGTCCTGACCGTGGCGTGACACCGGGCGGACTCCGGCCGGTGAAGAGGCGAACAGCCCCTTCTCCGGCCGGTCGTTCTCTTCGCCTTAGGAGCCGTCTCATGTGGCGAGTCGGCGGTAGCAGATGAGGGTGCAGGCGGTGCTGGTGGAGGCGAGGAAGTGGTCGGCCTTGCGTCCGTAACGTCGGTGGAGACGGCGGCAGCCGGCGAGCCGGGCCAGGGTGCGCTCCACGGTCCGGCGGTGGCGGCCCAGCCGTTGCGAGGACTCGACCCCCTTGCGGGCGATGCGGTGGGTGATGCCGCGTTCGCATAACCATCGCCGCAGGTGGGCGTAGTCGTAGCCCTTGTCGGACCTGTCAGCTCCCCCTTTTCAGGGCCCGCGTGTTCACCGAGCCGATCGCGCACCGCGACCAGTCCAGCTCGCCGCGGGCTCCGGGGTCGTCGAGGACCGGGCGGTGGAGCTCGGCCCCCACCCCGGCCTTCGACCACTCCGGGAACCACCGGCGGGCGGTGGCTCCGGACGGGCCGAAGACGCCGGCCTGTCTCGGTAACACCTCCTCGATGGGCGTGGATTCGACGGACATGGCTACCAGCCCTTGCTGTGGTGGTGGGTGGAGGAGCCGCCGGCCCTGCGTGCGCCGATGACGGCGCCGAGGACGCCACAGATGAGGGGTACGGCGACGAAGAAGGCCGGCAGCACGCCAGGGCCGTCTCCGTCGAGGGTGCGGTTCAAGACGGGGTGGAAGAAGGCGGCCACTGTCTCGGTCAGCAGGAACCCTGCGGCTGTGCCGACCAGAAGGCCGAGCAGCGAGGCTGCGGCTTTGCCGGTGAGGGACGGTGAGCTCATGCCCCTGAGTCTGCGATGCGGGGGTGGGCCAGGGCGTCAGTCCGTGGCGGACACCTGGGCTGCCCCAGCGGTTGCTGCCCGGCAGCCGGGGCGTACCCCGCTGGTTGTCAGTCGGTGAGCCAGCCCGGGCTGACCATGCCCGACTCATAGGCCAGGATCACCAGTTGAGAGCGGTCGCGGACGTCCAGCTTGCTCATGATCCGGCTGACGTGGGTCTTGGCGGTGGCGGGGCTGAGCACCAGCCGGGCGGCGATCTCGTCGTTGGTGAGGCCTGCCGCGACCAGTTCCATGACCTCGCGCTCCCGGCCGGTGAGCACGGCCAACCGGGGACTGGGCGCCGGGGCCTTGACGCGCCCGGCGAACTCGGCGATCAGCCGGCGGGTGATCGACGGGCTGATCAGCGCGTCCCCCCGGGCTGCGACCCTTACCGCCTGCAGCAGTTCCTCGGGCTCGGTGTCCTTGACCAGGAAGCCGGTGGCGCCGGCGCGCAGCGCGCCGTACACGTAGTCGTCCACGTCGAAGGTGGTCAGCATGACGACCTTCACGTCGGCCAGCCGTGAGTCGGCTGCGATCTGCCGGGCGGCTTCCAGCCCGTCGGAGCCCGGCATCCGGATGTCCATGAGGACGACATCGGGCTGCAGCGCACGGCAGGCGGCGACCGCCTCTTCGCCGTCGCTGACCTCGCCGACGACGACGAGGTCGTCCTCGTCCTCAAGGATCGAGCGGAAACCGGCGCGCACCAGGCGCTGGTCGTCTGCAAGGAGAACCTTGATCATGGCTGGAGGTGGCTCCGGGTCTTGTACGGGATGCGCGCGGTGACAGCGAATCCGCCGCCGGGTCCTGGGCCCGCGCTCAGCCCGCCGCCCAGGATAGCCGCCCGCTCACGCATGCCGGCGATGCCGGAGCCGGGAGCGGCGGTGGCCGTGCAGCGTCCGTTGTCGGTGACAGTGAGGTTGAGCTCGCGAGGGGCGTAGTCGATCCGGACCGCGACGGCGGAGGCGCCTTGGGCATGCCGGGCGACGTTGGTGAGTGACTCCTGCAGGATGCGGAAGACGGCGAGGTCCACGGCGGCGGTCAGCGGGTGCGGCCGCCCGATGCGGTCCACCGTCACTTCGAGCCCTGCCCGGCGGGCGGAGGCCACGAGGTCGTCCAGCCGGTCCAGCCCCGGGGCGGGCGCAGTCGGCGCCGCCTCGTCGACCTGACGCAGGATGCCGAGCGTGGTGCGAAGCTCGCTGAGCGCCTCCTTGCTGCTCGCCTTGATCGCGGCGAGGGCTTCCTCAGCCTGTGCGGGGTTCTTCTTCAGCCGGTGCAGTGCGGCGCTGGCCTGCACGTTGATCAGCGAGATGTTGTGGCCGATGACGTCGTGCAGTTCGCGGGCGATCCGTAGCCGCTCCTCAGTGGCGCGGCGGGCGGCCTCCTGTTCGGCGTAGGCGCCGCGGCCATGAAACATGGTGCCCAGGGCTATGACGGCGACAAGCCAGCCGGTGAGCATGAAGATGGTGATCCCGTTGATCTCGTCGTTGCCGGCCAGGGAGCCGGCCCCGATGCCGATCACCATCACGGCAGCGATGGCGATGGCTGCGCGCAGGCCGCCGGTGGCTGCCACGGCGTACAGGGCCACAACGGGGACGATCATGAGAGGCCCGTCATAGCTGCTGACGAGGTAGTACGCACCAGTGGCCGCGGTGCAGACACCGGCGACCGCCACCGGCCACCGCCGGCGGAAGTACAGCGCCCCGCAGGCAAGGGCGATCAGTACCCAGGAGGCCGCAGTGGCGCCCACAGACTCCAGCCGGTCCTGCGGGAATAGTGAGCGTAAGCTGCCGAGCACCACCGCAAGACCGACCGCGCCGGCGGCAGCGACGTCGGCGGCGCGCCCCCTGGGCATCTGCGGCGGCATCCGCCCAGCGTAGGGGAACCGCCTGCGTACGGCAGGCGCACCACTGCGGCACGTGGCCATACCAGGTTTCCGGTAAGGGGCAGCCCCGCACCCCTTGGAGGCGGCGACGCCGCCCCGGTCAGTGCCGAACACCGCGCAGCCGCTGCAGACCCTGGGCGCACACACCGCACAGGGCGCCCCAGCCCATATTCGTGAGGGTGACCATGACCAGAGCGATGGGGTTGGTGATCGGGCCCTGCAGCTCACCCTCCAACACGGGCGACAGGACCGCGGCAAGCAACGTCGAGGCGATCGCGTAACCGATGCCCGCCGCCACCAACTGCAGCAGCGGCTCACGAACCCGGCTGAACCCGGCGACGCCGATCCACACGAGCGAGACCACCGCTGTGAGAACCAGCGGCGTGGCCGGCTTGCCGAGCTCCTCGCTCCACCCGACGATCGAGAAGACCGGCCTGATCAGCGCGAAGAGGCCGAGACCGATCACCATCGGCCAGCGCAGCCGCTGGAGGAGCGGGGCGGAGGGGGTGGGGGAGGCGGGGTGCTGTGGGTTCATGCCTCCAGCTGAGCGCACGGCCGGCCGCAGGGCATCGGCCTGGAGAGGACACCTGCCCTACCCCAGTGGTTGCGGTCGCGCCGGGTCGGCTGCACCCACGGTTGTGCCGGCCGGCCGCAGCGTCCTGGTGGCTCTACGAGAACGCTGTGCTCTTCGGGTCGCCACCGCGAGCGAGGAGTTCGCCGGAGTGCGGGGCGCGGCGGATGTCCAGGAAACGGTCGGCACGGGCATGGAGGCGTCTCTCCACGGCGATCGGCGGGCGTGTGCCGAGTGGCGGCCCGGCCGTGCGGGCGCCGGCCGCGTGCCGGTGGGTCCGGCAGGACGTCGGGGCGACGCCGACCGTGCCCTGTGGGCCCGGTGTCGCGGATGCGGTCAGGAACCGCCGCGCGGACGGCGGGGGGCGGGCGCCAGGCGGGCACGGGACGGCCGGTGCGTGCACAACGCCCGGCGGCTATGCATCGAGGGTATACATGCGATGTATAGTCTCGGATCATGGCTTCTCCGACCGCGTCCCGACGCGACACCCTCAGCATCCCCGGCGTCGTCCTCACCGCGACCGTTCTCTTCGGACTGCTGCTCGGCGGGGCGACGTACGGCCTGCACGGACTGACCCCCGTGTTGGACCGGGCGACCAACTCGACGTCCACCTGGATCATCTGGACCGCCGTAGCCGGTGCGCTGCTCCGCTCCCGGTGGCTCGCCGTCTGGGGCGGGGCGCTGATGATGCTCGCCACCTGTTGCGGCTACTACGCGGCGTCCGCGCTCGGAGGCACCTTCGGGAGCGGAGGGCTCGGAACCGCCGCCGTCTGGTCGGTGGCCGGGCTGGCCGGAGGCCCCCTGCTGGGATGGGCGGGGTGGACCGTACGGCGCGGGCGGGGCGACCTGCGAGCGGTCGCCGGGGCCGCGGTCGCCATGGTGGTGCTGGGTGAGGGGCTCTGGATGGGGCTGGCGCTTCGTTACTGGGGAGAGGCGGCCGTCTTCCTCACCGTCGGCGCGCTGCTCGCCGCCCTCCTGACCGTCTACCTGGCGCGCACCGGAGCACGCCGCTACTGGCTGTGCGCCGCGCTCGCTCCCGTGGGCGGTCTCGTCTTCTACCTCGCCGAGAAGACCATCCTCAACAGCCTGATCGGAACGGTGTGACGCCGGCCGTCCCCTCGCTCGTCGAACGCGCCGGCCTCGGCCGCTCGTTCCGCGCCCGGAGAGCCGTGCAGGCGCCGGCCCTCCCGAGCCGGTCCCCGGAACGCGACGGATGAGGCCGTCCGTCGCGGACGCCATCGTTCCGTTCCGGACGCGCTCATGAACGGATCCGGCCCCGCGTGGACGACATTCCGGTCACTGCCGTCGGACCGTCCCCGCGCGACCTCGACGAATGCGCGACTGTTCGGATCTGTGCGAACGGCACCGGCCAGATCGCGGGGTCCGGCGAAGTGGCCGGTCCGCACGTCGACGCATTAGGTGCCCGAGGCATCCAATGGGGTGTGAGGTCCGGAGCGGCCCGCTCCGGACCTATCACCGAGCACTGCGAGGCGACCGCTCCCATGACGGAATCCACGACGGAACCGGCCCGCCAGGACGCTGCCCTCACCGGCACCACCACCGAACCGACCCCCGCTCCACCGTTCCCGCAGGACCGCGAGTGCCCCTACCACCCGCCCACCGGGTACGACCCCCTGCGCGCGGACCGGCCGTTGAGCCGGATCACGCTCTACGACGGGCGCCCGGCCTGGGCCGTCACCGGACACGCCCTGGCCCGCCGGCTCCTGGCCGACCCCCGGCTCTCCACCGACCGCACCCACCCCGCCTTCCCCGTCCCGGCCGAGCGGTTCGCGCAGACCCGGCAGCGGCGCGTGGCCCTGCTCGGCGTCGACGACCCCGAGCACAACACCCAGCGCAGGATGCTCATCCCGAGCTTCTCCGTGAAACGGATCGCCGCACTGCGTCCCCCTATCCAGCAGACGGTGGACCGGTTGCTGGACGCCATGGAGCGGCAGGGGCCGCCGTCCGAACTGGTCGCCGACTTCGCGCTGCCGGTACCGTCCATGGTGATCTGCGCCCTCCTCGGCGTGCCCTACGCCGACCACGCGCTCTTCGAAGGCTGTTCGCGGCGGCTCCTGCGCGGTCCGGGCGCGGACGACGTGGACGCGGCCCGCGTCGAACTGGAGGAGTACCTGGGCGCGTTGATCGACCGCAAACGCGCCGACCCGGGGGAAGGACTGCTGGACGAGCTGATCCACCGGGACCATCCGGACGGACCCGTGAGCCGCGAGGACCTCGTCTCCTTCGCCCTGATCCTGCTCGTCGCCGGACACGAGACGACGGCGAACATGATCTCGCTCGGTACGTTCACCCTGCTGCGCCACCCCGGCCAACTGGCGGCGCTGCGCTCGGGGGAGACGACGACGGCCGTCGTGGTCGAGGAGTTGCTGCGGTTCCTCTCCATCGCCGATGGGCTGCAACGCCTCGCGATCGAGGACATCGAGGTGGACGGGACGACGATCCGCGAGGGGGAGGGCGTCTTCTTCTCCACCTCGCTCGTCAACCGCGACGCCGACGTGTTCGCGAACCCGGAGACCCTGGACTGGGAGCGGTCCGCCCGGCACCACCTCGCCTTCGGGTTCGGCGTCCACCAGTGCCTGGGCCAGAACCTGGCCCGCGCCGAACTCGACATCGCGCTCCGCACGCTCTTCGAACGGCTGCCCGCGCTCAGGCTCGCCGTACCGGCGGACGAGGTGAGGCACAAACCCGGCGACACCGTCCAGGGCCTGCTCGAACTGCCCGTGGCCTGGTGAGCGGCGTGGACGTCCACGTCGACAAGGAACGCTGCGTGGGAGCCGGCATGTGCGCCCTGACCGCGCCGGAGGTGTTCACGCAGGACGACGACGGGTTCAGCGAGGTGCTTCCCGGCGGCCCGGCCGCCGCGGCCGGCCACCCGCTGGTACGGGAAGCCGCACGGGCCTGCCCGGTCGGGGCGGTGACCCTGACCGACGACTGACCCTCACGGGTCCGGGCGCCGGACCGGAGCCGGTGGGACGCGTGGGCACGCGCCCCACCGGGTCGCGGCCGGCGGGGTGTGTCCGGCGGATCGGGGCCGGACCCGGTCAAGACCCGTTGGACACGCTCCAGGCACCCGGCGGGAGTCCTCGTCGCCCCCGCGCTCCCGGCCGGGGAGTGCCATCGGGATCAGTTCGTAGAAGACGAGGTGGGCCAGCAGCGGGAAGGGAACGGCGGTCAGGAGGGCCAGAAGGCGTTCCCTGTGGGTGCGGGCCCATGAGCAGTGGCACGAGGACCATCACGGCGAAACGGCCCCTGCCTCGGTGGCGTAGCGCAGCACCCAGGGGTGGTGGACGGCTTCCGTGCCGAAGACGCCGGTCGGCGGCGGGTTCGGTCGCCGCCATGGGGCAGGACGGGCCGGTCCGTCAGCGTTCGCCCTGACGCGCGGTACGGCGGCGAGCATGTCGAGCGGGCGCCGTCAGCTTCGACGTCTCCTGTGGAAGACGGTCGCAGTAACGGCGCCGGGGGCCTCCCCCGCACACGCGCCGACGGAATCCGAGAGGACTGACGAACCATGCGGGACGACGCCGAGCAGATCCGAGCGCTCATCGAAAGGTGGGCCGAAGCAGTGCACCGGGGCCGGATCGACACCGTCCTGGCGGATCATGCCGCGGACATCGTGATGTTCGACGTCCCGCCGCCCTACCGCGGCGTACGCGGAGCCGACGCCTACCGGCAGGTCTGGCCGGCCTTCTTCGAGTGGCAGGCCCAGGGAGCCGCCTTCGACATCGAGGAGATGGAGGTCACCGCCGGCGTGGACGTCGCCTTCGCCCACGCGCTCGTACGCTGCGGCACGGAGGACGAACTCGCGGCGCGCCCCGGGCTCCGGCTGCGGCTCACCCTGGGGCTGCGCAAGGAGGCGGACCGCTGGGTGATCGCACATGAGCACCACTCGTTCCCCGATCTGAGCAGTCCCGGCGCCGAGGCATAGGGCGTACCGGGCACGACCGCTGGTCCGGCAGGACCGCGGTGGCCTCCCCCTCGTCCGGGGGAACCACATGACCGCCGCGGCGGGTGGCCCGGGCCGCCCGGTTATTTCGCTCGCGGGGGCCGGGGCCCGGCGGCTACCGTCCTCCGGACGCCGTGGACCGCCCGGCGCGCGACGAGGAGGAGCTGCGCATGAGCGGCCAGGGTCAGCGGACCGACCGGCTGGGCATCCTGATCGACCAGTTCGACCAGGCCCGGGAGATGGCCGAGGTCCGGCTGCGGGGGCTCGGGGACGAGGAGTACCTCTGGGAGCCCGCACCGGGCAGCTGGTCGATCCGGCGCCGGGAGGAGGCGGTGACGCCCCGGGCGTACGGGCCGGGCGCCTGGGTCCTCGACAAGGGCGCCCCTCAGATCCCGGCGAGCGAGTACGCGGAGGTCGCGCGGCAGGCGGCGGACGGGATGTCCGTCGCGAAGATCGCCGAGGACTGGAGCGTGAGCGTCGAACGGGTCGAGGAGGTCCTGGCGTTCACCGGCGAGCCGGAGCCCGACGTCGTACCGGTCACGACCATCGCGTGGCGGCTCGGGCATCTGCACTCGGACTTCGCGGGCCGGTGGGAGTGGACCTTCGGCGAGCGCTGCCGGGATCCGCACCTCCTGGTCGACTTCACCCCGTCCGCGACGCTCGCGGTCGAACGCTTGTGGGAGACGCTCGACCGCCACCGCGCGAGCGTGGCGACCCTCACCGAGGAGCAGCTCGACACGGTCGGCCTCTCCCAGTACCCGTACGGCTCCGATCCGGACGACGCGTACATCGGCACGCTGGCCAACGCCAACCTGGAGCTGATCCACCACATGGCCGAGATCGCCCTGCTCCGCGACCTGTGGCGGGCCCGCCGGGTCTCGTAGCCCCGGGGCCCCGGGCCTCGTGCGTAGCCGGGGCCCGGGTCTCGTGGCCACGGGGACCCCGGGCCTCGTTCACCGCCAGGGGCCGGGTCTCAGTCCGCCAGCTCCCACACCAGCAGTTCGGCGGGCCCCTCCACCGCGACCGCCGCCAGGTCCCGCGCGCCGGTGATCCGGGCGGCGTCGCCGGGCCCCAGCTCCTCGCCGCCCAGGGCGACCCTCCCCCGCACCACGTGCGCGTACAGGCGCGCCGCGTCCGGGACCGCCGTGCGCTCACCCTTGGCCGGCCGGCGGACGTGGAGCACCGCGCCCGCGCCGGGCAGGGCGTACGGGGTGGAGTCGGCGATGCCGGGCACGACCGTGTACGAGGGTTCACCGCCCGGCTCCAGAGGGGCCAGCCACATCTGGAGGAACGTCAACGGACCGGCGCCGTCGTTGCGTTCGACGTGCCGGACCCCGGAGGCGGCGCTCAGGTGGGCCACGTCCCCGGCGCGGACGACGGTGGAGTGCCCGGCCGAGTCGCGGTGGGTCAGCTCGCCCTCGACCACCCAGGTGACGATCTCCGTATGGCTGTGCGGGTGCTCCTCGAACCCGGCGCCCGGGGCCAGCCGCTCCTCGTTGCAGGCCAGGACCGGCCCGAAGCGGAGGTTGTCCGGGTCGTAGAAGGGGCCGAAGGAGAGGGCGTGCCGGGTGTCGATCCCGGCGGCCTCGTCCCCGCCCCGGTAGCGGTCCTCGGACCGGTGCACGGATATCACCGGGCCACGGTAGCCCGGCGTACGGGCCCGCACACGGCAGGGCCCGTACGGTTCCGGGGCTGCGCTACACCGCCCCGGCACCGTGGCCGCCGTTCACGGACGCGGCTGCGCCACCGGTTCCGGCCTCGGTTCGGGCCTCGGTTCCGGCTTCGCCCTCCGGAGGCGGCTGCCGCCCAACTCCGGCGGGGTCAGGCACTCGAACCAGATGGTCTTCCCGAGCTGGTCCCACTGCTTCACGATGCCCCAGTCGTCGGTGACGGCGTTGACGAGCACGAGCCCCCGGCCCCCTTCCTCCATCGGGTCGCCCTTGACGGCGAGCGGCAGGACGGGGCTGTCGTCCGCGACCTCGACGCGGACGCCCTCGCGGTTCGGCAGTCGGAAGATGCAGGTCCGGCCGCGCCGGCCGGGGACGTGGCGCACGACGTTGGCGATCAGCTCGGTGAGCGCCAACTCCGCCGCGTCGGCGAGGAACGGCAGCTCCCACGTCGTGAGGTGGAGCCGCAGGACACGGCGCAGGTGCCGGGCGGAGTGCTCGCTGAGAGCCAGGTCGGCACGGTAGACGGGCTCCCCGGGATTCCTCCGGGGGACGAGTACGTGATTCATGTCACCAGGCTGCGACGTACTGGCTACGCTCGGCTACGTACCGAAACGAACGCCGCGAGGCGTTGCACCCGGAGGTCCGCACCGTGGCCAACATCCAGACGCTCGATCCCGACGCCTCCCCGCTGAACTACTTCGGCTGGGAGTTGCGCCGCCAGCGTGAGGCCGCCGGTCTGACGCAGCCGCAGCTGGGCAACATCATCTTCTGCACCGGCTCGCTGGTCGGCCAGGTCGAGACGACGAAGAAGATCCCGACCCGCGACTTCTCGGAGCGCGTGGACGCGGCGCTGGGCACGGACGGCGTGTTCTCGCGGCTGGTGGGGCTGGTGCTGCGGAGCCAACTGCCGACGTGGTTCCAGGCGTACGCGGACATGGAGGCGAAGGCGACGTACATCTCCACGTACCAGGCGCAGTTGGTGCACGGCCTGTTGCAGACGGAGGAGTACGCGCGGGCGGTGCTGGCCACCGGCATGCCCAAGGATCTCGACGGTCTGCTCGCGGCCCGGATGGAGCGCCAGCGCGTCCTGCAGAAGGAGAAGCCGCCGCTGGCGTGGGCGATCCTGGACGAGGCCGTGCTGTACCGGCCGATCGGCGGCGAAGAGGTGATGCGGGCCCAACTCCAGAAGCTGTTGGACTTCGCGAACCACCGCTGGGTGCGCATCCAGGTACTGCCGTTCGAGGCGGGCGAACACGCTAGCTTGGCAGGCTCGTTCAACCAGCTGCGCTTCGAGGACGACCCGGACATCGTCTACACCGAGGACCTCATCTCCGGCCATATGACGGCCAACCCGGAAACGGTCCGGGAGTCCTCGCTCCGATACGCTCATCTCCAGGCCACCGCACTCTCCGTCGAGAAATCGGTGGCGCGGATCAGCCGCGTGATGGAGGAGCGTTATGGAGTACGGCCCTGACCTGACGAACGCGGACTGGCGCAAGTCCAGCTACAGCGGAAACACCGGCGGCGACTGCGTCGAATGCACCGTGACCGGCGGCGCGGCCTGGCGGACGTCCTCGTACAGCGGCAGCACCGGCGGCGAGTGCGTCGAATGCACCGTCACCGGCGGCGCGGCCTGGCAGAAGTCCTCGTACAGCGGCAACACCGGCGGCGAGTGCGTCGAGGTGGCCGGCGACTCCCCCTGCGGGTCCGTCCCCGTGCGCGACAGCAAGAACCCGACCGGCCCCGCCATCGTCCTGGGGGCCCGCGCCTGGCAGACGTTCGTGGACGAGCTGCGCTGACACGGTCTTCGCCAACGGCGGGGCGGTACGGGCGACTCACCCCCGTACCGCCCCGCTCCGCGTCGTGGCCCGACCGCTCCCCCGTACGGGAAGCGGCAACCGCCCACTGCTAGATTCATCCGCCATGCGATCACGAGACTACGACCTCGAATTCCGGGAGCGGGCCGCCCGCACACGTGACGTGGGGGCCCTCCTCCTGGTGGTCGCGGGCCTGTTGTGGGGCTGGTGCGCCATCCTGCTGATGACGGAGTACTCGATCGAGACGGACCGGGGCAACGAACGGGAGTGCGCGGCCCGTCTGTTCACGGACCGGGGCACCGCCAACGAAGGCGTCTACAACGGCGACTACTGCGCCGACGAACGCGACTGGCCCGAGGCGCTGCTCGTCCTCGGGCTCTCCCTCCCCGTGGCGCTCGCGGGGACCGCGCTGGTCACCACCGGCAGCGTGAGCCGCCGGATGAGCGCCCACGCCCAGGCGATGCGCGAACTGGACCGGCTGGCGGACAAGCGCGAGAAGCAGACCGGGGCCTGACCGCACCCCCGCCGGGCCCCGCCCCGGTCGGCGCGGGTCGGGGACGTACGTACGTACGGAGACGGTGACGGCGGCCACGACGAGGGCGGCCGCGCCCCGACGACGGCGCTCCGGACCGGCCGCGGCGGCCACCGCCCTACCCGCCGGTACGGGGCTCCCTCGCCCCGGCCCGCCGATCCACCGGCCCGATAAGGCAGTCTTGTCCTCGTGCCCCGACCCGATCCTGAGCAGCCCCCCGCCCACGACGCCCACCTGCACGCCGCGACCCTGAAGAGGCTGGAGCAGTCCTCCGGCCGGCTGGCCGCGAACGCGATTGCCCGCATGGACGAATCGCTGCCGTGGTACCGGGCGATGCCTCCGGAGAACCGGTCCTGGATCGGCCTGGTCGCCCAGGCCGGTATCGCCGCGTTCACCGAGTGGTTCCGGCATCCCGAGACCCCGCAGGCCATCTCGACCGACGTGTTCGGCACCGCCCCGCGCGAACTGACCCGGGCCATCACCCTGCGGCAGACCGTGGAGATGGTGCGCACCACGATCGAGGTCATGGAGGCCGCGATCGACGAGGTGGCCGCCCCCGGCGACGAGTCGGTGCTGCGGGAGGCGCTGCTCGTCTACGCGCGCGAGATCGCCTTCGCCACCGCCCAGGTCTACGCGCAGGCCGCCGAGGCCCGCGGCGCCTGGGACGCCCGGCTGGAGTCCCTGGTGGTGAACGCGGTGCTCTCCGGCGAGGCCGACGAGGGGGCCGTCTCCCGGGCCGCCGCGCTCGGCTGGAACTCGCCCGAGCACGTGTGTGTCGTCCTCGGCACCGCGCCGGACGGGGACAGCGAGCTGACCGTCGAGGCGATCCGGCGCGCCGCCCGGCACGCCAAGCTCCAGGTCCTCACCGGCGTCCTCGGCCACCGGCTCGTGGTCATCGCGGGCGGCAGCGACAACCCTCTCCAGGTGGCGAAGGGCCTGATCGGCCCGTACGCGGCCGGGCCGGTCGTCGCCGGTCCCGTCGTGCCGGACCTCCTCGCGGCCACCCGGTCCGCGCAGGCGGCGGCGGCCGGGCTGAAGGCGTGCGCTGCGTGGCAGGACGCGCCGCGCCCGGTGCTGGCGGACGATCTCCTCCCGGAACGCGCGATGGCCGGAGACCCCGCTGCGCGCGACCAGCTGGTGGAGGAGATCTACAGACCGCTGGAGGAAGCCGGGTCGGCCCTGCTGGAAACGCTGAGCGTCTATCTGGAGCAGGCGAGCAGTCTGGAGGGCGCCGCCCGGATGCTCTTCGTACACCCCAACACCGTGCGCTACCGGCTGCGACGTGTGACGGACGTCACCGGTTGGTCACCCTCCGATGTGCGCTCCGCCTTCACGCTGCGGATCGCCCTCATCCTGGGGCGCTTGGCCGCAGCCGATCCTCAGTCCTAGACTTTTGTCGGACTTCAACAATTCCCCTGACGGTTCTTCGTCCCTGTCCCCACGGGCGTACCGGGCCGTCCACAAGAGAGAGTGTGAGGGTGCTCGTACTCGTCGCTCCCGGCCAAGGCGCTCAGACGCCCGGCTTCCTGACTCCCTGGCTCGACCTCCCCGGTGCCGCCGACCGCATCGCGGCCTGGTCCGACGCCATCGGGCTCGACCTTGCCCACTACGGCACGAAGGCCGACGCGGACGAGATCCGCGACACGGCCGTGGCGCAGCCGCTCCTGGTGGCTGCCGGACTGCTCTCGGCGTCCGCTCTGGACGCCGCCGCCCCGGACGTCGTCGCGGGCCACAGCGTCGGTGAGATCACCGCCGCCGCGCTCGCCGGCGTCATCGACGACGAGGCCGCGCTGCGCTTCGTCCGGACCCGGGGGCTCGGCATGGCCGAGGCCGCCGCCGTCACCGAGACCGGGATGGCCGCCCTCCTCGGCGGCGACCCGGCCGTCACGGTCCCCCACCTGGAGAAGCTGGGGCTGACCCCGGCCAACGTCAACGGCGGCGGCCAGATCGTCGCCGCCGGCACCGCCGCCCAGCTCGCCGCCCTGGAGGCCGACAAGCCCGAGGGCGTCAGGCGGATCGTTCCGCTGAAGGTGGCCGGCGCGTTCCACACGCACCACATGGCTCCGGCCGTGGAGAAGCTGCGCGCGGCGGTCGGGGATCTGACGGTCTCCGACCCGACCGTGCGTTACGTTTCCAACGCCGACGGCCACACCGTGGCCACCGGCACCGAGGTCGTCGCCCGGCTGGTCGGGCAGGTCGCCAACCCGGTCCGCTGGGACCTGTGCATGGAGACCTTCCAGTCCCTGGGCGTCACCGCACTCGTCGAGCTGAGCCCGGGCGGCACGCTGACCGGCCTCGCCAAGCGGGCGCTGCCCGGCGTACGGACGCTGGCGCTCAAGACCCCCGACGACCTCGACGCGGCCCGCGCGCTCATCTCCGAGCACGCGGGCGTCTAAGGAGCGAGCATGTCGAAGATCAAGCCCAGCAAGGGCGCCCCGTACGCGCGGATCATCGGTGTCGGCGGCTACCGCCCGACCCGGGTCGTGCCGAACGAGGTGATCCTCGAGACGATCGACTCGTCCGACGAGTGGATCCGCTCCCGCTCCGGCATCGTCACCCGCCACTGGGCCTCCGACGAGGAGACCGTGGCCGCGATGTCGATCGAGGCGTCCGGCAAGGCCATCGCCGACGCGGGAATCGACCCCGACCGAATCGGCGCGGTCGTCGTCTCGACCGTCTCGCACTTCAAGCAGACCCCGGCCGTGGCGACCGAGATCGCGCACAAGATCGGCGCGGGCAGGCCCGCCGCCTTCGACATCTCCGCCGGCTGCGCGGGCTTCGGCTACGGCCTGACCCTCGCCAAGGGCATGATCGTCGAGGGTTCGGCGGAGTACGTCCTGGTCATCGGCGTGGAGCGGCTCAGCGACCTGACCGACCTGGAGGACCGCGCGACGGCCTTCCTGTTCGGCGACGGTGCGGGCGCGGTCGTCGTCGGCCCCTCCCAGGAACCGGCCATCGGCCCGACCGTGTGGGGCTCCGAGGGCGACAAGTCCGAGACCATCAAGCAGACGGTGGCCTGGAACGACCTGCACGTCGGCGACGTCTCCACGCTGCCGCTCGACTCCAAGGGCGAGATCAAGTTCCCCGCCATCACGCAGGAGGGCCAGGCGGTCTTCCGCTGGGCCGTCTTCGAGATGGCGAAGGTCGCCCAGCAGGCGCTGGACGCGGCCGGGATCTCCCCGGAGGACCTGGACGTCTTCATCCCGCACCAGGCCAACATGCGGATCATCGACTCGATGGTGAAGACCCTGAAACTGCCGGAACACGTCACGGTCGCCCGTGACATCGAGTCCACCGGCAACACGTCCGCCGCCTCGATCCCGCTCGCGATGGAGCGGCTCCTGGCGACCGGTCAGGCGAAGAGCGGCGACACCGCGCTCGTCATCGGCTTCGGGGCGGGTCTCGTCTACGCCGCGACGGTCGTTACCCTCCCCTAGGCACACCGGACCTTTTGGCCCGTGCGCACGTACACCGAACAAACCCACCGAAGGAGCGCCAAGATGGCCGCCACGCAGGAAGAGATCGTCACCGGTCTCGCCGAGATCGTCAACGAGATCGCCGGTATCCCGGTCGAGGACGTCCAGCTGGACAAGTCCTTCACCGACGACCTGGACGTCGACTCGCTGTCCATGGTCGAGGTCGTCGTCGCCGCCGAGGAGCGCTTCGACGTCAAGATCCCCGACGAGGACGTCAAGAACCTCAAGACGGTCGGCGACGCCGCCGACTACATCCTGAAGCACCAGGGCTGACCCCAGCCCGGCTGTGTCGCCACCCGGCGGTGGCGCCGCTGATTCACGACCCTCTACACGTGGAGAAGATTTTCCAGTGAACTCGACCAATCGCACCGTGGTCGTCACCGGTATCGGCGCAACCACTCCGCTGGGTGGCGACTCCGCATCGACCTGGGAAGGTCTGATGGCCGGCCGGTCCGGCGTCAAGCCTCTCGAAGGCGAGCGCTTCGCCGAACTGCCCGTCCGGATCGCCGCCCTCGCGGCCGTCGACCCGGGCGACGTACTCCCCCGCCCGCTGGCCCGCAAGCTGGACCGCTCCGCGCAGTTCGCGCTGATCGCGGCCCGCGAGGCGTGGGCGGACGCGGGCTTCACCGCCAAGGCCGGCGAGGACGAGTCCATCGCCCCCGAGCGCCTCGGCTCGGTCATCGCCTCCGGCATCGGCGGCGTGATCACCCTGCTCGACCAGTACGACGTGCTCAAGGAGAAGGGCGTACGCCGCGTCTCACCGCACACCGTTCCCATGCTCATGCCCAACGGCCCGGCGGCCAACGTCGGCCTGGAGGTCAACGCCCAGGCCGGCGTCCACACGCCCGTCTCCGCCTGCGCCTCGGGCGCGGAGGCGATCGGGTACGCCGTCGAGATGATCCGCACCGGCCGGGCCGACGTGGTCGTCGCCGGTGGCACGGAGGCGGCGATCCACCCGCTGCCGATCGCCGCGTTCGCCAACATGATGGCGATGTCCAAGAGCAACGACGAGCCCGAGAAGGCGTCGCGTCCGTACGACACCGGCCGGGACGGGTTCGTCCTCGGCGAGGGCGCGGGCGTCGTCGTCCTGGAGTCCGCCGACCACGCCGCCAAGCGTGGCGCGAAGGTCTACTGCGAGGTGCTGGGCCAGGGCCTGTCGGCCGACGCCCACCACATCGCGCAGCCCGAGCCGTCCGGGCGGGGCATCGCCGCCGCGATGCAGAACCTGCTGGACTCCAGCGACCTCAAGCCGTCCGAGGTGGTCCACCTCAACGCGCACGCCACCTCGACGCCGCAGGGCGACATCGCGGAGATCAAGGCGCTGCGCAAGGTGCTGGGCGAGGACCTGGACCACGTCGCGATCTCCGCGACGAAGTCGATGACGGGCCACCTGCTGGGCGGCGCGGGCGGCATCGAGACGGTGGCCACCGTCCTCGCGCTGCACCACCGCACGGCCCCCCCGACCATCAACGTCGAGGACCTGGACGCGGAGATCGACGCGGACATCGTGCGCGGCGAGCCCCGGGCGCTGCCCGAGGGCCCGATCGCGGCGATCAACAACTCGTTCGGGTTCGGCGGCCACAACGTGGTGCTGGCCTTCCGGTCCGTGTGACCCCCGCTTTACGGCTGAAGCCCGCTTCCCGGTTCCCGGGAGGCGGGCTTCGTCATGCGATCGGGCCGGGGCGGGCGCCGGGAGGGGGCACACCACCTGGTGGAGGCCGGGGCAGGCCCCGGGGGGAATCACACCACTTGGTGGAGCCAGCGGACGGGCGCGCCCTCGCCGGCGTGGCGGAAGGACTCCAGCTCGTCGTCCCACGGCTTGCCGAGCAGGGAGGAGATCTCCGTCTCCAGGTCGCTCTCGCCGCGCACCGAGCGCGCCAGGGCGGCCCGCAGCCGGTCCTCGGGGACCAGGATGTCGCCGTGCAGGCCGGTGACGGCGTGGAAGATGCCGAGGCCGGGGGTGGAGCTGTAGCGCTCGCCCTCGGCGGTGGCGCACGGCTCGGCCGTCACCTCGAAGCGCAGCAGGTCCCAGCCGCGCAGGGCGGAGGCGAGCTGCGAGGCGGTGCCGACGCGGCCCTGCCAGGAGAATTCGGACCGCCAGGTGCCGGGCGCGGCCGGCTGCCTGATCCAGTCCAACTGCACCCGCACACCGAGGACGCCCCCCACTGCCCACTCGACGTGTGGGCACAGCGCGCGTGGTGCGGAGTGAACGTACAGGACTCCACGTGTCGTCACCGGAACCTCCCGTGTGGGACGAAGTACGCCTTCCCCAACGGCCTCGCGTCCGGACCGCCTCTTTTCGGCCGAACCCCGAGGTTGTCATCAGTAAACAGCATCGGGAGTTAATCTCCTGAAAAGGGACAGTATGTGACGGGATGTAATGTACCGGAGCCACCCCGGTGCACGCGGGCGGGCGGGACGCCACTGGTTCGACGGGGAAAAGCTACCGTGCGCCGGGGCCGTCCGTGTGACGTACGGTCGGTCTCGGGCCCCTGTTCCGCCGGGTTTCACCCGGCAGGGCGCGCACACCCCCGACCTGGGGACCGTGCGCGTGCCAGGGGCATGTCCAGAGGCATACGCCACGGGGTGGCCGGAGGGGGTCCGAACGATGCCGGAGCGTGCGACACGCCCACGAACGCGTACCGCTGCCGCCGCGTTGACGGCGCTCGCGTGCCTCGGCACGGCAGCCTTGGCCGGATGTAGCGGCGGCGGCGCGGAGAACGGCGTGTCGGGGAACGCCCCGGCCTCCTCGCGCGCCGCGTCGCCGTCCCCCTCCCCCACTCCGGACTGGAACCCCCGCCCCCGGTCGATCGCGGCGGTCGGCGACTCGATCACCCGGGGCTTCGACGCCTGCTCGGTGCTGGCCGACTGCCCGGAGGTGTCGTGGGCGACCGGTACGGACGCCTCGGTGCGCTCCCTCGCGGTCCGGCTGCTCGGCCCGTCGAAGGCGGCGGAGCGAAGCTGGAACCACGCGGTGTCGGGCTCCCGGATGGTGCAGCTGCCCGAGCAGATGGCACGGGCGGCGAAGGAGCGGCCGGAGCTGGTGACGGTGATGACGGGCGCGAACGACGCGTGCCGGGACTCGGTGCGGCTGATGACGCCGGTGGCCGATTTCCGTACGTACTTCGAGGCGTCGATGCGGCAGCTGCGGGCCGGGGCGCCGAAGGCGCGGGTGTACGTCTCCAGCGTGCCCGACCTGAAGCGGCTCTGGTCGACGGGGCGGACGAGCGAGCTGGGCAAGAAGATCTGGCGGCTCGGGATCTGCCGGTCGATGCTGGCCGACGCGGACGACCTGGGCCCGGCGGCGGTCGCCCGGCGGGACGCGGTGCAGGACCGGGTGGTGGCGTACAACGAGGTGCTGCGGGACGTGTGCGCGAAGGACCGCTACTGCCGCTACGACGGCGGGGCGGTGTTCGCCTACCGGTTCACCGGCACGCAGCTGAGCCCGTGGGACTGGTTCCACCCGAGCCGGGACGGCCAGGCCCGGCTGGCGGAGATCGCCTACCGCACCGTCACGGCCGCGGAGCCGCCCGCGCAGGGCCGGTGACCGGGGCAAGCGGTACGGACCACGGACCCGGCGGTACGGACGGAAGGCGTCGGCGCCCTCGCGGACGGTTCGCCCGGCCGCCCGGTGGACGCCGGAGCGGGACGGGGCCCGCGTACGCGTCCTCACCTGCGGGGCGATCGCGCGGTCGGTGGAGGCGCCGGGCCGGGACGGCTCCCGGCCGCGGCTTCCGCCTCAGCGCACCGAGTACGCGTTCTCGGTGCGCTGAGGCGCTTCCGGCGGCGCTCCGGTCAGCGGGCCAGGCCGAGCGTGACGCCGAGGCCGACGAGGACCGAGCCGATCGAACGGTTCAGGGCCTTCTGGCGGCGCAGCATCGCGCCGCGCAGCCGGGAGTGCGAGAAGAACAGGGCGACCAGGGAGAACCAGCCGAGGTGGGCGGCCGACATGAACAGGCCGTACCCCGCCTGCTGCCAGAGCGCGGTACCGGGGCCGACGACCTGGGTGAAGGTGGCGACGACGAACAGGGTCGTCTTCGGGTTGAGGGCGTTGGTCAGGAACCCGCTGCGCAGCGCCCCGAAGGGGGAGAGCCCCGGCCGGTCCGTCAGATCGACGTCGAGGTCGGCGCGGGCCAGGAAGGTGCGCACCCCGATGTAGATCAGGTACGCGGCGCCCGCCAGCTTGACCGCGGTGAACAGGGCGGTCGAGGAGGCGATGAGCAGCCCGACGCCGAGCATCGTGTACGTGACGTGGACCAGGACGCCCGCCGCGACGCCGGTCGCCGCGAGGACGCCGGTGGTGCGCCCGTACAGGTAGCTGTTGCGGACGACCATGGCGAAGTCGGCGCCCGGGGAGACGACCGCGAGGACGGTGATGGCGGCGACCGCCAGCAGCTCGGTCACGCGGACCACGGTCGGGGGGCCGGTGCGCCGGCGTCGTCGCCGGCGGTGCCGGGCCCGACGCCGGGCTCCGTGTCCGGGGCCGGGGCCGGGGCGGGGCCGACCAGGTCGCGGGCGAGGAGGGTGGCCCCGGCGACGGCTCCGGGCATCAGGAACACCGCGACGACCGGGATGAGGAAGGCGAGGGTCAGCGGGACGCCGAAGCCGAGGACCAGCATCCGGCGGCCCCGCAGCAGGGCGAGGCGGTCCTTGAGGACCATGCCCCTGCGCTGGAGGGCGACGGCGGTCAGCTCCTCGGCGAGGAAGTAGCCGGAGACGCAGAAGCCGATCGCGGGGACCGCGGTCTGGCCGATGACGGGGATGAAACCGCAGGCGAAGAGGACGATCCCGTAGAGGGCGACGCGCAGCAGGATGCGGACGGAGTCGCGGGCGGAGATCCACAGTTCGCGCCAGAACGGCAGTCCGGACTCGGGGACGTCGCCGCCCTCGCTGCGGTCGACCTCCTCGGAGAGCGATTCGTAGAAGGGCTGGCCGACCAGCAGGGTGACGGCGGTGAAGGTGATGACCGCGAGGAACAGGCCGAAGACGAAGACGAGCGCGGTCAGTCCGGTGCGCAGCATCCCCTGCCAGGGGGAGGACCAGTCGTCGGCGAACGGGGTCGCCCAGCCGACGAGGTCGTCGGCCCCGTAACCGAGGCCGACCAGGGCTCCGGCGTAGACGACGAGGGTGACCAGTCCGGGCAGCAGACCGAATCCGAACCACCGCCCGTGCCGGGCAACCCAGCGCTGCCCCTTCACCAAGTAACCGAAACCCGCCCCGAGATCGCTCATGGGCGTCAGCGTACTGGCGTGCGGAAACGTGCGAGGACCGCACCCCGGGGCGGGGTGCGGTCCTCGTGGAAGCCGTGACCGGTCAGACGACCGAGAGCTCGACCTTGATGTTGCCGCGGGTGGCGTTCGAGTACGGGCAGACCTGGTGGGCCTTCTCGACGAGCGCCTGAGCGGTGGCGGCGTCGACGTTCGGGATGGAGGCGCTGATCGCGACCTCCAGGCCGAAGCCGCCGGCCTCCGTCTTGCCGATCGAGACCGAGGCGGTCACGGTCGAGCCGGAGACGTCGGCCTTCTCCTGGCGGGCGACGACGCCCAGCGCGCCCTGGAAGCAGGCGCTGTAGCCCGCCGCGAAGAGCTGCTCCGGGTTGGTGCCCGCCCCGCTGCCGCCCATGGCCTTCGGCGGGTTCACGACGACGTCGAGCTGACCGTCGTCGGAGGAGACCCGGCCGTCGCGGCCGTTCTCGGCGGTGGCGGCGGCGGTGTAGGCGACGTCGATCTTCTGGATGGTCATGGTGTGAACATTCCTCCGGTTGGTGCGCCGCGACTCGCGCCCACGATCGCGACGGCCTGGACACGAGCCTAACGGGTGACCGCGGTCGGAGGCGGGGTCAGGCCAGGGAAACGATCATCTTGCCGGTGTTCTCGCCGCGCAGCAGGCCCATGAAGGCGTCGAAGCCCTTCTCGATGCCCTCGACCTTCGTCTCCTGGTACTTCAGCTCGCCCGAGGCCAGCCAGCCGGCGACGTCCTGGACGAACTGCGGCTGGAGGTCGGCGTGGTCGCCGACGAGCATGCCCTGCAGGCGCAGCCGCTTGCCGATGATCAGCGCCATGTTGCTCGGGCCGGGGGTCGGCTCGGTGGAGTTGTACTGAGCGATCATGCCGCAGATGGTGGCGCGGCCGTGCACGTTGAACGAGGAGATCGCGGCTTCGAGGTGGTCGCCGCCGACGTTGTCGAAGTAGACGTCGATGCCGTCGGGGGCGGCTTCCTTGAGCTGGTCGCGGACGGGCCCGTTCTTGTAGTTGAACGCGGCGTCGAAGCCGTACTCCTCGGTGAGGAGCTTGACCTTCTCGTCGGAGCCGGCGGAGCCGATGACCCGGGAGGCGCCCTTGAGCTTCGCCATCTGGCCGACCTGGCTGCCCACGGCCCCGGCCGCGCCGGAGACGAAGACCGCGTCGCCCTCCTTGAAGGAGGCGACGTCGAACAGGCCGGCGTAGGCGGTGAGTCCGGTCATGCCGAGCACGCCGAGGTAGGCGGAGAGCGGGGCGAGGTCGGGGTCGACCTTGACCGCGTGCTTGGCGGGCACGTCGGCGATCTCGCGCCAGCCGAGGCCGTGCAGGACGTGGTCGCCCACGGCGAAGCCCTCGGCCTCCGAGGCGATGACCTCGCCGACCGCGCCGCCGTCCATCGGGTGGTCGAGCTTGAAGGGCGGGGTGTACGACTTCACGTCGTTCATCCGGCCGCGCATGTACGGGTCGACGGAGAAGTACTTGTTGCGGACGAGGATGCGGCCTTCGGCCGGAGCGGCCACCGCGACCTCACGCAGCGCGAAGTCATCGGCCCGGGGCCACCCGTGGGGACGGGCGACGAGGTGCCATTCGCGGCTGGACGTGGGAAGTGCTGCAGACATGGGCTCGGGTTCTCCTCAATGTCCTACGGGGGTGAGCCTCCGCGCTCGTCGGCGCGAAAAGCTTCATGACATGAAACAACCATGCTCCTGAATATTTCATGATGTCAAGCAAATCGGTACGCTGTCGTCCATGGCCACTCGCACAGACCCCCTGACCCTTGAGGTCGTCGAACTCATCGGCGCCGTGGTGGCGCGCTACCACGAGGAGTACGACCGGGCCGCCGCCGAGCACACCCTCACCGGCGCGCAGGCGCGGGTCCTCGGGCTGCTCTCCCTCGCTCCGCTGCCGATGCGGAAGATCGCGGTCAGGCTGAAGTGCGAGCCGTCGAACGTCACCGGCATCATCGACCGGCTGGAGGCGCGCGGCCTGGTCGAGCGCCGGCCCGATCCGGCCGACCGGCGGGTGAAGCTGGCCGCCGCGACGGACGAGGGCCGCCGCACGGCGCGGGAGCTGCGGGACGCGCTGGACTTCGCCCGGGAGCCGCTGGCCGGCCTCTCGGACGCGGAGCGCACGATGCTCCGGGACCTGCTGCGCCGGATGCTGGGCGAGGAGGCCGCCGCTTAACGGCGCGATCCCGGCGGGGAGGCCGCTCAGCGGTGCGATCCCAGCGGGGAGGCCGCTCGCCGGGCGTGCTCCACCCGCGCCGCTCCCCCTCCGCGCACCGCCACAGGAAGCGCCGCTCCCTCTACGTGCACCACCACAGGAAGCGGGTGCAGCTCGGGGACGGCGTCGGGGTGGGCGTCGGCTCGGCCGGGGGCGGCGGGGGCGCGGGAGCGGTCGTCGACTGCTCCGGCCCGCCCGGCCCCGGCGGAGCGGTGGACGGGCCGTCGGGCGTGCCGGACGGGGCCGGCTCGTCGGACGGGGAGGCGGTGGACCTGTCCGGCGCCGGGGTTTCGGGGTTCGAGGTGTCCACCGGCTCCGGAGGGCGTCCGCCGCGGCCCTCGGCGGGTGAGGCGTCCGGGCCGGGGTCCGTGGCCGTCCCGGCCCGGGAGGCGGCGGGGCCGGGATGGCGGGGGGCGGCGGTGGAGGACTCTGCGGGCGGCGCCTCGGTGGGGCCGCCCGGGGCCTCGCGTACGAAGTCGGCGGCGGTGTCGTCCCGCTCGGGCTCCCCGGCCAGCTCCGCCAGGGCCACCGCGCCCGCCGCGAGCAGCAGCCCGAGGGCCCCGAGCAGCACGGCCCGACCGCGTCGGCGGCGCCCGGTGCGCGCCGCCCGCCGCCGGGCACCGGTACGGACGGCCCCTGCCCCGCCGTCGCGCGCGCCGGAGGGGGAGGCCGTCCCGTACCCCCCGTCCGGCGCGGGGCCGACGGGTTCGGGCATGACATAGGGGGACAGCGCCTGGGCCGGCGTTCCGCACCCGGCGCAGGCCAGGGCCCCGTTGAGATGCCGTCGGCACGGGTGGCAGTAATCCATGGCGCCCGCAGACTAGGCGGCCGCGGAACGACCGGGGAAGCCACCCAGGTGAGGATTGTGTGAGGAAGATCGAATTCCGGTGACGGCCGGTCCGATACGCCTGACATGCGGAAGGACGGGCCGCATGACCCCTCCCGCCCCCCTGCCGCTCCAGCCCGCCCCGCTCCGCCGGACGGCCCGGTCGCCGGTGGCCACCGGCCCGGCGTCCGGCCGGGAACGGGTCGCGGAGCTCCCCCGGGGCCGGTCCCGGCGGCTGCTTGCGGAGTGAGCGGAAGGGAAGCTGATCGCCCGTCAGCTCCCCTCCTCTTACGGCGCAGCCCAACGCGCGCGACGGCCCGGACGGCGCGACCATGCAAGGAGAGACCGGCTGCCCGCCGGTGCCACCGTCCGCGCGCTCGGGAGAATCGCCGTGACCGTCAGCCTTGAGCAGTTGCAGCGTTGCCATGTCGCCGTCGACCTCGGGGCCGCGAGGACCCGGGTGTACATCAAGGGGCTCGGGCTCGTCGTGGACGAACCGAGCGTCGCCGCCGTCAACACCCGTACCGGCTCCCTCATCGCCGTCGGCGCGCTCGCCGAGCAGATGACCGGCCGCACCCCCGACTACATCCGGGTGGCCCGCCCGGTCTCCGGCGGCACGGTCGTCGACATCGAGATGGCCCAGCGGATGCTGCGCCATCTTCTGGGCGACAAGCTCCGCCGCCAACTGCGTCGCAAGCCCCGGCTGCGCGCCGCCGCCTGCACCCCGCACGAGGCCGATCCGCTGGCCCAGCGGGCGACGGTGGAGACGCTGGTCGGCCTCGGCGCCCGCCGGGTCGAGCTGGTGGACACCCTGATCGCGGCGGCCGTGGGCTGCGGCCTGCCGGTCGAGCAGCCGACCGCCACCATGATCATGGTGTGCGGGGCCGCCACCACCCAGATCGCCGTGCTCTCGCTCGGCTCGATCGTGACCGCCGTACGCATCCCGGTGGGCGGCAACGCGATCGACGAGGCGATCATCCAGCACCTGCGCCAGCACCACCAGCTGCTGCTGCCGAGCCAGTCGGTGCGCCCGCTCCAGGTGACCCTGCACGGCAACGGCCTCCAGCTCACCGGCCCCGCCCTCACCGAGATCCACGGCCGCGACGTGGCGACGGGGCTGGCCCGGTCGGTGCAGGTCGACACCGCCGCCGTACGGCAGGCCATCCACACCCCGCTCACGGCGGTGCTCGACGGGGTCGGCAAGGTGCTCCGCGAGTGCCCGCCGGACCTGGTGGCCGACCTGGCGGACCGCGGGATCATGATGGTGGGCGGCAGCGCGCTGCTGCCTGGCCTCGACCAGATGCTGCGCGACGCGACCGGGATGCCGGTGCACATCGCCGAGCGGCCGGACGCCTGCTCGGTGCTCGGGCTGGGGGCGATGCTGGACGGCAAGGTCCAGCCGATGGTCCTCAACCCGCTGGCGGGGTGAGCCGGCCGGCACGGGCCGGGTGGCGGGGCCGGCGGCCGGGACGGCCCGCGCGACACGACCGGTACGGACAGCACGGACGGTACGGATGAAGGGGACCGTGGAGCCCGAGCGCGGCGAGCCCGGTGGGGACGAGCCCGGCGCGGACGCCGCCGGGCGGCTGCCGATGCTGCTGGAGGCGGTACTCGACGTCGGCAGCGATCTGGAGCTGGGCTCCACCCTCCAGCAGATCGTGGACACCGCCACCGCGCTGACCGGGGCCCGCCGGGGGGCGCTCGGGGTGCTGGACCCCGACCGGGACCGGGTCGAGGCCCTGTACACCGCCGGAATGACGGAGGCGGAACGGCGGCGCCTCGACCTCTTCCCCGACGCCCCCGCAGCCACCCCGGCTCCGGCGCCCGCCGCGATCGGGACGCCCCGCCCGGACTCCGCAGCCGACCCCGCCCCGCACACCCCGCCGCCCGGCGCCGCACGCCCCGCCCCGGGCTCCGGGCCGGAAATCTCCCCGCACCCCGCTGCGGGCCCCGCCCCGGGCTCCGGGCCGGAAATCTCCCCGCACCCCGCTGCGGGCCCCGCCCCGGACCACTCCCCCGGCCTTCCGGCGGGGCGGGACCTCCTGCGGGCCCCGATCCTCGTGCACACCGAGGAGTTCGGCCGGCTCCACCTCTCCGGCAAGCCGTCCGGCCCGTTCACCGACATCGACCTGGCCCTGCTGCGGGCCCTGGCCGCCCAGGCGGGCATCGCGATCGGCAACGCCCGGCTGTACGCGGCGGCCCGACAGCGCGAGCGGTGGATCACGGGGGCGGCGGCCGTCACCACCGCCCTGCTGACCGGCACCGACGCGGCCGACGCGTTGATGACGGTGGCCGAACGGGCCCGGGTGCTGGCGGACGCCTCTGCCGGGGTGATCCTCCAGCCCACCGAGGAGGGCGGCATGGAGATCGTGACCGCCTCCACCCGGGACGACCCGGCGGGCATCGTCGGCACGGTGATCGAGCCCGGTTCCCCCGTGCTGGTCCAGTTGCTCGGCGGCGAACCGGTCTTCATCGACGACTCGGCCACCGACCCCCGGATGACCACCGGCGTACGTTCCCGCTTCGGGCCGAGCATGATGCTGCCGCTGCAGAGCGGCGGACGGCTCATCGGCACGCTCGCTCTGCCCCGGCGGCGCGGCGAGCGCCCCTACACGGATCTGGACCGGCTGCTGGCGACCCAGTTCGCCTCGCAGGCGGCCCTCGCCCTGGTCCTGGCGGACGCGCAGGCCGACCGGGAACAGCTCGCGGTGTACGAGGACCGCGACCGGATCGCCCGCGACCTGCACGATCTGGTGGTCCAGCGGCTCTTCGCCACCGAGATGATGCTGGAGTCGACCCGCCGCAGGGCCGCCGCGGGGGCGGGCGGCGCGGGGGCCGAGGCGGATGCGGGACATGGAACGGGGGCGGGGGCCGAGGCGGATGCGGGACGTGGAACGGGGGCGGGCGACGCCGGCTCCGGTGCCGGGGCGGGGCCGGAGGCCGAGGCGGACGCGGGGGCCGGGGCGGGTGATCTGCTGGGCCGGGCGGTGGACGAACTGGACTCCACGATCCAGGAGGTCCGCACCGCGATCTTCGCCCTCCAGCAGCCGCCCGCCGAGGCCCCGGCCACCTTCCGGGGCCGGGTGCTGCGGGAGACCGGGGGCGCGGCGGCACTGCTCGGCTTCCCGCCGTCGGTGCGGTTCGCCGGGGCGGTGGACGCGCTGGTGGACGAGGAGACGGGCCGGGAGCTGCTGGCCGCCCTGCGCGGGGCGCTGGCCGCCGCGCACCGCAGGCCCGGGGTGTCGGCCATCGAGGTGGAGGTGGACGCCACGGTCCGGCTGCCGGACGGGCGGGAGGGGGTACGGCTGATGGTCGCGGACGACGGGCGCGGCGAGGACGGCCGACCGACGACGGTGACCTGGCAGTCCCCGCTCCGACCGGGGCGGTAGGGCCCGGCGGCTCAGCGCGCTCCGGTGGCGACCGCACCCGCGCGGCCCCCGCGCGGAGCGCGCTCGGCGCTCCGGGACCGGTGACGTTCAGGCTCCGGGGCCGGTGAGGCTCCGGCTCCGGCCCCGGTGAGACTCCGGCTCCGGCTCCGGACCGGTGACGTTCAGGCCCCGGGCCGGTGACGTTCGGGCGCTGGTCCTGCGGGCACTCAGTGCTTCGGGGCCGCGCGCAGGGCGATCCGGGTGGTGGTGTGGGCGACGCCCGCCTCCCGTTTCAGGCGGCGCAGCAGAGTGTCCAGCGCCCCCGGGTCGGCGGCGGTGGCCCGCACGAGGTAGTCGTGGCCGCCCGTCAGGTGCACCACCTCGGTGATGCCGGGCAGCACCAGCACCGACCGCTCGAACTCCTCGTTCGTCGTGTCGAGTCGCAGCGTCACATCGATGAAGGCCACCAGGCCCGAACGGGTGTCGGCGGCCGGGTCGACGATCACGGTGAAGCCGCGGATGACGCCGTCGCGGCGCATCCGGCGGACCCGGTCGCCCGCCGCGTTGGCGCTGAGCCCCACGCGTACGCCCAGATCCCGGTACGAGATGCGGGCGTCCTCCTGGAGAATGCCGAGGATTTCCCTGTCCAGCCGATCCATAGGTCAATTGTCCCAGCTTATGGCGATACCGGCCGGGGGACGTTCGGTCGCCCGGTCGGCGCAGGCCGGCGGTCCGCCGGGCGCCCCGGGGCCCGTGTCCGGTTCCGCCGAACACGGGCGGGCGGGTCGGGCACGGACCGGCTGCGTGACGCTCCCCTCATGGGCTCCGGAGGCCGTACGGGAACCGGTGCGACGGCCTAGGCTTCCCGGCGTGACCTCCCTCCTGCTCCCCGCGCTCCACTCCCCCACCGGCCCGGCGGCCGCGCGGGAGGCCGTCCGCTTCGGCGACCTCTCCCTGACCTACGGCCGGCTGGCCGAGGCGTCCGCCGCGCTCGCCGCCCGTATCGCGGACGCGGGCCGGGTCGCCGTCTGGGCCACCCCGACGGCGGAGACGGTGCTCGCGGTGGTGGCCGCCCTGCGCGCCGGAGTCCCGGCGGTTCCGCTCAACCCCCGTACCGGAGAACGCGAGTTGGCGCACATCCTGGCCGACAGCGCGCCCACGGCCGTGCTGGCGGGCCCGGACGACGCGCTGCCGCCCGCGCTGGCGAAGCTGCGGCGGGTGACGGTGGACGCCCGGGCGGCGGCGACGGCCGAAGCCGGAGAGGGGCACGAGGGCGAGGAGGCCCGCCCCGAGGCGGCCGCCCTCATCGTCTACACCTCCGGCACCACCGGGCCGCCGAAGGGGGCGGTCCTGCCCCGCCGGGCCGTCGCCGCCTCCCTGGACGCGTTGGAGGACGCCTGGGGATGGACCGGCGACGACGTCCTGGTCCACGCGCTTCCGCTGTTCCACGTGCACGGGCTGATCCTGGGCGTGCTAGGCCCGCTGCGGCGCGGCGGTTCCGTACGCCACCTGGGGAAGTTCTCGCCGGACGGCGTCGCCCGGGAGCTGGGGTCCGGCGGAACCATGCTGTTCGGGGTGCCGACGATGTACCACCGGCTGGCGGAGCTGCTGGACGGGAGGGACCGGGCGCCCTCGGCGGGCGACCCCGGCCCGGAGGCGCCCGGAGCGCCGGCCGAGGTGCTGGCGGCGGCGCTGGCCGGGGCCCGGCTGCTGGTCTCCGGGTCGGCGGCGCTGCCCGTGCACGACCACGAACGCATCGCGGCGGCGACCGGGCGGCGGGTGATCGAACGGTACGGGATGACGGAGACCCTGATGAACACCGGAATCCGGGCGGACGGGGCCCCGCGTCCCGGAACGGTGGGCCCGCCGCTCGCCGGGGTGGAGCTGCGCCTGGTGGAGGACGACGGCACGGTGCTCGACGCCCCCGGGGCGATCGGCGAGATCCAGGTCCGGGGCCCGAACCTCTTCAGCGGTTACCTCAACCGGCCCGACGCCACCGCCGCCGCCCTCACGGCGGACGGCTACTTCCGTACGGGCGACGTCGGCACCGTGGACGAGGACGGCTACGTCACCCTCGTCGGACGCAAGGCCACCGATCTGATCAAGAGCGGCGGCTACAAGATCGGCGCGGGCGAGATCGAGAACGCGCTCCTCGCCCACCCCGGGGTCCGGGAGGCGGCGGTCACCGGCGAGGCCGACCCGGACCTCGGCGAGCGGGTGGTGGCCTGGGTGGTCGCCTCGGCCCCCGACTCTCCGCCCTCCCCCGAGGAGTTGGCGGACCACGTGGCCGCCCAGCTCGCCCCGCACAAACGCCCGCGCACCGTGCGCTACCTGGACGCCCTGCCCCGCAACGACCTGGGCAAGATCATGAAGAGGTCGCTCCGTGCCTGACGAGACCCCCGCCCCGGCGACGGCCCGGGAGATGATCGCCCTGCTCACCGGCGGGGCGGGCTTCACCGAACACCGTCCGGCGCCGCGTTTCCAGCCGCCGGACGGCCCGCTCGGCTGGGCGGGGTACGACGCGGCGCGCGAACGTGCCACGGCCCGGACCGGCGAGGAAGAGTCGGTCGTGTACGGCACCGGGGCCGTCGGGGACCGCGCCTGCGTCCTGCTCTCCTTCGAATTCGGTTTCCTGGGCGGCTCGCTGGGCGGGCTGACGGGTGACCGGCTGACGGCCGCGTACGAGCTGGCCCTGACCCGGCGGCTTCCCCTGCTCGCGCTGGTCGCCACCGGGGGCAGCCGGATGCAGGAGGGCATGATCGCCCTCACCCAGCTCCAGCGGGTGGCGGCCGCCTCCGTCCGGCTGCGCGCGGCCGGGCTCCCGCAGATCGCGGTGGTCCGCGACCCGACGACCGGCGGCGGCTGGGCCACGGTGGGCGCGGGCGCCGATGTGGTGCTGGCGCTGCCGGGCGCACAGATCGGCTTCGCCGGTTCCCGGGTACGGCCGCCGGACGCCGACCCGTACGCGTACGGGGCCGAGGGCCAGTTCGCGGCGGGCCAGGTGGACGCGGTCGTCCCGGCCGACGAGCTGGCCACCGCGGTGGAGCACTGGCTGCGCGTACTCGGCCCGCACGAAGCCCTCCCGGCCGCCCCGGTACCGCGTGCGCTGGCGGCGTCCGGCGCGGAGGCGGCGACCGGAGCCGAGCCGCTGCCGCACGAGCGGTCGGCGGCGCGGCTCCCCCGGACCGGGCGGGAGGCGGTGGCGCGGGCGCGGGATGCTCGACGGCCGCGCGCGGAGGCGTACCTGGCCGACTACCTCACCGTGCGGCTCCCCCTCCACGGGGACCGCTGCGGCGGCACGGACCCGGGCCTGCTGAGCGGTTTCGGGCTGCGCGCGGACGGGCTGCCCGTGGCGTACGTCGCCCAGTGCGGGACGCCCACCCGCCCGGCCGGGTACCGCGCGGCGGCCCGGACGATCCGGCTGGCGGACCGCCTCGGCGTCCCCGTCCTGACCCTGGTCGACACCCCGGGCGCCGCCAATGACGCCGAGGCGGAACAGACCGGGGCGGGCGCGGCCATCGCGGACGCCTTCGCGGCGGTCGCGGCGGCCCGGGTGCCGGTGACGACGCTGGTGATCGGCGAAGGCGGCTCGGGCGGGGCGCTGGCACTCGCGGCGCCGGGCAACACCCATGTCACGGCGGACGGTTACTTCTCCGTCATCGCCCCGGAACTGGCCGCCGCGATCCTCAAGCGTCCGTCCTCGGAGACCGGCGCCACCGCCGACCAGTTGCGGCTGCGTCCGCAGGACCTGCTGGAGCTGGGCGTCGTCCGCTCGATCGTGGAGTAGCCCGTACGCGGCCGTACGACGGGACCGCTCCCGGGCCCGTAGGGCGGACTCCCGCGCGGCCGTGGGGGGCAGGTGCGCACGGCCGTAGGGGGGTGCCCTCAGGGCTGCGGGTCGCGGGCGTCGTAGCGGGCGAAGGCGCGCCACTTCAGCGCGAGCAGGGCCACCCCCGCCACGCACAGGAGGCCGCCGCCGGTGACGGCGACCGCGGGTGTGGCGAGGTCGGCCACCGACCCGGCCAGGAAGTCGCCGAGCCGGGGCCCGCCCGCCACGACGACGATGAACACGCCCTGGAGCCGGCCGCGCAGTTCGTCGGGCACGGCCGCTTGGAGCATGGTGTTGCGGAAGACCATGGAGACGGTGTCGGCGCACCCGGCGAGGGCCAGGAACAGCAGCCCGAGCCAGAGGTTGCGGGTCAGCCCGAAGACGGCGACGGCCGCGCCCCAGGAGCCCACGGCCAGCAGGATCGCCAGCCCGTGCCGCCGGATGCGGCCGAGCCATCCGGAGAACACCCCGCCGAGCAGCGCGCCCAGGGCCGGGGCGGCGACGAGCAGCCCGGTGGTCCGCGCGTCGCCCCCGTACCAGAGGACGGCGACGGCCGGGAAGAGGGCGCGGGGGTGGGCCAGGACCATGGCGCACAGGTCGGTGAAGAAGGTCATCCGCAGGTTGGGCCGGGTTCCGAGGAACCGCAGCCCGTCCAGGACGGAGGCCCGCTTGCCCGCCCCGCCGCCCTCGCGGTCGGGCAGCATCGAGGGCAGCCGCCACATCGCGTACAGGGAGGCGGTGAAGCAGACGGCGTCCACGGTGTACGCGGCCCGGTAGCCCCACCAGCCGACGATCAGTCCGCCCAGCATCGGTCCGACGAGCATGCCCGTCGTGCTGGTCATGGTGGTCAACGCGTTGGCGGCCGGCAGTTGTTCGGCCGGCAGCAGCCGCGCGATCATCGAGGAGCGGGCCGGCGCGTTGAGGGCGAAGCAGACGGCCTGGAGGGCGACGATCGCGTACAGCGGGCCGACGTGCTCGACGTCCACGACGGTCGTCGCCACCAGGACGAGGGAGAGGCCGAACGACCCGAAGGCGCTGAACAGTCCGAGCTTGCGCCGGTCGACGGTGTCGGCGACGGCCCCTCCGTAGAGCCCGAAGACGACGAGCGGCACGAGCGAGCAGAACCCGATGAGCCCGACCGAGAACGCGGACCCGGTGATGTCGTAGACCTGGAGCGACACCGCCAGCGCCGTCATGCCCTGCCCGATCCAGGACACGGTGTTCCCGAACCAGAGCCGCCGGTAGTCGGGGGAGGTCCGCAGGGGCGTGAGGTCGGCGAGTATGTGGGTGCGGGGTGCACGCGGTTCGGCTGATTCGGTCACAGGGGATGGTAGCCAGGACGCTTGGTCCGACGGTTCCGGGGGCGGGGACACCACCGCGCCCAGCAGGGACGACCGAGTGGGTTGCCGGCCGGGCCGGAAGCAGGGACGCCCACCGGGATACGGTCGGAGCCGTCCTTGCCACCCTCCCGAGAGGCCTCTCGCGTTGTCTGCCCGTGGAACTCTTCGGCGTCGTCGGTTCACCGGCAGGGCCTTCTCCCTGTCGGCCGCCGTCGCTCTCGCCGCCACCCTGTCGGCGTGCTCCGGCGGTGAACCGCCCGAGAAGGCGTACACCGTGCCCAGCTCCTTGTGCGGGATCTCCGTGGACCCCGCGCTGGTGAAGGCCGTGCTGCCCGGCGGCGACTCCCTCACCACGGCCACCGAGAAGCCCAACGGCGGAACGGTCCGCTGCAACCTGTCCGTGGACGGCAAGCTGGTCCTCAGCCTCGCCCAGGGCTGGTGGAGCGAGGGGAAGACCACGGCAGCGGTATCGCCGGCGTACCCCGGCACGAAGGACGGAACGATGTCCGAAGACGAACGCTTCATCTACAGCGGGCAGGCGGGCGTCGGCAGGACCGTCCCTTCCTGCAAGACGTCGGAACACCCGGAGCAGGACCTCTACACAGCGGTCGAGACCCGCGACACGGGCATCGACGACCCCACCGCCATCGAGAAGCTGCTCGTCGCCTACACCAAGGCGGTCGAGGGATCAACGGCCTGCCGGTAAGACGTCGACTCGCGCCGAGTCTTCGTACGAAGCAAAGGCGAGCAAACCGCTCGACTGCAGGACATCGTGCAGCGCCGCTCCCGAAACCTCCACGAGATGGTCACCACCACCGTCCAAGGATCGGAGTGCGCCCGACGTGAACACCTGGTCGAGTTGCTAGCTTGGCTCGAAGCAGAGGCGCCCACCGGGCGCGACAGAACACAGCGGGTGCGCGGGGGAAGGGTTCTTCATGGCATGGGACGAGTGGGAGCAGCTGAAGGCGGATGCCGTTCAGCGTCAGGCCACCGGAATGCAGCTGAACCAGCTCGACCCCGGGGGCGGCGGCTCCGCGACCCTGCCCGGGCAGACCGGCGATCTCAAGGTGAGCAACGGCGATCTGGTGAAGATCGGCAGCCAGGCGCACGGCCTCTACGACCAGCTCTGGGGCAAGGCCCGGGTGGCCGTCCCCAGCAGCGACAAGGCGGCCGGTGATCTGAGTAGCCAGGGCTTCGCGCTGGGCGGTGGGCTCAAGCACGTGGCGAAACGGTGGGACGAACAGCTGAAGTCGCTCATGGACGCGTGCGCCCACATCGCCAACCACATGCAGGTCACCAAGAAGGTGCACGCCGGTGACCACCACTACATCCAACGCCAGATGAGCAGCATCGACACCCTGGACGCCGGGTTCGACGAGCGGGTCGGCGAGCCGGGGAAGAAGAACCCGGCGTACGAGCAGAAGAAGTAGCGGCGCGACCACCGAGACGTAACAGGAGAATCGACCACCTATGGATCTCGACGCGCTGCGCTTCGGCAACTTCGCCACGCTCGACGAAGCGGTCACCGACTGGGGCCTGCTCGTGCGCAACCTCGCGCAGCTGAAGAAGCAGGCCCGGGACGGGTTGCACAAAGCCGCCAACGCGGCCGACTGGGCCGGCTTGAACGCTCAGGTCACCAAGGAGTTCGTCGGCAAGACCGCAGGTGAGTTCGCCGATGCCCACACCCAGGCCAACACCATCCACAAGATCCTTACCGACACCCGCGACGAGTTGCGGCAGTACAAGAAGGATCTGGAGGAAGCCATCAGCCGTGGGGCCCGGAAGAATCTGACCGTCACCAGCACCGGCGGCGGCGGTTTCACGGTCACGATGAACATCCACCCGGACCGCGCGGCGAAGGGCACGTCCGTCCCCGAGCACGGCGAGAGCGATGTCACCGCGCTGCGGGACGAGGTGCAGGGCATCCTCAAAAAGGCCACGGAGAGCGACAACTCGGCGAGCAAGGTCCTGACCGCGCTGGCCGACCAGGCCAAGACGGGCTTCTCGGACGCCTCCTACAAGGACCGCGACTCCGCGGTCGAGGCCGTGGAGGCAGCCGAGAGCCTCGCCAAGATCGCGGCGAAGAACCCCGAGGACATCACGTCCGCCGACTTCGACAAGATCAACAGCGGTCTGGCCACCTACAAGGACGACCCGCTGTTCGCCGAGCGGTTCGCCACGCAGCTCGGGCCCAAGAAGACCCTGGAGTTCTGGCAGGGCATCAACGACTACGCCGTGAACCCGCACGTCGGCGGCGAACGGCTCGACAAGTTGGACGACCTCCAGCGCAGTCTCGGCCTCACGCTCGCCACCGCCACCCAGAGCGACTCCGCCGACATGACGAGCTGGAAGGGCAACATGATCAAGCTCGGCGACCAGCCCATCGGCCGGGAGGGCGGCGGCCCCATGGGCTTCCAGGTCATGAGCAATCTGATGCGGACCGGCGACTACGACGACCAGTTCCTCAAGAGCTACGGCACCAAGCTCATGGAGACGGAACGCAGGCTCACCGGCAACGGCGAGCACGACAACATGGCGTGGCAGCACAGGGGACCGGACCCGTGGCTCAACCGGATCGGCGAGGACAGCGGCAGCGACCCGCTGACCGGCTATCTCAAGGGGTTGTCCAACAGCCCGGACGCGGCGACCGACTTCTTCAACCAGGAGTACGTGTCCAAGGAGGACTCCCCCTTCGAGCGCGACACGGACGGCAACGGCAAGAACGGGAAGATCCCGCTCTCCAACTTCCAGTACCTCTTCGAGGAGCGGGAGTGGCCGCAGGAGACCAACTTCAAGGGCGACGACGACAACACCGGCCGCAACACCCTCGCCCTCGCCCTGGAGGCCGCCACGACCGGGCACCCGGCGGGCGAATTGCCGACAGCGGACACCCCGGCCCACAACGAGGGGCAGACCAAGCTCTTCGAGTCCCTCGTGGCCTCCGTCGCGGACGACAACGAACGGCTCACCAAGCACAACTACATGGTCGACAGCATCGGGCAGATCACCTCGGAGTACCTGCCGGACATCAACCGGGCCATGACGAACGACTCCGACGGGGAGACGGACAAGCTGTTCCCTGTCGCCGGAAGCTCCGCCACGCTCAACCACCGTGAAGTGAACGCCCTGTTGCTGACCGTGGGGCAGAACGCCGAGGGGTACGCGGCCGTGGAGGTGGCCAACAAGCAGTACATGGCGAACCTCATGGACTACCACATGAACCCGGATCTGCCGGCGGACAAGGTCTACTCGAAGGACACCGAGTTCGCCATCCGTGAGGTCGCCCATGGTTCGGGCGAAGTGTCCGGCTCACTGGCCATGGGCCGCCAGGAGGCGGTCGCCGGCGAAGCCGAGGAAAAGGACAAGAAGTACGAACAGTCCATGGCCCAGTGGAAGAACGCCATCTCCGGGGGGATCGGTACGGGTATCGGCGTCGGCACGTCGTTCGTCGCCAGCCCCGTCGGCGGCGCGGTGGCCGGCGGCGCGGCGGAGACGGTGAGCAGCATGGTCCTCGAATCCTTCTTCAAGGACGCCGAAGGGAAGGCCAAGGACAACGCCGGCCCCGTCATGGGCGAGCGGTGGGAGGACGGCGTTGACAAGAACTCGGAGTACACCGAGAAAGCTGTCGAGGTGGCAGCGAAGACGCACGGCCGTGACGACCTGATGGACAACAGCATCGACGAGAAGGCACGAGCGGCCACCCAGGACGGGTTCCGGGCCGCAGGCACGAACACCGAGCAGCTGAATCCTCATTTGAAGACCGACATCTGACCACATCTCCGGGGGCAGCCCTTACGTGTCCTCCCGACCCCGTCTCGAAAGGCTTCCCGCGTTGTCTGCCCGTGGATCTCTCCGGCGTCACCGGTTCATTGGTCCGGCCGCCTCCCTGTCGGCCGCCGTCGCTCTCGCCGCCACCCTGTCGGCGTGCTCCGGCGATGAACCGCCCGAGAAGGCGTACACCGTGCCCAGCTCCTTGTGCGGGATCTCCGTGGACCCCGCGCTGGTGAAGGCCGTGCTGCCCGGCGGCGACTCCCTCACCACGGCCACCGAGAAGCCCAACGGCGGAACAGTCCGCTGCAACCTGTCCGTGGACGGCAAGCTGGCCCTCAGCCTCGCCCAGGCCTGGTGGACTCAGGGGCAGACCACGGCGACCGTCTCGCAGGGGTACTCCGATACGGACGACGGGACCATGTCGGAGGACCTCCGCTTCGTCCATACCGGCAAAGCCGGCGTCGGGAAGACCGTCTCTTCCTGCGAGGTGTCGAGACAGCCGGAGCAGGACCTCTACACCGTGGTCCAGACCCGCGACACGGGCATCGACGACCCGGAAGCCATCGAGAAGCTGCTCGTCGCCTACACCAAGGCGGTCGAGGGATCAGCGGCCTGCCGGGAGCCCGCCGCCGGATCTTGATCCGAACGGATGAAACGGGGGCCGCCGCTGTGGAGTGGCGGCCCCCGTTTCACGTTCCCGCCGGCAGAAACGGTTCTCTACGAGATCAGGACGGTGGGGCGGATGGGACTCGAATCCGCTCCAGTGACGCCTCTCGCCCGCGACGATGCCAGAACAACGGACAGAGCCACCCGTCTCCATCCCGCTGCATCCCCATCAACCCGGCTCGAACGGGGCCGGTCAGGCGTTCGCCACACCCCTTCGCCCCCACCGCACGGCCTCTCCGATGGGACGGTAAATCGTGAGGCGCAGACCTGGGGGCCCATCTGCCGCGGAACTCCTTCCGCTATGCGGCCCGCCAGGACCGGGGCAAGGTCGCCGAACTCCTCAAGCCCGTCTGCACGGCGCCCACAGAGGAGGCTGTCCTGGAGCGGTTGGCCGAATTCGCCGAGGCCTGGGGCCGAAAGTATCCGGCGCTCGTCCCGCTCCGGGAGAATACGTGGTTCGCCACCACCTTTCACGGCCCCGCTCCCGACAGCCCGTCAGTAACCCTAACAACCCTTGACGCACCGCCCAGTTGACAGAAATCGTCACCGGTGCTCCTGGAGTACCGCACACTGGGGCGGCTGGTGCTGGAGAGTGAGTTGGGCCCGTGGCCGGCGAAGGAGCGGGCGCGCCGGACGGCAGCCGAGGAGAAGCGGACCGGCGTCGAGTCAACGCCTTCCCGCGTCGCAGGGGCGACTATTCGCCACGTTGGCCATGCGATCTTGCCGCTTTCGGACGGCGTGTTGAACAGTCCTCATTTTTAAAGGTAGTTGAGTTTCGAAGCGGACAGTCTACAGGCGCAGCGGGGCCGCTGGACGCACATGCGCGACTTTCCCGGCTCTCTCCCGGTCCGGGTGGTGCCATTCCCCGTAGATGCGGTTCCGGATGGGCGGGCCCCTCACAAAAAAGAAACCTTACGTATTTTTCTTTTTTACCGTGGTGAGATTTCTCAGGAGCGACGGAGTGGCGGGTGTGTCATTTCTCTGCGCCGCATTGCCCAGAGATCTATGCATTCACCCCTCGCCGTTACGCGTTGGAAACGTTCCGGACAGAGGTAGAAGGTGGCCGGATGTGGTGGGACGCCCAGAAACCGCCTACTTCAAAAACCCTCCGGATGGTTTCCTGTTGGGGCGGATGCTTCTCTTGGGAGTGCCGTGGGTTCGGGGGAGCCGCATTGCTTCACCGCCGACCACCCAAAGTGACCGATCGACGAGTGGAGACGCGCTATGAGGTTCAGCCTGCTCGGTTCCTTCGAAATCACCACCGGCTCCGGAACGCCGTGCACCCTGAGATCTCCCAAGGTCCGGCAGGTACTCGCCCTGCTGCTCGCCCGGGCCAACGAAGTCGTCCCGGTGGACGCGCTGATACAGGAGCTGTGGGGCGACTCGCCGCCCCGCAGTGCGCTGACGACTCTCCAGACATACGTGTACCACGCGCGAAAGGCGTTCGCCCAGGAAGGGCTCACGACCTCCGCCAGGCCGCTCCTGGTCACCTGCCCGCCCGGCTACCGGATGGAGGTGGAGAGCGGCGAACTGGACGTCGCCCTCTTCGAGGAGCGCATCAGGGAGGCGCGCAACAAGCTCCGGGAGGGCGACGACGAGACGGCACTGCGGCTGCTCTCCGACGCCCTCGGAATGTGGCGGGGCCGCGTCCTCGCCGACATCCTTGCAGGTGACGTGCTCACGTCACATATCGCCTATCTGGAAGAGCTGCGGCTGCGCACCATCGAACTCCGCATCGAGACCAGCATCCGGCTGGGACACAGGCGCGAACTCGTCGCGGAGCTCCGCTCCCTGGTCAAGGACCACCCGCTCAACGAGTGGTTCCACGGCCAGCTCATCTCCATCCTCAGCCTCTCCGGCCGCCGCGGCGAGGCGCTGGAGGCGTACCGGAACCTGCGGCAACTGCTGAACGACGAGCTCGGCCTCGACCCCTCGGCCGAGCTCCAGCGGCTCCACCAGGAGGTACTCAACCCCTCGCAGGGGGGGCGCTCCCCGTTCATGTTCCGGGGGCTCGTCGCCGTCGGCTGAGCGGTACCGAGACTTCGAGCGGCGCCCGAGCGAGGCGTCACACGGTCACCGGATCATGGGCGGACGCGCGCGGGGGGACCGCCGCGCGATCCGCCCTCTGGGAGGTTGGTCATGTTCGGAAGCATGCCGGAGTTCCGCGCCTGGTTCACGGAGCGACAGCAGGCTCATACCTACCGGGTGACCCCGGTTCCCCTCGACCGCCTGGACGGCTGGGAGGCCGATCCCGCCGAGGGGCTGATCCGCCACCGTACGGGGCGGTTCTTCACGGTGGAGGGACTGGAGGTCAGCACGGGCCACGGCGAGGGGAGCTCCTGGGCGCAGCCCATCATCAACCAGCCGGAGTCCGGAATCCTGGGCATCCTGGTGAAGCGGATCGAAGGCGTTCCGCACTACCTGCTCCAGGCGAAGATGGAACCGGGGAACGTCAACACCCTGCAGCTGTCGCCCACGGTCCAGGCCACCCACAGCAACTACACCCGGGTGCACCGGGGAACCGCGGTGCCCTACCTGGAACACTTCCTCGCCCCCCGGCGCGGGAAGGTCGTCTTCGACGCCCTGCAGTCCGAACAGGGAGCCTGGTTCCTGCAGAAGAGGAACCGCAACATGATCGTCGAGGTGGACGAGGAGATTCCGGTGCTCGACCGGTTCTGCTGGCTGACCCGGGAGCAGATCGGCGAGCTGCTGCGCCACGACAACCTGGTGAACATGGACACCCGGACCGTGCTGGCCGGTCTTCCGCTGCCGGCCCGCCCCGACGAGCCCGCCGCGCACACCACCGCGGAGGTTCTCAGCTGGTTCACCGAGGCCAAGGCGGGGCGCAGGCTGGAACGCTCCCGCGTCCGGCTGGACAGCATGAAGGACTGGGCCCTGGAGGACGGGCGCATCACCCACGGAAGCGGCCGCTACTTCTCCGTGATCGGCGTGGACGTGGAGGCGGGCGACCGGGAGGTGACCCGGTGGTCGCAGCCGATGATCGCCCCCGTCGGCCGCGGGCTCATCGGCTTCCTGACCCGGACCGTCCAGGGGGTCCGGCACCTTCTGGTCCAGGCGTGCACCGAGGCCGGCACCCGCGACGTGGTCGAGGTGGGGCCCACGGTGCGGTGCAACCCCGGCAACTTCGACCCGGAGCCGTCCGCCTCGCGGCCGAGGTTCCTCGACCACGTCCTGTCCGCCCCGCCGTCCCGAATCCGTCTGGACGTGATCCACTCGGAAGAGGGCGGCCGCTTCTACCGGGCGGAGAATCGTTACGTCGTGGTCGAGGCGGATGAGGACCTGCCCGACGAAGCGCCGGACGGCTTCCTGTGGGTGACTGTCGCCCAGTTGTCCGAGCTGGTGCTCCACGGCAACGTCGTCACCGTCGAGGCCCGCAACCTCCTCGCCTCCCTGCGGTTCATCGCGTGATCCGCCTCGGCCTCATGGGCTGCGCCGACATCGCGCTGAGACGCATCCTTCCCGCCGTGGCGGCGACCGACGGGATCGAACTGGCCGCTGTGGCCAGCCGCGACCCCGACACCGCCCGCTTCGTCGCCCAGTGCGCCGACGCCGAACCGGTCGACGACTACCGGGCCCTGCTGGAGCACCCGGGCGTCGACGCCGTGTACCTGCCGCTGCCTCCGGTGATGCACGCCGAGTGGATCGACCGGTCGCTGCGCGCGGGCAAGCACGTCCTGGCGGAGAAGCCGCTGACCATCAGCTACGAGACGACCAGCGCGATGGTGGCGCTGGCCCGTGCCTCGCGGCTGGTGCTGCGGGAGAACTACATGTTCCTCCACCACGGCCAGCACCAGCGGGTACGGGAGCTGCTGGACGAGGGAGCCATCGGGGAACTGCGCTCCTTCTCCGCCTCCTTCGCCATCCCCGCCCGCCCCCCGCAGGACATCCGGCTGCGGCCGGAGCTCGGCGGCGGCGCTCTGTTCGACGTGTGCGGCTATCCGCTCCGGGCGGCGCTGCTGCTGCTCGGGCCGGACCTGAAGCTGCTGGGCGCGGGGCTGCGCCTGGACCCGGAGCAGCGGGTCGACATCGGAGGCAGCGCCCTGCTGCGCCGGGCCGACGGGGTGACCGCTCACCTGTCGTTCGGCATGGACCATCAGTACACGTCCGAGTACGAGCTGCTGGGCAGCACCGGGCGGATCCGCCTGCGGCACGCCTTCACTCCGCCCGCCGACCACCGGCCGGTGCTGAGCATCGAGCGGGGAACCTCCCGGGAGGAACTCGTACTGCAGCAGGAGGACCAGTACGCGGCGGCGATCGCCGCCTTCGTGCACGACATCACCACGGAGAACACGGCCGTGGACCCGGCGACCGTCCGACAGGCCGGGTTCGTCGCGGCGATCCACCGGAAGGCCGACCGCTCGTTCGGCTGCACCCCCTGAACGGCCTCGGCTCCCCTCGCGCCCGCTGTACCGGGTGCGAGGGGAGCCGTGTTCCGCGGCCGGCGGGCCTCAGGAGTTCTTCGAGGTGAAGTCCCTGATGGACTCCGCCATGTAGTCGACCATCTCCTCGCTGAGACCGGGGTAGACGCCGATCCAGAAGGTGTCCGTGGTGACCTTGTCGCTGTTCTCCAGGGAGCCGCTGATGCGGTGGGGATGGTCGATGTAGGCCGGGTGACGGGTGAGGTTGCCGGCGAAGAACCGCCGGGTCCCGATCCTGCGCTCCTCCAGGAAGCTCACCAGGTCCTTGCGGGTGTACCGGGCGTCGGAGGCCACGGTGACGGCGAAGCCGAACCAGCTGGGATCGCTGTCCGGGGTGGCCCTGGGGAGGATCAGCCCCGGGACCGAGTCCAGCCCCTCGCGCAGCCGCCGCCAGTTGGCCCGCCGCGCCGCCCCGAACTCCGGCAGCTTGCGCAGCTGGCTGAGGCCCAGGGCCGCCTGCAGGTCCGTCGACTTCAGGTTGTAGCCGACGTGCGAGAAGATGTACTTGTGGTCGTAGCCGTGCGGCAGCGTGCCCATCTGGTAGTCGAACCGTTTGAAGCAACGGTTGTTCTCACCGGGCTCGCACCAGCAGTCCCGGCCCCAGTCCCGCATCGACTCCACGATCCTGGCGAGTGCCAGATTGTCGGTGAGCACACAGCCGCCCTCGCCCATCGCGATGTGGTGGGCGGGGTAGAAACTGGTCGTCGCGATGTCGCCGAAGGTGCCTGTCGGCCGGGAGCGGTACGTGGAGCCGACCGCATCGCAGTTGTCCTCGATCAGGAACAGCTCGCGGTCGGAGGCGATCCGCGCGACCTCCTCCGCGGCGAAGGGGTTGCCCAGCGAATGGGCGATCATGATGGCCTTCGTGCGCGGTCCGATGGCCTCGACGATCCGTTCCGGGGTGGTGTTGTAGGTGCCCAGCTCCACATCGACGAAGACGGGGACCAGCCCGTTCTGGATGATCGGATTCACCGTGGTCGGGAAGCCGGCCGCGACGGTGATCACCTCGTCACCGGGGACCAGCCGGCGGTCCTCCAACTGGGGTGAGGTGAGGGCGGACAGCGCGAGCAGGTTCGCCGATGAACCGGAGTTCGCCAGATGGGCCTTGCGGAGCTTGAAGACCTTGGCGAACTCCCGCTCGAAGGTGCGGGAGCTCACCCCCGCGGCGATCCGCATGTCCAGGGCCGCCTCCACCAGAGCCATCCGGTCCTCGGCGTCGAACACCGCCCCCGACGGCCACACTTCGGAGACGCCCGGCTCGAACTCCTTCTCGTCGCTGCCGTGGTAGGCGCGGACCTGTTCCAGGATGCTGGCCTTGGCTTCGTTCACTTCTCATCGCCTCCCAGGGCGTCTTCAGCGAGTCGCTGTCATGCCGTGTACGGCTGCTTCTCGCGCCCCGCGCGCAGCGTCCTGCCCCACCAGGCCAGCTGGTCGAGGAGGACTTCGGCGGCCTTGCCGATCGGCTCCGGGGCGTGCGGGCGTCCCTCCGCGTCGAACTGCTCCCACATGTTGTGGAAGCTCACGACGTCGCGCAGGGTGACGGCGTGCATCTCCGCGAAGACCTGCCGGAGCTGCTCCACGGCCCGCTGGCCGCCGGCCATGCCTCCGTAGGAGACGAACGAGACCGGCTTCGCCTGCCAGGCGGTGTACACGTAGTCGATGGCCAGCTTGAGAGAGGCGGGATAACCGTGGTTGTACTCGGGGGTGATCACGACATAGCCGTCGAGCGCCTCGACGCGGTCGGCCAGGCCAGGCGTCTCGGCCGGCTCCGGCCGTGCGTCGAGCGTCAGCTTGAGCTCGTCGAGGATCGCCGGCTCGGCGAGGTCGATGACCTGTATGTCCAGGTCGGTACGGTTGCGAGCCTCGGCGGTGAACCAGTCGGCGATGGTGTCGGCGTACCGTCCGGTGCGGACGCTTCCGATGATGATGCCGATCTTGAGGGGTGCTTCGGACATGAGGGATGGACCTCGCTCCTGGTACTCGGATAGGTGCTCTACACGTTCGGCGGCTGAGCGGCGAGCGCCTTCAGCACGGCCACCTGCTTGATGTCGCGGGCCTGGACGAGCTCCGCGTAGCTCCGGTCGCCGAACGCCTCCTCCGCCTGCTGGACCAGCGTCTCGATGAGCCCGTCGTCCACCTTCGGGCGCCCCAGCAGCTCCCAGCCCTGCTCCAGGCCGACCGCGCGACCGGTGAGCCACTTGCGCAGGCCCCCCTCGCCGCCGCCCAGGTGGAAGGCCTGGAAGGGGCCGATGGTGGACCAGCGCAGCCCGATGGAGTTGGTCACGACCTCGTCCAGCTCTCCCACGGTGACCACGCCCTCGCGTACGAGGTGGATCGACTCCCGGAGCATGGCGTTCTGCAGCCGGTTGGCCGCGAAGGCGAGGATCTGCCTGCGCAGGACGACCGGGTGCCGGCCGACCGAGCGGTAGAACTCCACCGCCTCCCCCACCGCCGCCGGGTCCGTCCCCTCGCCCGCCACGACCTCGACCAGCGGCACCACGTGGGGCGGATTGAACGGGTGGCCCACGACGAGCCGGCGGGCGTCCGCCATCCGCGCCCCCATGTCGTCGGGGCTCAGCATCGAGGTGGAGGACAGGAGCAGCGCACCGGCCGGCGCCGCCTTGCCCACCCGCTCGAACAGTTCCTGCTTCAGCGCCAGGTCGTCGGGGGCGTTCTCCACGACGACGTCGGCGTCCGCCACCGCCCTCTCCAGATCGGGCTCGAACTCCAGCCGGGAGGCGGCGTCGGCCAACCGGTCCGCCTGCTCCGGCAGGAAGGGGGCGTAGAGCTCCAGGGCGTCCTGGACGATCCGCTCCGCGTCCGGGCGACGGCTGTTGACCCGCACCCGCAGCCCGTATCCGAGGAAGAGCGCGATCCAGCTCAGGCCGATGGTGCCCGCTCCGATCACCGTGACCGTACGGGTGTTCTCGTTCTGCTCGCTCATGCGCTTGCCCGACCTCGCCTCATCGCTGGGACAGTTTGGGGATGACCTGCTCGGCCATCAGCCGCATCGTGGTGGCGGCGTCCTCGAAGCCGAGGTGACCCGAGTGGACGCCGAGGCTGATGGTGATGTCGTCGCCGAACCAGTCGGCGATGTCCTCCAGTTGGGACCTGACCTGTTCCGGGGAGCCGATGAGGAGCTTCTTGGCGTCCATCTTGTCCTCGAAGTGGGACCTCTTCGTCGCCTCGAACAGCCGCTCGTAACCCGGGTAGGCGGAGCTGGTGGTGGTGCCCCACGACTGCACCGCCCGGTGGATCGCCGCGGTGTTGCGGTCGTCGTCGTGGCGTCCCAGACGGCGGGCCTCCTCGCCGTTGGGGGCGACCACGCACGGGTAGCTGAAGTGGATCTGCTCGGTTCCCGGTGTGTGGCCGGAGGCGGCCCATTCCGCGCGGTAGACGCTCAGCCGGTTCTTCAGCTCGTCGGTGGACATCACGTTGGGCACCGTCTGCAGGCTGTGCCCCGCACGCCCCGCCTCGGCGCAGGACTCGGCGCTGCGGGCGGTGGTGACGAAGACGGGCGGATGCGGCTGCTGGACCGGACGCGGCAGCAGGGTGACCGGGCCGAACTGGTGGAACCGGCCGTCGAAGACGACGTCCTCCTCCGTCCAGAGCCGCTTGATGGCCTGCACACCCTCGACGAAGCGGTCCTTGCTCTCGTCCATGGGGATGCCGAAAGCCTTGAACTCGTCCGGCAGGAAGGCCCGTCCGAACGCGGCGTCCACCCGGCCGTTCGAGATGTTGTCGAGCATGGCGAGCTTGCCGGCCAGCTTGACGGGGTGCTGGAACGCGGGGATGGTCGCACTCGTGCCGAGCCGGATGCGGCTGGTGCGGCCCGCCGCCGCGGCCAGGAAGGTGACCGGGTCGGGGCTGTAGCCGCCGTACGAGAAGAAGTAGTGCTCCACCATTTTGACGTGGACGAAGCCCAGTTCCTCGGCCAGGTCGACCAGCCGGAGGCTCTCGTCGAAGTACTGCTGGGCCGACCGGTCGGCCGGTCCGACGGTGGGAAAGAAGACGATCCCGAACTTCATGCTGACTCCTCGTCGCTCAGTCTTGGGGCGAACCGTCGTGGCTCAGATTCCGGTGGCGCACCTGCCAGACCCCGTCCACCGCGACCAGGTGGTCGTGGCACACCACGCTGGCGAAGACGTCCAGCGCACCGCCGCGCGGAGTACGCATCGCCAGCGCGTACGTACGGGCGCGCAGGCTCCCGTCGTCCTGCGGGCTGACGTCGAGCATGCTCAGCCAGTGCCGGAAATCGATCCCGTCCCGCTCCAGCCGCTCCTGCCGGGCGCGGCTGGAGAGCCGGATCGCCTCCCTGCCCCGTACCGGCTCCTTCAGCCGGCCGGCCTCCTCGAAGACCGCGTCCTCCGTGAAGGTCCCGGCCCACTCGTCGGGCTTTCCGTCGTCGATGAGGCCCATCTGGCGGGCGTAGAACTGCTGCACCTGCGCGTAGAGGTCGGCGGACACATAGCCCTTGGGGCCCGCTGCGGAGGTGTCGGCCTGCGTACTCGTCATTCCGGTCGCCTTTCGTCGGTCGGGAGGTGGTCGGGAGGTGGTCGCCCGGGGTCAGCTGTCCCGCTCCGCCCCGGGCTCCCGGGCCTGGGCCAGGAGATGCTCCCCGTAGGCGGTGGCCGCGGGGGCGAAGCGGAGCGCCACATGGCTGGAGAGGGTGTGCACGTCCCGCCAGACACGCTGGAGGGGGTTCGAGGCGAGCTGCCCGGTGCTGCCGACGGTGCGGTACAGCAGTTCGACGGTGTCGACGAGCCGCTCCACCGCCGCGGCGCAGTCCACCGGGTTGCGCAACGCCTCGCCGGCCGTCGCCGCGTCGGAATCGGCGACCCCGGCGGCCCGTTCGAGCAGCAGCGCCGCCGCGTCGACATCGGTGGCGGCGCGGGTCAGCGTCAGCCGGGGCAGCGGATCGGCCTCGACGGGCCGGGCGCCCGGAGCCGTGTGCCGGGACCAGCTCCGCAGCGCCCGACGTGCCGCACCGAGCGCGGGGGCGCCGAACAGCAGACCGCTCACCAGGCGCAGCGGCGCCGTGTGGCAGCGGGCCGTCGAAACCGTGCTGCGTCCGGCCATCACCTGCGCGCGGGGAAAGCCCCGGTGCTCCGGTACGAACACGTCGTCGGCGACCAGCGTGTCGCCGGCCGTGCCGCGCATGCCCACGGCGTCCCAGCTCTCCGTCACCGTGTACTCCCGCCGGGGCAGCGCGAAGAACCACGCCTCCCGGCCGCACTCGCCGGACACCGTCGCGCACACCAGCGCCCAGTCGGAGAAGCCCACCCCGCTGGTGAACTCCCACCGCCCGCTCAACCGCCAGCCGCCGGCCGTCCTCGTCGCGTCGCCCCGTGGCATCAGGGCGCCCACCACCACGGTGTCCGCGCCCTTGGCCCAGAGATCCCGCTGACCCTGCTCGGGCAGGTACGCGCCCATCCGTGCGGCGCCCGCGATCACCGATGCCGTCCAGGCCGCCGAGGTGCAGCCGTCGCCGAGCACGGCGGTGGCGCGCAGCAGGTCCGTGCTCCGGCCGGCGGTTCCGCCCCACTCCCGGGGCACGAAGTGCCGGGCGAAGCCCGCGTCGAGGATCCCGTCCAGGACATCCCTGTGCAGCACTCCGTCACGGTCCGCTCCGACGGCGTGGCGGTCGGCCACGGCCGCGAGCCGCTGCGCCCTGGTCGGCAGTTCGGTGGTGGTTGTCGGCTGGCCCGGCATGCGACCCACTTCCTCGCTCGTCGTAGCACTGAGGCGTTGCACAAGGTGCCCGCGGCCGATCCAGCCCGGCTGGAGGAGCACTCGATGCCCGCGTCGCTCCCCGGCCGCGCGGGAGAGGGGGAGCGGGCCCGCCTGGACACCCGTACGAGGAGCCTTCGAGCGAGGCGCAACAGGGTGGGCCACGGCCGGGTGACCACCACTGAGACGAGGAGTCCCGCATGTCGCAGTACGGAGCGAAGAGCGCCGACGAGGTAGGCGAGTACTTCGACGACCGGAACTGGCTCTACGAGTTGTTCGGAACCGCCGCCTTCAATCTGCACATCGGCTGGTTCGACGGTGCGGACGAGGAGACCGAACCCAAGGACCGGCTCATCGACGTACTGGTGGAGGCGTGCGGGCTCGGCAAGGGCCAGCGGCTGCTGGACGTGGGATGCGGCTTCGGCCGTCCGGCGATCCGGGCCGCGCAGATCACCGGCGCCCACGTCACCGGGATCAACATCAGCGCGAAGCAGGTCGAGCAGGCCACCGCGCTCGCCGCCGAGGCCGGGCTCTCGGAGACCGTGGTCTTCGAGCAGGCCGACGGCATGCGTCTGCCCTACCCGGACGACTCCTTCGAGCATGTCTGGGCCGTGGAGTCGGTGATGTACATGTCCGACCGTGATCAGGCGTTGCGGGAGATCCAGCGGGTGCTGGTGCCCGGCGGTACGTTCGTGCTCTCCGACTACGTGGAGCGCACCGAGCTGACGGCCGAGCAGCGCAGCGCGCTGAAGGAGGGCTTCACGGTCGATGCGCTCCCGACCGCGGAGGAGTACCGCGCGATGCTCGGATCGGCGGGGCTGACGGTGGAGCGGTTCGACGACGCGACCGAACAGCTGCGGGTCTCCGCCGCCAGGATTCCCCAGCAGCTGGAGAAGAACGCCCCCATCATCGCGGAGAAGGCCGGACAGGAGTACGCCGACGAGTTCAAGGCCATGGTCACCCGGGTGGGCGTCCTGGAGCGCGACGTGCTCGGCTATCTGATCGCCGTGGCCGGGAAGCCGAAGGGCTGAATCCGCCTGCCCGGTGCGGTGTCCCGGTGCGGTGTCCCGGTGCGGTGTCCCGGACGAAGGGGGCCCGGGGGGGGGGGGGGGGGGGGGGGGCCGGGCCCCCCCCGGGGGGGGCCCCCCCCGGGAACGGAAAATGTAACCCGGGTCGTCGAACGACCGGACCGCCGCCGGACTGACGAGCCTGCCCGCCGCGAGAGCGGGCAGCGAGA
>NZ_JBIRLM010000028.1:0-87009 GCF_044330565.1 Streptomyces sp. NPDC017448 | reverse complement strand
GCCACACTGCACAACCACGCCCTGGCCGCATGATCAACAAGGCCCCGGCCGACAGCTTCGCCTGCCCACTCACAGCCTTCTGCAACACGCTTTAGAGGTTGTCCCGTAAATGATCTGAGGCATGCAGGATGACCTGCTTGTTTGCCTTTCATCCGGTGAGGGTGAGGTTGTGGAGGCGGGCGATGCCGAGCATCGCGTGGTGGACGCCGTCACCTTTCAGGCGGCAGTCACGGAGGATCTTCCAGCTCTTCATGCGGGCGAAGGCGTGCTCGACGCGGGCGCGGACCTTGCGGTGGGAGGCGTTGTGGCCCTCCTTCCAGGCCGGCAGTTCTTCGTTCTCTGAGGTGGCCTCGACAGCGGCCTTCGTGCCGGAGTCTTCCCAGGCCCGGCAGTCGTTGCGGTTGCCGGGCAGCGGCTTGCCGAAAACCCGCGCGGGGCGGCGAGGCCAGGGGAGAGCAGGATGACCCCGGCCGCTCCGGTCGCCAGGCCTGCAGTCACCCACGGACGGCCGGTTCGTGCAGCAGAGTAGAGGGCGACCGCGAGGGCGGCGCCGAAGTGATGGCTCACGGACGTCGTCAGGTTCAGCAGCGCGCCGAGCACCAGGCTGACGGCCATGACGGTGAGCGGAAGGCGTCGCCTCACCAGCAGCGGTAGCGCCGAGACGGTCACCAGCAGGATGCCGACAGTCGATACGGGCACACCCGCGACCTGTGAGAACGCGCGGTACCCGACGAGATCCACCACAGCGGCACCGCCGGCCAGCAGGACATCGTTACGGGACCACGGCAAAGAGCCGGCTCCCGCCGGAAAGAGGCGCGCGCAGCCCGGGCGCGAGGGCGGAGCGCTGTACCACGTCGCCATGCCGGCCCCTCCCTGGTCGTCCTTCGCCGCGATGCCGAACGGTCCGGACGGCATCGATCCCGCTGGTGCCATTGTCGCCGCGTGCCACGCCACCCGGCTCAGTCGCAGGGCCGAGACCGGACCAGGACCAGGGCCCCGGTCCGGCGGGCGACCGGGCCCAGGGCCCCGTACTGCTTCTCGTCCCACGCTCGTACGGTTTCCGCGTATTTCGGTGATGTGCTGAAGGGGAACTTCCCGAGAGCGTGTGGGGCATGGCTTCAGCGTTTGTCGCGGGCCTTCCCCGAAGACCTCATACGCCATGATCGAAGGACCGAATCAGATGGCCACTCATAAGAAGCGCGTCAGCCGCCGGGTACTCCTCGCCTCAGCGGCGATCGCGGCGGGAGCACTCTTCACTCCCGCGGCGGTCAATGCGGCCACCGCCGACAAGTCCCCCGCGGGCGGGGAAGCCCGCAGCGAGGTACGCGCGCTAGAGTCGGCCGCGCACCCGCTGCGCTCGATCGAGCCCGGGGGCAGCACAGCAGACCTGCGGGCCTTGTCCTCCATGATCGGCAACGCCAAGGTGGTGGGTCTCGGCGAGGCCACCCACGGATCCCACGAGTTCTTCACCATGAAAGAGCGGGTCTTCCGTCACCTCGTGGAGAAGAAGGGCTTCACGACCTTCTCCCTGGAGATGGGCTGGGCCTCTGGGCTCCAGGTCGAAGAATACCTCCAGAGCGGAAAGGGGGACGTGCGCAAGATCGCCAAGGAGGCTCTGGGCGGTTCCCCCTGGGAGCGGGAGGAATTCGTGAGCCTTATCGGGTGGATGCGGGATCACAATCGCCGCCACCCGAGCCGCACCGTCCATTTCATGGGCAACGACGTCAGCGCTCCCACACTGAGTGACGCGTTCTTCGCCCGGGTCACCGGGTACGTACAGCGCAACCGCCCCGAGGCGCTCCCCCAGCTCAACGAGCTCTACGCGGGTCTGCGCCCGATCGACGACGCCTTCGCGTACTTGGGCAAGCCCCTCGCGGAACGGCAGGAACTCGCCGCCAAGGCGCACCAAGCCCTGGAACTGGTCAGCAGCCGGGAGGACTCCGGCGATGAAGATTTCGTATGGGCCGAGCAGAACGCTCGGTCGATCGCCCAGACCGCCGAATTCCTCACCATGGACGTAACCGACCCGGAATCGGTGGCGACCTCGCAGCGCTTCCGCGACAAGGTGATGGCCGACAACGTCACCTGGTGGCAGCGGCAGATCGGCGGCAAGGTGCTCCTGTCGGCGCACAACGAACATGTCGGCTACCTCGCCGCCGACCCCAAGATGTATCCCAAGACGCAGGGTTCATTCCTGCGCGACACTTTGGGTAGGAATTATCTCCCTATCGGCTTCACTTTCAATCAGGGCTCCTTCCTGTCCAAGGACACCGCCCTCGGCGGCGAATGGAAGAAGTTCACCGTCGGTGCCGCCGGCCCCGGCAGGAACGAGCACACCCTCGACCGCATCAGGTACCGGGACTTCTACCTCGACGTCCGGCGCGCCCCGGCCGCCGCGCGCGCCTGGCTGAACACTGCCCGTCCCACGCTCAGCCTCGGTACCCAGTTCCCCGCCGAGCCGCGCGACGTCGCGCTCGCCGCATCCTTCGACGTCCTCATCCACCTGCACGAGGTCCGGGAGGCCGACAAACTGAAGCCGTGACAGTGCCTCACCGGGGGCTCCCGGTCCGGGCCGCACGGCACCGCGCCTCACCCGGAGGTCACTCGGCCGAGAGCGCCTCGACGTAGTCGTTCAGGACGACGTCCGCCGCGAGCGGACCGCCGCGCGTGGACCACACCGAGCCGTCGACCGTCACCGCGTGGCCGTTCTTGACGGCGTCCAGCTCCTTGTAGGCGGGCTTGGACTGGACGTCCTTGAGCGCCTTCTCGCCGTCCGAGGTCAGCGTGGACATGAAGAGCCAGTCGCCGTCGATCTCGTCGATCTTCTCCAGGCTCAGCGACGGCGTGTGCGCGTTGCCGTCCTTGTTCTGGGACGCGGGCCGCTTCAGCCCCATCTCCAGGGCGACGCCGCTGGCGAACTGCTTGTTCTCCATCCAGCTCGGCCCGTCCGGGTTCCAGCGGACGATGGAGACCTCGGCGCCCTTGTTCGCGCCGAGCTTCTCACCGGCGGCCTTGGCGGCGGCCTCGTGGCCGGTGATGAACTCGTTGGCCTCGTCCAGCTTGTTGACGGCGTTGCCCACGCCCCGGAAGAACAGCTTCCAGTCGTCGGTCGGGGCCATCGTCACCAGCGTGGCCGGGGTGATCTCCCGCAGCTGTTCGAGCACCTGCTCGTCCTGCATGTCACCGGCGAGGATCAGGTCCGGCTTCGCGGCGACGACCTTGTCCATGACCGGCTGGAGCAGGTTGCCGACGACATCGACGCCCTCGACCTTGTCGGCCAGGTAGGCCGGAGGCTTGTCCAGCCCCTGCCCGTTGGTGATGCCGACCGGCTTGATGTCCAGCGCCAGGACGGCGTCCAGGTCCTCCTGGGTGAGGGTGACGATGCGCTTCGGCTCCGCCGGGATCTCCACCGCCTTGCCGGTGGCGTCCTTGACCGTACGGGTCGCGGAGGAGGCGGAGTCGGCCTTGCCGGCCTTCCCCCCGGCGGAGGCGCCCGAGTCGGAGTCCGATCCGCAGGCCGTCAGGAGCAGGGTGGCGGCGCCGAGGGCGGCGACGGCGTGCGCCGCTCTCCGGGCGGCGGTGCGGGCGGGACGACGGTGCAGGTTCATCAAGGGCTCCGGGTTCAACGGGACATGAAGCGGCGACGGCCGTACGGGCGCAGGGATGCGCCCATCGGCTCGTGAGCGAGCTAAGGTTAGCCTTACTTTAGCTGCACCGGGCGCAGTGGTGCCCAAGTCCTCCGGAAAGGCCGGTCTCCGTGGAAATCCGTGTCGAACAGCTCACCGCTGGATACGCCGGTCACACCGCCGTCGATCGGGTCGATCTGACGGTCCCCTCCGGACAGGTCGTGGCGATCGTCGGCCCCAACGGCTGCGGCAAGTCGACCCTCCTGCGCTCCATGGCCCGCCTCCACCAGCCCCGCTCCGGCGCCGTCCTCGTCGGCGGCGCCGATGTCTGGCGACTGCGCCAGCGCGACGCCGCCCACCGCATCGCCCTGCTGCCCCAGGCCCCGCAGGCCCCCGAAGCGGTCACCGTGGCCGGACTCGTACGGTACGGACGCCACCCGCACCAGGGCCTGTTCCGCCAGTGGTCCCACCGGGACGAGGAGGCCGTCGCCCGCGCCCTGGAGGCCACCGGGACCGCCGCGCTGGCCGGACGCCGCCTCGACCAGCTCTCCGGCGGCCAGCGCCAGCGCTGCTGGCTCGCCATGGCCCTCGCCCAGGAGACCCCCGTGGTCCTGCTCGACGAGCCCACCAGCGCCCTCGACATCGGCCACGCCGTGGAGGTCCTGGACCTGGTCCGCGAGGTGGCCGCGCAGGGCCGCACCATCGTCATGGTCGTGCACGACCTCGCCGCGGCGGCCCGGTACGCCGACACCCTGGTCGCCATGCGCGACGGCCGGATCGTCGCCTCCGGCCCGCCCCGCACGACCGTGGACGCCGCGCTGGTGCGGGAGCTGTACGGCATCGAGGCGGAGATCCTCACCGCGGCCTCGGACGGCGCCCCCGTCGTCGTGCCGAGGGTGAGCGCGCCCGCGGCCGGCGTCTGAGCCGACCGGCGCGGGCCCCGCGCGCACCCGCACCGGCGCGGGCCCCGGACGGCTCGCTAGGGTCGAACGCATGACGACATCCCCGGCCGGCAGCGCCTTCGACTCGCTCCGTCTCGACGCCGTGTCCGACCACGAGGAGCTGCGCCGGGCGTACGCGCTGCCCGGCGCCGCGGCCGTGCGCAAGCAGATGACCGAACTCACCGAGCAGACCCGGCAGTTGATCCGATGTTCCTCGCTGGTCCTGGTCTCCAGCGTGGACGCCGGGGGCAACTGCGACGTCTCACCGCGCGGCGGCCCCGCCGGTTTCGTCAGCGTCCTGGACTCGCGGACCGTGGTGATCCCGGACGCGACCGGCAACAAGCGCCTGGACACCATGCAGAACATCATCACCACCGGACGGGCCGGCCTGCTCTTCCTCATCCCCGGGCGCACCACGACGCTCAGGGTGAACGGCCGTGCCTGCGTCTCCACCCGCCCGGAACTGCTCGCGCAGCTGACCGCCGTGGGCAAGCCCCCGGCCGGCGCGCTGGTGGTCGGGATCGAGGAGGTCTACCCGCACTGCCCCAAGTCGCTCATGCGCAGCGGCGCCTGGAAGCCGGAGCAGTGGCTGCCGGCGGACGCCCAGCCGACCTCGGCCGAGGTGACGCTGGCCCAGTTGAGGATGCCGGAGCTGACGATCGCCGACATCGAGCGCGTGGAGGCGGAATCGCTGAAGTACCGGTACGAGTAGCAGCACCGCTCCCGCGGCTCGCCCGGCCGAGGCACCGGTCCTCACCTCCCGCCGGCGCGGCTGCGGCCGCGCCGGCATGCGCGAACGCCTCCCGGGCGGGAGTGCGGAGGCATTCCCTAGGCTGTCCCCAGGTCCGATCAAGAAGCGGGGCAGGGTTCATGCGCGTAGAACGTCATCAGGTGTCCCGGGCCGCCGTGTCGGCGGCCCGCGAGGACTTCACCGACCGGATCGGAAGCCGGGTGCGCTCCCTGTCGAGGGCCGACCGGATGACCACCTACGCATGGCGGTCGATCGCGGACGAGTTCCTGGAGTACCTGGGCGCCCTCTCGGTCGAGACGCCCGACCTGGACACACCGGAGGCCGAGGCCGTTCTCAAGGACGCCTCCGAGGCCGCGGCGGGTGCCGTCGCCTACGCGGCCTACCACCCCCACTGCGGCTTCCAGGTCTTCCTGGACTACGTCAACTTCGGCATGAGCTACGACCGGGGCGAGGACGCCCCCGAGGAGAGCGTCACGGCGGGGGAGTGGACCGACGCCCTCTGCCTGGCGGTCCTCAGAGACCGGGCCGCCCGGCACGGAGAGGCGTTCCGCTTCGCACGGGACAAGTTCGTCGAGCAGACCCGGGGCACCCCGGCGGGCGAACTCGCCACCGGGCTGATGGCCGTGGTTCTGGACGACACCGGCGACGAGGACGACTGCCCGCCGAGCGCCGAGGCCAAGCTCTCCGCCCTCGACGCCGCCCTGGACCGTGTCCGTGCCCGCGCGGAGGAGACCGGCGAGTCCCTGCTGGAGAGGCCGGGCAGCGCCGCGCTGTACGCGTTGCGTGCCCTGGTCGCCGAGGACCGGGACGCCTTCGACGCCGCGCTGGCCGACATCCTGACCCGGCACGCGGCGCTGCACAGCGCCTCCGCCACCCCCGCCAGCCTCCTCCCGCTCGTCCCCCTGGCCCTCGCCGCGCTCGCGTACCGCACCCTGGGCTGGTCCCCGGCCGTCCGGACCGACTACCTTCCGCACGCGCTGGTCACCGGCTTCGAGCCGCGGAGTCCGCGGGTGGCCGGGTTCGGCCGGAACCGGCGGCCCGACGCGGTGGCCGCGCTCGCCGCCGGCCCCCTGACGGTGGAGCGGCCGTCCTTCGAGTGGACGGTGCACCTGCAGGCCGAGACCCTGTACGAGGAGCACGTCGCGGACCTCCTCGCCACCGGCGGCGGCGAGCCCCACGCGGTCTGGCGGCTCGGCCGGGCCATGGGCGACCAGGAACGCCTGTTCAAATGGCGCTCGGGTGTGTCGGAGGGGGCCACGGACGACCAGCTCCGGAACGTCCGCCTGGCCTCGCAGATGGGGGCGGCACTGTTCCGCATCGCGCTGGCCGAGCCGGGGACCGACGTCGAGGTCGCCATCGACGGCCGCCCCCTGCGCTACCGGGCCCAGCGCGACGAGAAGGCCGGGCCCGGCCCCTGGCACACGGCCACGGCCTTCGCCCTCATCACCGGCTCACGGGAGGACCTCGCCCCTCTCGTCCTCACCGGCCCGACGTTCGCCGCCCCGGACGGCTCCGCGTTCAGCGCCTACCGCGAGGCCCTGCACGCCTACTTGACGGGGACGGCCCCCGAAGCGGCGGCCGAGCGGGCTCTGCGGCAGGCCGAGAAGGCCAGGGAGTGGGGCTGGGCGATGCCGCCGGCCGTCCTGCTGTCCCAGCTGGTGGAAGGCGACGCCGAAAGCTTCAACCTGGCCCTGGCCGACGCGCTCGAAACCCACCGCGCCCACTACCAGGTCGCCGACCGGGCCGACGACCCGGACGCCGCCGTCAACCTCGACGCGCTCGCACTGGCCTGCCACGCCCGCCGCCGCGGCTGGGACATCCGCGTCGACTCCGCGTACCTCCCGAAGGAACTCCTCCGGGCCGCCGAGCCCTTCGAGGACGCGTCCGGCCGATGATCTGATCACTCGGTGAAAAGCCCGGGAAGCGCGTGCCCTCGACAAGCATGTGCGGAAGACCGGCGAACAGGTGCGTTCAGCGCGCAAGCAGGTATGCCGACCACGGCGGGCCGGACGAATCGGGCGAGGCTCTCCCGGCAGTGTGGCGCACCGCGAGGCGAGGCATTCCGTGCTCGACGCGTTCGGCCAAGGGGGCCACTTTCGGCGTAGGCGTTCCTCCAGCCGTGCTCCGTGCGATCGGAAAGTCCGGGCAACACCCCGCTCCTGAGCCAAGTGGACTGACCCGCCGGGGGTATCTTCGCTCGGACGCGACGGTCGTAGATCCGTTCTGATCGCAGGCGGGCGGTGCCGTGTCTCGGGATTGCGCCGCCGGCCGGTCATCACTTTTGACGCATGAAGAGACCCGGGCGTCTCGCTGTGTGGCCGACAGGCCGCGTACGTGGAGTACAGGGAAAACCCCGTGCCGCCGTCCCTCCGCCCCCCGGTCGCGCGCTCTCGACGCAGTGGCCGGGAAAGCCCGTGACCGCCCGAGAAAGGATTTTTGATGAACTCTGAGTCGGAACATGTGCTGACGGCGCGGTTTCGTGCGGACGCGAACCCCTGGCCCACATGCGAAGAAGACCGCCGGGAGGCAGACGCGCTCGTCGCCCGGATGACGCTGGAGGAGAAGGTCTCCCTGCTCACAGCGCCCATGGGCTACGGTCCCCGTCCCCCACGCGACGCAGTGGGTTCCGCCGGGCACTGCGGCGGTCTGCCACGCCTGGGGATTCCGCCCTGGGACGAAAGCGACGCGAGCCTCGGCGTGACGAACCCCATGTCGGTGCGCGGGGATGAAGCGGCGACGGCTTTCCCCTCCAGCCTGGCTCTGGGCGCTACGTTCGACCGTGAACTCGCGGCTGCCCAAGGACGCGCTCTGGGCGTCGAGTCCCGGGCGGCGGGCATGAGTGTTCAGTTGGCCGGCGGCATGAACCTGATTCGTGAGCCGCGAGGGGGACGCAACTTCGAGTACTTCAGCGAAGACCCGCTTCTCAGCGGAATCCTCGCGGGGAGCAGCGTCCGCGGTGTACAGGAGAAAGGCGTCGTCTCCACGCTGAAGCACTTCGCGCTGAATGCTCAGGACACGGGACGAGTGATGATCAGCTCGGATCTCGCGGAACCCGAATTGCGCGCATCGGACCTTCTCGCCTTTCAGATCGCGATCGAGCACGGCGGTCCTCGTTCGATCATGACGGGCTACAACATGGTCAATCGCGTCTACGCTTCGGAGAACCCGTGGCTGCTGAACACTGTGCTCAAGGGCGACTGGGACTTTCGGGGCTTCGTCATGTCGGACTGGGGCGGAACCCACTCCTCGGCCCATGCCGCGACGGCCGGGCTGGACCGGCAATCCGGCCATCAGCTCGACACGGACACCTTCTTCGGTGACGGACTGATCGCGGCCGTGCGGGCGGGCCGTGTGCCCGAGGCGCGGATCGACGACATGGCCGCGCGCATCATCGGCGCGCTGCGATCGGTCGGCGCGCTCGGCGCGCGACGGGAACCGGTCGCCCTCTCGCAGGAAGTCCGGGAGCAGCACGCCGGCATCGCCGGCCGAGTGGCAGTGCGGTCCCTGGTGCTGCTGCGCAACGAGAACGGCGTCTTGCCCCTGGATTCCGGGCTGCCGCGTCTGGTCGTGGTCGGTGGCCGGGCGGACACCGGAGTCCTGTCCGGAGGCGGAAGTTCGGCGGTCACCCCACCCGACGCCGAAGTGGAGGAGGGCTTCACGATCGCCCAGATGTCGATGCCCAAGGTCCTGCACCGCCCGGCGCCTCTCGACGAGATGCGACGAGCCTTTCCGCACACGGAGGTCGTCTTCCTGGAAGGCGGGGCTGACGAGGTCGCGGCGTCGCTCCGGGAGGACGACACCGCGGTCGTCTTCGCCGGCAGATGGGCCACGGAGGGACGCGACAACCGGGATCTCCGTCTCGACGGCGATCAGGACGCCCTCATCAGCGCTGTCGCCGCCGGGGCCCGCCGAACGGTGGTCGTACTGGAAACCCCCGGCGCGGTGACCATGCCGTGGCTCGAGGACGTCGAGGCCGTACTCGCGGCCTGGTACGGCGGCGGAGGCGGGGCGGCCGCGATCGCCGCCGTGCTGGCCGGGAAGGCGAACCCCTCCGGACGGCTGCCCGTGACCTTTCCCGCGCAGGAGAGTCAGCTTCCACGCCGCGAACTGCCCTCCTTCGACGCGACCACGTCGAATCCCGGGGAGCCCCTTCGCGGCTCCTTCCCGCTGGTGAGCTATGACATCGAGGGGGCGGACGTCGGATACCGCTGGTACGCGCGAGAGGGGCTGCGCCCACTCTTCTGGTTCGGTTCCGGTTTGTCCTACACCGAGTTCGAGTACAGCGAGGTGGACATCCGCGTGGGGCCGGGTGGCTATCCGACGGTGTCGTTCCGGCTCACGAACACGGGCGGGCGTGCGGGGATCGACGTTCCCCAGGTGTATCTCGCCCCGCCGGACGGTGTGTTCCGTCTCGTCGGCTGGGCCGACGTGGCCCTCGATCCGGGACAGCGGCGGACGGTGCGCATCACCGCCGACGAGGCCCGTTCGTACGGCCGCTACGTCGTCGACGACCCGCGGTGGGTGGTCGAGGCGGGAACCTACCGGGTTCGACTCGCGCGGAGCGCCGCCCCTGATGACGTGGTGACGGAGGCGGCGGTCGACCTCGAAGAGATCGTGCTGAAGCCGTGACCTCTCGGGTTCCCCAACAGGCATGGAGAGGCTGGGGGTTGACCACCCCGGAGGGCGGCGGCGCACCGATCGCACTGCCGGTGGGCGAGCGCTCGACGGAGTGATGGGGCCGGCACCGGACGCCGGCCCCGACGCCGCAGCCGGCCCGCTGGAACCAGGATCACGCACCGGACACGCAGCGGGGGCCCGGGGTCACCACGGGCCCCCGCTGCGTGTCCGCGACGGCGCGCGGCGCCGTCGCGCTCAGCCGTTCCCGCCGCGTGCGCCGCCCTCGGGGAGCGCGCCGCCGCGGAACGCGCCCAGGATCTCCTCGGCCGCCAGCGTCGCCGTCAACGTGCCCTCCCGGACCCGCTGTTCCAGCTCCGGCGCGAGCTTCCGCACCACCGGGTGGCTGCGCAGGCTGTCCAGCAGCTCGTCGCGGACCATCGACCAGGTCCAGTCCACCTGCTGGTCACGCCGTTTGGCGGCCAGCCGACCCGTCGAGTCCAGGACCGCGCGGTGCTGCTCCAGCCGCTCCCACAGGGTGTCCAACCCGGTCGACTCGCGCGCGCTGCACGTGAGCACCGGGGGCGTCCACGCCGCGTCCGACGGGTGCATCAGCCGGAGCGCGCCCGCCAGTTCACGCGCCGCCGAGCGGGCGTCGCGCTCGTGCGGGCCGTCGGCCTTGTTCACCGCGATGGCGTCCGCCAGCTCCAGGACGCCCTTCTTGATGCCCTGCAGCTGGTCGCCGGTACGGGCCAGCGTCAGCAGCAGGAACGTGTCGACCATGTTGGCCACCGCCGTCTCCGACTGCCCGACGCCCACCGTCTCCACCAGCACCACGTCGTAGCCCGCCGCCTCCATCACCACGATGGACTCCCGGGTCGCCTTCGCCACCCCGCCCAGCGTGCCCGCCGAGGGAGAGGGGCGCACGAAGGCGGCCGGGTCCACCGCCAGGCGCTCCATCCGGGTCTTGTCACCCAGGATGGAACCGCCCGTACGGCTGGAGGACGGGTCGACCGCCAGCACCGCCACCCGGTGACCGAGCCCCGTCAGCATGGTGCCGAGCGCGTCGATGAACGTGGACTTGCCCACGCCCGGCACCCCGCTGATCCCGATCCGCCGGGCCGCCCCCGCGTGCGGCAGCAGCCGTTTCAGCAACTCCTGCGCCAGCACCCGGTGTTCGGCGCGCGTGGACTCGACGAGCGTGATCGCGCGCGCCACGGACGCCCGCTTCCCGTCGAGCACTCCCCGCACATAACCGTCGATGTCGATCTTCACGGCCATCCGGTCAGCGGCTCACAGCTCGTGGCCGAGCGCGGCGCCGAGCCGCGTCACCAGGTCGTGGGCCGCGTCCGGGATCACCGTCCCCGGCGGGAAGACCGAGGCGGCGCCCGCCTCGTGCAGGGCCTCGACGTCCTGCGGCGGAATCACCCCGCCCACCACGATCATGATGTCCTCGCGCCCTTCGGCGGCCAGCTCCTCGCGCAGGGCGGGAACGAGCGTGAGGTGCCCCGCCGCCAGCGAGGAGACGCCCACGATGTGCACGTCGGCCTCGACGGCCTGCCGCGCCACCTCGCCCGGCGTCTGGAACAGCGGGCCGACGTCGACGTCGAAGCCCAGGTCGGCGAAGGCCGTGGCGATCACCTTCTGGCCCCGGTCGTGGCCGTCCTGGCCCATCTTGGCGACCAGGATGCGCGGCCGGCGGCCCTCCGCCTCCTCGAACGCGTCGACCAGCGCACGGGTCCGGTCCACGGAAGGGGACTCTCCTGCCTCTTTGCGGTACACACCGGAGATCGTACGGATCTGCCCGGCGTGGCGCCCGTACACCTTCTCCAGCGCGTCCGAGATCTCGCCGACCGTGGCCATCGCGCGCGCCGCCTCGACCGCCAGCGCCAGCAGATTGCCCTCCAGGTCCGGACCGGGATCGCGCCCGGCGGCGGCCGTCAGCGCGCGCAGCGCCTCCTGGCACTTCGCCTCGTCGCGCTCCTCGCGCAGTCGGCGCAGCTTCTCGATCTGCTGCGTGCGCACGGAGGAGTTGTCGACCTTGAGCACGTCGATCTGCTCGTCGGTCTCCACCCGGTACTTGTTCACGCCGATCACCGGCTGCCGCCCGGAGTCGATCCGCGCCTGCGTGCGCGCGGCCGCCTCCTCCACCCGGAGCTTGGGGATGCCCGCGTCGATGGCCTTCGCCATCCCGCCGGCCGCCTCGACCTCCTCGATGTGCTGCCAGGCCCGGTCCGCGAGGTCCCGCGTCAGCTTCTCCACGTACGCGCTGCCGCCCCACGGGTCGATGACCCGGCAGGTGCCCGACTCCTGCTGGAGCAGCAGCTGGGTGTTGCGGGCGATCCTGGCGGAGAAGTCGGTGGGCAGCGCCAGCGCCTCGTCCAGCGCGTTGGTGTGCAGCGACTGGGTGTGCCCCTGCGTCGCGGCCATCGCCTCCACACACGTACGCGTCACGTTGTTGAACACGTCCTGCGCGGTGAGCGACCAGCCCGACGTCTGCGAATGCGTGCGCAGGGAGAGCGACTTGGGGTTCTTCGGGTCGAACTGCTTGACCAGGCGCGCCCACAGCAGCCGGGCCGCCCGCAGTTTGGCGACCTCCATGAAGAAGTTCATCCCGATCGCCCAGAAGAACGACAGGCGCGGCGCGAACGCGTCGACGTCCAGCCCCGCCTCACGCCCGGCGCGCAGGTACTCCACCCCGTCGGCCAGCGTGTACGCCAGCTCCAGATCGGCCGTCGCCCCGGCCTCCTGGATGTGGTAGCCGGAGATCGAGATGGAGTTGTAGCGCGGCATCTTCCGTGAGGTGAACGCGAAGATGTCGGAGATGATCCGCATCGAGGGCGACGGCGGATAGATGTAGGTGTTGCGGACCATGAACTCCTTCAGAATGTCGTTCTGAATGGTCCCGGCCAACTTCTCGGGCGGTACGCCCTGTTCCTCGGCGGCCACGATGTACAGCGCCAGCACGGGGAGCACCGCGCCGTTCATCGTCATCGACACCGACATCCGGTCCAGCGGAATGCCGTCGAACAGCTGGCGCATGTCGTAGATCGAGTCGATCGCCACCCCGGCCATGCCGACGTCCCCGGTCACCCGGGGGTGGTCGCTGTCGTAGCCCCGGTGGGTCGGCAGGTCGAAGGCGACCGACAGGCCCTTCTGCCCGGCTGCGAGGTTGCGCCGGTAGAAGGCGTTGGACTCCTCGGCCGTGGAGAAACCGGCGTACTGGCGGATGGTCCAGGGCTGGTTGACGTACATCGTCGGGTAGGGCCCGCGCAGGTACGGGGCGATGCCCGGGTACGAGTGCAGCGCGTCCAGGCCCTCCAGGTCCTCACCGGTGTAGAGCGGCTTGACCGTGATGCCCTCGGGCGTCTCCCAGAGCGGGGCCCCGGCGCCGTCGGCGGCCTTCGTCACGGCCGCCTGCCACTCCTCGGCCGAACCGGCCGGGGCGGTGGGCGCGTCGGAGGCGAGCGGAACGTCGGAGAAATCGGGAACGGAGGGTTTCCGGTCCGTGGGCGAGGTCGGCATCACGCCACTCCCATGCGGTCGAGTACGGAGGTGAGAACGGCGACCGCGTCGCAGCCCGCGAAGACGTAGCCGTCGACGCCGGCGTACTCGCCGGGCCGTCCGGCGAGGAACACCCGCGCCGCGCCGGCCGACTTCAGCGCACCGGCCACCGGCTCCGCCTGCTCGGCGTAGAGCGCGTCGGAGGAGCACAGCACGGCGACCGACGCCCCGGAGGACTTCAGCGCCCCGGCGGCGGTCTCCGCGTCCACCGACACCGGATCGTGCACCGCCTCGATCCCGCCGGCCCCGAAGAGGTTGACGGCGAACGAGGCCCGCGCGGTGTGTGCCGCGGCCGGGCCGAGCGCGGCGACGAACACCTTCGGGCGGCTCCCGGTCGCCGCGAGGTGAGCGTCCGACCGGGCGCGCAGCGCCTCGAACGCCTCGTCCCGCCGGACCCGCGGCAGACCGCCCGGGGCGCCGGCGTACGGGTCGGGCGCGGGTTCCCGCTCCACCGCGCGCTCCCCGGGCATCGGGAACTCGCTCACCCCGGTGATCGGCTCCTTGCGGCGGGCCAGCTTCGCGCTGCGCGCCGCCCAGGTGGCGGCCAGCCGCTCCGCGACCATTCCCGAGCGCAGGGCGGCGGGCAGCCCGCCCGCCCGCTCGGTCTCCTGGAAGAACTCCCAGGCCGCAGCGGCGAGTTCGCCGGTCAGCCGCTCCACGTACCAGGAGCCGCCCGCCGGGTCGACGACCCGCGCCAGGTGGGACTCCTCGATGAGGATCGTCGAGGTGTTGCGGGCGATCCGCCGTGCGAACGCGTCGGGCAGGCCCAGCGCGTGATCGAACGGCAGCACGGTCACGGACTCCGCGCCGCCCACCCCCGCGCCCAGCGTGGCCAGGGTGGTGCGCAGCATGTTCACCCACGGGTCGCGGCGCGTCATCATCACCGGCGAGGTCACCGCGTGCTGCCGCTGCGCTCCGGCGGCGGGAGCCCCGGACGCCTCGGCGACCCGCGCCCACAGCCGGCGTGCCGCGCGCAGCTTGGCGATCGTCAGGAACTGGTCGGCGGTGGCCGCGTAGCGGAACTCCAGCTGCCCGCAGGCCGCTTCCACGCTCATCCCGGCCTCGGTGAGGGCCCGCAGGTAGGCGACGCCGGCGGCCAGGGAGAGGCCCAGCTCCTCGCCGGCCGAGCCGCCCGCCTCGTGGTAGGGCAGCGCGTCCACGGCGATCGCCCGCAGCTCCGGGTACTCCGCGTCGCACCGCTGCGCCCAGCGCACGGCGGGGGCGAGCTCCGCCTCGACGCCCGTCCGGGCCTCGTGGCCGAGCGGGTCGGCGCCCAGCGTGCCGCGCACCTCGCCCTTGGCGACGCCGCGCTCGCCGTACAGCCTCAGCAGCTCCGTCGCCGCGGCGTCCAGGTCGGCCGGGGCGTCGAGGGCGATCGGCGCGAGATCGAGGTACACGCCGTCCAGCGCCCGCGCGAGCCCGTCGACGGGGACGCCCGCCGGGCCGCCGACCGCGAGCCAGAGCGAGGTGGCCCCGTTCTCCAGGTCGCCCAGGAGCGCCTCGTTGAGCCGGACGGGGTCGGGGAGGGCGTGGCGCTGGCGCACGTCCCAGCCGCCCGCCGCGTTCCCCTCGGCTCTGCTGCCCCGGACGAAGGGGGCGAAGCCGGGGAAGCCGGTGTCCGGGGACTCGTCGTTCGCGGTGTAGAGGGGGCGGGTGGTGAGCCCGTCCTCCAAAGTGGTGGACAGGGCTTCCTCGGCGGCCGAGCCCGAGACTTCCTTACCCGACTTGCGCAGTACGCCTTCGACGAGGCTCTGCCACTGGTCGTGGGAGGGGTCGGGGAACGCGGCGGTTGGAGAGAGCCCGTCAGCAGGCTGGACCGTCATGCTCAGATGCTAGGGCAGGGCAGGGAACGAGCAGCAGGGGCACGGGCTGTGACCTTGCCCTCGCGGAGATGCACTTGATCCTTTACACCCGGTCGCGTAACCGGCGGGGCCGCCCGGTGAGGGGCAACACGACGGGTCGCGACATCGGGATGAATCGGACTGGCGACGCATATTATGTGCGGAGTTTCCTGATGTGTTGTGCCATCCCTGGAATGCCCGTATCCACCCCGGCGCGCCCACGGCCGCCGGGACACGGAGAGGACGCGACCGTGGCCGTCGGACCTGTGGAGTACCTCGTCATCGCCTTCCCCGGCAGCAGCTTCACCGGGTCGATCGCCCCCGCCCTCGCCGGAGCGGTGTCCTCCGGCGCCGTCCGGGCCGCCGATCTGGCTTTCGTCCACCGGCCCGGGGACGGTGCGCCGGTCCAGGTGGAGCTGCGGGCACTGGACGCCGGGGGAGCGGTCCCCGCGGACGCGGACGGCGGCGACGCTGCGCCGCTGAGCCGCCGGGACCTCGACCTGCTCGACGGGAGGGTGCCCGCCGGGGACGTCGCCGCGATCGTCGTCCGGGAGGACCGGTGGAGCACGGAGGCGGCCCGCGCGCTCCGCGAGGCGGGCGGCGTCTTCGTCGCGCACGAACGCCTGGGCCCCGGGGCCGGCGGGGAGGAGGCCGCCGACGACGACATCATCGACCGCCTGGAGCGCCTCGCCGACCTGTGGAAGCGCGAGATCCTCAGCGACGAGGAGTTCGTGGAGCAGAAGACCAGGCTCCTGTCGGACTGAGCTCCTTCCGGCGCCCCGGGCAGCCGGACCGCGTCTCCCGGGACCGGAGCCCACCCGCCACCGACATTGATCCTGATAGGGGGAATCCCTGGATTTCCTCGGGGAAAGAGGCAGTTCATCGTGCAGACCGCCCGGACCGTTCCGGCCTCCACCGTTGTCAATCTGCGCGACCTGGGCGGCATCGCCCTGGGCCGTGACCGCCGGGTGCGCCAGAGCGTCCTCTTCCGCTCCGGCCAGCTGAGCGAACTCGACCCGGAGAACGACCGGGCGGTCTTCGCGCTCGGCGTCCGCACCGTCGTGGACCTGCGCACCGCCGACGAGCGCCGGTGGGCCCCGGACCGGCTGCCGGTCCGGTCCCGGCTCTTCGTCGCCGACGTGCTGGGCGACCACCCCGGCGTCGCGCCCGCCCGGCTGCGCTCCCTGCTCGCCGACCCCGCCGAGGCGGAACGGGCGCTCGGCGGCGGCCGCGCCGAGGAGCTGTTCGCCGAGACCTACCGCAAGATGGTCCTCTCGCCCGGAGCGTCCGCCGCCTACCGGGCCTTCCTGGAGACCGCCGCCGACCCCCGCGCCCGTCCGGTGCTCTTCCACTGCACGGCGGGCAAGGACCGCACCGGCTGGGCGGCGGCCGTGCTGCTGATGGTCCTCGGAGCGCCCCGCGCCACGGTCCGGGCGGACTTCCTCGGAGTCAATCCGGCCGTACGGGCGGCGTTCGCCCCGCAGGTGGCGCGGTTCCTCGATCAGGGCGGCGACCCCGCCGTCGCCGCCGCGATCATCGAGGTCCGCCCCCGCTACCTGGACGTGGCGCTCGACGCCATGGACGAGCGGTGGGGCGGCCTCGACGGCTATGTGCGCGACGGACTGCGCGTGCCCGCCCCCGTACTGGAGCGGTTGCGCGAGGACCTGGTGGTCCGCGGCTGAGACGGTCGCCGGAACGGGCGAGCGCGGGGAGGGGGCGGGGGGGGGCCGGGGCCCCCCCCCCCCCGACCGGACCACGGAGGTCTCCATGCCGCCCGCTCCCGCCACCGCTACGGACGACGCAGGGGGAACGGGGACCGGCCGTCGTCGGCCCTCCCTCCTGCTCGTCACCGATCTCGCGTACGAGGCGCGCGGGCGGCGCTACGGCGACGAGGACGTCTTCCTCTCCTCCCGGCTGCGCGAGACGTTCGACGTCGCGCTCTGCCACCCCCGGGACGCGGCCGCGCTGCTGGAGGGGTTCGACCTCGCCCTCGTCCGCAACAGCGGGCCCGTCCTGCACCACCGGCAGGCGTACGACGCCTTCCGCGCACGTGCGCGGGGGCTGGCGACGCCGGTCTACAACCCGCTGGACGGGCGGGGCGACATGGCGGGCAAGGAGTACCTGGTCGAGATGGACCGGGCGGGCCTCCCGGTCATCCCCACCGTGGACCGGGCGGCCGATCTGGGCCGGCTGCCCGACGTCCCCCGGTACGCGGTCAAGCCGAAGCTGGGGGCGGACTCGGTCGGGCTGCGGTTCGTCACGGCGGCGGAGGCCCGGGCGGAGCTGGGGCGGGCGGCCGAGGGCTCCCTGCTCGTCCAGCCCCGGATCGGCTTCCGCCACGAGGTCTCCTTCTACTTCGTCGACCACGACTTCCAGTACGCGCTGTACGCCCCGGACCCGGAGCGGCGCTGGGAGCTGGAGCCGTACGCGGCGAGCGCGGCGGACCTGGAGTTCGCCCGGCGCTTCATCGCCTGGAACTCCCTCACCCACGGAATCCAGCGGGTCGACGCCTGCCGCACGGTGGACGGCGCTCTGCTGCTCGTCGAGTTGGAGGACCTCAATCCGTACCTCTCGCTCGACCGGCTCCCCGAGGAGGCCCGTGAGGCGTTCGTCTCCCGGCTGACGAGGTCGATCGCCTCACTGCTCCGCCGGCCCCCGTCCGGCCCGCTCCGCGTGCGGGGGGCCGGGGGCGGTGTGAGGGTGCAAGGGTGACCACTGCCAGCGAGCAAGCTTCCGCCGCGCAGGATTCCGCCGCGCCGCCGCCCGTCCTGGACCGGCGGCGGCGCAACATCGTGTTCGCCACGATCGTGCTCGGCATGCTGCTCGCGGCGCTCGACCAGACCATCGTGGGCACGGCCCTGCCGACGATCGTCTCGGATCTGGGCGGCGCCTCGCACATGTCGTGGGTGGTCACCGCCTATCTGCTGGCGGAGACGGTGGCCACCGTCCTCGTCGGGAAGTTCGGCGACCTGTTCGGACGGAAGCTGGTCTTCCAGGTCTCGGCGGTCATCTTCATCACGGGGTCGTTCCTGTGCGGCCTCGCCTCGGACATGCTGCTGCTGATCCTCTGGCGCGGCATGCAGGGCATCGGCGCGGGCGGTCTGATGGTCACCTCGATGGCGCTGATCGCGGATGTGATCCCGCTGCGCGAACGCGGCAAGTACCAGGGGGCCATCGGCGCGGTCTTCGGCATCTCGACCGTGATCGGACCGCTGCTCGGCGGACTGTTCACCGACCATCTGACCTGGCGCTGGGCGTTCTACGTCAACGTGCCGATCGCCATCGTGGTGGTCATCGCCGCCGCCCGGAACATCCCCTCGGTGAAGGCGGCGGGCCGCCCGGCCATCGACTACGCGGGCATCGCTCTGGTCAGCGTCGGGGCGAGCGCGCTGATCCTGGCGACGAGCTGGGGCGGCAACGAGTACGCCTGGGGATCGGTCGTGATCATCGGCCTCTTCGCCGGCGGTCTGATCGCGCTCGCCCTGTTCTGCGTGGTGGAGACGCGGGCGAAGGAGCCGATGCTGCCGATGCGGCTGTTCCGCAACCCGGTCTTCACGGTCTGCTCGGTCCTCAGCTTCATCGTGGGCTTCGCGATGCTGGGCTCGATGATCTTCCTGCCGACCTATCTGCAGTACGTGGACGGGGACTCGGCGACGCTCTCCGGGGTGCGGACGCTGCCGCTGGTCGTCGGCCTGCTGGCCGCCTCCATCTTCAGCGGCAACGTGGTGAGCAAGACGGGCCGCTACCGGGTGTTCCCGATCGTGGGGACGCTGGTCATGGCGGCCGGGCTGTTCCTGCTGTCGAGGATGGGGCCGGAGACCGGAGTCTGGCTGGAGTCCCTCTACATGGTGGTGCTGGGCCTCGGCATCGGGTTGGCGATGCAGGTGCTGACGATCGCCGTGCAGAACACCGTGGACTACGAGGACCTGGGCACGGCCACCTCGGGCGTGACGTTCTTCCGTACGCTGGGCAGCGCCTTCGGCACGGCGGTCTTCGGCACCATCTACGCCAACGCGCTGAAGCCGAACCTCACCGACGGCCTCGCGCGGGCGGTGGCGGCGGGCGGCGACCCGGCGGCCCTGGCCGGCGCCTCGCAGAGCCCGCAGGCGCTGCACGCGCTCCCCGCGGCCCAGTCGGAGCCGCTGGCCCAGGCGTACGCGGACACGCTGCACACCGTGTTCCTGTGGACGGTGCCCGTGGCGCTGATCGGCTTCGTCATCGCGCTGTTCCTCAAGGAGGTGAAGCTGCGGGACTCGGCCCGGCTCGGCTCGACGGACATGGGCGAGGGGTTCGCCCAGCCCGGCAGCGGGGACTCGGCGAAGGTCCTGGAGTACTCCGTGGCCACGATCCTGCGGAACGCCGGGCCGGAGACCGCCCGGCGGATCACCGCCGAGTCCGACACCCGGCTCGACATGGCGGGGGCCTGGGCGGTGATGCAGGTGGACCTCTTCACCCGGATGGTCGGCCATGCGGGCCTCCGGCTGATCGCGGCCCGGCACCGCATCCCGCCGGAGGTGCTCGTGCCCGTCTTCGACCGGATGATCGAGGAGGGGTACCTCACGGGCGACGGCCGGATCTTCTCGCACACGGCGGCGGGCCGGCGCGAGGCGGCGGTGATCTCCGACGCCTGGGGCCGCTGGCTCAACGACCGCCTGGCCGAGGACGGGGCCCGCCCCGACGACCGTCGGCTCCGCGCCACCGTCGACATCATCGCCAAGCGGCTGCTGGCGGAGGACCTGGCCCAGGAGTTGTCCCCCGCGCCCGCCCCGGGCGGCTCCTCACGGGTGGGCGCCCCCGTCTGAGGCCCGGACGGGCGCCCCGGCTCCGTCAGCGCTCCCAGGACCGGGGGCGGTCCAGCGCCTCCCACTCCGTGCGGAGCAGGCCGAGGATCGCGTTGTCATGGCGGCGGCCGCGGTGCAGACAGGAGGACCGGCGTACGCCCTCGTGGACGAACCCGGCTCCGCGCAGGGTGGCGAGGGCCGCCGCGTTCCCGGTGTGGGTGACGGCTTCGACCCGGTGCAGCGGCAGTTCGCCGAAGGCCAGGTCGGTGAGGGCGGCGAGCGCGTCGGACCCGATGCCCCGGCGGCGGTGCTCGGGGGCGAGCAGGAGGTACGCCTCGGCGGTGCCGTCGACGAAGTCCTCCTCGATGAGGGCGATGTGCCCGGCCGGTGTGCCGTCCGCCAGGAGGACGAGGAAGTCGTCGCGGTCCCGGTCCTCCACGTAGCCCTCGACGCGCTCGTGGAACTGCTGGAGCGCACCGGGCCAGACGCCGATCTCCTGGGCGGCCACGGGGTCGGCGCGCCAGTGGTGGATCAGCTCGGCGTCGTCGGGCTCCAGCGGGGTGAAGGCGACGTCACGGCCCCGCCAGAACCGTTCCCGCGCGGCGTACGACGTCACGTCCTCGTGCTCGTTCATGCGTTCGTGCTCGTTCACGCGTAGATCGTACGAACGGGCCCGAGCGGCGGGAAGCGGGTTTCCGTACCCGCCGCCGGGGCCGCTCCGGGCCCGGAGCGGTGGACGGCCGGGCTCAGTCGACGAAGACCGCCGTCGTGTAGACCCAGGCCCCCTCGTGCCGGACGAAGCGGCTCTTCTCGTGGAGGGAGTCGGGGCGTCCGTCGTCGGTGTAGTGGGCGCGGAAGGTGACCGTTCCGGTGGAGTGGAAGGCGCTGCCCTCGGTGGTGTCCAGGATCTCCAGGCGCACCCAGCGCATCGCGGGGTCGAAGTCGACGCCGGGCGGGCGGGTCTCGGGGTGCCAGGTACGGAGCAGGTACGCCGCGTCCTGGACGGCGAAGGCCGCGTACCGGGAACGCATCAGGGCCTCGCAGGTCGGTGCGGCGGCACTGCCGGAGTGGAACCGGCCGCAGCACTCCCCGTAGGCGGCGGACAGTCCGCAGGGGCACGGGGAGGCGGGGGCGACCGGCGGGGCGGCGGACGCCCGGGGCCGGGAGGCGCGTCGTGACATGGGTCCATTGTGACGCGTGCGGCGGACGGGGCGAGAACGGGCTCGGCCCCCGCCTCCCCGACGCGCGGCACCCCGCCTCTCCGACGCACGGGGCCTGTGCGTGTCGCCCCCGCGTGCGGGGCCGGCGCCGGGGCTCCCCGCCGCCGCGGAGGCGGGCGGGGAGGGGGAGGCACGGGTCAGGGCTTGCGGGCGACGCCGGCGTAGCCGGGGATCGGCTCGTCGCCGGGGACGTCGATGACCTCGCCCAGCTCCGGATGCCAGTCGGCGGAGAGCGTGACGCCCGGTTCGACCAGTTCGAGGCCGTCGAAGAAGGCGGTCAGTTCGGCGCGGCTGCGGGGCCGCAGCGTCATCCCGCGCTCCTTGTACATGGCCCGTGCCTGCGCGGCGCCCTCCGGGTTGAAATCGCCGGTGGTGTGCGAGAGCACCAGGTAACTGCCGGAGGGAAGCTGGTCGACGAGCTTGTCGACCAGCTCGCCCGCGCCGTCCTCGTCGTCGATGAAGTGGAGCAGGGCCAGCAGCGACAGGGCGATCGGCCGGTCGAAGTCCAGGACCTTGCCGGCCTCCGCCAGGATGGTCTCGGGCTTGCGGGCGTCGGCCTGGATGTACTCGGTCGCCCCCTCGGGCGTGGAGCGGAGGAGGGCCGCCGCGTGGGCCAGCACGATCGGGTCGTTGTCGCAGTAGACGACGCGGGCGTCGGGAGCGGCCTGCTGGGCGATCTGGTGGAGGTTCGGCTCGGTGGGTATGCCGGTGCCGATGTCCAGGAACTGGCGTACCCCGCTCTCGGCGAGCCAGCGGGTGGCCCGGTGCATGAACGCCCGGTTGACCCGTGCCATGTCACGTCCCCGCGCGTCGAGGGCGAGCAGTTGACGCGCCATCTGTTCATCGACCGGGTAGTTGTCCTTGCCGCCGAGGAACCAGTCGTACATCCGGGCCGGATGCGGCTTGGTGGTGTCGATCTCGATGGAGTGGTGCTCTGGTCCGGTCATGGCGTGCTCCGTGGTCGGGGTCCGTGGGTCGACGATGGGGGGACGCGTGGTACGAGGGGCGGGGCGGGGTGCGGACTCAGGTGAGCAGGAAGTCGGCCTGGCCGGCCTTGGCTCCCTGGATGAACGCGGCGATCTCGCCGTTGGAGTAGATGAGGGCCGGTCCGTCCGGGTCCGCGGACTGGCGGACGGCGACCCGCCCGTCGGCGAGTTTCATCGCCTCGATGCAGTTGCCGCCGTTGCCGCCGCTCCACGGCTTGTACCAGCCTTCGGAGCCGAGGTCACCGGCCGGCATGCCGTTGTATATGTGGTTCATCGCAGCTCCTTGCGGAAGTCCCGGAGGATTTCCTTCGTGCGTTGTGCAGTCGCGGCCTGAGCCGCCATGCGGTCCATGACTTCGAGGTAGGAGGCCACCTCGGGGCGGGCGTCGAAGTAGACGGCTCCGGTCAGGTACTCGCTGTAGACCATGTCGGGGAGTTCGGGGACGGCGAACCGGAAGAGGACGAACGGACCGTAGGTGCCCGGGTGGTGGCCGGTGGCGAACTCCGCTATCTGCAACGTGACGTGGGCCAGCTCGGTCGCTTCCAGCAGCTTGTCGGCCTGCTCGCGCATCACCCGGGCGCTGCCGACGGGACGTTGCAGCACGGTCTCGTCCATGATCACCCACAGTTTGGGGGCGTCGGGCTTGGCCAGCAGGGACTGCCGCTCCATCCGCAGCGCCACATGGCGCTCGATGTCCTCGGGGCGGGTCTGGCCGACCGCTCCGGTGCGCATCACGGAGCGGGCGTACTCCTCGGTCTGGAGCAGTCCGGGCACGAAGTGGGGCTCGTACATGCGCAGCAGGCTCGCCGCGCCCTCGAGGCTGACGTACATGCTGAACCAGTCGGGCAGGACGTCGTGGAAACGCTGCCACCACCCCGGCTTGTTGGCCTCCTCCGCCAGGTCGACGAAGGCGTCGGCCTCCTGGTCGCCGACGCCGTACGCCTTCAGCAGCAGCTGGACGTAGGGGATCTTCAGCCCGACCTCGGCCGTCTCCATCCTGCGTATCGTCGCCGGGGCGACCCGGAGCACCTTCGCCGCCTGGTCGCGGGTCAGGCCGACACGCTCGCGCAGATCCTGCAGGCGCTTGCCGAGAACGACCTGGCCCACGGTCGGGGCGGACCGCGGTTCGCTCACTTCAGACCTCCCCATGCGCTGTTCTGCGAGCAGTGTGCCATGCGTGCACCCGCCACGACACGGCCACTCTGGAAATTTCAGAGTGCCTCTTGCCAAGTGTCATCGTCAGGGGGAGAGTTGGCTCCCGAACCAGTTCGCTCAGTCACGCCTGCCCCCGGCCCGCCGGGGGGACGAAGCGTGACGCAGCCCCCACTGTGAGGAATCGGTCGTGGCACCTGGCAGTGCGCTCATCCCCCGGCTCATGGACCTCAGCCCCGGGACGGAGGCGCTCCGTTACTGCTTCGCGCTGCCGGCGCGACCCGAGTCGGTGGCCGGCGCCCGCGAGCTGACGCGGGTCCGGCTGGACGCCTGGGAGCTGGGCCGCGACACCTGTGACGCGGCTGTCCTGATCGTCTCCGAGCTGGTGACCAACGCGGTCGTGCACACCGCGAGCACCCGGGTGGTGTGCGAGCTGAGCCGTTCCGGCGGACGGCTGCGGATAGCCGTGCAGGACCAGGGCCACCAGCCCGACGGCCCGCGGTTGCGCCGCTCCTCCGACGACGAGCACGGCCGCGGTCTGCTCCTCGTGGACGCGATGAGCAGCGCCTGGGGTTCGCACGACGCGGGGGACGCCTCCGGGCGCATCGTCTGGGCCGAACTGCCGCACGACGCCGGGCACCGCTCCGGCGCCGAGCCGCCGTGTTGAGGCACGCGCTGGCCCGGCTGCGGACGGCGCACCGGGTCCGGACGCCGGAGCAGGCCCGCGTCGGCCGGATGCGGCTGACCCTGCCGGGCTCGATGTCGGTCTCCCTGGGCTGCGACGCGGTCGGGGTCCCCGCCCGGCACGGCTTCCGCCTCATGTCCCATCTGCCGCGTACCGGTTGCGTCTTCGCCGACGCGGACCGCTGGTGGTGGATCGTCCCGGCCGGCTCCGACCTGGAACTGGCCTGGCCCGAGCAGGTGACCTACGCGCGGGACGCGGACGTGCCCGGCGGGCGGCCCCGGTTGATCCACTCCCCGGACGCCCCCACTCCGTACACCCCGCCCATCCCGCTCTTCCTGATGGTCTGCCAGGTGACCGGGGTGGCCCCGCGCTGGTCCTCGGCCGGAGAACCCAGCGTCGTACCGGCCCCCTGAGCGGCGGGCCGAGCGGTCCCGGCCGGCCCCGGCAGGGGGTCAGGGCCGGTCGAGGTGGGCGAGGCCCGGGTGGACCTCGGTGTACCGGTCGAGCAGCCGCCGGGCCACCGTCACGGAATCGACCAGCGGATGCAGGGCGAACGCCTGGACGGCCGCCGCGCGGGAACCGCTCTCCGCCGCCTCCAGCACCGCGCGTTCCACGGCCTTCACCGCGCCGACCAGGCCGAGCGCGTGGTAGGGAAGGGGCGCGACGGCCACCGGACGCGCGCCGTTCGCGTCGACGAGGCAGGGGACCTCGACGACGGCGTCCGCGTCCAGGACCGAAAGCGCGGTGCGGTTGCGGACGTTGAGGATCAGCGAGGCGCGTTCGTCGCGGGCGACGGCCCGCATCAGGGCGAGTGCGACCTGTTCGTAGCCGCCGGACTCCAGGTCGCTCTCCTCCCGCTCCCCCGCCCCGGCGGCCTCGCGGTTCTCCGCCATGTACGTGGCCTCGCGCTCGGCGCGGGTGCGCTCCCAGGTGGCCAGGGCGGGGGCGCCCGGCTCGCGCATCCGGGCGTAGAAGCCCTCCTGCTGGTCCTGGAGGAAGGCGCCCCGGGTGCGCTCGGCCTGCCGGTGGGCGCGGACGGCTTCCCGGTTGAAGTAGTAGTAGTGCAGGTACTCGTTGGGGATCGCGCCCAGCGACCGGAGCAGCTCCGCGCCGAAGAGGCGGCCCTCCTCGAAGGAGCCGAGGAGCTTCGGGTCGGCGAGCAGCCGGGGCAACTCGTCCCGGCCGTCCACGTACAGCCCCCGCACCCACCCCAGGTGGTTGAGGCCCGCGTAGTCGATCCGGGCCCGGTCCGGGTCGGCCCCCAGGACACGGGCGATGCGCCGGCCCAGCCCGACCGGGGAGTCGCAGATCCCGATGACCCGGTCGCCCAGGTGCCGGGACATGGCCTCGGTGACGAGCCCGGCCGGATTGGTGAAGTTGATGGTCCAGGCGTCCGGGGCGATCCGGGCGATGCGCCGGGCGAGGTCGAGGGCGACGGGGACGGTGCGCAGCCCGTAGGCGATGCCTCCGGCGCCGACCGTCTCCTGGCCGAGCACGCCCTCGTCGAGGGCGATCCGTTCGTCGGCCGCGCGGCCGGCCAGACCGCCGACGCGGATGGCGGAGAAGACGAAGTCGGCGCCGCGCAGCGCCTCGTCCAGCTCCGTGGTGGCGACGACGGCGGGGGCGTCCGCGACGTCCCGGCCCTGTTCCGCCAGGACGCGGGTGACGGCGGTGAGCCGGTCGGCGTCGGTGTCGTACAGGGTGACCCGGGTGACGCGGCCCTCGGCGTGATCGCCGAGGAGGGCCCCGTACACGAGAGGCACCCGGAATCCGCCACCGCCAAGAATTGTCAGCTTCACGCTGCTCGATGGTACGGGCAGCTCCGGCTCCCCGGTGCTGCCCGCGCCCGACGCCCGCCGCGGTGCCGACCGCCCGGCCGGGCCGCACGGCGCGGCGGCCCGGCCCATGGACGTGGTCCGGGCCGCCGCGACCGTGACGCGGTCGGCCGGCCGGTCAGGCCGCCGACCGGTCAGATTGCCGGCGGCGGGTCAGTGGCCGTTCCACCAGCGGGCGACCGCCTGCCAGAGCCGGGCGGGGGCCGCGGGCCGGCGCTGCGGCGGGATCGTCGCCGCCGGGGCGGGTCCGGCGGAGGCAGGTTCGGCGGGGGCCGGTAGCGGCGCGGGGGCGGCCGGTGCGGGGCGGGGCTGGGCGTCGGGGGCGTGGGCGGGCTGCGTCCCGGCCGCCTCGTGCCGGGGCTCGGGGACGGTCCTGGCCGGGGAGGAGATCTCCCAGGCGTCGGCCGGGCGGGCGTTGCGGGCCATCACCGAGAGGGGGTCGGCGTCCAGCTTCTGCTGCGGGCTGGGGGCGAACTTCACCGGCAGTTCGACCAGGTGGCGGGACATGATGTTGCCGACCCAGCGCAACTCGCTCTCCTGGACGCCGAGTTCCAGGTCCGGCAGCCGCATCAGGAGGGCGTCGACCCCGACGTCGGCGATGGCCCGGCCGATGTCCTGGCCGGGGCACTCGTGAGGGCCGCCGCTGAAGGCGAGGTGGGCGCGGTTGCCGCCCATGTCGGCGCGGAGGTCGGGGCGGACGGCGGGGTCGGTGTTGGCCGGGGCGATCCCGACGAGCAGGGCGTCGCCCGCCTTGATCCGCTGTCCCCCCAGCTCGGTGTCCCCGACCGCCCAGCGGCCGAAGACGGCGGTGAACGGCGGCTCGTCCCAGAGAGTCTGCTCCACCGCCTCGGGGACGGTCATGTGGCCGCCGCTGAGCCGGGCGCGGAAGCGGGGGTCGGTCAGGACCATCCGCAGCACGTTGGCGATGAGGTTGGCGGTGGACTCGTAGGCGGCGATCATGGTGAGGCGCAGATGCTCGACGACCTCGATGTCGGTCATCTGCGCGGGGTGTTCGAGCAGCCAGCTCGCGAAGTCCGGTTCGGGGGCGGCGCGGCGACGCTCCACCAGGCGGGTCAGGACGGAGACGACGTGGGCGTTGCTGGTCACGGCGGTCTCGGTGCCGCGGATCATGTCCCGGGCCGCCTGGACGAGGCGCTCGTCGTACTCCTCCGGCATGCCGAAGATCGCGCACATGACCATCATCGGCAGGTGCTCCGCGAACTGGCCGACCAGGTCGGCGGAGCCCTTCTCGCAGAAGTCGTTGACGAGCCGGTTGCTGAAGCGGTTGATGTGGCGGCGGACGCCCCGGGTGTCGATGCGCGCCATGCTGTCGGTGACGGCGCCGCGCTGCCGTTCGTGCTGGGTGCCGTCGGCGAACACGCAGACGGGCTGCCAGGTGAAGATCGGCGCGAGCGGGTGGTCCGGGGCGACGGTGCCGTCCTGGAGGGCGCGCCAGCGCCGCGAGTCCCGGGAGAACTGGGACGGCGTACGGGTGAGGTGGAGGTTCTCGCTGTGGCCGAGCACCAGCCAGGCGGGCACGTCGCCGTGGAGCAGGACCGGGGCGACCGTACCGTGTTCGGCGCGGAGCTTGTCGTAGAGGCCGGCGGGGTCGTTCTCCGCCTCGGGCCCGTACAGGCGGCGCAGTCCGCCGGGGCCGATGTCGGGGTTGTGGGCCGGGCACTGCGGCGGGGGGACGGCGCCGGGTTCGTGGTGGAAGGGGGTTGTCACAGGGTCTCCAGGGATCAGGATTCCGGGGCCGGTGCGCGAGCGGGGGCGGGCCCGGCCGGGGGCGTGCGCCGCGGGATGGCGTACGCCCCGGCCGGGGCCCCGGTCGCGGGGCTCCGGCGCGTACGGCGTCAGGCGAGGGGGACGGCCAGACTGTGCAGGTAGCGCATCAGGGTCATCAGCACGTCGCGGCTGGACGTGCGCAGCCGGGCGTCGCAGTCGATCATCGGTACCTCGTCCGGCAGGTCGAGGGCCCTGCGCAGGGCTTCGACCGGGTGGTGCGGTGCGTTGGGGAAGGTGTTCACGGCCACCACGAACGGCACGCCGCGCTCCTCCAGCCGGCCGATGACGTCGAAGCTGACCTCCAGCCGTCTGGTGTCGATGAGGACGACGGCGCCGAGCGCACCCTCGAAGAGGCCGTTCCAGAGGAACCAGAAGCGTTCCTGGCCGGGGGTGCCGAACAGGTAGAGGACCAGTTCCTCGCTGAGGCTGATGCGCCCGAAGTCCATGGCGACCGTGGTGGCGGTCTTCGTCTCCACCCCGGCGTTGTCGTCCACGCCGACGCCGGCCTGGGTCATGGTCTCTTCGGTCGTCAGCGGCCGGATCTCGCTCACCGAGCCGACCATGGTCGTCTTGCCGACTCCGAACCCCCCGACGATCACGACCTTCACCGCGGCGGTGGCCGTGGTGGGCAGGACGTCCTCGCTGCGGGGTCCGGTGATCGTGTCAGAGCTTCTGAAGTCCATGCATCACCGCTTCGAGAAGGGACCTGTCGGGGAGCGTGGCGCGGACGATCGGCGCGCGCGACTCGATGAGTTCGGTCGCGAGGAGATCGCTCAGGAGCGAGGTGACCACGCTGAACGGCAGGCCGAGGTAGGCCGAGATCTCGGCGACGGACAGGGGGGACTGGCAGAGCCGCAGGATGGCCGCCTGTTCGGGCTGGAACGTCGGCGAGGGCTCCGCCTGGGCGACGACCATGGTGACGAGGTCGAGCGCGTCCCGGCCTCCGGTGTCGAGGTCGCCCGTGATCACGTACAGCCGTTCCGGATCGTGGAGGTCCGGATCGGCCTTGCGGCGCTCCCGTCGGGGTCCGCTCATCCGGACTGCCCGCCGTGGCGGGGCGGACTGGTCAGGTGGGCTCCGATCCGCACGACCATGTCCCGCATGCGGGCCCCGACGAGTCCGGCGTCGACGGTCTCGCCGGCCAGGACCGCGAGGTAAGCGCCGGTGCCGGCCGCCATCAGGTAGAAGAACCCGCCGGTCACCTCGATGACGACGAGCTTCATGAGGCCGTCGCTGTACGGGATCTCGGTGGCCACCGCGGCGGCCAGGCTCTGCAGTCCGGCGCAGGCCGCCGCCAGCCGGTCGGCGACGTCGGGGTCGCCGCCGTGCATGGCGATGCGCAGGCCGTCCGACGAGAGCACCACGATCTGGTGGATGCTCGGGACGTCGTCGGCCAGCTCCTTGAGCATCCAGTCCATGTTTCCCCGCTGCTGGATCACTTCAGGTCTCCCTTGTCCCACGCGTCATCGGAGTCTTCGCCGTGCTTGCGTTCCTGCGGTACGCCGTTGACGGCCTTGGTGAACGCCTCCAGCCACAGGCCGGGGGGCTTCTCGCCGCCGCTCCCGTCGCCCGCGCCCCGGTCCCGGCCGGGCTGGGCGCCGTTGGCGTGGGCGGGGGACGGCGGGGGCTGTGGCGGAAGGTTGTGCGAGCCGAGGGGGGCGCGGCCCCGGCTGCGGCGCTGCGGCAGCCCGTTCTCGGTCCACTCGGTGACCACGGGAACGTCGTCCTCCATGGCCGCCGCGGGGACGGCCGGGCGCGGGGCCCCCGGGGGGGCGCCGGCGGGGGCCGGTGCGACCGCGGACGGCACGGGCCCGGTCGCGGCGGGCTTGGGCTTGCGCTTGCCGGGCGGCGGCACCACGTGCTGGAGCTGCGACATGTCCAGCGAGCTGGTGGGCCGCGAGGTGGCGCCGATGCCGTGGGCGATGCCCGGGGCGGGCCCGGTGGTGATCATGTCGCGCGGTACGACGAGGACGGCGCGGACGCCGCCGTACGCCGACTGACGCAGCGACACCTGGAGCTGGTACATCCGGGAGAGCCGGCCGACGACGGCCATGCCGAGGCGCGGGGACTCCCCGAGGTCGTTCATGTTGATGCCGGCCTGGGCCTGGGCGAGCATGTTCTCGGCGCGGGCGCGGGCCTCCTCGCTGAGGCTGACGCCGCCGTCCTCGATCTCGATGGCGATGCCGGTCTGCACCTCGACCGCGGTGACGTGCACCCGGGTCTGGGGCGGGGAGTAGCGGGTCGCGTTGTCGAGGAGTTCGGCGCAGGCGTGGATGAGCGGTTCGACCGAGGTGCCGACGATGGCGACCTTGGCGATCGAGTGCAGATCGACGCGCTGGTACTCCAGGATGCGGGACATCGCGCCGCGCAGCACGCTGTACAGCGGGACGGGCTTGGGCCACTGGCGGCTGGGGCGGGCCCCGCCGAGCACGGCGATGGAGTCGGCGAGGCGGCCGATCAGCGCGGTGCCGTGGTCGATGCGCAGGAGGTCGTCGAAGACCTCGGGGTTGCGCCCGTAATGGTCCTCCATCTCCCGCAGTTCGCTGGCCTGGCGGTGCACGATCGCCTGGACGCGGCGGGCGACGCTGACGAAGGCGCGCTGGGCGGAGTCGCGGCGCGCCTCCTCGTTGTCGATGACCTCGAGGACCTGCCGGATCTGCTCGCGCAGCGCCTTGGGCAGATGGCGGTTGGCCACGTCCGCGTCGACGATGTCGCGCATCACCTCTTCGGGCGAATTGCCCACGCGCAGCCGCTTGATGGCGGCGGGCATGACTTCCTTGGTCAGCCGTACCGTCTCGGCGTCGTGCGAGAGGATCCGGTGGTCCAGGTAGGCGATGCGCTGTTCGTACTCCGCCCGCTGCACGCGCATGGCGTGCCGTCGGCGGTGCAGCGCCACGGTGAGTACGGCGACCACGAGCGTGGTGATCGCGCCGCACACGGCGACCGGTATCCGCGCGGCCGGGGCGACCAGGGCCGACCCGGCGGCGGTCGCGCCGAGGATCAGCACCACGGGAAGCAGGACTACGCGGACGACGGGTACTTCTCTGTCGGTCGGCGGTGATTCAACACGGACCATCTAAAACCCTCTGGCGGTTGATTCCGGGATGTATGCCACATGAGCGGAGACTTGAGGAACAAGCGCTCGAATTCATCTCAACTCGTCTTCACTGCGCGTGAGCTTAGCCAGATCAGAACAGTGCTTCGGCATATTCACCCAACCCCCTGCGGAAGCTCGCGGAGAGGAATACACTCACCAGTTTTTGCACGCAGAGCTTCTTCGCGTGTGCGGTGAGTAAGGATGGCGGGAAAGCGTCCGCCTCAGAAGTTCCGGAGGGCGTGAATCACGCTCACCACCACGCCTGAAGAGGGCGAGGTGGGGCAAATCGCCACCGCATCGACCGTGTTCACCGTGCAGAACAAGACAAGCGCACAGGCGAGCGAATCGGATCGAAAGGCGCGGATTCGCGGCCGCTCGGAGGGTGACGCGCCGTGCAACCGCTCTGACGGGTCTCCCGGGGCCCTCCGCTCCGAGGCGGGCATGCGGGGCCCGGGGCGCGACGCGTCGCCCGGGGCCCGCGTACCCGCCGCGTCACGCCGGCCCCGCGCTGGAGCGTCGAGCCCCGCGCCGGGGCGTCGGCTCAGTGCCGGGCGCCGCCGAGCCGCCCCTCCAGCTGGACGAGCAGTTCGCCGAGCCGGGAGCCGAGCTCCTCGCGCCCGCCGTCGTCGAGGCCCGCGAGCACCGTGCGTTCGTACGCCAGTTGCCGGGGCAGCAGCCGGTCCACCAGGGCCCGGCCCTCGTCGGTGAGGCGGACATGGGCGACCCGACGGTCGCGGTCGTCGCCCCGGCGGTCGACCAGACCGCGTTCCCCGAGGGCGCGCAGCCGCTTGGTGACGGCGGCGCCCGAGGAGAAGGTCTCCCGGGCCAGCTCGCCGGGGGTCAGCTCCCGGTCGGTCCGGCGCACGGCGCCGAGGAGGTCGAATTCGGCGCGGGTCAGCCCGGCGGAGCGCAGCGGGGCGTCCTCCGCCTGCTGGAGCAGGGCGGCGCAGCGGTTGATCCGGCCGATGATCTCCATCGGTCCGGTGTCGAGCCCGGGATGGACGGCCTGCCACTGCCGGACCACCGAGGCAACGATGTCGTCGGTCACTCCGCTCCGATCGAAGGGGCGCGGGCCGTGGAGGTCGTGCCGCCTTCCGGTCCCCGCCGTTGTGCTGTCGCGGCGAGCGTACGGTGTCCGGCCCGCTCGGCGGCGAGCAGGCGCTGCTCGGGCAGGGCCCGCTGCCACCATTCGCCCGCGGCGGTGTCGCCCGCCTCGCGCAGTTCGACGAGGCTCGCGGTGAGCGTCCGGCGCGCCCGGTCCCGGTCGGCGGGTGCGGCCCCGGGGTCGGCGCCGGTCCGCTCCGCCTCCGCGCGCGCCCGGTCGGCGGCGTCGAGCGCCCGCTCGACGCGCCCCGCCGCCCTCCGGTTGGTGACGAGCACGGCGGCCAGGAAGCCGGCGACGGCGCCGAGGACGGTGTCCAGGACCCGGTCGCCGATCAGCTCCCCGGCGGGGTGGGGCCCGCCGAACTCCAGGACCAGCAGGGCCATCGGCGTCACCGCGACGGAGCCGAACCAGTAGTTGCGGGTGATGAGGGCCTCGGCGGCGAAGCTGAAGAAGAGGCAGCAGCAGACGAGGGCGAGCGGGCCGGTCCGGGACACGGGGAGCACGGCGGCGAAGACGAGTACGCCCAGGAGGTTGCCGAGGGTGCGCTGGAGGGTTCGGTTCCACGACAGGGTGACGTTGGCCTGGTAGAGGGAGGCGGCGGTGACGATCGCCCAGTAGGGGCGGCCGACGCCGAGCGCGGCGCAGAGGTACCCGGCGAGCGCGCAGCCGGTCAGGGTGCGAACGGCGACGGGAAGCAGCGGCGAGGCGGGGCCGAGGCGGCCCAGCAGCGCGCGGCGGGCCGCGCGGCGGCCGTCCGGCCCGCGCAGGGCGGCGCGTTCGGCGTCGATCCCGTACAGCTCGGTGGCGGTGCCGGGGGCGGGCGGCGGGGCGGGGACGGGGCCTCTGGCCCGGGTCCGGGCGGCCCAGTCCCGCAGGCGGTCCGGGTCCGCGGCCCCGGCTCCGGGGCCCGGGGCGGCGAAGGCCGCTTCCGCGTGCACCACCAGGCGTTCCAGCGACCGGCGCACCGGGGTGGCGCGGCCGGAGGCGAGCAGGCACTGCCAGGCGGCGTGCACGGCGGCGGCAGCGGCGTTGCGGGTACCGGGCCCGGGGTCGGCGGCGCACGCGGCCGCCGCCTCCAGGGCGCGGGCGACGACCCGGCGTTCGGGGCCCTCGCGGCGGACCAGGGCGGGCGCGAGGACGACCAGCCAGGCGAACGCGCCCGCACCGAGGGTCAGGGCGAGGTGGCCGGGGATCTGCTCGGCGCGCTGGGGGGCGAAGAGGGCGGCGGAGCTGACGAACGTGAGGATCACATGGCCGGGCGGCCCGATCCGGGCGGCGTCGCACACCGCCTTCTGGACGGCGGCGAGCAGGGCCCCGACCGCGATGAGCACGGCGGTCGAGCCGGTGAGGGCCGCGGTGGTCAGGGAGACGGCGAGGCCGGCGGTCATGCCGAGCACGACGCCCGCGACGGCCCGGGCGCGCCGGGCGTACGGCAGGCCGTGCCCGTAGAGCGCGCAGAGCGAACCGGCCATGGTGAAGATCACGAGGTCCAGCCGCCCGAGGGCCAGGAGCGTCAGATGGGGGACGGCGGAGGCGACCACCACGCTGAGGGCGGGCTTGAACCAGATGTCCGAAGGGCGCGACAACCGGAGGGCCGGGGCCACCGGGAGCCTGCGGAGGGGCGGCGGGGCGGTACGGACGGAGGGCCGCGCCGGGGGGTCGGATGTATCGCTCACCCATATACGTTAACAGGTATTACACCTGTAAATTAATTGGCCACTGTTGGCGGGGCGGCGACTCGGGCACACTGTCCCGCGAACGGCGCGACCCGCGTTCTTTGAACTTTCACGCACCCACTACGATGACGGGCGATGACCAGGGTGAGCAGGCGGAGCGACCAGCAGTGGTGCCGCTCCCGCACGCCCCTCGCCCTGGGCTGGGTCTTCTTCCTTCTGGCCATGCTCTTCTGCTGCTCGGCCACCACCTCGTCCGCGGCCGTGCCGGTCGCGGCGGGCCCCGACCCGGCCGCCGTCCGCGCCTTCACCCCGGCCCCTCAGGCGGCCTTCGAGCCCGTCGTGCTGGCCACGCCGGGCGACCGCGGGCTCGGTACGTCGTGCCACGGCGGTTCGACGCACACGGTGGCCGTCGTGCTGCCCGTGCCGTCGGCCCCCGCGGGCGTCCCCTCGCCCGTGGCGCTCGTCCCCGCCGTTCCGCTCACCGGGGCCGCGGCCATCAGGGGCCCCGCGCACGACGGGGTGCGTTCCGTCGATCAACTGCGTCTCCAGGTTCAGCGGGTCTAGAACCCCGATTCCGCTCCCCCGCCGCGCCCCGGCGCCGGTTCACCGGGAGCGGCGTTCCGCATGCCCTGAACCCTTTCCCCCTCATGCATCGCCCCGTATGCACCGGTTGAACGACGAGGATTCCCCATGGCTTCCACCCAGAACCCGAACAACCCGGCCGCGGCCCGCCGCGCCAAGCTCGAAGAGGCCCGCCGCAAGGAGCGCGCCCGCGAGCGCCGGGGCCGCATACTCACCATCGGCGCCTCGGTCGCCGTGGTCGCCGCCCTGGTCGCCGGCGGCGGCTACCTGATGGCGCAGGCCGACGAGAAGGAGAAGAAGGACCAGCAGGCCAAGACCTCGCCGGTCACCGGCGAGCGCAGCTGGGACAAGCTGACGCAGGAGCACGTGGCGACCAAGGTCGACTACCCCATGAACCCGCCCGTCGGCGGTGACCACAACCAGGTGTGGATGAACTGCAACGCGGACGTCTACACCCACGAGCTGCCCAAGGAGAACGCCGTGCACTCGCTGGAGCACGGCGCGGTCTGGGTCACGTACAACGAGAAGGCGTCGGACGCGGACGTCGAGGCGCTCGCCAAGAAGGTCAAGGCGACCCCGTACTCCCTGATGAGCCCGGTCAAGGACCAGAAGGACCCGCTGATGCTCAGCGCATGGGGCAAGCAGGTCACGGTGAAGAGCGCGTCGGACGACCGGGTCGCGCAGTTCTTCACCAAGTACGTGCAGGGCCCGCAGACCCCCGAGCCGGGGGCCGCCTGCACGGGCGGGCTGGACAAGTGACCGCTCCCGCCCCGTCCCGCGCCACCCGCCGGATGGTGGTCGCGGGGGCCGGTGTGCTGCTCGTCGCGCTGGGGCTGGTGGCGCTGATGGTCGTACGCCCCTCCGCCGCGTCCCCGTCCGGGGCGTCCTCGTCCCTGTCCGCTCCGGCGGAGGACTCCGTGGACGCGGGTTTCGCCCGGGACATGGCGATCCACCACCAGCAGGCGGTCGAGATGTCGTTCATCGTGCGGGACCGCACCGACGACGAGGACGTGCGGCGTCTCGCGTACGACATCATCAACACCCAGGCCAACCAGCGCGGCATGATGCTGGGGTGGCTGGAGGTGTGGGGGCTGCCGAAGAGCGCGGCCGGGCCTCCGATGGAGTGGATGGGGCACACCGTCACGCCGACCGGTGACGGTGCGCTGATGCCGGGCATGGCCACCGACGCCCAGCTGGCGGCGCTCACCGCCGCGAAGGGCGAGAAGGCCGAGGTGCTGTTCCTGCGGCTGATGACCGTGCACCACCGCGCCGGCGCGGAGATGGCGCGGGCCGCCGCCGACGCGGCGGAGACGGACGTCATCCGGGATCTCGCGGCGGGCATGGTCCGCGGCCAGCGGTCGGAGATGGGGCTGATGGCGCACATGCTGGAGGAACGGGGCGCCAAGCCCTGAACACCGGACCCTGCGCGACGGGTTCGGAGTACCGGGCCCTGAGCGCCGGGCCCCGGACGACGGGTCCTGACCACGGCGGGGCGGTCGCGGCCGAAGGGGCGCGGCCGCCCCTGCCGTGTCCGCCCATCACATAGGCTCGGCGACGATATGAAGAGCATCCTCACTCCGCTGGGGCCTAAGGCCGACAAGGACACCGTGCGACGGCACAATCTGAGCCTGGTCCTGCGCGCCGTACGGGACGAGGGCGAGCGCGGCGAGGCGACCCGCGCCGGGGTGGCCGCCCGCGTCGGGCTGACCCGGGCGGCGGTGTCCTCGCTCGTCGAGCAGCTGATGGACAGCGGGTTCCTCACCGAGTCGGGCAAGACGTTCAGCGGCCAGGCGGGCCGCCCCGGCACCGCTCTCAAGGTGGCCCGCACCGGCCCGGCCGGGCTCGGCGTGGAGATCAACGTCGACTACGTCTCGGCCTGCGTGGTGGACCTGGCGGGCACCGGCCGGGTCCGGCAGACCGAACACCTCGACAACCGGGGCGCGCCCCCCGGGGAGACCCTGGCGCGGGCGGCCCGGCTCGCCGCCCGGACCCTGGAGTCGGCGGCCGAGCAGGAGCTGCGGCCGGTGGGCGCGACGCTGGCGCTGCCGGGCCTGGTCTCCGGCGGCTCGGTGCGGCAGGCCCCCAACCTGGGCTGGAACGAGGTACCGGCGCAGAAGGTGTTCGCCGACGCGCTCGCCGCCCTGCGCCCCGGCCACCCGGCTCTGCCGGTCGCCTCGGAGAACGAGGCCAACCTCGCTGCCCTGGCCGAGCTGTGGTTCGGGGGGCTGGAGGACGTGCGCAGCTTTCTCTACCTGACCGGGGAGATCGGGGTCGGCGGCGCCCTCGTCCTGAACGGCGAACTGCTGCGCGGGGCGCACGGTTTCGCCGGGGAGATCGGCCATGTGGTGGTGGATCCGGCGGGCCCTGAGTGCCGGTGCGGCTCGCGGGGGTGCCTGGAGCAGTACGCCGGGCAGACGGCGCTGCTGCGGTCCGCCGGGATCGAGGGCCTGGGCGGCGCTGGCGGGGTGCTGGAACTGGAGCGGCGCGCGGCGTCCGGGGATCGGCGTGCGGTGGCCGCCGTCCGGGAGGCGGGTCGCATGCTCGGCCGGGTGCTCTCGGGGGCGGTGAACCTGGTCGACCCGGACGCGGTGGTGCTCGGCGGGATCTACCGGGGCCTGATGCCGTGGCTGTCGCCGCCCGCCGGCGAGGAGTTGGCCGGCCGGGTGGTCTCGGGGCTCTGGTCCCCGGGCGGCGGCAGGCTCCGGGCGTCGTCGGCGGCGGGCGACGCGGCGCGGGGCGCGGCGGCGCTCGTGGTGCAGAACGTGCTGGACGATCCGGTGGCGTACGCGGATGGGGCGGGGGCGTCCGGCGGGTGAGGGGGCGGCCCCCCGCCGGGCGCCCCGGGCGAGTGCGATCCGGTGGGTACGGCCCGCCGGGGCGTCCGGCGGGCGAACGAGGGAGGGACCGCAGGCCGTGCGGGCGGGTGGGCGGGGCGCGTAGGGCGGGGCTGGCGAGCGGGGGCTCGCAGGCCGTGCCGGCGGGCGAGCGGGCCGAGAGGGCTCTGGGCCGCCGTGCCGGGCGGGCCGGGGCCGCTGCCGGTCCCGGCCCGCCCGGTGTCAGCGCACCGCCAGCAGGTGGTCCATCGCGAGCTGGTCCAGGGCCTCGAAGGCCATGCCGCGCCCGGCGGCGGCGTCCACGTCGAAGTCCTCGTACGCGGTGCGGTCGGCCAGCAGCCCCGCCAGGCCGTCGCCCGCGGTGGGGCGTGCCAGTTCGTCCAGGCGGGACGCGCGCAGGGCCGCCCGCACCTCGGGGTCGGCGCGGAAGGCGGCGGCGCGCTCCTTGAGGATGAGGTAGTTGCGCATGCAGCCGGCGGCGGAGGCCCAGACGCCGTCGTGGTCCTCGGTGCGCGGGGGCTTGAAGTCGAAGTGGCGGGGGCCCTCGTAGCCGCTCTCCAGCAGGTCCACGAGCCAGAACGCCTGGCGCAGATCGCCCGCTCCGAAACGCAGGTCCTGGTCGTACTTGATGCCGGACTGGCCGTTGAGGTCGATGTGGAAGAGCTTGTCCGCCCACATGGCCTGGGCGATGCCGTGCGGGAAGTTGAGCCCGGCCATCTGCTCGTGCCCGGTCTCCGGGTTGACGCCGACCAGCTCCGGGCGCTCCAGGCGCTCGATGAAGGCCAGGGCGTGGCCGATGGTGGGCAGCAGGATGTCGCCGCGCGGCTCGTTCGGCTTGGGCTCGATGGCGAAGCGGAGGTCGTAGCCCTGCTCGACGACGTACTCGCCCAGCAGGTCGAACGCCTCCTTCATCCGGTGCAGGGCCAGGCGGACGTCCTTCGCCCCGCCGGACTCGGCCCCTTCCCGGCCGCCCCACGCCACGAAGGTCTTCGCGCCCAGTTCGACGGCGAGGTCGATGGTGCGCAGGGTCTTGCGGAGCGCGTAGCGGCGCACGTCGCGGTCGTTGGCGGTGAACCCGCCGTCCTTGAAGACCGGGTGGGTGAAGAGGTTCGTCGTCACCATGGGCACCACGAGCCCGCTGTCGTCCACCGCCTTCCGGAAGCGCTGGACGATCCGTTCGCGCTCCGCCTGCGGCGATCCGAAGGGGATCAGGTCGTCGTCGTGGAGGGTCACCCCCCAGGCGCCCAGCTCCGCGAGCCGCCGCACCGCATCGACGGGGTCGAGGGCCGCGCGGGTCGCGTCTCCGAAGGGATCCCGGCCCTGCCAGCCCACGGTCCACAGCCCGAAACTGAACTTGTCCTCCGGAGTGGGGGTGAAGCGCTCCGTCATCGTCCGACCGCCTTCGCCTGCCGTCGGGACGCCCGGCGGAGAGCCCGGCGTCCCTATTTGTTCAGTGTCATGACTAATCAAGCACACCGCACCGGGACACGGAAGCCCCCTGCCGCACGGAGTCACCGCCCCCTGCCGCCCCGGGCAGCCGTGGCAGCCTGGGGAGAGCCGCGTCGCCCCCTGTGCGCAGGCTCGCACGTGCCGTAATTTGTTTCCGCCACAGCCGAATGCCCGGTCGTCCTGACCGGCCCCGCCAGCACGAAAGAGGCCCCCATGCCGTCACCCGCCGTCGTCATCGGCGTGGACAGCTCGACCCAGTCCACCAAGGCCGTCTTCATCGACGCCGGAAGCGGCGAGCAGCTCGCCGTGGGCCGCGCCCCGCACGTGGTCACCGGGGAGGGCGGGGCGCGGGAGAGCGACCCGGAGAGCTGGTGGCGGGCCCTGGGCGAGGCGGTGGCCGCCGGGCTGAAGGAGTCGGGGCTGCCCGGCCGCGCGGTCACCGGTATCGCGGTGGCCGGGCAGCAGCACGGGCTCGTCGTGCTGGACGGGGCGGGCCGGCCGCTGCGCCCCGCTCTGCTGTGGAACGACACCCGCTCCGCGCCGCAGGCCGCCGCGCTCACCGAGGCGCTCGGCGGGCCGGAAGCCTGGGCGGTGCGGACCGGTTCCGTGCCGGTGGCCTCGATCACCGCCTCCAAGTGGCGGTGGCTGCGCGAGAACGATCCGGCGGGCGCGGCGGGCGCGGCAGCGGTGCGGCTCCCCCACGACTTCCTGACCGAACGGCTCGCGGGCGTCGCCGCCACCGACCCCGGGGACGCCTCGGGCACCGGCTGGTACTCCACCGCCACCGGCGCGTACGACCCCGAACTGCTGGACCTCCTCGGCCTCGACGCGGCCCTGCTGCCCGAGGTCGCGCCCACCGGGGCGGCCCGGATCGGTTCGCTGACCGAAGCGGCGGCGCGTGCGCTGGGGCTGCCCCCGGGCATCGCGGTGGCGGCCGGCACCGGCGACAACATGAGCGCGGCCGTGGGCCTCGGGCTGGGCGGTGACGGACTGCTGGACCACCCGGTCCTCAGCCTCGGCACCTCCGGCACGGTGTTCGCCGCCTCCCGCGCCCGGCCCGCCTCCACCGCGCTGAACGGGTTCGCCGCCGCCGACGGCACCTACCTCCCGCTGGCCTGCACCCTCAACTGCACGCTCGCCGTGGACAAGGTGGCCGCCCTGCTGGGCCTGGACCGCGAGGACACCGCACCCGGTGGCGAGGCGGTCCTGCTGCCCTACCTCGACGGCGAACGGACCCCCGACCTACCGACCGCCGCCGGGCTGCTGACCGGGCTGCGCCACGACACGAGCCGGCAGCAGCTCCTGGGGGCCGCCTACGAGGGCGCGGCCGTCACCGTCCTGCGGGCCCTGGACGCCCTGCTGTCCGCCTGCGGCCTCGACCCGGACGCACCCGAGGTCGCGGCCCGCCCGCTGCGGCTGATCGGCGGCGGGGCGCAGGGACGGACGTGGGTGGAGACGGTGCGCCGGCTCTCCGGCCGGCCGCTCGTCATCCCCGGCAGAGGGGAGCTGGTCGCCCTCGGCGCGGCGGCGCTCGCCGCGGCGTCGGCGGGCGGGGGCGACCCGGTGGCGCTGGCGACGAGCTGGCAGGCGGCCGGGGCGGACCGTCGACTGCCTCCGGTGAACCGGGATCTGGAGACCTGGGAGAGGGTCACCTCGGTCCTGGAGCGGGCGTCGGCGCCGTTGCTCGGCGGGGCCTGACGCCCTCGGGGGCCAGCAGCTCCTCGATGAGGCGGACGGCGCGCGGGACGCCGCCCTCGCTCAGGGCGTCCGCGCGCAGCCCGGCCGACCGGCGGGCCGTCTCCGGGTCGGCGAGCAGGTCGTTCAGGGCGGCCCGGAGGGTTTCGGCGGTGGCGTCCGGGGTGTCGATCCGGCGGGCGACGCCCAGTTCGACCAGCCGGTCGGCGTTCATGAACTGTTCGGCGCCCTGGGGCACGGCGATCATCGGGACGCCCGCGCGCAGCCCGTCGCCGCAGCCGCCCATCCCGGCATGGGTGACGAAGGCGTCCGCCTGTTCCAGGACCTCCCGTTGCGGCACCCAGGAGTGCACTTCGACGTTGGGCGGGACGTCACCGAGCTCGCGCGGGTCGGTGTACGCGCCGATCTGGAGCACGACGTGCCAGCCGGGCAGGTTTCCGTACGCCGCGAGGCACTGGCGGTAGAACTCCGGCCGGTGCGTATAGGCCGAGCCGAGGGAGACCAGCAGGACGTTCTCGGCGCCCTCCGGCCGGGTCCACGGGGCGGTTTCGGTGCCGGGGTCGGGGCAGGGCCCGACGAAGGCGACCCTCCCGGGATCGACCTTGTCCGCGCTGGGCTGCATGGCCCGGGGGATCAGCGCGAGGGCCCGCGCCGGAGGGCCGGAGAAGGCGTCCACGTCGAGCGTGGCCGCCCCGCACCCGGCGAGCCAGCGGGCGAACTTCTCCCGGTACGCGGTGGCACCGGGCAGCTCCCGCAGGGGAGCGGCGACCTCCTCCTCGTACCCCTCCCAGGCCACGAAGGACGGGGACAGCTGCATCAGGGGCCGTCCCTGCGCTTCGGCGAGGGCGCGTGCGGCATAGGCGCCGATGTCGTACAGGTAGAGGTCGGCGGGGTCGTGGTCGTAGGCGGCGTGCAGCCGGGGCAGCGCCTGGACGGCGTCGTCGAGGAAGAGGTCCATCGCGGCGACGGGATCGGCGGGCCAGCTGTTGTCGGCGACGGGCAACGTCGAGGCGCAGGGGACGAATTCGGCGCCGGTGGCGGCGATCCGGTCCGCCACGGCCGGGTCGTTGGCGTAGGTGACCCGGTGACCGCGGGCCACCAGCTCCCGGACGATGCCGAGGCCGGGCAGGACGTGGCTGATGATCGGGATGCCGATGATCGCGACATGGGAACGGTGCGGGGACAAGGGTGATCGCTCGCTTCGGGTAGGGGGCGGGAGTCCGGGAGGGTTCAGGACCGGAGTCAGGCGGCGGGGGCTCAGCCCTTGGGTACGGGCTCACGGGCGGCCGGGAGGGTCAGCCGCGTGCCTCGCCAGCGGCGCCGGAGCAACCGGTCGTGGCTGACCAGGACGACGGCGCCGCCGAAACCGGCCAGGGCGGTCTCCAACTCCTCGGCGAGCGCCGGGGAGAGGTGGTTGGTCGGCTCGTCGAGCAGGAGGACGTCGGCGGGCCGGGAGACCAGCCGCGCCAGGGCGAGTCGCTGCCGCTGACCGGTGGAGAGCCGTGCGACGGGCGCCGACAGGCGGGCGCGGTCGAACAGGCCGAGCGCCAGCAGCCGTTCGGCGTGCTCGTCCGGGCCCCCCGGCAGCCCCCGGCCGTAGGCGGCCAGCAGGGTCTCATCGGGCGCGCCGGGCGCCGGGTCCTGCGGGAGGAAGCCGATCCGGCCGCGTCGGACGATGTGCCCGCGGTCGGCGGCCAGTTCGCCGGCCAGAACACGCAGCAGGGTGCTCTTGCCCGCCCCGTTCCCGCCCGTGATCAGCAGGTGTTCGCCCGCCCGGACCGTCAGACCGACCGGGCCGAGCCGGCCCGCGACGGAGACCCCGGCGGCGGCGAGCACCGCGCCGGTCAGCGGCGCGGCGCGCAGTACGGGTGCGAAGCGCAAAGGTTCCGGCGGGGCCGGGACGGGGTCGGCCAGCAGGCGGCGAAGCCGTTCCTCGGCGTTGCGGACGCGCCCTGCCAGCGCCTGCTGCACGCGGGCGCCGGCCTGGTTGTAGGAGAGTTTGTCGCCGTCCTTCATCGGCCGGCCGGGCGCCACCCGGCGGGCGGTGCCCGCGATCGTGTCGTGCAGCCGGCCGGTCTCCTCGCACCACCGTTCGTGACGCTGCCGCCGGCGCACCCGGGCCGCGGCCTTCTCCGCGAGGTAGCCGGCGTAGCCGTTGCCGTACCGCACCACGTCGTGGCGGTCCCCGTCCACCTCCAGGAGGCTCGTCGCGACCTGTTCGAGGAAGCCCCGGTCGTGGGAGACGACGGCGGTGGTGCCCCGGCGGCCGCGCAGGTGCTCTTCCAGCCAGGCCAGAGCGGTCGCGTCGAGGTGGTTGGTCGGCTCGTCGAGGAGCAGCACCTCGGGGGCAGCCGCCAGCACCGCGGCGAGCCGCAGCCGGGCCCGTTCGCCGCCGGAGAGCGCGCCCATGGTGGAGGCACGGTCCACCTGCCGCAGTCCGAGTCCGTGCAGGGCGCGTTCCAGGCGGGCGTCGGCGTCGTAGCCCCCGCGCAGTTCGAAGGCCGAGACGGCGTCGGCGTACGCGTCGAGCACCGACTCGTCCCCGGCGGCCATCGCCGTCTCCAGGCGGCGCATCCGGGCCTCGATCGCGCGGAGGTCGCCGAGCGCGCGGTCGATGACCTGCTGGGCCGTCATGCCGGGGGGCAGGTCCTCCTCCTGGGCGAGACAACCGACGCCGCCCTCGGCCCGCACGACGATCCGCCCCTGGTCGGGGCTCTCCCGTCCGGCGAGCAGCCGCAGCAGAGTGGTCTTGCCGGAGCCGTTCTCGCCGACGATGCCGGTGCGCTCGCCGCGAGCGAGCGAGCAGGTCACCGAGTCGAGGACGGTCCTGCCGTCGAAGGCCTTGCTGACGGCGAGCGCTGTGATCTGGGTGGGCATACGGGGGACTCCGAAGCTGTCGTGAACGGGGCGGTGGCGGCGGACCGCGAGGCCGGGGGGAAGCTTCGGAGGAACATCGACGACTCCACTAGTGCGACAACTGTTGCTTTAAGATGGTGTCATGACCCTTCTCGCCGGGCAACCGGATTGCCGATGACACCGCCGACGGACGACACCCCGGAACGCCGGCCGGGCGGCCGGACCGCGCGCATCCGGGCCCAGGTGCTCGAAGCGGTGCGCGCCGAGCTCGGTGAACACGGCTACGAGGGGCTGACGATGGAGGCGGTCGCGGCCCGCGCCGGTGTGCACCGGGCGACGGTGTACCGGCGCTGGCAGGACGTCGGCGGTCTGCTCGCCGATGTCCTCGACGCGGCGGGCGAGGACGACTGGGGACCGCCGGACACCGGCTCCCTGCTCGGCGACCTGACGGCCCTCAACGAGGAGATCCAGGGATCCCTGGTCGTACGGCCGTCGATCCCCCAGGCCCTGATGGCCGCCTCGTTCCGCTCCCCGCGCGCGGCCGAGGCCCAGCAGCGGCTGTGGGAGGACCGGTACACCCGCTGCGAGGCCGTCGTCGAGCGCGCCGTCGAACGCGGCGAACTCCCGCCGCGGACGGACGCCCGACGCCTGCTGATCGCCGCCACCGCACCCCTCTACCACCACCTGGTACTCCTGCGGGCCGCCCCGGACCCCCGCCTGGCCGCACAGGCGGCGACCACGGCGGCGCTGGCCGCCGCGGCGGGCGCGTTCGCCCACCCCTCTCCGGACGACCAGGGCTGACCTCCGGCCCGGGCCCCGGCGGCCGGTGGGGCGTCCCTCTCGACGGCGTCGACGAGAGGGACCTTGCCGGTGGAGCCGTCCGCGGAGCCGGCGGGGAGAACCCTTTGCGGTGGGCGGTGGGCGGCGGGTCAGACGGTCTGGCCGCCGTCGACGACGAGGGCGGTGCCGGTGGTGAAGGCGGCGTCGTCGGAGCAGAGCCAGAGCACGGCGGAGGCGATCTCCTCGGGCTTGCCGAGGCGGCCGACGGGTTCGTCGGCGATGAGCCCTTCGCGGCCGCCGGGGCGGGTGTCGCCGAAGCGGCGGATCATCTCGGTGTCGATGATCCCGGGGCAGACGGCGTTGATACGGATGCCTTCGGCGGCGTGGTCGAGGGCGGCGGAGCGGGTGAACCCGATGACGCCGTGCTTGGCGGCGGCATAGGCGGCCTGCCCCTTGAAGCCCTTGACCCCGGCGCCGGAGGAGACGTTGACGATCGCCCCGCCGCCGTCCTGCCGGAGCATCTGGCGGATCTGGGCGCGGGCGCACAGGAACACGCCGGTGAGGCTGACGCCGATGATGCGGTCCCAGCCGTCCTTGCCGGTGTGGGCGGCCGGCTGGACGGGCTGTTCGACGCCGGCGTTGTTGAACGCGGCGTCCAGCCGTCCGAAGCGCTCCACCGTGGCGTCGACGGCGGCTTGTACGTCGTCTTCGCGGGTGACGTCGCAGACCAGGGCGAGGCACTGGCCGCCGCCGTCGGTGATGAGCCGGGCGGTCTCTTCCAGCCCGCCGGTGTCGCGGTCGGCGACGGCGACCCGGGCGCCCGCCCGGGCGAAGGCGAGGGCGGTGGCCCGTCCGATGCCGGAGGCGGCGCCGGTGACGAAAGCGGTCCTGCCGGTGAAATCGTAGGTGGTGCTCATGGGGAATCTCCGAACGAAGAGGGGGCGGAAGAGGGGCGGGTTCCGTCTCGCGCGCCGGGTCGGTGGAGCGGGAGGGGGAGCGGGCGGGGAGCTGGGCGACGGGGGCCCGGTGAGCCCTGGTTGCAGGCGGTGACCGCCGGCGCCAGGGCCCCGCCGCAGACGGCGCCCGGAGACGGACGGGACACGGCCTGCCTCCTTACGGGGTCAGCCGGGCAGCGGTCCGGCGTAGCCCCGGAAGCCGCCGCGCTCGGTGGGGATCGCGTACCGGCGCTCGGCCGGAGCTGCGGGTGATCTGCACGGTTCCTCCTCGTGTGGTCGACGGTCGGGTCAGGGGGTGAGGAGCGTCTTGATCGCGCGGCGTTCGTCCATGGCCCGGTAGCCCTCGGCGACCTGGTCCAGGGGCAGGGTGAGGTCGAAGACCCCGCCCGGGTCGATCGCGCCGGTCAGGACGCGGTGGATCAGGTCGGGGAGGTAGCGGCGTACGGGGGCGGGGCCGCCGCGCAGCCCGACGTGCGAGAAGAACAGCTCCTGCCCGTCGAGGGCGACCTCGTGCGGGACGCCGACGAAGCCGACGTTGCCACCGGGGCGGGTGGAATGCAGCGCCTGGCTCATGGACTCGGCCGTGCCGACACACTCCAGGACGCTGTCCGCGCCGATCCCGCCGGTCAGCTCCTTGATCCGGGCCGCCCCCTCTTCGCCGCGCTCGGTGACGATGTCGGTGGCACCGAACTCGCGGGCGAGCTTCTGCCTCGGCTCGTGCCGTGACATGGCGATGATCCGCTCCGCGCCCAGCTCCTTGGCGGCGATCACCGCGCACAGGCCGACCGCGCCGTCACCGACGACCACGGCCGTCGAACCGGGCTCGACCTCGGCAGCCTCCGCCGCCCACCAGCCGGTGCCCATGACGTCGGAGACGGCCAGCAGACCGGGCCAGAACTTCTCGTCCGGCACACCGTCGGTGGCGACCAGGGTGCCCTGGGCGTTGGGGATGCGGACGTACTCGGCCTGGCAGGTGGACATGAACTCGCGGTTCAGGCAGTTGGACTGGAAGCCGTTACGGCAGTTAGCGCAGGTGTTGTCGGAGGTGGCGAACGAGCCGACGACGAACTGCCCCGGCTTGAGGGTGGTGACCTCGCTTCCGACCTCCTCGACGAAGCCGACGTACTCGTGGCCCATCGGATGGGCCTGGCCGGTCGGCTCCGCGCCCCGGTAGGGCCACAGGTCCGAGCCGCACACACACGTCAGGGCCGTACGGATGACGGCGTCGGTCGGCTTGAGGACCTTCGCGTCGTCCACCGTCTCGAAGCGGATGTCGCCGGGTCCGTGGATCACTGCTCCGCGCATGAGGAAGGCTCCTTGCCTGGGGGAAGGCCGCGGCACACGGGACGGGTGCACCGGGCGGCACCGGGTGCGGTCGCTGCCCGGGCGAGCGGGGCGGGCGCCGCTCTCCGCTCCCGGGCGGGACGCCGTGCCCACCACCTGCGGGTCCGGGCGCCACTCCCTCCAGGTAACCGCCGTTCCGTGCGGACATCCAGTCACTGACGAGGGGTGTACCAGCAGTACATCGCTCCCCCGCCGGGCAGGACGTACGGTCGAAGGCATGGACAACCGCGAGGAGGTCCGCGAGTTCCTGACGTCGCGGCGCGCCAAGATCACTCCCGAGCAGGCCGGGCTGCCCCCGGGCTCCCGGAGGCGTGTGCCCGGTCTGCGGCGCAGTGAGGTCGCGGCCCTGGCGGACATGAGCGTCGAGTACTACTCCAAGCTGGAGCGCGGCAACCTCGCCGGCGTCTCTCCGCCCGTCCTGGAGGCCGTCGCCCGCGCTCTGCGGCTGGACGACGCCGAACGCTCCCACCTGCTGAACCTGGCCCGGACGGCAGACGGCTCCGACACGCTGACCCGGCCTCGCCGCCGCCGTGCCGGAGGCCGGTGGAAGCCGCACCGCAGCCTGCAGTGGACCCTGGACGCGATCACGGCGGGGCCCGCGTTCGTCCGCAACGGGCGGATGGACCTCCTCGCCGCCAACCGGCTCGCCCGCGCCTTCTACGCCGACCTCTACGCCGCGCGCGGCAACCAGGCCAATCTGGCGCGCTTCAACTTCCTCGACCCCGCGTCCCGGCGCTTCTACCCCGACTGGGACGCCTTCGCCGACGTGGCGGTGGCGATCTTGCGCACGGAGGCAGGCCGCGCCCCGCACGACAAGGACCTGCACGACCTGGTCGGAGAGCTGTCCACCCGCAGCGAGGAATTCCGCACCCGCTGGGGCGTCCACGACGTCCGCCACCACGGCACCGGCACCAAACGTTTCCACCACCACGCCGTCGGGGAGCTCACCCTCGCCTTCGAGGGCCTGGAAATGGCCGCCGAACCCGGTCTGACCCTCACCGTCTACACCGCGGAACCGGGCTCGCCCTCCGAGGAGGGGCTGCGCCTGCTGGCCTCCTGGGCCGCCACGCGAGAGGCCGGTACGGCGACGGGAACGACCACCGCCGACTGACCGGGAAGCCCAGCGCTCGAGCCCCCTCGCAACGCCCCGCCCCCGGTGGAGCGGCTCCGGAGCGCCCCGGAGCGCCCCGGCGACGGAGAGCCGGGAAACCGGCCGGACCGGGGAACGGGTCCGGCCCCTGCGGACGAGGGGAGCGGAGCTGTTTCCCGGTGCGGTCCCCCGGCGACCGGTGCCGCCTACTGGCCGATCAACTCGCGCACCGTCGCCATGTCGCTGAAGGGCAGCAGCTCGTCACCGATGGTCTGGTGGGGCTCACTGCCCTTGCCGGCGATCAGCACGATGTCGGCCGGTCCCGCCGAGGCGAGGGCGCAGGCGATGGCCGCGCGGCGGTCCGTGAACCTTTCGAACGGTGTTCCGGTCGTCGCGATGCCCGGCGCGATCTGGTCGAGGATCGCCTCGGGGTCCTCGTACCGGGGATTGTCCGAGGTGAGGACGCACAGGTCGGAGTGGGTACCGGCGATGGCGCCCATCTCCGCGCGCTTGGTGGTGTCGCGGTCGCCGCCGCAGCCGAAGACGGTGATGACCCGGCCCTCGGCGAAGCCCCGGATCGTGGTCAGGACCTTGTCGAGGGAGTCCGGCGAGTGGGCGTAGTCCACGATCACCGAGGTGCCGTCGGGGGTGCGGAGGCGCTCGAAGCGGCCGGGAATCTGCGGCATGCGCTCCAGCGCGTCGACCAGCCCGGCCAGATCGTGGCCGAGCAGATGGCAGGCGGCCACCGTGGCCAGGGCGTTGGAGACGGAGAAGCGGCCCGGGGACGGGATCGCCGCCGGGTACTTCCGGCCGTCGTGGTGGAGGGTGAACCGGCTGCCCGAGGCGTCCACCACCAGGTCGGTCGCGAGGTAGTCCGCCGGACCGTCCAGGGCGTACGTGGTCACCGCGTCGGGCATCAGCTCCCGGACGGCGGCGCCGACCGGGTCGTCCGCGTTGACGACCGCACGTCGGCACAGCCCTTGGAAGAGGCGGAGTTTGGCGTCCCGGTAGTGCTCCATGGTGCCGTGGTCGTCGAGGTGGTCCTGCGACAGGTTGGTGAAGACGCCCACGTCGATGAAGGTCCGGTCCAGGCGGTGTGTCAGCAGGCCCATCGAGGTGGCTTCCAGGACGACACTGCCGGCCGCGCTGTCGCGCATCCGGCTCAGCAGGTACTGGAGGTCGGGCGATTCGGGGGTGGAGAGCACGGAGGGCGGCATCGGGATCGGTTCGTCCCCGACCCGGCTCCCCGCCGTGCCGATCACCCCGACCCTGGCTCCCTCGGCGAGCCGCAGCACCGACTCGACCATGTACGAGACGGAGGTCTTGCCGTTGGTCCCGGTGACGGCTATCAGGTCCATCGCCCGGCCCGGCTCACCGAAGTAGCGCGAGGCGATGACGGCCGCGGCCTTGCGGGCGTCCGGCACCCGGATCGCGCACACATCGCCGGCCGCCGCGGGGAGAGGCGGCGCCTGGGCGTCGACGACGACGGCTGCCGCGCCGCGGGCGACGGCCGGCGCCACGGCGCCGGGGCCGCCGGCCGCGTGGCCGGGTACCGCGACGAAGACGGAGCCGGGGACCACCCGGTCGGCGTCGAACGTCGTGCCGGCGGTGATCCGTGTGCGGTCCGGACTTCCCTGCAGTACGTGGTGGTCCTGCCCGGCCAGTAGGTCGCTCAGCTTCACGATGGTCCCTTCGAGTGCGGTTCGGTCCGTCTCCGGAGCCGGCGCCCGGCAGCGGCACGGGCGGGTGCGCCGTGTGCCGTGTGATGCGTGATGCGTGATGCGTGATGCGTGATGCGTGATGCGTGATGCGTGATGCGTGATGCGTGATGCGTGACGTAATCGGTCATGCAGCGGTGCTCGTGGACAGGCGCGCGTGGTGGCGCCCAGAAGCCGGTCGTGGTCCGCCGCTCCGGCGCGTGCCGGGGGGCGGGGCCCTCCCGCTCGGGGAGGGCGGAGTCGTTCGCGGACGAGGGCGGCGGGCCGGGAACAGCCCGGGGCCGGGGAGGCGGAAGGTCGCTAGCCGTGACCGTGCAGCGCGGTACGGCCCGTTCCGGGCGCCGCGGCCGGGGTCAGCGCGGAGGCGGCCCGGTGCGGGCACTTCCCCTGTTCGGCGCTACGACCCATGAGCCGAGTGTACGTCCGGCCCGGCGTGCCCCGGTCCGCGCGGGAGGAATCGGGGCACGTCAGGGCTTCGGGAGCCGTGGAGCCCGGCGGCGTCCGCTCCGGTGCCGACCACCGGACCGGGCCCCGGGCCGGACAGGGACGTCGAGCCGCCCCAGGGCGGGGGAGCCCCGGCCCGCCCGGCGGCTTCGCCCCCCCTTCGGCCGCCGGGCCGGCGGCGCGCACAGGACGCACAGGGCGCGCACAGGAGGCGCCGTCCCGACTGCTTGCGGCCCGGCGAGGGGGCGTCGGCCGCCCGAGCGCGGTCTCAGGAGTCTTCGCGGCGGGGCTCCGCGGCGTCCTCGCCCGGCTTCCGGTCGGCTTCCTCCTCCGCCCGTGACGCGCGCCGTCCCCGTGTCACGGCCAGGACGGTGCCGACCACCGCGATCACCGTGATGGCGATGGCGATGCTGAGCCCGCCCTCGGTGTCCCAGTACACGTCCTCCAGGCTGATCAGCAGGGCCGCCTCGTCGATGACGAGGGCCGTGCCCACCCCGTAGGCCAGTCCGAACCAGGCGCGGGCGCGCGGTGAGTTTTCGGACAGCCCGGCGGCGCCGACCACCATGAGCAGCAGGATGCCCCACACGTAGTGGTGCAGATGGATCCCGCCGACGCTCACGTCGCCGAAGCCGCCCACATCGATGTGGATGAGCCAGGTGAGCAGCCGCATTCCGCCGAAAGTGAGCGTGAACCCGTACCAGGCCAGCACGTAGCTGCGGCGCTTCGGGGAGATGCCGGGCAGCAGGCGCAGCCAGGGCGAGGGGCCCTTGGCGCCCTCGGCGCGGGTCGCGCCGCGAGGGGGTGGTGCCGTCATGAGGGTTCTCCGGGTCCGTCCGTGGTGAATTTCCGGATCAGTGCCGCCGTGGCGTCCGGCGCACTGTAGTGGGCCGCGTGGGCGGCTCCGGCGATCTCGGCGGTCCGTCCGTCGCCGGTGAGGAGCGCCGCCCGCCGGGTCCAGGAGGGGGAGGCGAGGGGGTCGCCCGCTCCGCGGATGACGAGGGTCGGCGCCTGGACCCGTGCCAGCCGGGCCTCGAACGAGTCGGCGGCGTCCCGCAGGGCGTGCCGGAATTCGACGGCGCACCGTGCCGGACCGGTGACCAAGTAGTCCGAGACCGCGATCCCGAACAGGCGCAGAGGTTCGTGGGGCGCGTCCTCGACCAGCCGGAGGACCTGGTGCCGGGCCGGTACAGCGGGGTCGAGCGCCGGACCGATCAGGACCAGCCGGCTCACGGTGTGCGGATGCTCGGCGGCGAGCGCGGCGGCGGTCTGGCAGCCCACCGAATTGGCGATCAGCACGACCGGGCCCAGGGCCAGTCGCCGGTGCCAGTGCGCGAGGGCGCGGGCGTGCTGGGTGATGTCCGGCGCACGCCTGGCGGCTGCCCGTGAGCGTCCGTTGCCGGGCAGGTCGGGTACGAGGACGGTGGTCCCCTGGGCCGCGAGGCGCCGGGCGAGCGGGACGAAGTAGCGCCCCGAGAGGCCGAGCCCGTGGACGAGTACCAGGGCCGGCTCGCCCGCGCGCGGGGGCGTTCCGCATACGCGGGCGGAGAACCCGCCCCTTGTCGTCAACTGCATCAACCCGCCCTTCCCGTGCGGACGGCGACGGGCCCGGACGACGTTCCGGGGTGCGGCCGGGGCCCGAGGAAGCCGCGAGCGGGGGCGCCCCGCGCGGGGCGGCGGCCGGTGCCGCGGGCGGCTGTCCGGCAGTGGCCGGGCCGAGGACGTGGCGTCCGGTCCGGCGGCTCGGCGGGCTGGTCATGCGCTCCGCGTTGACGCGGTCGCTTCCGTACACGCTCCACGAGGGCCCCTTTCACCCTTTCACTCACGTGAGTCCGCTGTCCGGTCCGCCGTCACCGTAAGCAGAAACAGCGTGCGCAAGGGCTCGTGGGGCCACCCGTGGGCGAGGGCGACCGGCCGGGGGCGGAGGGTTCGTCGGTCCCGGGGGGCGCGGGAGCCTTCGGCCGGGCCGGAGCAGCCCGGCCGCCCGGCTGCGGAGGGGTCAGGAGGACGCCTGTGCCGGCTTGGGCTCGCCGGGATTGACCACCGCGACCCCTTCACCCTCCAGCTTCAACTGAACCGCCTCACCGCTGCCGCCCTTGAACATCGAGCCGACGCTCTGGGACCGGTGGAGGGACGTCCGCAGCTGCGGGCTCCACGCGACAGCCGCGTCCGTGTCGACGTACACGGGCGAGTCAGGCGTGACCGGCAGCACGAGCGGGACGCCCGCGCTGGTCAGCGCGAGGCGGCCGGTCCCCCCGAAGGTGCAGTTGAACAGGCCGCCACCGGCCATCCCGGCGCCCTCCACGGTGGTGATGTCATAACTCAGCGACGCGTCGAAGCAGAGGATGTTCTTGCCGTTGACGGTGAGGCCGCGGCCCTCCTCCACGTCCACGAGGAAACAGTGCGCCGCGTCGGAGGCGAACCACGCCTCGCCCTCGCCGCTGACGGTCATCAAGGGCAGCCCTTCGCCGGTGACCGCGCGCTTGAGGAAGTTGCCCACGCCCTGCCCCTGCCGCTCGAACGACAGTGATCCGCGCCAGGCCACCATCGTGCCCTGGCGGGCGTACGCCTCGCCTTTGACGGCGTAGCGCACCGCCATGGGGTTCTCCTGCGTCAGACCGGGGGCCTGGGCGGGCCGGATGAAGTTCTCGGGGTCGAACAGGTTTCGGTTCATACCGCGTCGCCTACCCGGGCCGTGCACGGTCAGCCCCGGAGCCGAGCGCTCCGCTTCCTGCGCTCCTTCTGCCGTCCCGAACCACGCCCCGCCCGGCCGCTCCGGCGGGGAAGAAGCCGTAGGGGGCTCTGAAGGCCGGGGCCTGCGCGGCCGGTCGGAGGAACCGTTCGCCGCAGCAGAGGAGGCGGCGTGGCCGAGGAAGCCCGGGTGGGTGCGGGAGGGCGTCCGTAGCGCTGCCGGTCTCGACGCCGCGGGAGGCGGCCGACCCGCCGGAGGGCCTTTTCGGGGACCTCCCTGTCGAACTTCCCCCCCACCCCGCCGATCTTCGCTCCCGCCCCCCTTGACCAGCGGTTTTGCGTGGCTGAGAGTGGGTCTCCTGAGCGACGGGGGTGGGAAGTGTGACGCATGGGGAATACGCCGACCGGTGTGAGGAACTCTTCGCGGTGGGCGGCTTCACCGAGGTCCGGAAGGCGGCGGACTCCGGACTGGAAGAGCTCGGAGCCGATCCGGTGCTCTACCGGTGGCTCGGACTCGCCCACGCCGCGGAGGACGACGACGACCACGACGACGCTGCGGAGAAGGCCTACGAGAACGGGCTGGCGCAGTGGCCGGACGATCTCGGACTCCTCGTCTGCTATCTGGAGCTGTGCCTGCGGGCGGATGCCTGGACGTACCCGGGGCGCGCAGCCCGGGCGGACCGGCTCAAGGAGCGGATCGCGGTCCTGGCGCCCCCGGGGTCGCCCGAGGCGGAGCGGGTGGAGGCCGCCCTCGGGTGGGCCGGGCGGGGCTACTGGCAGGACGTACGGGAGAGGACGGCTGCCGCGAGGGCGGACCGAGCCGCCCTGGCGTCCCACGCCGCCGATGTGGCCGACGCGTTGGAGCGGGGCGGCCCGGCGCCCGCTCCCCCGGAGGACCTGCGGGCCGCCGAGGTCGTAGCCGCGGTCGAGTTGCTGGCCGGCCCGTGGCGGGCCCCGCTCCGCCTCATGGCCCGCCACCGGGCGGCGGCGTACGTCATCACGTTGGCGCTGGTCTTCGCGACCAACACGGTACTGGTGCTGAGCGGGACGGTCTCCTACAGCGCGTGGGGCTGGATCTGGTTCCTGCCCCTCCTGCTGGTCGAATCGAAGCTCAAGCAGGCCCGGCGGCTGGCCCGGCGGCGGGTGATCGCCGCGGTGGAGGCCCGGCACGTCTCAGCCGCCGGGTAGGGCCGGCAGCGGTCGCCGCGACCACTCGTGCGCGACGCAGGTTACGCGCAGGGGGGCGACGCGGTGTCGGTGGAAAGCCGATGACGGCCTGCTGTCTGCTGCTGCCGGCCCCGGGGCCGGCATGGAGACGATGGCCGCGAGGACCTGCCTCACCACCGATGCCCGCGCCCCTGTCCCCCGGTGCGATCACGCCCTGGCCCACGGCGCCACCGGCCTCGCCCTCTCCCGCACTCCGTCCGGAACGTTCCCTCCCCGACGCCCACTCCCCTGCCCGGCCCCCGGACCGAGTGGCCGTGGCGGGCGCGGTCTCGGCCGGCGGGGAGGCACTCACCGGTTTTTGCGTCGCCTGTGGCGCCAACGCCGCCGACCGTAGGCGTTGCTCAGGAGGATCGCTCCGTGGAACAGCGCGAAAGCGCCCGCCAGGAAGGCGGGCATGACCCACCACCCGGCGTTCGACGACCCCCGGGTGCCCTCGGTGCCGCCCGTGGAGACCGTGCCGCCCACGCCGCTGGTCATGCCACTCGTCATGCCGCTGTTCATGCCGCTGTTCATGCCGCTCGTCATGCCCGCGCTGCCCGCGCTGTTCATGCCGCTCGTCATGCCCATCACCCCCATGCCGCCCGCACTGCTCATGCTGCCCGGGACACCGGAAGAACCGGTCCCGCCGGAAACGCGAGCGGGTACCAGGGCGACCGCTCCGGCCTCAGCGGTGTACGAGACCGCAGTGGCCCGAACCGGCTCCGCGGCTTGCGGAGCAGCTGCGGACGCGAAGTGCAGGACGGCCGGTGGCCCTGCCAGCAACGCGCTCAGCAGGGCGAGTACGGTCCACATGCGCATGGTTCCCCCCAGGGAAGCGAGCACGGGCAGGACGCATGAGCGCCAGGGGCCGGGACGTGCGGGCGATTCCAGCGCTGATTTCTTCTACCCGTCGGGGGAACTCCCTACCGCGTTGGTCAGGCACCAGTTCGGTAACCCTTGAAGGTGAACCCGGAATGTCGTGCTGTTGTTCAGGCGGGCGGGGGGCGGCGGTCGTGCCGTAGCGGGTGGGTGCGTCCCTCCAAAGCCTCGACCGCCCTCACCTGCCTACGGTCCCGACTCCTCGCCGACCTTGCGGACACCCCCTGAAGCGAGGACCCGGGGGTGGAGAAGGCCCTCGCCGCTCGGGGGCGGGCTTTCCGCTCTGCCGGGGGCCGCCCCCTCCCCCGGACCGCTCACCCCAAGCAGGGGACCGAAAGGTGGCCGATGCCACGTCGGCTCCGACGCACAAGCGCACGAAGGGAGTTGAGCACGGAGGCTCACCCCGTGAACATGAAGGCGTCTTCGTCCGCCCCCACCCGAGGAGCACCGTGCCGCACATAGCCATCGGCAATGACCATCCCGGCATCCGGGGCCTGATGTTCCACCGGCCCGACACCGCCGCACCGCTCAGCCACCTCGCCGACGTCCTGCTGCGCGCCCCCGCCTCCCTGAGCCGGGGCGAACGGGAACTGATCGCCGCCTATGTCTCCCGCCTGAACGACACCCCGTTCTGCGCCGGAACCCACGGGGCCGCGGCAGCAGCCCAGTTGGACGGCGGCCCGGAGGCAGTGGCGGCCGTCCTCGCCGCACCGCAGGACGCCCCGGTCTCCCCCCGGATGCGTGCCCTGCTGGCCATCGCCGCCGAGGTCCGGACGGCGGCGCGCGCCCTCACCGACGAGGCGGTGGCGGCCGCCCGCGCGGCGGGCGCCGAGGACAGCGACATCCACGACACCGTGCTGATCGCCGCCGCCTTCTGCATGTACAACCGCTACGTCAGCTGCCTGGGGACCGACATCCCGACGCAGGACGACTACTACGACCAGGCCGCGGACCGCATCCTCACCGACGGCTACGCCACGCCGAGCGAGCAGAAGGACGTCCGGGCCGACACCGCCCTCGCCGAATGAGCTTGTTCTCCATGGTCTGAACGCGAATCGAACCGACCGGTCCCCGCTGCGGGCATACGGGCCGATGAAGAGCTCGGCCGACCTCACGCCCGCCGTCGGGCGCCCCCGCGGGCACGAGCCCGTCAGCGGAGCCGGGCGCTACGTCTCCCCCCGAAACAGCGGTGGTCGGCCGGGTCGGGAAATGACGGGCAGATCCCTCTCCGTCGGGGTGTAACCGTGAGGAAGCCGCTCGGACATGGGCGGTGAACTCGGCAGTACGCGGGGGGAGGGCGGAACGCCGCTGAATTCCTTCTGTGCGGCGGCCAGGAGGTAGGTCAACGTCTCGTCGAAGGCATCCCAGTCCTGTGACGGCCGGCCGGCCCCCGGTCTGGCGTCCGACTCGGCCAGGACATAGGCCACTGCGATCGCGGATCCGTCGCTCAAGGATTCGCCCCGCAGGAGCCGGCGCACGGTAGCCGTGCTCACGGCAACCCCCCGCTTCCGCGCCCTGCCGGCGGTCTCGGCCAGGGAGGGGGTGCCGGCTCGACGGCGCAGGTCGCTCAGCCACTCCAACCAGGTCCGCAGCGGCCCGTCCCCCACCGCGTCGGGGATCTCTATGGCTCTGGTCGCCGAACCCGGCACTGGCCCCCCTCACCGTGGCGCCGAAGGTTCGGTCCACCACGATCCACCACAGTTCTTCGCGCCTCACAGCGTATCGCTTCGAGCCATCGCCGCGAAGGGTCCTGGAAGCTCAACTCACCTGACCAGAAAGGGAGGTGAGCAACATGAGGCCAGACAAGGAGTGGTGGCGAACGGTGCGTTACGCCATCGCGGAAGGGCGCCGGACGGCACGTCTCATCAGCGTCCTGGTCGCGCTGGGCGCCATCGCGGGGGCACTGATCATCATCGGAAACGGGTTCTCGGTGACGGTTGGCTGAGGCCCCTGCCTTTTCGGCCCAGGCGTGACCCCGGCCCCCGGACCGGGGCCACGCCGTTCGCAGGCACGGATCCTCGCGCCGCCCGCACAACCTCTTGAGGGGGCCCTCCCGTCCACGCCGGTCAGACGGCTTCGCCGCCCTTCTCGGGGAGGTGGGCGGCCAGGGCCCGCAGGCCCTCCAGGACCTCGTCGGCGGTGGGGGCGTTCTCCGGCCACGGGACGAGCCCCGAACGCCTCCGCCCGCCACGGACGACGAGGGACGGCCCGCCCCGGCCGCGGCAGGGACACGGAGCCGCGCCTCGCGTCCGGCGCGCCGCCCGGAGGCCCTCCGCCCCCTGCGGACAGAGCCCACGAGCGCCGACGGCGGACCCCGAAGGGCCCGGTTGGGAATACGAACTGGTTTTCCATAGGATCCGGCGATGATCACTAGTAAACGGCTGACGGCCGGGGTGGGCATAGCGCTCGCCACCCTGGCCGCCGGGCTCGGCACCGCGATCCCCGCCGCCGCCGACGAAGCCCCCGCCGCCCCCTCCCCCAAGGTCGAGCTGGTGCTCGACGTCAGCGGTTCCATGCGCACCCGCGACATCGACGGCCAGTCCCGGATGGCCGCCGCCAAGCAGGCGTTCAACGACGTCCTGGACGCGGTGCCCGAGCAGGTGCGGCTCGGCATCCGGACGCTCGGGGCGAACTACCCGGGCGAGGACCGCGAGGTCGGCTGCAAGGACACCCGGCAGCTCTATCCGGTCGGCCCGCTGGACCGTACGGAGGCCAAGGCCGCGGTGGCCACCCTCGCCCCCACCGGCTTCACCCCGATCGGCCCCGCCCTGCTCGGCGCGGCCGACGACCTGGAGGGCGGGGACGGCTCCCGCCGGATCGTCCTCATCACGGACGGCGAGGACACCTGCGGTCCGCTCGACCCGTGCGAGGTGGCCCGCGAGATCGCCGCGCGCGGCACCCACCTCGTCGTGGACACGCTGGGCCTGGTGCCCAACGCCAAGATCCGCCAGCAGCTGACCTGCATCGCGGAAGCCACCGGCGGTACGTACACCGCCGTTCAGCACAAGGAGGAACTCTCCGGCCGGGTCAAGCAGTTGGTGGACCGCGCCGCCGAGCCGACGGTGACACCGGTGGCCACCGAGGGAGCCGAGAGCTGTGCCGCGGCCCCCGAACTGAAGCCGGGTCTCTACACCGACCGCGCGGAGATCGCCCAGCACCGCTGGTACCGCGTGGAGGTGCTGCCGGGCCAGGAGCTGCGCGCCTCCGCGAGCGTCGCGGCCGACCGCGCCGTGGACGACGACTACGGGGTGCTGCTGCGCGCGGTGACCGTGCACGGGCGGGAGATCGTCCGCGGTTCCGAGGCCGGGACGGGGCGCACCGACGTGATCTCGTCCGGGCTGCGCTATCCGAAGGCCGAGGCGGAGGACGGGGACGACGGCGACGGCAAGCCCGCCGCCGAGGCCGTCTGCCTCCAGCTCGCCCACTCCTTCTCCGCCCCGGCCTCGGTGAAGCGCTCCCCCGGCCTGCCGGTCGAGCTGACCGTGGACCTCGTGGACGGTCCGGGCAGCGCCTCCGACGTGGCCGCCTTCGGGCTCGGCCGCGGCTGGTGGCTGCTCGGCGCGCTCGTCCTGACCGGCCTGGTCGCGGGCCTGCTGACCGGCTGGCTCTCACGCTGGCGCGTCGCCGTCTGGAGGACCAACTGATGCGTACCCCTTCCCGCCGTGCCCACGGCGTACGACGCGCGCTCACCGGGGCGCTGCTCACCGGGGCGCTGCTCGCCGGCCTGACCCTCCTCACCACGGGCGCCCCGGCCTTCGCGGACGACCCGTCGGCCGGCGCGAGCCCCGCCGGGGAGGAGGCCGGCCCCACGGAGGCCGGCACCACGTTCCGTACGGCGACCGCCCTGAAGCCGGGGCAGACCGGCACCGCGCAGGCGTCGGCGGGCGACTACCTGTACTGGGTGTTCCCGGCCGACGCCGGTCAGCGGCCCACCGTCGAGGCCACGGTGAAGCTGCCCGAGAACGCCGCCCGGCGCTCCACGTCCACCTGGCAGATCGACGTGTACGACGGGCTGCGCCGCCGCCAGGCGTGCATGTACGGGCACCAGACCCGCAAGGCGGCGCCCGACGCGGCCGCCGTGGAGCTGTCCTGCGTCCTGCGGCCGGTGCGGGCGTGGTCCGAACCGTGGGCGAACGACCCGCTGCCCGGCAGCTACTACGTCCGCCTCACCGTGGTCGATCTGCCCGCCGACGAGCTCGGGCTGCCGGTCGGAGCCGAAGTGCGGCCCGCCGTGAAGGAGTTGGGCGGGGCCCACGACGGGGACGGCACCCTCTCCGAGCCGCTGGTGCCGGGCGTCTCGGTCGCCTCGGCCGGGGACGACGGCGCCGGGGACGGGACGGGCGCTTCGGCCGCGCCGCGTACGATCGCCTCCGGTGAGCCGGAGGGCGGCTGGGCCTCGGGCCGGTGGACCGACCGCTGGCTGTGGACCGTGGGCGGCGGCGTACTCGCCGCGGTGGCGGCCGTGTTCGGCTACTCGCTGACGCGGGGCCGGGGCCGCCCGGCGCACGTGCCGCCCGGCGCCTGAGGGGTGGGCGGGGCCGGGGCCGCGCGCCCCGGCCCCGCCCCGGGACGCCCCGCCCCGCCTCACCGCCCGGGCCGGGGACCGTCCGGCCGCGACGGAGGAGACGAACGGAATGCGCGACATGGTGTACGTACGGTTCCAGAGCCCGGAGCGGAGCCCCCGCGGCCACTTCCCCGGAGTCTTCGCCCTGGCCAACGGCCTGGCCCGGGAGGGCCGTCTGACCGAGGAGCAGTACCGCTTCTGGCGGGCGGCCAACGACTGGTACGACGCCGCGTACCAGGACCCCTCGCGGGTCGATCCGGCCGTGTACGACCCCGGGGTGAACCCGGAGGCGGTCGCCTGGTTCAAGGAGTCCGCCGTCCACCTGCTGGACCGCGTCCCGGGCTACCTCGCCCTGCTCGCCGCGCACGGAGTGGCGTGCGAACGGCTGGAGTCCGCCGATCCCGGCCGGATCGTGTACGAGGACGAGCACCAGGTCGTCGTGGTGCCCCATGGCCGCCGGCCCCGCCCGCAACCGGGCACGGTCCCGGCCGGTCCGGGCAACTCGGCTTCCGCGTAAGGTAATCCGGCATATTCCGGCCATGCCGGTCGCCGCCCTGGTGAAGCGCCCTCCCATCCTGTTCGATTGAGTTCGAACGTGCGCGCGCCGTCGGTGGCGCGCCCCAGGAAGCGGAGTCCTCTCGATGTCCACCCAGACCGATCCGGCGCTCGGCACCCCACCGCGCGGCCGCGCGTTCGTACCGGGGCCCAAGGGGCTGCCGCTGGTGGGGAATCTGCCGCAGTTCGGCAAGAACCCGCTCGCCTTCTTCGAACTCCTGCGCAGCCATGGGGACATGGTGCGCTGGCGGTTCGGCCGCAACCGGTGCGTCTTCCTCGCCGACCCCGAGTGCATAGGCGAGTTGCTGACCGAGACGGAGCGCACCTTCGACCAGCCGAACCTGGGCATCGCCTTCCGTACGGTCCTGGGCAACGGGATGCTCGTGGCACGCGGCCGGGACTGGCGGCGCAAACGCTCGCTGGTGCAGCCCTCGGTGCGGCCCAAGCAGGTCACCTCGTACGCGGCCACGATGGCGGAGTGCGCGGTGGAGCTGGCGGACCGGTGGTCGGACGGCCAACGGATCGACGTCAAGCGGGAGATGTCCGCCCTGACGCAGCGGATCGCGGTGCGCACGATCTTCGGCGTGGACACCCCGGCGGACTCCGAGGCGATGGGCCGGGCCATGGAGATCGCCCAGATGGAGATCGGCAAGGAGTTCGCCGGGATCGGCGCGCTGCTGCCGGACTGGGTGCCGACGCCGGGGCGGGCGCGGATCAGGAAGGCCGCCGCCGTCATCGACGCCGAGGTGCGCCGGGTCGTCGCCCGGCACCGGGACGGCGGTGAGGAACGTCCGGACCTGCTCAGCCGGTTGCTCACCGCCGTCGACGAGAGCGGGACGCGCCTGAGCGAGGAGGAGATCCGGGACGAGACGGTCACGCTGTACATCGGCGGCCACGAGACGACGAGTACGACGCTGGTGTGGACGTGGTACCTGCTCGCCCGCAATCCCCGCGTCCGGGAGGCGCTCGCCGAGGAGTTGGACCGGGTGCTCGGCGACCGGGAGCCCGGTTTCGAGGACTACGCGCGGCTGACGTACGCCCAGGCCGTGGTGAAGGAGGTCCTGCGGCTGTACCCGCCGATCTGGCTGATCACCGGGATCGCGAAGGAGGGGGCGACGATCGGGGGCCTGCCCGTCGAGAAGGGCACCCGCGTGTGGAGCAGCCAGTGGGCCACGCAGCGCGACGCCCGGTGGTTCCCCGAGCCCGAGGAGTTCCGGCCGGAGCGCTGGGACGCGGAGGACGGCGACCCGGCCCCGGAGTACGCGTGGTTCCCGTTCGGCGGCGGCCCCCGGGTCTGCATCGGTACGCGCTTCGCGATGGTGGAGTCCGTCCTCCTCCTCGCCGTACTGGCCCGCCGCTTCACCCTGGACCTCGACCCGGGCGAGATCACCCCGCTCACCGGCCTGACGCTCCAGCCCGACCGGGAGATGACGGCGACGGTCCGGGCGCGGTAGCGGGACGGCGCCCGAACCCACGGGAGGGGGTCCGGGCGCCGGACGGCGTCAGCCCTTCGGCAGCCACTTCTTCCAGACGTCCGGGTGGCGGTCGCTCCAGCGCTTCGCCGCCTCCTGCGGGGTGAGCTTCTGCGAGGCGATCATCTCGGAGACCTCGTTCTGGTCCTCCTCCGACCAGTGGAACTTCTTCAGGAACGCGGCGGCGTCCCCGCCGCGTTCGGCGAAGTCGGCGTTGAGGAACTTCTGCAGCGGTGTCGTCGGGTACGCGCAGTCGATGTCCTCGGGGTCCTTGGCCGCGCACTCGTCCGTGTGCTCGGGGAGCTTCACCTCGACCATGGGCACCTCGTTGAACAGCCACTGCGGCTGGTACCAGTAGCTGAGGAAGGGCTTCCTCTCCTTGGCGAACTGCTGGATCTGGGTGATCTGGGCCGCCTCGGAACCGGCGAAGACGACCTTGTAGTCCAGGTCGAGGTTCTTCACCAGGGCCACGTCGTTGGTGACGTAGGACGGCGAGCCGTCCAGGAGCTGGCCCTTGCCGCCGCTCTCGGCGGTCCTCAGCTCCTCGGCGTACTCGTCGAGGTTCTTCCAGTCCGTGACGTCCGGGTTCTCGTCGGCCCAGTACTTCGGCACGTACCAGCCGATGTGGCCGGTGACGCCGAGGTCGCCGCCGCGGACGATGGTCTCCTTCTCGTCGACGTACAGCTTCTCCTGGTCCGGGTGGCCCCAGTCCTCCAGGATCGCGTCGACGCGGCCCTGGCTGAGGGCGTCCCAGGCGGGGACCTCGTCGGTCTGGACGAGATCGACGCGGTAGCCCAGCTCCTCCTTCAGCAGGTGTTCGGCCACGGCGACGTTGGCCTGGGCGCCGACCCAGGACTGGACGGAGAGCGTCACGGTCCTGACCCCGGCGGGGGCCGCGAACGGCGAGGCCTGCTCGGTCATGTCGGCGGCGCCGCAGCCGGCGGTGGCGAGCAGGGCCCCGGCCGAGGCGAGCGCCACGAGCAGGCGGGTGCGGGAGCGGTTCATCTCAGCTCTCCTGTCGCTGGCGGCGGGTGGTGGGCTGGGTGACCCGGTCGAGCACCAGGCCGAGGCAGACGATCGCCGCTCCGGCGACGAGGCCGGTGGCCAGGTCGCCCTGGGCGAGGCCGAGGACGACGTCGTAACCGAGGGCCCCGGAGCCGACGAGTCCGCCGATGATGACGACGGCGAGGACCAGGACGACCGCCTGGTTGACGGCGAGCAGCAGGGAGGGCCTGGCCAGCGGGATCTGGACCTGGCGCAGTTGCTGGCCGGGGGTCGCGCCGAGCGAGCGGGCGCACTCCATCGCCGCCGGGTCGACGCCCCGCAGCCCCTGGGTGGTGATGCGGATGACGGCGGGCAGCGCGTAGACGACGGCGGCCGCGGCCGCGGGGGCGCGCCCGACGCCGAAGAGGGCGACGACGGGGATCAGGTAGACGAACTGCGGCAGGGTCTGGAAGACGTCCAGGACCGGGCGCAGCAGCCGCTCCAGCCGTTGGCTGCGAGCCGTCGCGACGGCGGTGCCGAAGCCGATGGCCAGGGTGACCGCGACGGCGGCGAGCACCTGGCTGAGGGTGTCCATGGAGGGCTCCCACACGCCGAGGACGCCGATCGCGGCCATGGCGAGGACGGCGGTCGCGGCGGTGCGCCAGGTGCCGATGGTCCAGGCGAGGGCGGCGACGATCAGCAGCACCGACCACCAGGGCAGTCCGGTGAGCCCGCCGCGCAGCGGGTTGAGGACGCCGCTGGTGAAGTGGGAGGCGAGGTCGGCGGTGCCGCCGACGACGGGCACCCCGGTGTAGAGGTGGTCGACCATCCAGTCCTTGGCGGTGTTGACCGGTCCGGCGATGGCCACGGTCATGTCGTCGGGCCAGACCCGGCCGTCGGCGGCCCGTCCGGCGGCGGCGACGGCCGCGGTGGCCGCGGCGGCCAGGGTCCAGCCGCGCCACCCGCGCAGCAGGGCCGGTCCGGTGGGCTCGGCGCCGATGCGGCGGCCGGCCGCCTCCGTCGTACGGTCCAGGACGACGGCGAGCAGGACGATCGGGATGCCGGCGGCGAGCGCCGCGCCGACGTCCACGGAGGACAGCGCCTGGTAGACGCGGTCGCCGAGGCCGCCCGCGCCGATCACGGAGGCGATGACGGCCATGGAGAGGGCCATCATGATGGTCTGGTTGAGGCCGAGGAGGAGTTCCTTGCGGGCCAGCGGGAGCCGGGCGCTCAGGAGCCGCTGGCGGCCGGTGGCGCCGAGCGAGGCGACGGCCTCCATGACGCCGGCGTCCGCGCCGCGCAGGCCGAGCGCGGTGAGCCGGGCCATCGGCGGGGCCGCGTACACGACGGTGGCGAGGACGGCTCCGGGGACGCCGATGCCGAACACCAGCACCACCGGGAGCAGGTACGCGAAGGCGGGCAGCACCTGCATGGTGTCCAGGACGGGGCGCAGGGTGCGGAAGACGCGGTCCGAGAGACCGGCCGCCAGGCCGAGGAGCAGCCCCAGGGCGACGGAGGCGAGGACGGCGACGGTCATCAGCGCGAGCGTCTGCATGGTCGGCACCCACATGCCGAGCAGTCCGCAGACCAGGAACGAGGCGGCCGCGGTCAGCGCGAGCCGGAGCCCCGCGACGCGCCAGGCGACGGCGGCGGCGAACACGGTGACCCCGGCCCAGCCGAGGGCCAGGAGCGCCAGGTAGACACCGCGGACGGAGAGCACCACGGCGTTGCTGATGTGGCCGAAGAAGTAGAGGAACAGGGGGTGGCTGTCGCGGTGGGAGACGATCCAGTCGGTGACGTCGCCGAGCGGTCCCGAGAGGTCGGCGGTCAGCGCGGCGGGCCAGATCCCGCCGCCCCAGCGGCCGTGCACGAGGGGGACGGCGACGGCGGCGACGAGCGCGAGCAGCAGGAGCTTCGCGGCGGCGGGGTGATCGCGGAGGAGCGCCAGCGGTCCCCGGCGGGTGCCCGGGGCGGCGGGGCGGGACGGGGTGGCCCGGGCGGTGGCCATCAGACGGTCACCTCGCGGGGGCCGTCCGGTACGTCGGGGTCCGGGGCCGCCGCGGCGGGTCCGGTCGTTCCGGCGACGACGTCGAGCAGCCGAGCGCGGTCGACGACGCCGACGAGGCGGCCGCCGTCCATCACGCGGGCGGCGGGGTCGCCGGAGCGGGAGACCGCTTCGATCGCTTCGGAGACGGTGGCCTCGGGCCGCACGGCCGGTCCGCGCCCGCTCTCCCCGGCGAGTGCGGGGCGCATGGCGGTGGCGACGGTGAGGACCTGCTCGCGCGGTACGTCGCGGACGAACGCGCGTACGTAGTCGTCGGCCGGCGAGCCCACGATCTCCTCGGGGGTGCCGAGCTGGACGATGCCGCCGTCGCGCATCAACGCGATCCGGGTGCCCAGGCGCAGGGCCTCGCTGAGGTCGTGGGTGATGAAGACCATGGTGCGGCCCTCCTCGCGGTGCAGCCGGACCACCTCGTCCTGCATCTCGCGGCGGATCAGCGGGTCCAGCGCGCTGAACGGTTCGTCGAAGAGGAGGACGGACGGGTCGACGGCGAGTGCGCGGGCGAGCCCGACACGCTGCTGCTGGCCGCCGGAGAGCTGCGAGGGCCGGCGGTCCTCCATGCCCGCGAGACCGACCTTGGCCACCAACTCGGCGGCTTTGGCGCGGCGTTCGGCCTTGCCGAGCCCCTGGATCTCCAGGCCGTAGGCGACGTTGTCCAACACCGAGCGGTGCGGGAGGAGTCCGAAGTGCTGGAAGACCATCGCGGCTCGGTGGCGGCGCAGTTCGCGCAGCCGGGAGCGGTCCATCGCGAGGACGTCCTCGCCGTCGATGGCGAGGGTGCCGCTGGTGGGCTCGATCAGCCGGGTGAGGCAGCGGACGAGGGTGGACTTGCCGGAGCCGGAGAGGCCCATGACGACGAACACCTCGCCCTTGCGGACGTCGAAGGAGACGTCGCGGACGGCGGCGGTGCAGCCGGTGGCCTCGCGCAGTTCGGCGGGCGGGAGCGCGGCGTGCTCGCCGCCGGGGACGCGCTCGGCCCCGGGGCCGAAGACCTTCCAGAGGTTGCGCACGGAGAACACGGCGTCCTCGGCGGCCCCGACTGCGGCCTCGGGGGCCTGGGTTGCGGTCATCGGGCATCGCCTCCGGTGCTGGTACCAGTGACCGGGGCGGTGTCGCCCGCCCGGCCCGTGAGGAGTTCGGCGCACTTCTCGCCGACCATGAGGACGCCGATCATCGGGTTGACGGCGGGCATCGTCGGGAAGACGGAGGCGTCGGCGATCCGGATGCCGTCGAGGCCCCGGATGCGCAACTGCGGGTCCACCACGGCCTTCTGGTCGTCGGCCGCGCCCATCCTGCAGGTGCCGGCCGGGTGGTAGACGGTGTGGGCGACCTTGCGGGCGTACTCGCTGATGTCCTCGTCCGAGGTGATCTCCGGCCCCGGGCAGACCTCGCGCTTGAGCCAGTGGGCCAGCGGTTCGGTGGCGGCGATCTCGCGGGCGAGCTTGATGCCGTCGACCAGGGTGCGGCCGTCGTGGTCGTCCTCGTCGGTGAAGTACCGGAAGTCCAGGGCGGGTTTGACCTGGGGGTCGGCGCTGGTGAGGTAGAGGCGGCCCCGGCTGCGCGGCTTGGGGATGTTCGGGGTCATCGACACCCCGTGCTCGGGCTTCTCGTAGCCGAGCCGTTCGGGGTTGTCGGTGAACGGGATCTGGTAGAAGTGGAACATCAGGTCCGGGCCCCGGGATCCGGGGTCGCGGCGGACGAAGAGTCCCGCGTCGGAGTCCATCGCGGAGTTCTCCGGGATGGGCCCGTCGGTCTCCCAGACGATGACGGACTCGGGGTGGTCGAGCAGGTTCTCGCCGACGCCCGGGAGGTCGTGGCGGACCTCGATGCCGAGCGCGGCCAGGTCCTCGCGCGGGCCTATCCCGGAGTGCAGGAGCAGCCGGGGCGTGTCCACGGCGCCCGCGCAGACGACGACCTCGCGGGCGGCGCGCAGCAGGATCTCCTCGCCGTCCGCTCTCCGGACGTGGACGCCGGTGGCGCGGGTGCCGTCGAACTCCAGGCGGTAGGCCCAGGTCTCCAGGAGGATGCGGAGGTTGGGGCGGTCGCCGGCCTCGATATGCGGGTGGAGGTAGGCGACCGAGGCGGAGGAGCGCTTGTTGTCCTCGGGGTGGTAGGCGAGGTCGAAGAAGCCGACGCCCTCGTGGAACGGCTCGCGGTTGAAGCTGTCCACGCGCGGCACCCCGGCCGCCTGCCGGGCGGCGTCGACGAAGTCGCGGGCGATGGCGTTGCGGTCCTTCTCGTCGACCGGGACGATGTTGTTGCGCAGCTTGGCGAAGTACGGGTCCATCGCTGCGGCGTCCCAGCCCTCCGCGCCCGCCTCGGCCCACTCGTCCCAGTCCCCGGGCAGCGGCTTGAAGCTGATCAGCGTGTTGTGCGAGGAGCAGCCGCCGAGGACCCGGGCGCGGCTGTGGCGGATGTGGGAGTTGCCGCGCGGCTGCTCGGTGGTGGGGTAGTCGTAGTCGAGGTCGCCGCCGAGCAGACCGAGCCAGCGGCGCAGCGTCAGCACGTCGTCCCGGTCGATGTCGGTGGGGCCGCCCTCGATGACCGTGACGGTGGTGCCGGGGTCCTCGGCGAGCCGGGAGGCGATGACCGACCCGGCGGTGCCGCCGCCGACGATCACGTAGTCGGAGACGGGGCTTCCGGGGTCGGGGGCCGCGGTGCTGCGAGGGGTGGAGGGCATCGGTCACTGCTCCTTCTGCAAGGTTCGTGCGTGTGCGTGGTGCTGCGAACAGCCGGGCGGGGCCCCGGTGGCCGTACCGGTGCGGGGCCCCCGCAGGCGTCAGCCGGCGAACCACCGCTGGGGGCGCGGGTTGAGGTTCTGGTAGATGTGCTTGGACTCGCGGTACTCCGCCAGCCCGGTCGGGCCGAGCTCGCGGCCGGTGCCGGACTTCCCGAAGCCGCCCCACTCGGCCTGCGGGAGGTAGGGGTGGTAGTCGTTGATCCAGACGGTGCCGTGGCGCAGCCGTCCGGCGACCCGGCGGGCCCGTCCGGCGTCGGCCGTCCAGACGGCGCCCGCGAGGCCGTAGTCGGTGTCGTTGGCCAGGGTGATGGCCTCTTCCTCGGTACGGAAGGTCTCGACGGTGAGAATCGGGCCGAAGGTCTCCTCGCGGACCACCGTCATCCCCCGGTGGCAGCCGTCGAGGACGGTCGGCCGGTAGAAGTAGCCGCCTGCGGGCCGTACGTCGCTGGGTTCGGGGCGCTTCCCGCCCGCCCGGACGATCGCGCCCTCCGCGCGGGCGGAGGCGACGTACGCCTCGACCTTGGCGAGCTGCTGGGCGGAGACGAGGGGGCCGCACTCGACGCCGTCGAGGGTGCCCCGGCCGAGGCGGATGGCGTCGGCGCGGCGGGCCAGCTCGGTGACGAACCGCTCGCTGACGGTGTCCTGGACGATCAGGCGGGCCCCGGCGGAGCAGACCTGGCCGCTGTGGAAGAACGCGGCGTTCAGCGCCTGGTCGACGGCGGTGTCGAAGCCCTCGTCGGTGGCGCAGGCGTCGGCGAAGACCACGTTGGGGTTCTTGCCGCCCAGCTCCAGGGCGACCTTCTTCACGGTCGGCGCGGCGGCCCGGGCCACCTTCGTACCGCTGGCGAGGCCGCCGGTGAAGGAGACCAGGTCGACGTCCGGGTGCTCGGCGAAGCGGGCGCCCACCGGGTCGCCGGCTCCGGTGACCAGGTTGGCCGCACCGTCGGGGAGTCCGGCCTCGGCGAGCAGCTTGACCAGGTGGACGGTGGAGAGCGGAGTGACCTCGCTGGGCTTGAGGACGAAGGTGTTGCCGGCGGCGAGCGCGGGGGCGATCTTCCAGCTGGCCTGGAGGAGCGGGTAGTTCCAGGGGGCGATGAGCGCGCAGACGCCGACCGGCTCGTGGACGACGATGCTGTGGACGTCGGGGTCGCCCGCATCGACGACCCGGCCGCCGCTCTCGTTCATCACGAGGTCGGCGAAGTACCGGAAGGCGTTGGTCACGTCGTCCACGTCGACCCGGCCCTCTTCGAGGGTCTTGCCGGTGTCGCGGCTCTCGGTGATCGCGATCTCCTCGCGGTCCCGCTGGAGCAGGTCGGCGACCCGGCGCAGCAGGGCGGCCCGCTCGGCGACGGGCTTGTGCGGCCAGGGGCCGTCGTCGAAGGCGCGCCGCGCCGCCGCGATCGCCGCGTCGGCGTCCTCCGCTCCGCCTTCCGCGACGACGGCCAGGACCGTGGCGTCGGCGGGGTCGATGACCTCGCGCGTGGCGCCTGATCCGGCGGCCCGCCAGGTGCCGTCGATGTGGATGGTAGTGAGCGCCGCCATGGTGTTTTCGCCTTCCGTGCCTGAAATGCCCCCTCCGGTTCGGCGGGGGCACGGTGCGCGGTGAGCCGGGTACGGCCGCACCAGCGACCTGGACCCCTCCCCGGTATGGCGAAATCCATGCCGAGAATTTCACGCAGAGTGACGTGCCTCACGTGGGGCGGCCTCGGCGGGAAGGGCCCGGAGGCACGGCCGGCTCCGCTCGCGGACCGGCCATCGGGGGCCGGTCCGCGAGCGGAGCACCAGGTCCGGGGCGCGGTCGGAACCGGGGGCGGCGGCGTGCACGGTGGTGAACCAGGCCGTGTCGGCCTCGACCGCCGCCCGCCGTCAGTCCAGGAGGACGGGGAAGGCGGCTATGTCGTTCTGCGTCATCACCGGGAGCTTGGTGATCTCCGCGTCCGGGACGGCGAGGCGCAGCCCGGGGAAGCGTCCGAACAGGGCGGGCAGTGCGATCCCCGCCTCGACGCGCGACAGGGCCGCGCCGGGGCAGATGTGCGGGCCGTGGCCGAACGTCATGTGCCGGTTGCGGGTGGGCCGGGTGATGTCGAAGGCGTCGGCGTCGGGACCGTGCTGCCCGGTGTCCCGTCCGATGGCCCGGTAGGAGACGACGACGCCCTCGCCCTTGCGGATCACCTCGCCGCCGACGGCGATGTCCTCGGTGGCGAACCGCATCAGCAGATGGGTGGTGGGGGTGTCCCAGCGCAGCGTCTCCTCGATCACCGCGTCCCAGCCGGCCTCCCCGTCGAGCACCATGCGCAGCTGGTCGGGGTGGGAGAGGAGAGCGCGCACGGCGTTGAGGACCAGTCCGATGGTGGTCTCGTGCCCGGCGGCGACCATGGCCTTGAGGTTGCCCACCACCTCCTCCTCGGTGAGCGGCTCGCCGCCCTCCTCCGCCAGGATCAGCGCGCTGGTGAGGTCGTCCGTGGGCCGGGCGGCCTTCTCCCGTACGAGATCGGTGTAGAAGACGTCCAACTCCGCGAGCAGGGCGAGGCGTTCGTCCTGCGGGGTGAGCATGGAGAAGAACGCCTTGTACTGCCGGGTCAGCATGGCGTGCCGGGACTCGTCGACGCCCATCAGCATGCCGACCACCTTCATGGGAAGCGGCTGGGCGAAGACCGCCTTGAGGTCGACGACCCCGTTCTCGTCCCGGCCCGCCTCCAGGCGGTCCAGCAGCTCCCCGGTGAACTCCTCGATGGCGGGGCGGATCGCCTCCAGCCTGCGCGGCGTGAGCGCCTGGGAGGTCTTGGTGCGCAGCCGCCGGTGCTCGGCCCCGTCGACGGTGAACATCGAGCGGCCCGCGTCGATCATGCCGATGAGCGGCCATGCACGTGTCACCACCCCGCTCCGCCACGGCTCCCAGGCGTCGATGTCCTTCACCAGCCGCTGGTCGACCAGGAGTCGCCGGGCCTCCGCATGCCGGGTGACCGTCCACGCGGGCACGCCGAGCAGGTCGATCCGGGCGAGGACGCCGGCGTCGCGCAGCCGCGCGGTCTCCCCGTCGAGGTCCCGGACCAGGGGGTCGATGGCGACGGCCCCGGCGTTCCGGTCGGCCGGCGCGGCGGCCGTGTGCGGGCAGTTCACAACGCGTCTCCTGTCGTACGTACGGGCGTGAAGCGGACGGGCAGCGCGATCGTGCCGCGCAGGAAGGCGGACGGGCGGCGGACCAGTTCGGTCGCGGGAACGGACAGTTCGAGGTCGGGCAGCCGGTCCATCAGCACCTCGATCCCGGTACGGGCGATGGTCTCGGCGATCTCCTGGGCCGGGAAGGGGCAGCGGTACTCGCCGTGGCTGAACGCCAGGTGCGCGCTGTTGCCCCCGTGCCCGGAGCGGACGACGGAGGCGGAGACCTGCTGCCGGATGTGCGGGTCGGCGTTGGCCGCGCCGAGCCCGAGGAGCAGCATGTCGCCGCGCGCGATGTCCCGCCCGCCGAGCCGGGCGTCGCGCGCCGCCCAGCGCCCGGCCAGGATCTGGGTGGGGCCCTCCTCCCACAGCACCTCGTTCATGGCTTCGGCGACGCTGTGCCGGCCGCCGGCGAGGGCGTCGGCGAACTGGTCCTCGGTGAGCATCAGCCGGGTGGAGTTGCCGATCCAGTCGGCGGTGGTCAGGTGCCCGGCAGCCGTGACGGCCATCAGGTCGAGCGCGTACTCCTCGTCGGTGAACGGTCCGGGGTGGGCGAGCATGCGGGAGGTCACGTCGTCCCCGGGCCGCTCCCGCTTGGCGGCGACGAGCCGGTGCATGTGCTCGCCGAAGCGCTGGTGCGCCTTCTGGGCCCCGGGGCCGCCGTCTGCGAGGTCCTTCAGCACCCGGGCGATGTCGGCCCCCTCCTCGTCGGGGAAGCCGACGAGCCGGGCGAGGACGAGGACGGGCAGCGGCTCGGCGTACTCGGCGATGAGGTCGGCGGTTCCCCGCATACACACGGCGTCGATGAGCCGATCGGCCAACTGCTCGCAGTGCTGCCTGATTTCGAAGGGATCCACCGCTTCGAGCGCGGGGACGACCATGTCGGCGTGGCGGCGGTGCTCGGCCCCGGCGGTGAAGTAGATGGACGGCATGGGCGTCCCCACCATGGGCAGGAGCGGCCAGTCGGCGGGGATGTTCTCCCACTGGTTCCACAGGGAGACGTCCCGGGGGAACAACTCGCCGTCGCTGGTGACCTGGTGGAGTTCCCGGTAGCCGATCACCAGCCAGGCGGGGACGCCGCCGGGCAGCTCGACCGGGACGACGGGTCCGTGATCGCGCCGCATCCGCCGGTAGAGCTCCTGCGGTTCGGTGGGGAAGCCGGGCCCGCCGAGCGCGACCGCCCCCGCGGCGCCCACGGGGCAGCCGCCGCCGGCCACGGACGAGGGCGTGGCGGACGAGGGGTGCGTCATCGTACGGACTCCAGTGGCAGCGGCTTCGCGCGTTGGGACCTTACGATCAACGCGGCTCCACTATAAGGAGGTTGCGTGAATACGGGAGCTGTTCGCGCTCATTCCCGCCCGAACTTCGAACGGTACGGCTTCGTCTTCCGACCTCTCCCCTACGAGATCTGCCCAACTTTGCGCATAACTGATCGTTTTAGAATGAACCCCTCAGTAAGCCCGAGCCCGGGGCGGCTCGCACGTGGCCGGCGCCCGGTCGTCAACGCCACGGTGCCGCCTTGGCGTTGGAGGCCGGGCCCGGCCACGCCTGGACCGGTGTGCGGGAGAACGCGAGCTGAGTACGGAGGATCCCGACGGAACCCAGCGGATGCGTCAGTCCAGGTTCAGTTCGGCGAGGAACGCTTCGGGGGTCACCGCGTAGCCCATGGGGTTGATGACGGTGACGGGGCGGCCGTCGAAGAGCACGGTGGGTGTACCCGTGACACCACTGGCCTCGAAGGCCGCCGAGACACGACGGGCCCAGGGGATGTAGAAGCCCTCGGTCACCTTGCGGTCGAAGTCGGGACCGCGCAGTCCGTCCACCTCCTCGGCCAGGCGCAGCAGGACGCCGGTGTCGGCGAAGGCGTCGTCGTCCTCGGCGGGTTGAGAGGCGAACAGGGAGCGGATATAGCGCAGGGCGGTCGCCGCGCCCGCGTCGGACGCCGCTCCCACGGCGCTCAGCGCGCACAGCGACCCGGTGCCGCCGGCTCCGCCGTCGATGAACGTGGCGAACTGGTACTCGAGGGTGACGCGGCCCTCCTCGGCCAGCTTCTCCATGACCGGGCCGAGACCTCGCTCCATGCTTTTGCAGAAGGGGCACCGTAGATCGGCATAGACCCGCAGGACGTGGCCGGGCTGTGCCCCGGCGCCCTTGCCGTAGACGAGGGTGGTGCCGCCGGGGCCGGCAGTGTTGGCCGGTGCAGAGGTGCTCGATGACGTCATGGTCGCCTTTCGGACGGCTGTGCGGACGCGCTTCCCTGACGAAGGCGGCGGCGCGCACCCCTTCTCGGTGAACTGCCCACGACCGGCGGGTTCGCGTGATGCTCCCGGACGGGAATCGGCACCGATCGTGTCAGGAAGGCTCCCGGCACAGGAGCCCTGACGAGGCCGTACGCCCGCGAGCCACTCCCCCGGGTGACAGCGTGCGGCCCTCTGCTGAAATCCCGGCGGCAACGAGGTTCACCGGGCCGGTGGGGACACCGGATCTCGGGAACGCGGGCGGGTCCGCTGATGAAGAGGGGGCTGTCCGGCTTGAGGCCGACAGCCCCGCGACAAGGTCTTCCGCTGCCTTCTTACCCGGGGATACGTCTGCCGGGGCTCGGCGGCCGGAGAAGGGGAGGCGGGCCGGTGCCGTGGCGGGGCTCGGCGAGGCGGAACGGGGGGTCTCCCGCCGGGAGCGGGTCAGGCGGTGTGCCGGTACGACGGGTAGGTGATGTACCCGTCGTCGCCGCCCTGGTAGAAGGTGTCCTCGTCGACGGGCGCGAGGGGCAGGCCGGTGCGCAGGCGTTCGACGAGGTCGGGGTTGGCGAGGAAGGCGCGGCCGAAGGCGATCAGGTCGGCGCCGAGCCCCAGCCAGTGGTCGGCTTCGGACTTGCCGGTCCGCTTGGCTCCGCCGGGCATGGTGGGGCTGACGACCAGGGTGCCGGGCCAGGCGTGCCTGAGCCGGAGGAGGGTGTCCTCGTCGGCGGTGCCCTCCAGGTGCACATAGGCGAGGTCGAGGCGGGCCAGTTCGGTCAGCAGGGCGGTGTTCAGCTCGACGGCGTCGTCCTCGACCGCGTCCCAGATGCCACCTCCGGGCGACAGTCGGATGCCGGTGCGGGTGGCGCCCACGGCCTCGACGGTGGCGGCGGCCGCCTCGACGGCGAAGCGTATGCGGTGGGCGATCGAGCCGCCGTAGCGGTCGTCGCGCAGGTTGGCGTTGGAGGAGAGGAACTGGGAGATCAGGTAGCCGTTGGCACCGTGCAGTTCGACGCCGTCGAAACCCGCGTCGACGGCCCGGCGGGCGGCGTGCGCGTAGGAGTGGACGTGATCGGCGACCTCGTCCGTCGGCAGGGCGCGCGGCACAGGCATCGGCCGGGGGCCACTCGGTGTGAAGACGCTGCCCGCCCCGGCCACGGCCGAGGGACCGACCGGCTGGAACCCCGTGGTCTCCGGATGCGAGACCCGGCCGCCGTGCATGATCTGGGCGAAGACGCGTCCGCCGTTGACGTGGACGGCCTCGGTCACCTGCCGCCAGGAGTCCCGCTGCTCGTCGGTGTGCAGACCGGGCGTCCCTGGATTGGACTGGCCGATGAGGCTGGGCTGGATGCCCTCGGTGATGATCAGGCCGGCCGTGGCGCGCTGCGCGTAATAGGTGGCCATCGAGGGGGTCGCCAGACCGCCGGCTGCGGCCCGGACGCGGCCCATGGGGGCCATGACGGTCCGGTTGGGCAGCGAGAGGCCGCCGAGACGGTAGCCGCTGAACAGGGACGGCATGGGGGTTCTCCTCACGTGCAGGGGCGCTCCGATTGCCGGGGCACACATGTACGGTAGAACCTGACGCCAATGTCAGATTCAAGCGAGGAGCGCCGCAGACTGCCGTGAGGTGCGTCACAGGGAGTGTCGTGGCGGGGCGCAGGAACGGAGTCGTCCATGCGGATCGGGGAGTTGGCGGACCTCGCCGGGGTGAGCGTGCGGTCATTGCGCTATTACGAGCAGCAAGGACTGCTCAGCAGTACCCGTACCCCGGGCGGGCAGCGCCGGTACACCGAACACGACGTGGACCGCGTCCACTTCATCCAGGGGCTGTACGCGGCGAACCTCTCCAGCCGCACCATCGCCGGACTCCTGCCCTGCACCGACTCCCCAAGCGTGCACAACTCCGACGCCGCGCTCGAACGGCTGGCCCACGAGCGCGAGCGGATCACCGCGCAGATCGAAGGACTTCTGCGCGCCCGGTCCACGCTCGACGACATGGCCGCCGCGGCGCGGGCTCACCGCGCGTCCCTGCTGCCCGGGGCCGACCGCACCGCGGCCACTACTTCCCGGTGACATCGGTGCAGTAGAGGTCCTTGTCCGGCAGCCGGCCGGTGCTCAGGAAGCCGACGGCCGCCTGGTCGGCGCAGGCGGAACCCTGCCCGTAGACGTAGTGCCCGCCGTTGTCGACGCCGACGTAGGCGGAACCCTTGCCGAGCGCCTGGTGCAGCCCGACGCCGCTTTCCCACGGAGTGGCGTGGTCCCGGCGGTTCTGCAGGATCAGGGTGTCGCGCGATCCGCCCTCCACGACCTCGACCGCCGGCTCGACCGGCTTGTCCCAAAAGGCGCACGCCCAGATGTTGGCGGGCATGCCCGCGGTGAGCGGCCACTTCTCGCGGTCGGCGGCGTGGCGGGCGGCGTAGCCGTCGGTGCCCTCCGGCCACGCGGCGTCGCCGCAGGTAAGGGCCAGGAACAGGGTGGCCTGGTTGTCCGCCGGAACCTCCGCGGACGGCGCCCGAGCGGCGAACGCCTGCTGGAGGACCTTGGTGTCGGCGGCCGTGACGCTGCCGTGGGACAGGTTCTCGGCGGCCTTCCAGAAGTGGACGAGCACGGGAAGGGTCTCGTTCTTCAGAAGCAGGGCGTAGGTCACGTTGCGCAGCATCGCCCCGTCCAGCGGCATCGATACGCCGGGAAGCCGCGCCGGGCTGCGGTCGAGCCGGTCGGCGAGGGTGAGGTAGGTGCGGGTCACCTCCGCCACGTCCGTGCCCAGTTCGAGGGTGTCTGCCTGTGCCGCTGCGACGCGGGCGGCGTCGGGGAACCGGTCGGCCATGCCCTTGCCCCAGGTGTCCGCGACCTGGCCGGCCCACACCTTGGCGGGGTCGACGTTGCTCTCCAGGACCATCCGGTCGGTGCGGCCCTGGAAGAGGGAGCGGTACACCGCGCCGAGGTAGGTGCCGTAGGACTGGCCCCAGTAGGAGATCTTCCTCTCGCCGAGCGCCTGCCGGATGCGGTCCATGTCGCGTGCGGTGTTGGCGGTGTTGTAGTACCGCAGGTCCTTGCCCGTCTTCTCGGCACACCGCTCGGCCACGGCCTCGGCGTGCGCCGCGTTCTTCGCGATCGAGCCGTCCGCGGCGGGATAGGGGAAGAGCCCGGGCACGCTGGGATCCCGCAGACCGCAGCTCTGCGGGGTGCTGTGCTCGACGCCGCGCGGGTCGAAACCGATCAGGTCATAGCGGTCCAGCACCGACTTCGGCAGTACGGACGCCATGGTCTCGGGCATGCCCAGACCGCCCACGGCCGGTCCGCCGGGATTCAGCAGCAGGACGCCGCGCCGCTTTTCGGGCAGGGCGGTGGACAGCCGGGAGACCGCCACGTCGATCTTCTCGCCGTCCGGGTCCTGGTAGTCGAGTGGTACCTCCAACGTCCCACACTCCAGGTCCTGGTCACGGGTTTGCCTCTCGGCTGCGGGTGGGCACTCGCCCCACGCGATGGCATCCGGCCGCGCGTCGTCGGCGCCGGCAGAACACCCGGCCAGTACGCCTCCCACCAGTGTGGACACCAGCAGCGTCGCGACGATCCGGCGGCTTCCGCGGAGACGGGACGGCTGAGCGGGACTGGACTTCGTAGACATGGTGTGGTCCTCGACTGCCGGCCTGATCGGCCTTGCCCGGCCGTTGGGTTGACGATGCGAGTCAACAAGAGACGATCGGAGGGCACGTCACCCCGGAGAGGACGAAAAAACGTAGCTCGCACGGGGGACACCGGGCCGCCGGGGCCTGCGGTGTTCGCCCACGACGAGCCGGCCCCGCGCCGGCGCATTCCTTGCGCTGGACCACGCCGGAGGGACGGTGGCGTGCTCCCCGCGCATTCCGGGTGTCCCCCGTGAGAGCTACCCGAACTGTCCATGCGCGGGGGATTCGCGAGCGCCTGCGGCCTCCTAGCGTGGCTGTCAGGTCACCGCAGGAGTGGCCCACCGCACGGGAGGCCGCCATGGGCACGAAATCCGCCGTACGACAGAGCGCAGGGTCCGACCCGGAGGAGGGCCGAGAGGGGGACGGCGGCCGTTTCGGCCGGATCGTGCGTTCCCCGCTGGGCTGGATGCTGACGGGGATGGTCGGCGTCGGAGTGGTCGCGGGGCTGACGGCCACCCGGCCCGGGCCCGTGCCGGTGGTGGGCGCGGCCGCCGCGGTGGCTGTGTACTGGTATGTCATGCGCCGCGTGGCCCGACGTGCGACGCCGGAGATCGCCCGGTCCGGAGCAGGGAGGGAGGCGCTGCTCGGCGGTGCGATCGGGCTGGGCTTCATCCTTGTCTCCGCCCTGCTGATCACGGCGTTCGGAGGCTATTCGTTCGCCTGGGCGGGCGACGGCGTCATGTCGGTCCTGTGGACGACGATCGCGCTCCAGATCGGCGCCGCGGTCACCGAGGAGCTGTTGTTCCGCGGTCTCGCCCTGCAGGCCCTCGAACAGCTGTGGGGCAGCCGGGCCGCCATCGTGGTCACCTCGCTGTTCTTCGGCGTCGCCCACCTGGGTGCCGAGGGTGCGAACGCTTGGAGCGGACTGGCGATCGCTCTGGAGGCGGGCGCCCTGCTCGGAGCCGCGTTCCTGTGGCGGCGTAGCATCTGGTTCGTCGTCGGGCTGCACTTCGCCTGGAACACCACGGAGCAGCTGCTCGGCATCCCCGTCTCCGGGCACGTCCCCGAGGGCCTGTTCACCGTCGACGTCCACGGCTCCGCACTGTTGACCGGCGGCGGCTTCGGCCTGGAGGCGTCGATCATGCCCGTCCTCATCGGAGTGGCCATCGCCGCCACGATGCTCGTGCGCGCCCACCGCAACGGTGACATCAGGCCTCGTCGACGCGCGGACCGCTGAGACAGGCCGACTGGAGGAAACCGCAGTGATGCCTCTTCAGGAACCGCGGAGCAGCGGGAGCCTCCCGCTGCTCCGGGCGTCGCTCGACCGGTGGCGGGAGCGGGATGCGCTCGTCACGGACGGCGTCCTCGCCCTGACGCTGACCCTGCTGGCTTTCGTTCCGCCCCTCTCCCAGGTCGGGGCGCAGATCGGCGACCTGCCCGAGCGGGCGCCGAGTGTGCTGAGCGGCGGGCTGGCTCTCGCCCAGACCGCACCCCTGACCGTCCGCCGCAGATGGCCCGCGGCGTGCCTGGCCGTCGTCGCGGCCGCGTTCGCTGTGCACCAGGCTCTGGGCTTCGCCACGACGTTCGCGAGCGTCGGGTTGTACCTGGCCCTGTACTCCGCCGGCGCCCACCAGGTCCGGTGCCGCGCCGGCCTGGTCGTCGCGGCGGGTGCGGGTTACGCGGTGCTGGCCGTCGTCCTGCACCGTGCCGGCTCACCGAACGGCATTCCGGACTATCTCGCCTTCTCGCTGGCTCTGGCGGCGGCGTGGCTCGTGGGGAGCACGGTGCGTACGCGGCGGAGGGAGGAGACGGAGCGCAGGCACCTGGCCGCCGAGGTGGCCACGGCCGCCGAGCGGGCGCGCATCGCCCGCGAGTTGCACGACGTGGTCACCCACCACGTGACGGCCATGGTGGTCCAGGCCGACGCGGCGCAGTACCTGCTCACGTCCGCGCCGGAACGCGTCGGTGAAGGGCTGACCGCGGTGAGCGACACCGGCCGCAGGGCGCTGAGGGAACTGAGGTACCTGCTCGGTGTCCTGGAGGCGACCGGCGAGGCGGCGTCCGCGGAGCCGACCGGTGCGGGCCGGGCCCCCGCCCTCGGCCAGGTGGGGGACCTGGTCGAGCAGGCCCGCAGGTCGGGCCAGCCGGTCGAGTTCGACGAGCGGGGCGAGCGGCGGCCCCAGGGCGTGGACGTGGAACTGGCCGCCTACCGGGTCGCGCAGGAGGCGCTCACCAACGCCACGAAGTACGCCCACGGGGAGCCGACCCGGGTCCTGCTCGGGTACGGCGACGACCACATCGAGATCGTGGTGACCACCGACGGGCCGACTGTCGCTCCGGTGGCGCGGAAGCCGGGCGCCGGCGGCGGACGGGGACTGGCCGGGCTGCGCACCCGTGTGCGGATGCTCGATGGTGAACTGACGTCCGGACCGCGGCCCGAAGGCGGGTTCGAGGTCCGTGCCACGATTCCGTCCCAGCCCTTTCAGGAGTGACCCCCTTGAGCCACACGCCGCCTGCGATCCGTGTACTCGTCTGCGACGACCAGGCGCTGGTGCGGACCGGCTATGTCACCATCTTCTCCGCCCAGCCCGACATGGAGGTCGTTGCGGAGGCCGAGAACGGTCATGAAGCGGTCGCGGCCGCGCGCCGGCTGCGGCCCGACGTGGTCGTGATGGACATCCGGATGCCGCTGCTCGACGGCATCCGGGCGACCCGGCAGCTCGCCGGTCCCGACAGCGAGAACGCGCCGAAGGTGCTGGTGGTGACCACGTTCAACGTCGACGCCTACGTCTACGACGCGCTGCGCGCCGGAGCGAGCGGCTTTCTCCTCAAGGACGCGCCTCCGGCGGAGCTGGTCAACGGTATCCGTACCGTCGCACGGGGCGAGGCCCTGCTCGCCCCCGCCGTCACCCGCCACCTCATCGGCGCTTTCGCCCAGCATGTGAGGCCGGCCGACATCTCCCGGCCGGCCAGGCAGGACATCGTGCAGGCGCTGACCCCCCGTGAACTGGAAGTGCTCCAGCTGATCGCCGAGGGGCTGTCCAACGCGGAGATCGCCGCCGCCCTGTTCATCACGCCCGAAACCGTCAAAACCTACGTGTCGCGCATCCTGGCCAAACTCGGCCTGCGCGACCGCGTCCAGGCCGTCGTCCTCGCCTACCGGGTCGGACTGGTCTCCGGCACACCGTGACCCGGTACGGCGCCGTCCACCACCGGCTCCGCCGGACAGCCGCCCCGGGTCGGGCCGGCCCGGCGGAGCCGGCTCCCCTGAAGGGTTTTCAGGCGGTGAAGCGGTTGTCCTGGCGTGCCATGAGCACGGTCCCGGTGCTGGCGCGGGCGGGCAGGCAGGTGCCCATCCCGGTGACGCCGAGCGGGCGGGCCGGCCGTTCGGCGATGGCTGCCCGGGCCAGGGGGCCGTCGGCGTCCTTGGCGCGGCGCCGGACACCGGGGAGGGCGCCCAGCCCTGAGGCGTCGCAGAAGGTGACGCCCGCCAGGTCGGCGACCGGGCCGGGATGTCCGGCCGCGATGAGTTCCAGGGCGCGGGCGCGTACGGCGGGCGCGGTGGTGACGTTCGATTCGCCGGACAGGGCGATCGCCGCCCAGGCGTCCTGGGCGTACGGGAGATCGGTGAGGAATGTGCCGGTCATGGGCGTCAGCTCTCCTGCCCGAATCAGACGTCGGTGGTCGGGGCGGCGGCGCTGGGGGCCGGGGGGCGTCCCGCGCGTGATCACGTACGGGACGCGCCCGGCGGGGTGAAGACCACCCGGACGCTCCTCTCGCCGGTGCGCAGCGTCAGCCCGTCGCCCAGGTCATTCGTCCGTTCCGGATCGGTCAGCCACAGGTTGACGGCCGCCCCCAGGAGCACCGGGTCGAGCGGGGGGGCGGCGGGCGCCCCAGGCGCGTTCGGCGCGGGCCTCCCACTTCCGTCCGCCGCGCAGCCGGACGAGGCAGCGGGTCTCGTCCAGCCGGGCGACCAGGACGTTGAGGTTCTCGTACCGCAGGGCGGCGTCCGCGATCCAGTCGAGCGCGGCCACCTCCGCGTCCTCGACCGTACGGGCCAGCACCTCCGCGGCGTCCGGCCAATGCGGATGGTTCTCCTCGGTGGTGACGGCGTAGAAGCCGAGGGCCCGGGTGTGGTGGCCCGCGACGAGAGGCCGCCGCTGGACCTCGACACCGCCCCGCCCGTCGTGGGCGCCCGTCACGTCGTACGCGGTGACCGCCGCCCGGCGCACCGGTTCGGGCGCCGGTACGGGGACGGGTCGCGGCGCCTCCTCCGGCGCCCGGACCCCGCGCCCGGCGAGGAACGCGTACATCCGGGCCCGTGTCACCTCCCCGGAGGTGTCGACCGAGGCGAGCTGCCCGTCGACCACGGGCCGCAGCACCGCCGGGTCGTGCCGGGCCGCCGCATCCAGCAGCTGGGCGTGGACGTCCCCCTCGGGGTCCAGGCGCGGCGCCTCCCGGCCGAACGCGGCGGCGGGCGAGAGCGGGTCCAGCTCGTCCAGGCCGGTGGCCGCGAGCAGCGTGACGCGGTCCGCGGCGGCCGAGTAGAAGGACGTACTGCCGTGGTCGCCGACCACCCAGTCGCTGGCCACCACCGCGGCCCGCCAGCCCTCCTGCGGCGGGATGATCATGAGTCCGGCGTCCATCGCGGCCCCGAGCCGCTCCAGCACTCCGGCACGGGTGTGCCGGGCCCACACGTTGGGGTGGAAGACGGCCGCGACGGCGAACTCGTCGGCCGGGAGCGAGGTGACCAGCCGCAGCGGCAGCTCCGGGTGGCGCCCGAGCAGCGAGTGCTCGCTCCAGGTGGAGTGGATGACGACCAGCCTCCGCCCGTCGACCGCGCCGAGCCGCACACGGTACCGGTCCCGGTGGGACATGCTCGCGGTGATGCGCTGGAAGCACCAGTCGCCGACGGGCACGGCGTAGGGAACCGCCTCGGGGCAGATCTCGGTGAGCCGGTCGATCTGCCCCGGATGGGAGACGCCGATCGCCTTCGGCACCACCTTTCCGCGCCACATCAGCTCCCGGCGCGACAGTCCGGCGGGGGCGGCGGCCTCCCCGGTCGACTCGGTGACGAGACGGTTGTACCCGGCGCCGTGCGGCAGCACCATCAGCGGGGCGTCGAGCCGGCGCATCGTCGGATGCACCGAACAGCTCACGGCCAGATCGAACGAGCGGCGAATCGCCTCCTCCCAGCTCAGCACGTGGATGCCGAGGCCGGACAGGTAGGAGTCGAGCCCGTCCGCGAACGCCGATCCCGGATTGACCGTGTAGTACTTCTCGATCCCGTCCTCGCTCCGCAGCAGATGCATCACGTCCACCACCCGCGTGGCGGACGTGAGCGTCCGGGCCACTCCGAGCACCTCGGCCCTCGGCGGGCCCCAGGTGTTCCAGCGGGACGGGCCCGGCCGGCCGGCTCGACGGAACCAGTTGGAGGGGCGGCTCAGCAGTGATGACACCGAGGACAACATGGCTCCGGGAAGAGGGGGAGGGAACAGGGCGGGGCCGGAAGGGGCCTTGGGGCCGGGCGGGGCAGGAGACGGGAGAGGGAAGAGGGGAGACGGGAGGCAGGCCGCGGGGGGCCCGGCTCAGTCCGTGACGGCCGGCGGCCTCAACCCCATCGCCTGCCGCAACGTCCGCAGCTTCTCCTCGTACGCGGCCCGCAGGGATTCCTCCTCCGCCCGTCCGGCCAGCGAGGCGAGCAGCGCGAGCGCCTGGTCGAACTTGGCCAGCTGCCTCAGCTCCGCCGCCCCGTCGGCCGCCGCGACGGCCGCCGCCACCGCCCGGTCCAGTTCGCCGCGCCCGCCCAGGGCGCGTGCCCGTACCAGCTCGATCCTCGGCAGCATCGGATCGTCGCCGGTGGCCCGGGCGGCCCCGGCCGCGGCGTCCAGGACGTCGAGCGCCTCGTCCCATCGCCCTCCGGCCACCAGCGCCTGCCCGACGTTGTAGCTCTGCACGACGACGCCGTGCGGGTCCGGCACCGCGCGGTTGGCCTCCAGCGCCCGTTCGAAAAGTTGGCGGGCCTCGTCCGCCCGGTCACGGGCCAGGGCGATCAGGCCGCGGGTCTCCCACACCACACCGCTCAGCCGGGGGTCCGCGACCAGGCCCAACAGCTCGGTGGCGGCGGCCAGTTCCGCGTCCGCGCCGTCGAGGTCGCCCAGTTCGTACGCGGCACGGGCCACCTGGTTCAGCATCCGGACCTCCACATCGGGGCGGGCCTCGTGCCGGGCCGCCTCGACCCCCAGCGCGCCGGTGGCGACGCAGTCCGCGAGGTGTTTGCGGCTGTGGTAGAGCGACCACAGCGACTCGCACAACCGCCACACGTCCTCGTGCCACCCCTGCTCCGCCGCGGTGCGGATCACGTGCTCCAGGTTGACACGTTCGGCGTCCAGCCAGTCCAGCGCGTCGGACCGTCCGACGAACAGCGGTTCCTTCGCGGAGAGTTCGGCCAGGGTCCGGTCCGGTGGCGGTTGGATCCTGAAGCGGTCGCCGAGCACCAGCGCGTCCGCGTGGGCCGCCGCGTCCCGGTAGAAGCCCACGACGAGCCGCAGGACCGACCGCCGCCCGTCCTCGGTCGTCGCCCGTGCGCGCAGCCGGGCGTGGGCGCGGACCACATCGTGCAACCGGCAGCGCCGGGGGCGGTCCGGCGACTCCACCAGGACCGCGAGCCGCGACGAGACGAGTTCACCGAGCGCCTCGTCGACCCGGACGGCGCCCGCGGCGCGCAGCAGATCCGTGGTCGCCGTCGTGCCGGGAAGGGCGCCGAGCAGGTCGTAGAGCCGCCGGGTGTGCTCGGACACCTCGGCGAGCACCGAGTCCAGCACCGTGTCGACCGCTTCGCCCACACCGTCCCCGCTCCCCTGAGCTCCCTCGCTCGCGCCCATGGCCGCTGCCCTCGCCTCCCGTCCGCCGTCGCCGCCCCCGGCGCCCGGCCCGCCGCCTGTTCCGTACCGTCCGGCGGCCGCCAGGTCGCGTACCACGTCGTCGAGGGTCAGGTGCGGTCGCGCCGCCAGCCACTCCACCGCGGCCCGCAGGGCCAGCGGATGCCCGGCGCACAGCCGTACGACGTCGGCGGCCGTGCTCTCGTCGGCGTCGGCATGCCAGCGGCGCACCAACTCCGTCCCCGCCGCCTCGTCGAGCGGGTCGACGCCGATCAGCACGGCCCCGTCCATCAGCAGCGACGGCAGGGCCCGTCGGCCGATCACCACGAGCAGCCCGCTCGGCGGCACGAGCGCCCGCGCCTCCGGGGCGTGCTGGACGTTGTCCGCCATCACGAGGAGGCGTTTGCCTGCGGCGACGCTGCGGAAGAGGGCCGTGCACTCGGCGAGCCCGGCGGGCACATAGTCCTTGCTGACCCCCAGGGCGCGCAGGAACCGGCCGAGGACGGCGGCGAGATCGACGACGCCGTCGCGCCGCAGATCCTCCAGATCGACGTAGAGCTGCCCGTCCGGGAAGATCTGCTTCAGCTCCCGTCTCACGCTCTGGGCGACGAGTTGCGTCTTGCCGACCCCGCCGACGCCGACCACGAGCAGTGTTCCGGGCTCCGGTTCGCCGGCCAGGGCCACGGCCGCGTCCCGCAGACCGGCGAGTTCCTTCGTCCGGTTGACGAACACCCGGCTGGGCGGGGGCCCCTGGCTCGGCGGGGCGTCGGGGGCCCTCTCCGGCAGCCGCAGGCCCTCGATGTGCTGCGCCATCAGGACGGGCCCGACGATGACGGCGTCCCCCGACACCGTGTTGTACGCCGTTCCGCCGCCGTCGGTACCGAGGCTGTTCAACCCGTCTCCTTCCACCGGTGCGGCCGCCCTCGCGCGGGCGGACGTGCCGGTTCCCTTCCGGGCTCCCGCTGTGCCGGAACCCGCCCCGGTCTCGCACTGTAGTCCCGCCGCTCTACGATCGGGGGCGTGTGCGCAGACGTCATGGTCGCCGAGGACGACGGGAAACAGGCCGAGCTGGTACGCCGCTATCTGGAACGGGAGGGTCACACCGTACGGATCGTGGGCGACGGCCGGGCCGCGCTCGACGCCGTCCGGCAGCGGGAACCCGATCTGCTCGTCCTCGATGTGATGATGCCCCGCACCGACGGCCTGGACGTGGTGCGGGTGCTGCGGGCCGAGGGCCGGGAGCTGCCGGTGCTGATGCTGACCGCGCGCTCGACCGAGGACGATCTGCTGCTCGGTCTCGACCTCGGGGCCGACGACTACATGACCAAGCCGTACAGCCCGCGCGAGCTGATGGCCCGCGTCCGCACCCTGCTGCGGCGTACCCGGCGGCCGCCCTCTCCGGAGCCGGCGGCCGAGGACCCCGTCCTGCGTGTCGGCGCCCTGGTGGTCGATCCGGAGCGGCACGAGGTGTCCGTGGACGGTGGGACGGTGGAGTGCACGCCGGGGGAGTTCCGCATCCTGGCGGCCCTGGCGGCGGGCCCGGACCGGGTGTTCAGCCGGCAGCGGCTGCTGGAGGAACTGCACGGGTTCGACCGCTACATCAGCGCCCGGACCGTCGACGTGCACGTGATGAACCTGCGCAAGAAGATCGAGCGGGCCCCGAGACGGCCGGAACGGCTGCTCACCGTCTTCGGCGTCGGCTACAAGCTGACCGACCCGGCCAGGACCGGCCGGCGTGCGTAGGGCACGGGCGGCGGGCCACGGCAGCGGTGGGGCCGGGGCGGGGACCGGGGACGGTCACGGCGAGGCCGGCGGGGGGCGGGGCCGCGACGTCCCGGCCGGTCATGGCGGACGTGAGGGGCGGCGGGCGGCGGGGCGGGCACGGGTGCCGTTGCGGCGGAGCCTGCTCGGACGGCTGCTCGCCGTCTCGGCCCTGGTGGCCGCGTGCTCGGTGGCGGCCACCGCCTGGATCGCCGTCCAGACCACCTCGGGCGCGATCAAGCAGGAGCAGGGGCAGAACCTCACCGCGGACGCCCGGATCTACGACACCCTGCTGGAATACGCGGCACGGAACCCGACCTGGGACGGGGTCGGCGCCACGGTGCGGGAGCTGGCCCGGGAGTCGGGCCGCCGGGTCGCGCTGACCACGCAGAGCCGGCAGCCCCTCGCCGACTCCGCCACCGGGGCGAACGCCCCGGCGCTTCCGCCGCAGGCGTCCGCCGTGGTGGACCCGTTGTCCGTGGACACCGTCCTGGCGGCGCGCGGCCCTGACGGGCAGAGCGCGGCGGCCGACCGGATCGACCCCCGGGCGGTGGGGCCGTTCCGCCTGTCGGCGGCCGACAGCGCGGCGTTGCGGCACAAGGCCGACATCCAGGTGGAGTGCCTGAACCGGGCCGGGATCGCCTCCGACGTGGTGGTCGGCGCCAGCGGCCGCCCTCGGGTGCAGGTCGTGGGCAACGACCCCGAGCGCGCGCTGGGCACCCGCTGCGACCTCGCGGAGCTGGACACGCCCACGCGTTCGGAGCGGAAGGCGCTCGACGCGCTCACCGAGCTGGCCGACGCCTGCCTGAAGCGGCAGGGCCGCGAGGGCGTACGGCTGAACAACGATCTGTCGTGGGGCGATCCGGTCCCGGTGGTCGTGCCGAGCACGCCCGGGCCGGTGGCCCCGCGGCCGGCGCCCGCCCCGGGTGACGCCCCTCCGCGGGAGGCCGGGCCCTCGGCCGAGGGCCCGGAGCGCACCGGGGAGAACGACCGGGCCATCGCGTCCTGTGTGGGCACGGCGCGCAGCGAACAGCTCAGTTCGTACGTGGCCTCCCCCGCCCTCCTCTTCATCGGCGACGAGGGGGGCGCGACCCTGACCGGTTTCGACCTCTCCCCCGCCAACACCGCCCGGATCGCCGGTGCGGCGGCACTCGTGCTCGCCCTCACCGTGGGCGCCTCGGTGTTCGCCGGGGCCCGGCTGGTGCGTCCGCTGCACGCGCTGACCGGGGCGGCGCAGCGGATGCGGGACGGGGAGGAGCCCGCTTCGGTGCCCGTCACGGGGGACGACGAGGTCGCGCGGCTGGCGGCGGCGTTCAACGACATGTCCGCGCACCGGGCGCGGCTGGAGGAGCAGCGCAAGGCCATGGTGAGCGACGTCGCCCATGAGCTGCGCACCCCGCTGAGCAACATCCGGGGCTGGCTGGAGGCCGCGCAGGACGGACTCGCCGACCCCGACCCGGCGTTCGTCTCCTCGCTGCTGGAGGAAGCCGTGCTGCTCCAGCACATCATCGACGACCTCCAGGACCTGGCGGAGGCCGACGCCGGGGCGCTGCGTCTGCATCCGGAGACCGTCGAGGTCCGGGAGCTGTTGGGCCAGGTGGCCGCCGCCCACCAGGCGCGGGCGGAGAACGCGGGCGTCACGCTCGTCGTCGCGGCCCCCTCTCCGGGTCCGGAGCTGTGCGCCGACCCGGTCCGGCTCCGGCAGGTGGTGGGCAACCTGGTGTCCAACGCCGTACGGCACACGCCGGAGGGCGGCCGGGTCACGCTGAGCGCCTGCGCCTGCGCCTGCGACGAGGACGGCGGGGCGGTGCTGATCGAGGTGGCGGACACCGGCTCCGGCATCCCGGCCGCGGCTCTCCCCCATGTCTTCGACCGGTTCTGGCGCGCGGAGAAGTCCCGCAGCCGCCGCACGGGCGGAAGCGGTCTGGGCCTGGCCATCGTCCGCAAACTGGTCGAGGCCCACGGGGGCACGGTGGGTGCCGCCAGCACCGAGGGCGAGGGATCGGCATTCGTTCTCCGGCTGCCCGCAACGCCCCCTGATGGGATGACCACAGCGATCTGACAGCTTCTTCATATCTCCGCGCCAGCCTGGCGGCATGCCCCGCTCCCGGTGCGAACCGGCATCCGGGACCGTCACGGGGCCGAGTAGGGAATGGAGCAATCCGTATGACCGCTTTCACCTTCCGCCGCACGCTGCGTGGCGCCGTGCTCGCCGCCGTCGCGGCCGGCGCGGTACTGGTCCCGGCCGCCGCGGCCTCCGCCGACACCGCGCCGAAGCCGGCGCCGTCGGCGCCCGCCGCGGCCGCACCGTCCCCCGAGCGCGGCAAGACCGCGCCCGCCCCGGAGAAGGCCGCACCGGCCGCTGCCCCGCGCGGCGGCGTCGCGGCAGGCGAAGCCCCGGCGCCCGCGCCCGAGGAAGCAGCGCCGACGGTGGTCGCGCCGCGCGGAGGCGTCGCCGCGGGCGAGCGTCCCGTCACCGGCGACGACAGCAGCACCGCCGTGCTGGCCGGTTCGGCGGTCGGCACCGTCCTGCTGGCGGGCGTGGGCACGATCGTGCTGCGCCGCCGCTCGGCGGCCGGCCACACCGCCTGACCCGCACCGCTTCCCGTCGATGACCGTGGCGCCGCCCCGCACCGGGGCGGCGCCACGCCCGCTCCCCGGCCGGGCCCCCCCCCCCCCCCCCCCCCCCAACCCGGGTGCGGGTTGGCCGCCCCGAACCCCCCCCCCCTACCGGGGGCCCCCCCCCCGTGGACCCCCCACACCGGCCGGGGCCTGCGGGGCC
>NZ_JBIRLM010000027.1:0-99598 GCF_044330565.1 Streptomyces sp. NPDC017448 | reverse complement strand
CGGCCGGGGCCCGGCCCCCGCGGGGGGGGCGTGGGGGGGGGGGGGGGGGGGCGGGGGGCGGCCCGCGGGGGGGGGGGGGGGGGGGGGGCCCCCCGCCCCCCCCCCCCCGACCGGTCGCGGAGGCGGGGTGCCGCCTCCTGCCGTTACTCGCAGCCGACCCCGTCGCCGTCACGGTCCAGGTGCCCCCCGTACCCGGGGTCGCCGGTCCTGATGGGCGCGGCCCCGGCGGCGCGGACCGCCGTGCAGTTCTTGTAGTACACCGACGTGCTGCCGGAGCCACCGCCGTCCGTGTCCTCGTCGGTGGGCGTCCGCGCCTTCTCCGGCTTCGGCCGGGGCGGTGCGGCGGTGACCGTCACCCGGACCTTCTTGATCTTCGTGACGGTCGGCGCCGGCTCGGGGCTCGCGGTGACGGTGACCTTCGCGGTCTCCGTCACCGTCACCGTCACGGTCGGCCCCGGCTCCGTCTTCACCGCGGCCGACTCCACCTGCTGCGGCTGCTCACCGGTGGCGCCGATTCCTATGCCCAGAACGAACAGGGCTCCCGCGACGGGAAACACGACACGCTTCTGCGCCCACCTCGGACCGCCCGGCGACGGCGGCCCCGGAGGCACGAACGCGCCGCCCTGCCCCCATCCGGGCTGTTGCGACGGGTGGTGCGGGCTGTTCCACTCCATGGTCCCCCCAGGGTGTTGCGTGAAGGCCCGACCGTAGCGAGCCGACGACCGACGGGGGAGCCCTTCGTTCCGTTGGTGATGGAGTTGTGACCATGGTGCGGTGGTGAAGTGGGCGCAGGGGCGCGCGGTGAGGCGTCAGACCGGCCGAAGGGGCCGCTTCGCCGGGGAGCGTCATCGTCGCGCGGGCGGCCTCCCGCCTTCAGCGGATGTGGCGGCCCGAGATCGCGCGGGCGATCACCAGGCGCTGGATCTCGCTGGTGCCCTCGAAGATCGTGTAGATCTTGGCGTCGCGGTACATCCGCTCCACCGGGTGCTCCCGGCTGTAGCCCGCGCCGCCGAGGATCTGGACCGCCTTCTCCGTGGCGGCGACGGCGAGCTCCCCGGCCCGCAGCTTGGACATGGAGCCCTGGCCCGCGTCGAAGGCGCGGTCGTTGCGGGCCATCCAGGCGGCCTGCCAGATCAGCAGGCGTACGGCCTCGATCTCGGTACGGAGGTCGGCCAGGGCGAAGGCGATCGACTGGTTCTCGATGATCGGCCTGCCGAACGCCTCGCGCTCCCCGGCGTACTCCAGGGCGTACTCGTAGGCGGCCCGCGCGATGCCGAGCGCCTGGGCGGCGACGGTGGGGCGGCTGACCTCGAACGTGGCCATCGCCGCCTGGCCCTTGGCGGGGCCGCCCTCGCGCGCCCGGGCGAGGCGGGTGTCCAGCCTCTCCTTCCCGCCGAGCAGGCAGTGCCCCGGCACGGTGACCTCGTCGAGGAAGAGGTCGGCCGTGTGCGAGGCGCGCAGGCCCAGCTTCTTGACCGTGCGGCCCGCCGTCAGGCCCTTCGTGCCGGGCGGCACGATGAACGCGGCCTGCCCGCGCGAGCCCAGCGCCGGGTCGACCGAGGCGACGACGACATGGACCTCGGCGATGCCGCCGTTGGTGATCCACGCCTTCTGGCCGGAGATCACCCACTCGTCCCGCGCCTCGACGTAACGGGCCCGCGTCGTCATCGCGGAGACGTCGGAGCCGGCCCCCGGTTCGGAGACGCAGAAGGCGGCGACCTTGGGGGCGTCCTCGTCGCCGTAGCACTGCGGCACCCACTCGGCGAGCTGGTCCGGGGTGCCGGAGGCGAAGATCCCGGCGACCGCGAGCGAGGTGCCGAAGAGGGCCATGCCGATGCCCGCGTCGCCCCAGAACAGCTCCTCGTTGGCGATCTGGAGGGAGAGTCCGGTGGGATCCCCGTACAGGTCGGCGAGCGATTCGAAACCGTACAGACCGATCCGGGCGGCCTCCTGGATCACGGGCCACGGGGTCTCCTCGCGGGCGTCCCACTCGGCCGCGGCCGGGCGGACCACCTGGGCGGCGAAGCCGTGCACCCAGGCGCGCAGGTCCTGCTGCTCCTCGGTCAGGGCGAGGGAGAAGAAGCTCATGACCTCACGCCTTCGGGATGTCGAAGTAGCGGGTCAGGCCGGAAGCCAGGCCGACGTCACCGGCGACCTTGAGCTTGCGCATCATGAACATGGTGACCGGATTGCCGTTGCCGGAGACGAGTCTGAGGAACTCAACGTCGCCCATCACCAGCGTGGTGCGCGGTTCGGCTGCGGACCGGCCGGGGGTGACCTCGCAGGCGCCGTCCGCTATCGCGGTCTCGTAGACCGCGTCGCTCTCCCCGGTCACCTTCCAGCGGATCAGCGCGGTGAGGCCGCCGGCCGCCTCCGGCCGGAACTGCTGCTTCATCCGGCCGAAGACCTCACCGAGTATCCGGGTGCGCAGCTCTCCGCGCATGACCTCGGCGATCTGCCGGGCGGAGAGGCCCTTCACGATCCGGGCGAACTCCTCGGGGGCGACCGCCGCGAAGTCGAGCCGGGCCAGGTCGTCGCCGAGGTTGCCGCTGCTGGTTCCGTCCACGCCACGTCCTTACTCCGAAGTAAACTTACTTCAGAGTAAGGTAAGGGTGGCGGTCATCGGGCCGCAAGGCCGGGCCGCCTGGGCTTTCCCGTGCCCGGACCGGGCCTCGCGGTCCGGCTCCGGTTCCGCTCCGGTCGGGCCCGGTCCCGCGCGGGTCGGGCCCGGTCCCGGACCCGCCCGGGCGCGGCGGGCGGTGGTCAGAACGGCGAGCCCGGCAGTACGGCGAGGTGGGGGTGGTGCGCGGCCAGCACCTTGTTGGCGCGGGCCAGTTCGGACAGCGCGTGCTCGCGGTCGGCCTGGTCCTCGACGCCCAGCAGGGGGCCGCGGAACCGGCGGACCTCGCGGGCCGCGCAGTCGGCGTCGAACTCCGCCTGGAGGATGTGCGGCGGAATGCACGAACCGATCAGCGCGGCGACCCGGTCCGGGATCGGCACGGGAACGAGGAGGTGCGAGGCGGTCATTCGGGGCCCTCTCGGATGGTCGGCCAGGAGGCGGTGCGGGGCCCGCCGCCGGGTGAGCGGCAGGTTCCCTCCTGTGTACGGGACGCGGTTCCGCGTTTCTCGTCGGATACGTCTCCGTGTCGCAACCGTTTGGGACTGACCGTCTATTTCGCCTTACTCGCCGGTAAGTTGACCCGCCCCGCCGGACGTGCTCCGGATCAGGGGGGTGTTCCGGTGGCGCGGGAGCGCAGGCGCAGGGCCCGCAGCACCGCTTCCGTGGCGAAACGGCTCTCGGGGTCGACCAGTTGGTCGCCGAAGATGGTCTCCAGGCTGCGCATGCGGTAGCGCACGGTCTGGGGGTGGACGTCCAGCAGCGCACCCATCTGCGCGGCGGTGCCCCGGGTGTCGAGCCAGATCCGCAGCGTCTCGACCAGCCGCTCCCGGCGGGTGGCGCTGATCCCCGCCACGGCGGCCAACTCCCGCTGGGCGAGCTGGTCCAGCAGGGCGGGGTCGGAGAGCAGCCACAGGGTGATGAGGTGGTCCTCGCAGCGGATCAGCGGGGCGTCGTCGATCACGCCGGAGTCGACGAGCTCCAGGACCCGGCGGGCCCAGCGGATCGACTCGCAGGCCAGCGCCGTGGGGACGGTCAGTCCGATCGCCGCGCGGGTGTCCGGGAGCGCCTGCTCCAGCATGGTTCTCCGGGCGTCGGTCATCGCGCCGGGGACGAGCAGGTGCGGCTGCGGGGCGCTGAGGTCGACGAGCAGATCGCGGTCGGCGCGGAGCCGGTCCAGCTCCGCCGGGGCGCGTACGGCGATCAGCGTGACCTCCTCCGGCAGCGGCCACGCCACCTGCTCGCACAGGTCCGCGATGGCGCTGCCGGGAGACGGCCGCCCGGCGAGGATGAGGTGGAGCAGTCGGCGGCGCAGCGCCTCGCTGTGCTCGCCCGACTGGGACCGCACCTCCAGGAAGCCCTCGCGGGAAAGCGATTCCAGTTCGTCGACGTAGGCGAAGAGCGCGTCGGCGAAGCTCAGCATCAGGGTGGGGGAGAGGTGGTAGCTCTGCCCGACCTTCTTCGCCCTCCGCAGCGCCACCCGCGCACCCAGCCGGTAGGCCCCCTGGAGGGTGTCCATGCTCCGGCCCTCGTACGCCTCGAACCGCCCGAAGCGCCGGCACATGTCGTCCCGGAGCGCGGTGGAGGAGGTGGGTTCGGCCACCAGGTCGACGAACGAGGAGAGGCTCTGCTCCACGCCCACCCGGATGGCCTGGCCGTTCGGCCCGTCGAGCAGTCGGGCGTATTCCGGATAGGCCCGGGTGACCTCGACGCCGATTTCCTTGATGAGGCTGGGCAGTTCAGGCCGCATGATCGCCGCGAATTCCTGAGGGAGGGGCCCCAGGGGGTCTTCGGTGTCCAACGGCTGTATGAGATGTGCCATGACAAGTCCCCTTGCTCTCGGCGCCCGGTGGTGGGGTGAGGCGGTGGGGGGAAAGCGCTCCCACGAACCGACAGGTGCGTACCAAGTCCGCGACGAAGATAGACCAAGTGGCAGGCACTGCAAACCACTTGAACAAGATCGGCGAGCAGGGGGCACGCATCGCGGCCGCACTGTGCGACTTCCGCGCAGGTCGGGCGGTACTGCGCGCTTTCGGACAATGTATTTCAGCCGCCTGCTCCAGCGGTGACAACAAAGCCGTTCCGGTCTCCCGGCGCTGTTTCCGGTGGGCCGCGTGTCCCCTCTGTCGATTCCTGCGGCAGGCGGCTCACCACGGCGAACCCCGGGTAACGGCTTCGGTGGGGTGGATATTTTCAGCCGCGTGGCCGATTTTCATGGCGTCCCTCGGCGAGTGGAAGCGAGAGTTCCGCGGCGCGGCCCCCGGCGGCCCCGTCTGCGCACCACGCGCGGGGTTCGCCTCGCCGGCGGGCGGTGCGCTTGCCGCGGCTGCGCATTCCTTGACAAGACCCCGGTGGACCGATGCTCATTTCCGGATCAAAAAGAGGGCGCAGGAAAGAATCTTAGGCGGACGGATTGTGTCGCCCGGTTTCCGGCGAGTAACATCACGCCTCGATCAATTCGGTCACAAAATCTGCCCGAAATTTGATGCTCAGATCCTCCGCCCCCGGGCCCACCCGAGGCCCCATCGCCGTCGACGGCCGTCACGGTGCGGGCATGTGTTGCAGAACCGTTCAACTTTCGTGCACGAGGCCGCGCCTCAGCGGCCGACAGAGGGGACGACATGAGATCCGTTTCCAATCGAACCCGGGTGGGCCTGCTCGCGGCGCTCACGGCATTCGGCGCACTTCTCTCCACCGGTTCGGCCACCGCCGCCACCCAGCTCAACGGTGACTGGGCGCCCTTCGACCGCTGCCCGGTCGACGCCCCCGCCATGCTGGCGGCGGACGGCATCAACACCATTGCCACCTGCATATCCTCCAGCTCGGCCACCGGCTCCATCACGCTGGGCAAGTCGCACGTCCCCACCGGCAACACCGACCTTCAGCTCGGTGTCATCCAGCGCCCCGACGGCACCACCTCGCTGGTGGCCCCGCCCGAGGGGGCGCTGACCGCGGACCCGGCGGAGATCCCGGGCGGCCTGCTCGGCTTGATGTGCCCCAGCGGAATTCCTCTGGTATCGGGAATCTGCCGGCAGCTGACGGACAACAATCTCAACCGGGTGACTGCCACCATCGAACCGGCGGGAGCGCCCCGGGACTTCAATATGGCGGCGGCTTTCTCCACCGGTGAGCCCATTCTCACCATCCCGGTCCGCATCCACCTCAAGAATCCGTTCCTGGGTGACAAGTGCTACATCGGGACCACCGCCGACCCGGTGCTCCTGAAGCCGCAGAACACCACGGCGCCGACCCTTTCCCTCCAGCGCTTCTCCGCCGACGGGACGCCGAACGACGACGAGGGCGAGATGGGCCGCTACACCTTCGACGGCGCCGACCAGGGCGACACGGCGTTCGCCGTTCCGGGGGCCAGCGGCTGCGGCGCCGGCCTCCTGAACTGGGCGGTGAACCTCAAGACCGGCCTCCCGTCCGCCTCCGGCAAGAACAGCGTGAAGCTGAACGCCACCACCACCTACTTCGGCAGCCCCTACGACCCCGCCGGCCTCGCGCCGAACGAGGGCCGGAAGCTGTCCGAGTTCTGGCACTCCGCGAAGCGGTAGGCCGTCCTCCGGTACGAGGAGGTGATGCGGGAACCGCCCCCGCACGTCCCGGTCCGCGCACCGTACGCCGCCGTGGACCCCGCAGTGTGCCGCACCGTCCGGCACCGCCAGGTACAGCGCAGCCGTCTCTCCACTCACGTTCAGTCCAATCCCCAACGGGACGAGAAAAGGGAGTACCCCATGTTCAAGCGAACCGGTGTCCTGACTGCGATCGGCTCCGCCGCGGCAGCCGTGGTCCTGGCGGCCCCGTCGGCCGTCGCCGCGCCGACCAGTTGGACGATCACCCCGACCGGCAACTTCAACGGCTCCGCCGGAGTGACCGTCCTCACGGACAACAACGGCAACAAGATCCAGTGCGCGTCCTCCGCCGCCTCGGGCAACGCGCCGACGTCCCCGGTCGCCGGCAGCCCGGCCAAGCTCGCGAACATCACGGCGATCTCGTTCAACAAGCCGTGCACCGGTCCGTTCAGCTCCACGTGGACCGTGACCACCACGACCACGCCGCCGTGGGAGATCTGGGGCCTGGACTACACGGCGGGCGCCGGCACCAACTCCACGGGCCAGGTGACCGGTGAGATCCGGGCGATCAAGGCGAAGGTGGCCGGGAGCAGTGTCCTCGGTCCCTGCACCTTCGACGTCACCGGCAAGGTCGCCGCCAAGTACAACAACCCGACCCTGGGGGGCAGCAACGGCACCCTGAACACGGCGGGCGGCGGGCTCACCCTGGCCATCACCAACAAGGTCGGCGGCGGCTGCGGCATCGTCGGCAGCACCGCCAGCTTCCAGGGCCTGTACACGCTGGTCAGCGCCACCACGGGCAAGTCCCCGGTCATCAGCGGCTGATCCCGCACCCGATGACGTACCGCACCACCTGAACGTCGTGCCCGGCCGTGCGCACCCGGCGGCCGGGCACGGCCGCGCCACGGAACACCCGGGGTGTCCGGACCTGATCCGCAGCCCCCCGCCTCCTGGGCCCACGCGCGTCGGAAGGACACAACTGTATGACCGTCGATGCACGCGCCGCGGCGAGACGACCGATCCACTGGGCCGTGGGAGGGGCGCTCGTCGTCGCCACCGCGCTGGTTCCCAGTGCCGAATCGGCCGCCGCGGAACAGAAGTCGGAGGTCGCCCTCCGCTACGCCTGCCCGTTCCCCTCCGGGGCCGAGGAGGTGGACGTCGTCGTCTCGGCGGTGCTTCCCACCTCGGCCCGTACCGGCGAGGAGATCCGCCCCGACCAGGTCTCCGTCGAGGTCGGCCTGCCGGCCACGGCGCTCGCCCGCTTCGGCGACCTGGAGGCCGAGACCCTGGCGGCCACCGCGCGGCTCACCGTCCGCAACGCGGTCGGCGACACCTCCGCCGACTCCTCCTGGCAGGGCCTGACCGCCCCGCCGACCGCGCTGCCGAAGCCCGGCGAAGACGACGGAGAGGGCGGAGGCGGCCTGGCCCTGACCATGACCGGGGAGGTGCCGACGATCGCCTTCGGCAGCCCCGGGCGGGCGACGCTGACCCCCGCCGCACTCGCCTTCACGCTCTCCTCGCGCACCGCGGACGGCGAGCCGACCACGCCCCCCGGCCTCGACGTCGCCTGCGAGCCGGTCCCCGGCCAAGAGGCCGAACTCGCCGCCGTGGACATCCGCGGCGACCAGGACCCCGCGGACCCGGCGCCCACCCCCGGGGAGAGCGAGCCCGCGCCGGAGCCCACCCCGGGCCTCCCGGCCGGAGGACTGCCGCCCTCCGCACGGGAGAAGATCGACGCCCTCACCGACAAGCGGCTCGACGCCCTGGAGGACGACCCGGGGAGCTGTCCCTTCCCGATCCCGCCCGAGCTGGTGATGACCACCGCCGAGACCTACGCAGCCGGCTACGCCAACGCCGCCAAACTGAACGGCGCGGCGGCCCTGGGGCCCGCCTTCATGAAGGCGGTGCTCAACACGCGCTTTATCAACGACCAGTGCGCCTCGACCGTCGACATTACCTCCGAGGTGAACTTCGACTACCAGGGGAAGCGCCAACTCCCCCCGACGAAGGCCACATTCCTCACCTACGGCTTCATGCCGACCACCGCGACCATGACGCTGGAACAGGTCGGCCCGCCGGCCGTCGTGCAGTCCCACACGGTCACCAACACGCCCACCTACCCGGAGGAGACGACCGTCACCGCCCAGCTCGTCATGCGGCTCTCCGACGTCGAGGTGAACGGCGTGCCCCTGGACGTGGGCCCCGACTGCCGCACCGAACGCCCCTTCGAGCAGGTGCTGCGGGGGTACGGCCAGAGCATTCCGAAGGCCGGCTACACCGTGGCAGGAGGCGGCCCCCTGACGGGGTACGCGCACATCCCGCCGTTCGAGGGGTGCGGCGTCGGCGAGGACCTCGACCCGGTCTTCACCTCGGCCGTCTCCAGCTCCGGCAAGAAGGCCGACAACTACACCAAGATGACCCAGGCGCCCCTGTGCGTGGCCACGGACCCGACCAGTGTGAACTGCCCGCCGAAGAAGCCCGAGCCCGAGCGGTGAGCGCGGACGGCCGGCGGCCGCCGACAGGTGAAAGGCGAGTGAGTCCTCCGGTTTCGACGGACATGGCATGCGCCTCCTGGGGCCCGGGTGGCACCGGCCAGGGAGCCCATGCGGTGTCACCACGTCGGATCCGCCTTTTCACGCACCCGCCGACAAGGTCCGGGGTGGCGCCTTGTCACTGGCTGACAAAGACCGCACACCGGTGATCCGGACGCGAACCCGGCCCTTCCCAGGCGTCGTCGGCGTGCGTAGCGTACCCGTGGGTAGGGACCGTCCGGCCTGCGGCCGCACCGGTACGGAGCGTGGCCGGACCCCGCCGACGTCCGTCGGCGGCCCCTTGGAATCCCGCCCGCTCAGCCGTCGCCCCGAACCGGACCCGTTCCGCAGCCGCCCATCCTCTGGGCCCACGCGCGCCGGAAGGACACAACCGTATGACCGTCGATGCACGCGCCGCGGCGAGACGACCGATCCACTGGGCCGTGGGAGGGGCGCTCGTCGTCGCCACCGCGCTGGTTCCCAGTGCCGAATCGGCCGCCGCGGAACAGAAGTCGGAGGTCGCCCTCCGCTACGCCTGCCCGTTCCCCTCCGGGGCCGAGGAGGTGGACGTCGTCGTCTCGGCGGTGCTTCCCACCTCGGCCCGTACCGGCGAGGAGATCCGCCCCGACCAGGTCTCCGTCGAGGTCGGCCTGCCGGCCACGGCGCTCGCCCGCTTCGGCGACCTGGAGGCCGAGACCCTGGCGGCCACCGCGCGGCTCACCGTCCGCAACGCGGTCGGCGACACCTCCGCCGACTCCTCCTGGCAGGGCCTGACCGCCCCACCGACGGCCCTGCCGAAACCCGGTGAAGGCGAAAGTGAAGGCGAAGGCGAAGGCGAAGAGGAAGGGACGGGCGGCCTTACCCTGACCGCGACCGGGGAGGTGCCGACGGTCGCGTTCGGCACTCCCGGGCGGGCGACGCTGGCCCCGGCCGCACTCGCCCTCTCGCTCTCCTCGCGCACCGCGGACGGCGAGCCGACCGTGCCCCCCGGCCTCGACGTCGCCTGCGAACCGGTCCCCGGCCAGGAGGCCGAACTGGCCGCCGTGGACATCCGCGGCGACCAGGACCCCGATACCCCCGCGCCCCGGCCCGGCGAGAGCGACCCCGCGCCGGAACCGACCCCCGGCCGCCCGGGCGAGGGGCTGCCGCCCACCGCACGGGAGAAGATCGACGCCCTCACCGACAAGCGGCTCGACGCGCTGGAGGACGACCCGGGCAGCTGCCCGATCGAGATCCCGCCCGAGTGGGTGATGACCACCGCCGAAACCTACGCGGCCGGCTACGCCAACGCCGCCAAACTGAACGGCGCGGCGGCCCTGGGGCCCGCCTTCATGAAGGTGGTGCTGAACAAGCGCTACATCAACGACTCCTGCGCCTCGACCGTCGACGTCAGCTCCGAGGTGAACTTCGACTACCAGGGGGAGCGCCAACTCCCCCCGACGAAGGCCACATTCCTCACCTACGGCTTCATGCCGACCACCGCGACCATGACGCTGGAACAGGTCGGCCCGCCGGCGGCGATCCACACGCACACGGTCACCAACACGCCGACCTACCCGGAGGAGACGACCGTCACCGCCCAGCTCGTCATGCGGCTCTCCGACGTCGAGGTGAACGGGGTACCCCTGGACGTCGGCCCCGACTGCCGCACCGAACGCCCCTTCAAGCAGGTGCTGCGGGGGTACGGCCAGAGCTATCCGCCGGCCGGCTACCTCGTGGCGTACGGCGGCACCCTGACCGGGTACGCCCACATCCCGCCGTTCACGGACTGCGGAGTGGACGAGGACCTCGACCCGATCTTCACCGCGGCCATCTCCAGCCCCGGCAAGAAGGCCGACAACTACGCCAAGATGACCCAGGCGCCCCTGTGCGTGGCCACCAACCCGGAAGGGCCCGACTGCCCGCCGAGGAAGCCCGAGCCCGAGCGGTGAGCGCGGGCGGCCCCCGGGCCGCCGACAGGTGAAAGGCGATCGAGCCCTTCCGGCTCCCGGGACCGGAAGGGCTCTTTTCTGTCCCTCGGAGCGGAACGCCACCGCCGTGATTCCTCATCATCCGACAGGTTTGGCAGGCGGATTACTCGCCCACTGACAATCCGTGGCCCCGCGTGAATTCTCGCCGAGGAAAATCTGTACCCAGTATTGCGAAGTCAGGTTACTGGCCCGTAGCGTCCCAGGCGTGCCCATCGAAAGCGCCTGCGTACCTGCTGGCGGGCATGCTCGGGCCCGGTTCGCTCCGCTCCGGCCCAGAAGCACCCCGGACGAGGCGTCCGGGGACATGCGCAGATTTCGACAAGGACGGGAACCGGCCTTGTCACCGAATGACAAGTGATCCAACCCGACCCCCGCGTTCGTCGATCTCCGCTGTTCAACGGCTTGCCCCGGCGGTTTCGGCGGACATAGCGTGCGCCCCCTGGTGCATGTGTGACGAGCCGCCATCGATTGCAGCAGAGCCGGAGCGCCAACGATGAACACGTTCACCGCCATTTCGAGGGAGGGCCGATGGGAATCGAAGTAGTCGTCGAGGGCCTGACGAAGTCCTTCGGCAAACAGAACATCTGGCAGGACGTCAGCCTCACCCTGCCCGCCGGTGAAGTGAGCGTCATGCTCGGTCCTTCCGGAACCGGTAAGACCGTTTTTCTGAAATCCATCATCGGGCTGCTCAAGCCCGAACAGGGACGCGTCCTCATCAACGGCGTCGACATGGTGAACAGCCCCGAGCGCGAGATCATGGAGACCCGGAAGCTGTTCGGTCTCATGTTCCAGGACGGGGCCCTTTTCGGCTCGATGTCGCTTTTCGACAACATCGCCTTCCCGCTGCGCGAGCACACGCGCAAGAAGGAATCCGAGATCCGCCGCATCGTCATGGAGCGCATCGACATCGTCGGGCTCCTCGGCGCCGAGGGAAAGCTGCCGGGGGAGATATCCGGCGGCATGCGCAAGCGCGCCGGCCTCGCCCGCGCCCTGGTCCTGGACCCGCAGATCATCCTCTGCGACGAGCCGGACTCCGGCCTCGACCCGGTCCGGACCGCCTACCTCTCCCAGCTCCTCATCGACCTCAACGCCCAGATCGACGCGACGATGCTCATCGTCACCCACAACCTCGACATCGCGGCGACCGTCCCCGACAACATGGGCATGCTGTTCTGCCGCAACCTCGTCACCTTCGGCCCGCGCGAGGTACTGCTCACCAGCGACACCCCGGTCGTCTCCCAGTTCCTCGCCGGCCGCCGCGAAGGCCCCATCGGCATGTCCGAGGAGAAGGACGCCGCCACCCTCGCCGCCGAGCAGCGGTTCGACACCCTCCCGCTCCCCGCCGGGCCCCGCACCGTCGTCCCCCAGCTGGAGCCCTCGCCCGGGATGCCCGTGCGCCAGGGCGCGCTGCGCCGTCGGGAGCGGGTCATGTCGATGATGGGCCAGCTGCCGGAGGCCGCCCGTACGGCGATCCTCAACAGCTACGCCCCGGCCGCGGGAGGTGCGCGCGCGTGACCGCCCCGATGCCGGTGCGGCCGCCCGAGCCGCCCGAGAAACCCCTGCCGCCCCCCGCCGAGAGGGCGACCGGCCGTCCCGCCGCCGGCCGGCGGCCCTCCCGGCTGCTCGCCCCGCTCCGCGAGACCGGGAAGCTGTTCGCCCTCGCCGCCGCCGTGGCCCGCGCCGTCTTCCGCCGGCCCTTCCAGGTGCGGGAGTTCATCGAGCAGTTCTGGTTCGTCGCCAGCGTCACCATCCTGCCCGCCGCCCTCGTCTCCATTCCGTTCGGCGCGGTCATCGCCCTCCAGGTCGGCTCCCTCACCCAGCAGCTCGGCGCCCAGTCCTTCACCGGCGGCGCCAGCGTCCTCGCGGTGATCCAGCAGGCGAGCCCGCTCATCGTCGCCCTGCTGATCTCCGGGGCCGCCGGTTCCGCGATCTGCGCCGACCTCGGATCGCGCAAGATCCGCGAGGAGCTCGACGCGATGGAGGTCATGGGCGTCTCGCCCATCCAGCGCCTCGTCGTCCCCCGGGTGCTCGCCACCATGCTCGTCGCCGTCCTGCTCAACGGCCTGATCTCGGTGGTCGGCACCCTCGGCGGCTACTTCTTCAACGTGATCATGCAGGACGGCACCCCGGGCGCCTACCTCGCCAGCTTCTCCGCCCTCGCCCAGCTGCCCGACCTCTACATCAGCGAGTTCAAGGCCCTGATCTTCGGCTTCATCGCGGGCATCGTCGCCGCCTACCGCGGCCTCAACCCGCGCGGCGGCCCCAAGGGCGTCGGCGACGCGGTCAACCAGTCCGTCGTCATCACCTTCATGCTGCTGTTCTTCGTGAACATGGTCCTCACGACGGTCTACCTCCAGATCGTCCCCGCGAAGGGGAGCTGACCGATGGCGCTGCTCAGCCGGCTCGACCGATCGGGCGACCAACTCACCTTCTACATCAAGGCCCTTCTCTGGATCCCGCGCACACTGCGCCGCTACCTGCGGGAAGTCCAGCGCCTGCTGGCCGAAGTCTCCTTCGGCAGCGGCGGACTCGGCGTCATCGGCGGCACCATCGGCGTGATGGTCGCCATGACCCTCTTCACCGGCACGGTGGTGGGGCTCCAGGGGTACGCCGCCCTCAACCAGATCGGCACCTCGGCCTTCACCGGATTCGTCTCCGCCTACTTCAACACCCGTGAGATCGCCCCCCTGGTGGCCGGACTCGCCCTCTCCGCCACCGTCGGCGCGGGCTTCACCGCCCAGCTCGGCGCGATGCGGATCAACGAGGAGGTCGACGCCCTGGAGGCGATGGGCATCCGCTCCATGCCCTACCTCGTCACCACCCGGATCATCGCCGGAGTCGTCGCGATCATCCCGCTGTACGCGATCGGGCTGCTCTCCTCGTACGTCGCCTCCCGCTTCATCACCGTCTTCTTCAACGGCCAGTCGGCGGGCACCTACGACCACTACTTCAACCTCTTCCTCTCCCCGCAGGACGTCCTGCTGTCGGTGCTCAAGGTGCTGATCTTCAGCGTGCTGGTGATCCTCGCCCACTGCTACTACGGCTTCCACGCCAGCGGCGGGCCCGCCGGGGTGGGCGTGGCGGTCGGCCGCTCGGTGCGCAACGCGATCGTCCTCATCAGCGTCACCGACTTCTTCCTCTCGCTCGCCATCTGGGGAGCCACGACGACGGTGAAGGTGGCCGGCTGATGCGCCCATCCAGCACCCGTACGGTCCGCCGCCGCCTGGCCGGCGTCACCTTCCTCCTGGTCCCCGCAGTCCTGGTGTGGGCCTCGGTCGCCGTGTACGAGAAGGAGTTCACCGACGACGCCACCGTCACCGTCCGCACCGGCGCGGTCGGCAACGAGATGCACGACAACGCCGACGTGAAGCTGCGCGGCGTCGTCGTCGGCCAGGTCCGCTCCATCGCCTCCGACGGCCAGGGCGCCCGCCTCACCCTCGCCATCGACCGCGACAAGCTCGACCAGATACCCGCCGACGTCACCGCCCAGATGCTGCCGACCACCCTCTTCGGCGCACGGTTCGTCGCCCTCGTCCCGCCCCGCGTCCCCGCCGGGGCCACCCTGCGGGCGGGGGCGGTCATCCCGCAGGACCGCTCCAGCAACGCCATCGAGTTGGAACAGGTCCTCGACAACGTCCTGCCGCTGCTGACCGCCGTGAAGCCCGAGAAGCTGTCCGCCACCCTCAACGCCGTCTCCCAGGCACTGGAGGGACGCGGTGAACGCCTCGGCGAGACGCTGACCACGCTGGACGGCCACCTGAAGAAGTTCAACCCCCAACTGCCCACGCTCAACGCCGACATCAAGGAACTCGTCAAGGTGAGCACGCTCTACGCGGACGCCGCGCCGGACGTTCTCGACGCGCTGACCGACGCCACGGTCACCAGCTCCACCCTCGCCGACCAGGAGGCGCGCCTCGCCGGCCTCCACGGTGCGACCACGGCCGCCGCTCGGGACATGACCACCTTCCTGCAGGCGAACAAGGACAACCTCATCCGGCTCTCCACCGCCGGCCGCCCCTCCCTCGAACTCCTCGCGGAGTACTCCGAGTCGTTCCCCTGCACCCTGCGCACCATGGCCGGATTCGTCCCCGCCATGGACAAGGCGCTCGGCAAGGGGACGAACGAGCCGGGGCTCCACGTGTCGATCACACCCGTTCCCTCCAAGGGCAAGTACGTCCCCGGCAGGGACCGGCCGGTCTACAACGCCTCGGGCGGCCCGAAGTGCTACTCGGTGCCGTACGTCGGCAAGAACGCCCCGACCGCCGACGTCCGCCGGGCCGCCGACGTCACCGCCCCGCCGCCGGCCCGGGACGCCGACGCGGACACCGCGCTCGGCCTGCCCAACTCGCCCCAGGAATCCCAGCTCGTCAACGAACTGGTCGCACCCTCGCTGAAGGTGGCGCCGGGAGACCTGCCCGACTGGAGCAGCGTGCTCATCGGCCCGGCCTTCCGCGGTGCGGAGGTGAAGCTCAAGTGAAACGCCGCTCGCTCGCGGGACCGGTCACCAAGTCCCTCGTCTTCATCGTCGTCACGGTGCTGGCCACCACCGTCCTCGGACTCTCCATCGCCAACAAGGGCGTCGGCGACACCGCCACGTACAAGGCGCGGTTCACGGACGCCACCGGGCTGCTGCCCGGCGACAGCGTCCGGATCGCGGGGGTCAAGGTCGGCCAGGTCGAATCCGTGCGGGTCGCCGACCGGCGGGTCGCCGAGGTCGCCTTCGCCGTACGCAAGGGGCGGGACCTCCCCGCCTCGGTGACGGCCTCCATCAAGTACCTCAACATGGTCGGACAGCGGTACGTCGACCTCGACCAGGGCGCCGGGCCGGTCGGCCGGACGTTCCGCCCCGGCGACACCATCCCGCTCTCCCGCACCACCCCGGCGCTCGACCTCACCCAGCTCTTCAACGGCTTCCAGCCCCTTTTCGAAGGGCTGTCGCCGCCCGACGTGAACCAGCTCGCCGGCTCCATCGTCCAGGTCCTCCAGGGCGAGGGCGGCACCGTCGACAGCATCCTGCGGCACGTCGGCTCGCTCACCACGACCGTCGCCGCGAAGGACAAGGTGATCGGCGAGGTGATCGCCAACCTCAACACGGTCCTCAAGACGGTCAACGACCGGGAAGCCGGCTTCGACGACCTCGTCGTCACCCTCCAGAAGCTCGTCACCGGGTTCTCCGGCGACCGCAAGCCGCTGGGCGAGGCCATCACCGCCATGGGCGCGCTCACCACCGTCACCGCCGACCTCTTCCAGGACGGCCGCAAGCCGCTCAAGGACGACATCCGCCAACTGGGTCGGTTGAGCGGCCAGTTGGAGAAGGGCACCCCGCAGATCGAGAACTTCCTCCAGAAGACCCCGGCCAAGATGGCGGCCATCAGCCGACTCACGTCCTACGGGTCGTGGCTCAACCTCTACCTCTGCGAGGCGAAGGTCAGCGGCGTCACCCACGACGACGGAAGCAAGCCGCCCACCGGCATCGCGATCACCCAACCGAGGTGCCTGGCATGAGAATCACCCCCATCCGGGAACGCAACCCGGTCGCCGTCGCCGTCGTCGGACTCCTGGTCCTCGCCCTGGTCGGCCTCGCCGCCTGGCGCGCCGACTCCCTGCCCTTCGTCACCGGCGGCACCTCCTACAGCGCCGACTTCACCGAGTCCGCCGGACTGGAGGACGGCGACGAGGTCCGCATCGCCGGAGTGAAGGTCGGAGAGGTCACCGGCGTCTCGCTGGACGGCTCCAAGGTCCGGGTCGACTTCCGGGTGGAGAACGCCTGGATCGGCGACTCCTCCACCGTGGGCATCGCCGTCAAGACCCTGCTCGGCGAGAAGTACCTCGCCGTCGACCCCCTCGGCGACGCCCCGCAGGACCCCGGCAGCCGCATCACCGCCGGCCGCACCACCTCCCCGTACGACGTCACCCAGGCGTTCAACGGGCTCGGGGAGACCATCGGGGAGATCGACACCGCCCAGCTCGCCAAGAGCTTCGACACGATCTCCGCCACCTTCAAGGACTCGCCGCCCCACGTCCGCAGCGCCGCCGACGGGCTCTCCGCCCTCTCGCGCACGGTCTCCGAACGCGACGCCCAGCTCGCCACCCTGCTCAGCAGCAGCAAGAAGCTCACCAAGACCCTCGCCGGGAAGAAGAGCAGCTTCGAAACGCTCCTGGAGGACGGGAACCTCCTCCTCGGCGAGATCCAGGCCCGCCGCGACTCCATCCACCTGCTGCTCACCGGCACCCGCGACCTCGGCACCCAGCTCGCCGGGCTCGTCCGGGACAACGACAAGCAGCTCGGGCCGACCCTGGACTCCCTCAGCCGGGTCACCGCCGTCCTGGTGAAGAACCGCAAGAGCCTGGACAAGGTCCTCGCCACGACCGGCTCCTACAGCCGGCTCGTCGGCAACACCCTGGGCAGCGGACGCTGGTTCGACAACTACGTCTGCGGCGTCGTGCCCAAGAACTACCTGCCCGCCGGCACCGGCCCGGCGACCGGATGCATGCCACCCCGGCAGCAAGGGGGCCGCTGACATGAGACGCACCCGCATCACCGGCATCGTCGTCGGCCTCGCTCTCGTCGGGGTCGCCGCCGCCACCGGGGTGAGCGCCCTGGAGGAGGACGGGAAGCTCACCGTCACCGCCTACTTCGAGCGCGCCACCGGCGTCTACGCCGGGTCCGACCTGCGCATCCTCGGCGTCAAGGTCGGCACCGTCCAGTCCGTCGAACCGCGCGGCGAGGAGGTGAAGGTCGTCCTGCGCCTCGACCACGGCATCGACGTCCCCCGGGACGCCCACGCCGTGGTCGTCGCCCCCAGCCTCGTCGCCGACCGCTACGTCCAGCTCGCCCCGGCCTACGACGGCGGCCCCCGGCTCGCGGACGACGCGGTGCTTCCCGCCGCCCGCAACGCCACCCCGATCGAGGTCGACGAGCTGTACGCCTCCATCACCGAACTCTCGACCGCGCTCGGCCCCGACGGGGCCAACGCCGACGGGGCGTTCGCCCGGCTCCTGGACACCGGGGCGAAGAACCTCGACGGCAACGGCAAGGCCATCGGGGACTCCATCGAACAGTTCGGCAAGGCCACCAAGACGCTCGACAAGAGCAGCGGCGACCTCTTCGACACCCTCACCTACCTCCAGAGCTTCACCACCATGCTCAAGGAGAACGACGGCAACGTCCGCAGCGCCGAACAGCAGCTGAACACGGTCACCTCCTTCCTGGCGGACGACAAGAAGAACCTCAGCGCGGCCCTCAAGGAGCTGGGCGCCGCCCTCGGCCAGGTCAAGGCGTTCATCGCCAAGAACCGCGGCTCGCTCAAGAAGAACGTCGAGGCCCTGGTCCCCATCACCCAGACGCTGGTCGACCAGCGCGCCTCGCTCGCGGAGGCGATGGACACCCTGCCGCTCGCGGCGGGCAACGTGCTGAACGCCTACGACCCGGCCCACCGCACCCTCAACGGCCGGGCCAACCTCAACGAACTCTCCATGGGCGGACCGCTGGTGGAGCCCGGGGCCGCCGCGGCGGCCGGCCGGCTCACCGGCCTGGCCCCCGTCGACGCGAACCGCCGCAAAGTCCTGCCCGTCCTGCCGCTCCCCGAGGTCGGCACGGTCTACGGCACGCCCGAGAAGCAGCCCGGCAAGAAGAAGGGGGCGGAAGGATGAACGACGACGCCCGCCGCAGACCCGCCGCACGCGCGGCCGTCGCCGCCGTCGCCCTGCTCGCCACCGGCGCGCTGGTCGCCCTGGTGGTGGTCCGCCCCGACGCCCCGTCCTTCACCGGCATCGAGCAGATACCGCTGCCCGGCGGCGCGGACCTGGGCGAGAGGCCGTACGAGGTCACCGCCGAGTTCGGCGACGTCCTCAGCCTCGCCCCGCAGTCCTCGGTCAAGGTCAACGACGTCTCCGTGGGGCGCGTCACGAAGATCGCGCTCGCCCCGGGCGGCTGGCGGGCCCGGGTCACCATGCAGGTCAACGGCAGGATCAAGCTGCCCGCCAACGCCTACGCCCGACTCGAACAGTCCAGCCTCCTCGGTGAGAAGTACATCCAGCTCGCCCCGCCCCCCGAGGGCACCGCACGGGGATCGCTCGCGAGCGGCGGCCGCATCCCGCTCTCCCGCACCAACCGGAACCCGGAGGTCGAAGAGGTCTTCGGCGCCCTGTCCATGCTCCTCAACGGGGGCGGGGTCAACCAGCTCAAGACCATCACCACCGAGCTGAACAAGGCGCTCGCCGGGCAGGAACCGCAGATCCGCTCCATGCTCAACCGGGTCGACACCCTCGTCACCAACCTCGACGAGAACAAGGGCGACATCACCAAGGCCCTCGACGGCGTCAACCGGCTCGCCGCCACCCTCGCCACCCGCGAGCAGGACGTCGGAACGGTCCTCACCGACCTCAGCCCCGGACTCAAGGTCCTGGAGAAGCAACGCGGCTCCCTGCTGACCATGCTGCGCTCCCTCGACACCCTCTCCACCGTGGCCGTCGACACGATCAACCGGAGCAAAGCCGACATGATCGCCGACCTCAAGGCGCTCGCCCCCACCCTCAAGGCGCTCGCCGACTCCGGCCAGGACCTGCCCGACTCCCTCCAGGTGCTGCTGACGTACCCCTTCACCGACGAGGTGCTGCGCGGCGTCAAGGGCGACTACCTCAACGTCTACCTGGACGTGACGGCCATGCCGGGCACCCAGATCATCCCGGCCCTCACCCCCGACCCCCCGGGCATCCCGCAGCCCCCGGCCGAGGGCGAGGACCCCGCCGCGTCGCTCCGGGGCGCGCTCCCGCTGCCGCTGCCCGCCGTCTCCGGCGCCCCGAGGACCACCGCGCCCGGAACGCCGGAGCCCGACGCGCCCGGCGCCTCGCAGCCGGCCGCGTCCGGGTCCTCGAAGCCCGCGAAGGAGGCGACCCCGTGATCACCCTCGCCATCCGGCTCAAGAACCTCGCCTTCCTCGTCATCGCCGTCCTGGTCCTCGGCTACCTCGGCGTCCGCTACGCCGACCTCGGCCACTACGTCGGTCTGCGCAGCTACTACACGGTCAAGGTCCAACTCCCGCAGACCGGCGGCCTGTACACCCACTCCAACGTCACCTACCGGGGCGTCTCCGTGGGCCGTGTCGGACCGATCGAGCTGACCGAGGAAGGCGTCGAGGCCGAACTGCGCATCGAGAAGGACGCCCCGCCGATCCCCGACAGCCTCACCGCCGTCGTCGCCAACCTCTCGGCGGTCGGCGAGCAGTACGTCGATCTGCGGCCCACCCGCCGGGACGGGCCCTTCCTGGGGAACGGCTCGGTCATCGACGAGGCCGACACCACCATCCCCGCGCCCCCCACCGATGTCCTCACCAGCGTCGACGACCTGGCGAGCTCGGTGAACCTGGAAAGCCTGCGGACCGTCGTCGAGGAGTTCGGGGCCGCCTTCGAAGGGCGCGGCGACGACCTCCAGGTCCTGCTGGACAGCAGCGGCGACTTCGTGGAGGCCGCAGACCGGGCCCTGCCCGTCACCACCCGGCTGATGGCCGACGGCGAGAAGGTCCTGCGCACCCAGGCCGAACAGGGCCAGGCGCTCAAGGGCTTCGCCAAGGGGGCCAAGGAACTGGCCGCCGAACTCAAGGGCTCCGACGCCGACCTGCGCCACCTCATCGCGACCACCCCGGACGCCGCCCTCCAGATCAGCGGACTGCTGCGCGACGTCGACCCCGCCTTCGGCGTCGTCGTCGCCAACCTCCTCACCACCTCCGAGGTGGCCGTCACCCGCCAGCGCGGCCTGGAGGAAATCCTGGTGAAGCTGCCCGCCGTCGCCGCCGTCGGAGCGAGCGCGGTCGACGACGACGGCGCCCGGTTCGGCATGTCCCTCACCTTCTTCGAACCCCTGCCCTGCACCGCCGGCTACGGCGGCACGGTCTACCGCAACGGCCTCGACACCTCGGCCGGACCGGCCGTGAACACCGCCGCCCGCTGCACCTCCTCGCCGGGCACCGGCATCAACGTCCGGGGCAGCGCCAACGCCCCCAAGGGCGGCCCGGTGCCGAAGCCCGCCGTCCCGGGCTCGATGAAGCTGCCCGGAGCCGGGGGCGGCGCGTCCGTGAACGCCGAGCCGCGGGCCGACGGCATGGCCGGGCTGCTCGGCCTGGGAGGCACCTCGTGACCGCCCGCACCCGGCACCTGGGAGGCTGGGCCGTCCTGCTCGCCGCCGCCCTGGTCTGCGGACTGGGAGCCTGGTCGTACGGACAGGCGCGCGGCGACGGCTCCCTCGCCCACGCGAAGGCCCGCGACACCGCCCTGACCGAGGGCAGACGGCACCTCGCCACGCTGAACAGCCTGGACGGCGCGGACGCGAAACGGGTCGACACCGGGCTGCGGGCCTGGCTGGACGCCTCCACCGGGCCGCTGCACGACCAGTTGGAGCGGACCCGTAAGGCCGACGCGAAGTCCCTGACGGCAGCGGGCGACACGGCCCGGGGCAAGGTCACCTCGGCGGCGCTCACCGCACTGGACGAGCGCACGGGCACGGCGGAGCTGATTGCCGCCGTCGACATCGAGGTCACCCCGCGTTCCGGCGCGGCCGGCACCCAGCGCAAGCGGTTCGGGGCGACCCTCGCCCGTACCGCGGACGGCTGGAAGGTCAAGGCGCTCACGGCGATGGGAACGGACGGCGGCCGATGACGGAGCACGGAGGAGTGACCACGGTCGACGGCGAGGCCGTGGTGGAACCCGAGGCCGGGGACCGGGAAGCGGAGACGCCGGACCCGGTGCCGGAGCCGGAGAGCGGGGCGGACGCGCCGCGCCGCCGGTGGCCGCGCGTCCTCGGCGCCCTGCTGGCGGTCGCCCTGGTCGTCACCGGCGGCGTCCTGTACGCCGAGGGGCGCCGGCTCCGGGACACCCCGGCCACGGCGAACCTCGCCCTCACCGACACGGCGGCGACCACCCGCGTCACCGGCGACGTCAGCAGCGCGCTCGCGAAGGTCTTCTCGTACGCCCCCGGCACCACCGCCGCCACGCGGGCGGCGGCCAAGGAGGTGCTGACGGGCAAGGCGCTCCAGCAGTACGCGGCGCTGTTCGGCCAGGTGGAGCGGCAGTCCGCCGACCAGAAGCTGACGCTCACCAGCGAGGTCGTCCGGGCCGGAGTGACCCGGCTGACCGACGACAGCGCCCACCTCCTGGTCTTCCTCGACCAGGTCTACGAGCGGAAGGGCCGGGCCCCCACCACCGCCGCCGCGCAGCTCACGGTGACCGCCGAACTGCGCGACGGACGCTGGTGGATCGTCGAGATCGGCTCCATATGACGGCGGACCGGAGGAGAGGGCGCACCGGTCCGGTTCGGCAGGCAGGGGAGAGGCACCACATGGCACGGCAGCGGACGGCGACGACGAAGACCGAGAGCGGCGAGACCGCTGGGAGCGGCGGGAACCCCGAGCAGAGCGGGAGCACCGGCAGGAGCGGGAAGGCAGGGACCGCCCGGCGGCCCGGGGCGGGCCGGGCGAGAGCGGGGAACCCGCTGCTGCTCGCCGCACTGGCCCTGGCGGTCTGCGCGGCCGGAGCGGCGGGCTGGGGCGGCTGGCAGCGCTACCAGGCGGCCAACGACGACGCGGCGTCCTTCGCGCAGGCGCGCGACGACGCGCTGGCGGCGGGGGAGCAGGCGGTGCAGAACATGAACACCCTGGACCACAAGGCGCTGGAGCAGGGGCTCGACAGTTGGGAGCAGTCCACCACCGGAGACCTGCGCCGCCAACTCGTGGGCGGGCGCGACGCGTTCGCCAAACAGATCGCCGAGGCGAAGACGGTCAGCACGGCGAAGGTGCTCTCCGGCGCCGTGACCGAACTGGACGAACGGGCCGGCCGCGCAGGGGTGATGGTCGCGATCCGCGTCACCGTCACCGCGCCCGAGGGCGAACCGGCGGTGAAGGAGAGCCGGTTGCTCGGAAGCCTCACCCGGACCGCCGAGGGGTGGAAGCTCAGCGCGCTGGGCCAGGCGCCCGTCGGCGCCACGGCCGGCTGACCCCGGCACCGCCCCCGCCCCGCCCCGCACGCCCCGGAGAGGAACCACCCATGTCGACGACCCGCCACCTCGTCAACCGCCGCCGCCGGCTGGCCACGACCCCCTCGCGCACGGCGGGAGCCGAGACGGAGCCGGACTACGGGCAGAGCGCCGCCGACCCCGCATCGCGGACGGCGACGAGCACCGCCGCCGATCGCGACACGGATGCGGCCGCTGACCCGGGAACGGCCGACGCCGCCTCCGCCGAACCCGAGCCGCACGCCGCCGCCCGGGAGGAGGACGCCCCCCGGGCCGAGGCGTCCCCGCTCGCCCCGTCCCGCCTCCGCCTCACGCTGCCCGCCGTGCTCTGCGCCCTCACCGTGCTCCTGGGCGCCTTCGCCGTCTGGGCGTTCACCTCCGCCGACCGCCTCCGCGACGAACCGGCCCGGCAGAACACCGCGCTCACCGACATCGGCCGGACCAGCGAGGTCAAGGGCCGGATCAGCGAGGCGGTCGGCGCGGTGTTCTCGTACGACTACGCCTCGCCCGCCCGGGCCGACCGCGCGGCGAGCACCTATCTGACCGGCCGGGCCGTGCAGCAGCACAAGGACATGCTCGCCGACGTCCGGGAGCAGGCTCCGAAGCAGAAGCTGGTGCTCACCACCACCGTGACCGAGAGCGGGGTCGAGTTCCTCGACGGCGACCGCGCCCGGCTGCTGGTCTTCGCCGACCAGAGCAACACCCGTACCGGCAAGGACGAGGAGACGACGTACGCGGCGGCCATGTTCGCCGTGGACGCCGTCCGCCGCGGGGGCACCTGGCTGATCGCCGCCATCGACACCTTCACCCGCTGAGCGAAGGGAACCGACATGAGCTTCAACCGCACGGTGCGGCACCGGCTCGGCACCACGGCCACCGCTCTCGCAGCGATGACCGCGCTGACCGCGTCCCAGGCCCCGGGGGTCCCGCTGCCCGGGCCCCGGCAGGAGAAGGCGGCGTCCTCGGGCGACGTCGTGTGGACCGAGGTGCCGGGCGACGACGCGTACCACACCGAACTTCCCCCGCTGCGGTCCCCGAAGCCGCCTCCGCCCCTGAAGCCGGGGAAGAAGCCCGATCCGCTCCTGGCCCGCGCCTGGTCCGAGGCGGGAATCCCGGCCACCGTGCTGGCCGCCTACCGCAAGGCCGAGTCCACCGTGGGCCGCGGCGACCCGGGGTGCGGACTGCCGTGGCAGCTGCTCGCGGCGATCGGCAAGGTCGAGTCCGGCCAGGCATCCGGCGGGCGGGTCGACGCGCGCGGGACGACCCTCTCCCCGATCGTCGGGCCCGCCCTCGACGGGAACGGCTTCGCCCTGATCCGGGACACCGACGACGGGGCGTACGACGGCGACCGCACCTACGACCGGGCCGTGGGACCGATGCAGTTCATCCCCTCCACCTGGGCGAACTGGGGCGCCGACGGCAACGGCGACGGCCGCGAGGACCCCCACAACATCTACGACGCGGCGCTCGCCGCAGGCCGCTACCTCTGCGCGGGGGCGCGCGACCTGACCCGCCCCGCCGACCTGGACCGGGCGATCCTCAGCTACAACCGGTCCGACACCTATCTGCGGACGGTGCTGTCCTGGCTGGAGTTCTACCGCAACGGCAGCCACCCGGTCGCCGACGGCCAGGGCGTCCTCCCGGCCAGCCCCGGACCCGGCGGCGGGGTCCGGCCCAAGGCCCCGGTCGGCGGCCCCGGCGCTCCGAAGCCTCCCGGGAAGGGCGGCGGGGGAATCGTCGTCGGCCCGCAGCCCACCCGGCCGCCGAGCCCGGTCCCCACCCCCCGCCCCACGGCCCCCGGCTCCCCGAGCCCCAGCCCCGACCCGACCGACCCGGGCCCCGGCCCCACGGACCCGGGCCCCGGCCCCACGGACCCGGGCCCCGGCCCCACCGAACCGACCCCGGGCCCCAGCCCCGACCCGACCGACCCGGGGCCGACCGAACCGACCCCGAGCCCCGATCCGACCGATCCCACCACTCCGCCCGACCCCGGCGGGACCGACCCGGGCTGCCCCGGCGAGACCCCGCCCCCCGCCCCGGCGGAGCCTTCGCCGCCCCAGGAGGCCCCGGCCGGCCAGGCCGAGTCCGACGACCCCTGCGCGCCGGCCGAGGGCTCCGCGGCCTGACCCCGGCGCCACGCGAAGTTCCCGCCCCCGGCACCGGCGCCGGGGGCGGGCGGCGTCACCGCACGGCCCCGGCATCCGGGCATCACGCCCTCGTCAGCCCCGCCCGGGGTGGTTGCCCGGCCCCTCCGCCCGGCCGGCCAGGGGAGTGGGCGAGAGGTCCGCGCGCTCCTCGCCGGGCTCCAGCAGGGTGTCGGCGGGGCCGACGATCAGCGGGTCCGGCGTCCCGACGGCCTTCTCGTCCTTGCTGTCGTAGTCGAACCGCCACAGCAGGCTGCGCATCGCCTCCAGCCGGCCGCGCTTCTTGTCGTTGTTCTTCACCACGGTCCAGGGCGCTTCCTCGGTGTCCGTGGCCCGGAACATCTCGACCTTCGCCGTCGTGTACTCGTCCCAGAGGTCCAGCGAGGCCAGGTCGGTCGGCGACAGCTTCCACTGGCGGACCGGATCGACCTGCCGGATCGCGAACCGGGTCCGCTGCTCGCCGCGGGAGACCGAGAACCAGAACTTCACCAGCAGCACGCCGTCCTCGACGAGCATCCGCTCGAACTGCGGGGCCTGCCGCAGGAAGTGCTCGTACTGCTCGGTGGTGCAGAAGTCCATCACCCGCTCCACACCGGCCCGGTTGTACCAGGAGCGGTCGAAGAAGACGATCTCCCCGGCGGTCGGGAGCTGGGCCACGTAACGCTGGAAGTACCACTGGCCGCTCTCGCGTTCGGTGGGCTTCTCCAGGGCGACCACGCGCGCGCCACGGGGGTTCAGCCGCTCGGTGAACCGCTGGATGGTCCCGCCCTTGCCCGCCGCGTCACGGCCCTCGCACAGGACCACCAGCCGCTGCCCGCTCTCCCGGACCCAGCGCTGGAGTTTCAGCAGTTCGATCTGGAGGACCCGCTTCTCCCGCTCGTACTCCCGGCGGAGCACCTTCCGGTCGTACGGATAGTTCTCCCGCCACGTCTCGATCGGGCGGCCCCGGTCGTCCAGCAGGACGGGCTGCTCGGGCCGGCTGCCGTCCACGGTCAGCCCCTTCAGCAGCTCCGCCGGGTCGGCCTGCGGTCCTTCGGTCATCGTCCTGGTCTCCCCGTCCGCCTCGACATCAACCGCTACGGGAGAGGGCCCACCCCGCCGCGGGTGGACCCTCTCCCGCACCGCAACGTGCCCCCGCACCCGCCGTCCATGCCTCTCACCCGGGGCCGACCGCCGAAAGCACCTCCGAGAGATCGTAGGAGACGGCCTCCTCCAACTGCGCGTACGTGCACCCGGCGGGGGCCCGGTCCGGCCGCCACCGGCGGAACCGGGCGGTGTGCCGGAACCGGTCGCCCTCCATGTGGTCGTACGCCACCTCGCACACCCGCTCCGGACGCAACGGCGCCCACGACCGGTCCTTCTTGCCCGACCAGCGGTTCTGCGCCCCCGGCAGCCGGGACTGCTCGTGCGCCGCCGCGTCGGCCCAGGCCGCCCACGGGTGATCGGCGGCCTCGCAGCGCAGCGGGGCCAGCTCCTCGACCAGTTCGGCGCGCCGCTTCATCGGGAAGGCCGCGCAGACCCCGACGTGCTGGAGGACGCCGTCGGAGCCGTACAGCCCGAGCAGGAGCGAGCCGACGACCGGGCCGCTCCTGTGCTCGCGGTAGCCCGCCACCACGACGTCCGCGGTCCGCTCGTGCTTGATCTTGTACATCGCCCGGGCGTCGGGCCGGTAGGGGAGGTCGAGCGGCTTGGCCACGATTCCGTCGAGCCCCGCCCCCTCGTACCGGTCGAACCATTCCCGGGCGAGGCCGATGTCCGTGGTGGACGGGGCGAGGAAGACGGGAGGAGAGGCGTCGGCGAGCGCGGCCTCCAGCGCCTCCCGGCGGTCCGCCTGCCGGGCGGCGAGCAGCGAGGTGTCGTGGAGCGCGAGGAGGTCGAAGGCGATCAGGCTCGCCGGGGTCCGCTCGGCGAGCGTCCGCACCCGGGAGGCCGCCGGATGGAGGCGCTCGGAGAGCCGTTCGAAGTCGAGCCGCCCCTCCTGGGCGATGACGATCTCCCCGTCGACCACACAGCGCGGCGGAAGGTTCTCCCGTACGGCGGCGACCACGTCGGGGAAGTAGCGGGTCAGCGACTTGCCCGTACGGCTGCCGAGCTCGACCTCGCCGCCGTCCCGGTAGACGATCGTGCGGAAGCCGTCCCACTTCGCCTCGTACGCCATGCCCGGCGGGATCGTCGCCGCCGATGCGGCCAGCATCGGCTTCAGGGGCGGCATCACCGGCAGGTCCATGCCCCGATTCTTCACCGCCCACCGGCCGGTGTCTCCCGATGTGCGGCATATGTGCGACCGGCCTACCGTGACCGTCATGGGAGCAGCGGTGGAGCTGGACGTGGGCGGACGGACCGTGAGGCTGTCCCACCCGGACAAGGTGTACTTCCCCCGGAAGGGCTACACCAAGAGGGACGTGGCCGAGTACTTCCTGGCGGTGGGGCCCGGCGTCACCCGCGCCCTGAACCACCGGCCCACCACCCTCCAGCGCTTCGTGGACGGCGTCGAGGGAGACTTCTTCTACCAGAAGCACGCCCCGAAGAACCTCCCGGAGTGGATCCCCACCGCCCGGGTCGCCTTCCCCAGCGGCCGGACCGCCGACGAGATCTGCCCGACCGAACTCGCCGCCGTCGTCTGGGCCGCCAACCTCGGCACCCTCACCTTCCACCCCTGGCCGGTGCGGGCCGGGGACACCGACCACCCCGACGAACTGCGCATCGACCTGGACCCGCAGCCCGGCACCGGTTACGCGGACGCCGTCACCGCCGCCCACGAGCTGCGCTCCGTCCTGGAGGACCACGGGGTGCGCGGCCGGCCCAAGACCTCCGGCGGGCGCGGGATGCACGTCCTCGTCCCCATCGAGCCCGCCTGGACCTTCACCGAGGTGCGGCGCGCCGCCATCGCGGCCGGGCGCGAACTGGAACGGCGGATGCCCGGCCGGGTGACGACCGCCTGGTGGAAGGAGGAGCGCAGGGAGCGGATCCTCGTCGACTACAATCAGGCCGCCCGCGACCGCACCATCGCCTCCGCCTACTCCGTACGCCCCTTCCCGCACGCCCCGGTCTCCGCCCCGCTGCGCTGGGAGGAGATCGACGACGCCGAACCGCGCGACTTCGACATCCGCACGCTCCCGGTGCGCTACGCCGAACTGGGCGACGTCCACGCCGGCATGGACCAGGAGGCGTTCCGGCTCGACGGACTGCTGGAGCTGGCCGACCGGGACGAGAGGGAGCGCGGCCTCGGCGACCTGCCGTACCCGCCGGAATACCCGAAGATGCCCGGCGAACCCAAGCGCGTCCAGCCCAGCCGCGCCCGCCACGACGACGATGACGACCGGGGCGACCACGGCGGGAAGACGTGAGCGGGAGCAGCGAGAGGCACGGGGCCCACGGCCGTCCGCCGTCGCCGCGCGAGCGCTGGGAGGCGTACAAGAACAGTCCCTTCCTCCCCGCGACCGTCCTCGTCCTGATCGTCGCCGCCGCGGCCGGCCTCTTCGCCGGCTCCTACACGTACGCCATGGCCAACCCCACCCCGCACCGCATCCCGGCGGCCCTGGTCGCCGACCCCGAGGTGCGCGGCGGCCGGGAGTTCGTCACCGGGATGGAGAAGGCGCTCCACGCCTCGCTCGCACTGCGGGACTACCCGGACGCCGCCGCCGCCCGCCGGGCCCTCGACGAGCAGAAGGTCTTCGCGGTCGTGCGCGCCTCCGACGGCGGCGTGGCGCTCGACGTGGCCGGGGCGTCCGGGGCGTCGGTGGCCGAACTCCTCGGCAAGGCGGCCGTCGAGACCGGCGACGCCACCGGGACGGAGGTCACGGTCGAGGACGTCAAACCGCTCCAGCGGGGTGATCCGCGCGGCCTCGCCCTCTTCTACATCTCGCTGGCCGCCGTGATCATGGGCTTCCTCGGCGCGATCCAGCTCAGCGTGCACGCCCGCGGTCTGAACCCGGCCGAGCGCATCGCCTTCACCGCCGCCTACGCCCTGCTCGGCGGCTTCGCCGTCGCGGCGGCCGTGGACTGGTGGCTGGGGGCGGTGGACCTGCCGTTCGTCCAGTCCTGGCTGATCCTGGCGTTCACGATGTTCACCTCCGGCATGGTCTTCACCATGTTCAACACCCTGATGGGCCGCTGGGCGATGATCCCCACCTGGGGCGTCATGGTGCTGCTCGGCAACCCGTCCTCCGGCGGCGCGGTGTCCTGGCCGCTGCTGCCCTCGGCGCTCGGCCACATCGGCCGCTGGCTGCCGCCGGGCGCGTCCGTCAACGCCCAGCACACCGCCGTCTACTACCAGGGCCACCAGTTCGTCTTCCCCTACCTGGTCCTCGCCGGGTGGGCGCTGGTCTCCTGCACGGTGTTCTGGGTGTGGCGGCACCGGCACCCCGGTGGCCGCGCCCGCACGCCGGAGCATGCGGCCGCGGCCACCTGAGCCCTCCTCCCTACGGCCTACAGCTCCTGGATCCGGATGTCGCGGTAGGAGATGACGTCCGAGACCCCGTGCACCTGGAGCCCGATGTAACCGGTGGCGAACCGCCGGCCGTCGGTGCCCGGGTCGTCGCCCCGCGGCGGTTCGAAGAGCTGACCGCGGTTGTTGTCGAACTCGTTGATCAGGACGCCGTTGCGGTAGATCTCGTAGTGCTGGTCGACCACCCTGATCTCGTAGTCGTTCCAGCTGCCCTTGGGCGTGACCCCGGCGCCGCCGAGCCCCACCCGGTCGAAGCCGTAGACCGAACCGGTCTTGTACATGTCGCCGTCCGGCCGGTCGTTGACCTGGATCTCGTGGCCGTACTTGATGGCGACCCACTCCGGCCGGGGCTCCTCCGGGTGGTCGTGGACCTGGGGGAAGCGGACGAAGACCCCGCCGTTGGCGTTGCCCGACCCGGGGGCGTCGTCCCGCCACTGGAGCTTCAGCGAGAAGTCGCCGTAGGCACGGGTCGGCAGCCAGAGCATGCCCATGCCGCCCACGGTGGTGGAGCTGGTGATCGAACCCTCCTCCTCGTTCAGCCCGAACGCGCCGCCGCCCACGTGCTGCCACTTGGCGAGCGAGGCCGCCGTGCCGTCGAAGAGTTTGGTGTACCCCTCGACCTGGCCCGGCGTGCCGATGCCCGACTGCTTGGCGGCCCGGTAGATCGCCCGGCGCTCGCGCAGGTCGATGACGCCGTCGGCCTTCAGCCTGTCGATCACCGAGGCCACGTGCTTGAGGAACAGCGCGTGGGAGGACCAGTCCTTCTCGTCCTCGATCAGCTCGTTGATCGTGCAGCGGTTGCGGGTGATCCGGTTCGGGACGCCCGTGTCGACCGTGCCGACGAAGACGGTGTGCCGCTCGTCGAACTCCGCGCAGTTCGGGGCGGGAACCCCGCCGCCCTGCGCGATGGTGAACGACACCTTCTTCGCCTCGGAGGTGTTGCCCGCCTTGTCGGTCGCCCGGTGGGCGAGCGAGTGGTAGCCGACCCGGTCCACGATCACCGGGGCGGTGTAGGCCAGGTAGGGCCCGCCGTCGAGGCTGTACTCGACCTTCTCCACGCCCGAGTCGTCGTCGGTCGCGGTGACGGCGGCCTTGGCGCTGGTGATGAACGCGCCGTCGCTGTTCCGGTCGCCCTCGACCTTCACCGAGGTCTCCGGGGCCGTCCGGTCCTGCGAGGGCGGCTCGACCACGGTGAAGCCGACGGACTTCTCGGCCGCCGCGTTGCCCGACCGGTCGGTGGCCCGGTAGCGGACCGTGTGCTCGCCGAGCTCGTGGACCATCACCGGGGCGGTGTAGGGCTGCCACGCGCCGTCCGCGCCGAGCGCGTACTCGATGGTGTTGACGCCGGACCCGGTGTCGGACGCGGTCACGGTGACCGTCGCCATGCCCAGGTACGCGCCCGCGCCGTCCTTCTCGCCCGAGACGGTCGCCGAGGTGTCCGGCGGGGTCTCGTCGTCGCTCGGCGGGGCGGCGACCGCGAAGGCGACGGACTTCTCACCGGCCGCGTTGCCCGCCTTGTCGGTGGCCCGGTAGCGCACGGTGTGCTCGCCCACCGTGTTCACCACGACGGGCGCGGTGTAGGGCTGCCACGCGCCGTCCGCGCCGAGCGCGTACTCGACGGTGTCCACTCCGGAGCCGGCGTCGGCGGCCTCGACGGTGACGGTGGCCTGGCCGATGTACGCGCCGGCGCCGTTCCGGTCTCCGTCCACCTTCGCCGAGGTGGCGGGGGCCTCGGTGTCCTCGCCGCTGCCCTCGGTGACGGTGAGGATGCCCTGCATCATGCCGTGGCCGGGGATGGTGCAGTGGTAGAAGTACCGGCCGGGCGACAGCGTGACCTCCACGCTGTGCTTGCCGCCCGAGGCGTCGCCCGGGTTGGCCAGGATGTTCAGCTGGACGTCGTTGTTGAACTCCGGGTCCGACACGCTGAACGTCAGCGTGTGTGGCATGCTCGTCGTGTTCCCGGTGGCGGTGCTGTTCTCGAAGACGATGGTCGCCCTGCCGGCCACCGCCGTCTTCGGCGCGGACAGATAGCGGTCGATCGGGTCACCCGCGGTCCAGGTCAGCACCTGATCGGCGGCGGCTGCCGGGGGAGCGTCGTCCCCCTTGCCGTACGCGGCCGTCGAGGTCAGTCCGAGGACCATGAGGAGGGAGGCCAGCAGGGCGACCCAGAAGCTGGGCGGACGATGCCGCCCGCGTGCGGGGTAGGGATGGTGCCTCACTTCGCCGCCGCCTTTCCGACGAGATCCGCGGCGGCCGGGGTCGCGCCGCCGCCCTTGTACGACACGCGCCACAGCGCGGACTTGGAGTCGGAGGTGAAGAAGCCGCGCCCGTAGTCCAGGACGTACAGCGAACCGTCCGGGGCGAACTTCCAGTCCATCAGGTTGCGGATGCCGTCCGCCCCGACCGGGATGATCTTCTTCAACGACTCGGCGTGGGTGGGCAGTCCGCCCTTGCCGGCCGTCCTCGGGTCGGTGAGCACGGCGTGCCGGGGCTGGGTGTCGTCGTAGAAGTCCCCGACGAACCACTTGCCGTCCCAGTAGGCCGGCCACTTGGCGGTCGACTCGCTCCGTGCGTCGTACCGGTAGACCGGGCCGTTCATCGTGGCCTGTCCGCCGCCCTTGAGCCAGGGCAGCAGCTGCTTGCCCTCCTCGGGCTTGTAGCTCGGTACGCCGTCGGCGTCGCGCGGGTAGTCGACCCCGCCGCCCTGCGGGGAGTACCAGATGGTGTTCGGGGTCACCGGCGGCAGCTTGACCAGGCCGTCGTTGTTCGGCGACTCGTTCTTCGGGGCGTCGCAGTCGTACCAGCCCAGCGGCTTGGCCGGGTCGGGCAGATTGCGGTCACGGTAGGGCTGGTTGTTGCCCATGCAGTACGGCCAGCCGTGGTTGCCCGCCTTGGTGATCGCGGCGAACGTGTCGTACTTCGCCGGGCCCCACGTGGTGGACGGCGAACCCGCGTCGGGGCCGACCCAGCCCGCGTACAGCGTGTCCGTCGCCGGGTCGATCGAGATCCGGGCCGGGTTGCGCACGCCCATCACGTAGATCTCGCCGCGCGTCTTCCCGCCGCCCTCGTCCGGCTCCTCGCCGGTGAAGAGGTTGCCCTCCGGCAGGGTGTACGTGCCGTCGTCCTCCGGGTGGATCCGCAGGATCTTCCCGTTGAGGTTGTTGGTGTTGCCCGCCGTGCGCCGAGCGTCCGCGAAGGAGACGCCCTTGTAGTTCGGCTGCGGGTTGTTTCCGGAGTAACCTCCGCTGAATCCGGAGGAGTTGTTGTCGCCGGTCGCGATGTACAGGTTGTCCTTCGAGTCCCACGCCATGCCGCCGCCCGCGTGGCAGCAGCTGTGGATCTGCACCGGCCAGTGGAGCAGCACCTTCTCCGAGGCCGGATCCAGCTTGCCGGTCGTGGAGTCGAAGGTGAAGCGGGAGACCTGACGGGTCGCCATGCGCTTGTCCCGGTCGATCTTCGCGTGCGGGGTGTAGTGCAGATACACCCACCCGTTGGACGCGAAGTCCGGGTCCAGCTCGATGCCGAGCAACCCCTCCTCGACCTTGACCAGTTCGTCGCCGCCGCCCTTGTTGCCGAAGACGTCGAGCGCCCCCGCCAGGGTGACCTTCCCGGTCTTCGGGTCGTAGACGTGGATCTCGCCCTTGCCCTTGCCGATGTCCGGGTCGTTCCAGTCGGTGACGACCGGGACCGAGCTGTCGGCCCCGCCGCGCCCGATGTAGAAGACCCGCCCGTCCGGGGCGGTCACCAGGCCGTGCGGCTCGCCGATCTGGTCGTTCCGGCCCGGCTGGTTGGGCTGGGTGACCCGTTCGGCGGTGTAGTTGGAGGTGATCGTCGCCTTGCAGTCGGCCCGCGCGGTCCGGTTGGTCCAGGAGAGGGCGCCGCGCAGGTGGTCGCGGAAGTCGGTCTCCGCGAAGCTGTCCGCCGTACCGCCCATGGCCGTGTAGAAGGACCGGCCGCCGTCGTAGTCGCGGCACCAGGAGACCGGGTGGTCCCAGCCGTTGGCGCCCTCGCCCGGCTTGTACGTCAACTCCCGTACGCGCGCCACGGTGTGGACGTCACCGGACGGGTTCTTCGTCCAGTTCAGCCACTTGTCCGGGCGTTTCCACTCCAACGGCAGGTTCTTGGTGGCCGGGTGGACCCGGTCCCCGATCTCCACGGTGGCCCGCTGTACGGACGCCGGGCTCTTCGCCGCCGGGCGGGCCCCGACCAGACCGGTGAACCAGTCGGAGTACGGCTCGGTGCGCGCCGCGTCGTGGATGCCGAGGAAGCCGCCGCCCGCCTCCATGTACGCCTCCAGCCCGGCCTCCTGCGCCGGGTCGAGGACGTCGCCCCCGCCGGTCAGGAAGACGACGGCGTGGAAGGAGCCGAGCCGCTTGCCGTTGGTGAAGACCCTCGGGTCGGAGGTGGCCACGGTGGCGAACCGCTGGGTCTCGGGGCCGGAGAGGCCGATCTTCTCGATCGCCGCGATCCCGGCGTCGGTGTAGGGGGCCTCCTCGCCCGCCGACGCGTGGAACACCAGCACTTTGACCTGGCTCGCCGCGCCCGGCGGAGACGGCAGCGACAACGTTGTCGCCATCTTCTCCACCAGGGCCCGGTCCGGCGACGTGTCCGCGTTGGCCGGGCCGCCGGACCCCAGCATGGACACGGTCAGTGCGCCGGCCGCCATGGCCGCCGCGAGGCCGCGTCGTGATCTGGACCGGTGATGTGATGCGCGCTGCATGTGGTCACCCACCCCTCTGTGGTCACCGCACCTCTCGGTGACTGTGGCTTGCTCGCTCTTCGTCGGTGCCTCTCGATTCACCGGGACAGCGCACGAAGCTAGACCTCTTTTCGCGGTCCGCCAATAGGTACGGCGGCAATCGAACGAACTTTGTCCTGAGTGTGGATAAACGGAGGCGCCCCGGCTACGGTGTGGCCCGTTCCGGCGATCCCGCGGCCCTCGCCCCGTGACGGTGGGCCCATCAGTTTCCTTACCGCAGTGGGGAGTTCGACATGGACCGAAGGACCTTCAGCCGACGGATGCTGGCCGGGGGCGCCGCGGCGGCGGCGACCGGTGTGACATCGTTGTCGCTCGGCGCGGTGGAGGCGAGTTCCGCCGAGATCCCGCCCCGCACGGCTCCGGCCGGGGGCGTGGTGCGCCGACTGAAGGTGTACGCAGAGAAGTTGGCGGACGGCCAGCTCGGCTACGGCTTCGAGAAGGGCAAGGCGTCGATCCCCGGCCCCCTCATCGAGCTGAACGAGGGCGACACGGTCCACATCGACTTCGAGAACCTCACCGACGCCGACGCCAGCCTCCACGTCCACGGCGTGGACTACGACATCGCCAACGACGGCACCCGGATGAACAGGAGCCACGTCGAACCCGGCGGCACCCGGACGTACACCTGGCGCACCCACGCCCCCGGCCGCCGCGAGGACGGCACCTGGGAGCCGGGCAGTGCGGGCTACTGGCATTACCACGACCACGTCGTCGGCACGGACCACGGCACCGGCGGCATCCGCAAGGGGCTCTACGGGCCGGTCATCGTGCGCCGCAAGGGGGACATCCTGCCCGACCGGACGTTCACGATCGTCTTCAACGACATGACGATCAACAACAAGGCGGCGCACAACAGCGTCAACTTCGAGGCCACGGTGGGCGACCGGCTCGAAGTCGTGATGATCACGCACGGGGAGTACTACCACACCTTCCACATCCACGGTCACCGCTGGGCCGACAACCGCACCGGTCTCCTGACCGGTCCCGGCGACCCCAGCCGGGTGATCGACAACAAGATCTGCGGGCCCGCCGACTCCTTCGGCTTCCAGTTCATCGCGGGCGAACGGGTCGGGGCCGGCGCGTGGATGTACCACTGCCACGTCCAGAGCCATTCCGACATGGGGATGGCCGGACTGCTGCTGATCAAGAAGCCGGACGGCACCATTCCGGGGTACGAACCGCACCACCGCACGGCCGGCGGCGCGGAGGGGAAGGCGGCGGGCTCGGGCGCGCACCAGCACTGACCGCCGCCCTTCCGCACCCCGGGCCGCTCCGGAGGGGCCGGGCCCGGTCAGGGGCGTCCGGCGCCCTCCGCCTCCGGTACGCACGGGCGACGCGCCGGTCCAACGCTTCGCCCGGGCCCCCGCCCGCTGTCTACCCTGGCCGCATGACGGACGCGATCACCGCCGGAAGCGGCCCCCGCCGGGAGGGCCGGCGCGGGGCCCCACCGCTCCGGCGGTGGATCGCGTTCCGGCCGGCCCGGCGCGGACTGCGGCCGTCGGCGCCCGGTGCGAGACTCGGAACGAGAGGCACCGCCCCGGCGCCGCACGGCGAGCGGGCCGGCCCGGACCGACCGAGGAGCACACCATGATCAACCCCGTCTTCCTCGACGGAGCACCCGACTGGGTCGATCTCGGCACCCCCGACCTCGACGGAGCCGCCGCCTTCTACCGGGAGCTGTTCGGCTGGGGGCTGGTCCCCGGCGGCCCCGAGGTCGGCGGCTACGGGATGCTCACTCTGGACGGCCGGTACGTCGGCGGAGTGATGACGGTGCCCGAGGAGCAGGCGCCGAGCGCCTGGTCCGTCTCCTTCCAGTCACCGGACGTCGCCGCCACCGCCGCGGCGGTGGAGCGGGCCGGCGGCAGCGCCGCCTTCGAGCCGATGGACGTCCTGGACTTCGGCTCCATGGGGGGCTTCACGGACCCGGCCGGCGCGTACTTCGGGGCGTGGCAGCCCAAGGACCACCCCGGCTTCGGGGTGGTCCAGGAGCCGAACTCGTTCCTCTGGGCCGAGCTGTACACCCCCGACGTCCCGGCGGCGGCCGCGTTCTACCGCAGCGTGTTCGGCTGGGGGACCGAGGAGCTGGAGGTCGAGGGAACCGACTCCGTCTACACGACGGCCCACCCGGCCGGGGCGGGTCCGGACGCGTCGTTCGGCGGCCTGGTCAGGATGGGCGACGTTCCCGCCGAGGCGGCCCGCGGGCCGCACTGGCTGCCGTACTTCGCCGTGGCCGACGTCGACGCCACGGTGGCCGAGGCCCGGCGGCTCGGCGGCTCGGTGGCGCTGGCCGCGCTGGAGGTGCCCGGCGTCGGCAGGATGGCCAACGTGGCCGATCCGTACGGGGCGGTCCTCGCGGTCATGAAGCCCGAACCGAGGCGGTAGCCGACCGGCGGGTTGATGAAACGTTGATCGGCTGTTTATCGCCACCGGGCACCGTGTGCTCCATGCTGATCAACACCGTGACCGAGGACGCACTCGCCTGGCAGGAGACCGCGTTGTGCGCGCAGGCCGGGCCCGAGTTCTTCTTCCCGGCCCCGGGCAGTTCGACCCGCGAGGCCAAACAGCTCTGCAACGCCTGCGAAGGGCGGCTGGCCTGCCTGGAGTACGCCCTCGCCAACGACGAGCGGTTCGGTGTCTGGGGCGGACTGTCCGAGAAGGAGCGCGAACGGCTGCGCAGGGACGGGCGCGACCGGGGCTGAACGTTCCCGGCCGGGTTCCCGGCCCGTGAACGCCGTGAGAGGCGGATTCGGCCCGGCGCCATCGGGCCACCGGCACACCACGGCTCGTTCCCGCCGCCGCCCCGCCCCGCGGCTTGTCCCCGCCGCTGCCCTGCCCTGCCCCGCCGCCGTACGCGACGGGCGTCCGCGGAGACCACCGCCCGAGGGGCGGCCCGTCGGGAGCCGGGCCCCCGGAGGCCGGCAGGGGCGCCGGAGGGGGCGGGTCAGGCGCGGCCGCGCGCCACCATCCGGGCCTTGCGGGCGGCGAGCTTCTCGTCGAACTTCGAGGCCTCGCTGTCCAGGCCGCCCATGTACAGGCCGAGCTCCTCCTGCGCCTTCGCGCCCTCGGGGCCGAGCCCGTCGATGTCCATGACCTTCAGGAAGCGCAGCACGGGCTGGATCACGTCGTCGTGGTGGATGCGCATGTTGTAGATCTCGCCGATCGCCATCTGCGCGGCGGCCCGCTCGAAGCCCGGCATGCCGTGTCCGGGCATCCGGAAGTTGACGACGACGTCGCGCACGGCCTGCATGGTCAGGTCCGGGGCAAGCTCGAAGGCGGCGCCCAGGAGGTTGCGGTAGAAGACCATGTGGAGGTTCTCGTCGGTCGCGATCCGCGCCAGCATCCGGTCGCAGACCGGGTCGCCGGACTGGTGGCCGGTGTTGCGGTGCGAGACGCGGGTGGCCAGCTCCTGGAAGGCGACGTACGCCACGGAGTGCAGCATCGAGTGCCGGTTGTCCGACTCGAACCCCTCCGCCATGTGCGCCATGCGGAACTGCTCCAGCTTGTCCGGGTCCACGGCGCGCGAGGTGAGCAGGTAGTCGCGCATCACGATGCCGTGGCGGCCCTCCTCGGCGGTCCAGCGGTGCACCCAGGTGCCCCAGGCGCCGTCGCGGCCGAAGAGGGAGGCGATCTCGTGGTGGTAGCTGGGGAGGTTGTCCTCGGTGAGGAGGTTGACCACGAGGGCGATCTTGCCGATGTCGGTGACCTTGGACTGGTCCGCCGTCCACGCCTCGCCGTCCTCGAAGACGCCGGGGAAGTTCCGGCCGTCGGAGAAGGGGACGTACTCGTGGGGCATCCAGTCCTTGGCGACCTTGAGATGGCGGTTGAGTTCCTTCTCCACCACCTCTTCCAGCGCGTACAGCAGTTGGGCGTCGGTCCACGCCTTCGAACTGCCGAGGTGGGGAGAGGTGATCGTCACGGGGAGCTCCTGGGGACGGGAGAATTACCTACGGCTTCGTAGGTTACGTGACCGTAGGTTAAGGCGACCGTAAGGCCAAATCCAAGCCCGTCCCCGCCTCTGAGTCGCTGCACAGTGTGATGGGCCCAGGTGGGAGGGGGTGTGGAGGCCCGTCGACGGGCCCTGGAAGGCAACCTTTCAGCGGCCGGCCACAGCGGCCCCCGCCCCCGGGTCCCGGCGGAGGTACCGGCCCGTGACGGACGTCGGATGCGCGAGCAGCTCGGCGGGCGTCCCCGCGAAGACCAGCTCCCCGCCGCCCTTGCCGCCGTCCGGGCCGAGGTCGATCACCCAGTCGGCCCGCTTGACCACCTCCAGGTTGTGCTCCACGCAGATCACCGTGTTCCCCGCGTCGACCAGCCGGTCCAGCAGATCCACCAGCGCGCCCGTGTCCGCCAGGTGCAGCCCGGTCGTCGGCTCGTCCAGCACGTACACGCTGGAGGTGCGGTGCAGCTGGGTGGCGAGCTTGATGCGCTGGCGCTCGCCGCCGGAGAGCGTGCTCAGCGGCTGCCCGAGCGCCAGATAGGTGAGGCCGACCTCGTCGAGCGCCCGCAGCTTCCGCAGCAGCGCACGGTCCTCGAACACCTCGGCCGCCTGCGCCGCCGTCATCTCCAGGACGTCCACGATCGACCGGCCGGCGAGGCGGTGCTTCAGCACGTCGTCGTGGAACCTGCGCCCCTCGCACTCCGGGCAGGTCGTGGTGACGGGGTCCATGAACGCCAGATCCGTCGAGACCGCCCCGCGCCCCGAGCAGGTGGCGCACGCGCCGGCGGAGTTGAAGCTGAACAACCCGGCGTCCACGCCGTTCTCCCGGGCGAACGCCTTGCGGATGGCGTCCAGCGCCCCGATGTACGAGGCCGGGGTGGAGCGCGACGAGGCGGCGATCGCGCTCTGGTCGATGACGACCGCCCCCGGATGGGCCGCCGTGAACACCCGTGACACCAGCGTCGACTTGCCCGACCCGGCCACCCCCGTCACCGCGGTCAGCACCCCGACCGGGAACGCCACGTCCAGATTCTTGAGGTTGTGCAGGTCCGCCCCGTGCACCGGGAGCCGGCCGGCGGGGGAGCGGACGGCCTCCTTGACCGGGGTGCGGCGGCGCAGCGACCGGCCGGTGAGCGTATCGGCCGCGCGCAGGGCCTCGAACGGCCCCTCGAAGACGATGCGGCCGCCGTCGGAGCCGGCCCCCGGCCCCATGTCGACGATGTGATCGGCGACCGCCATCACATCGGGGTCGTGCTCGACGACCAGCACCGTGTTGCCCTTGTCGCGCAGCCGTACCAGCAGGTCGCCCAGCCGTCCCACATCGCGCGGGTGCAGGCCGACGCTCGGCTCGTCGAAGACGAACGTCAGCCCGGTGAGCGAACTGCCCAGGTGGCGCACCATCTTGAGCCGCTGCCCCTCACCCCCCGACAGGGTCGTGGTCTCCCGGTCCAGGCTCAGGTACCCGAGGCCGATGCCGGTCAGCCGCTCCAACCGCTCCCGGGCGGCGGCCGCGAGGGGCCCGCCCACCGGGTCGTCGATCCGCTCCAGCACGCCGACGAGCTCGGAGACCTCCATCCGTCCGTAGTCGGCGGGCGAGAGTCCGTCGATCCGGGTGGCGAGCGCCGCCGCGTTCAGGCGCGCCCCGCCGCAGGCCCCGCACATCCGTTCCACGGTGAACCGGGCTGCCGCCTCGCGCCGCTTCTCGGACAGCGAGGCCGTGTCGCGCTTGAGGTACAACCGCTCGAAGCGGGTCACGACACCCTCGAACCTCATGTCCGCCGACCCGGTCCGCAGGTCGAGCCGGACGGTGAACCCCGAACCGTGCAGCAGCAGCCGGCGCTCCTCCTCGCCGAACTCGGCCAGCGGCAGGTCGTTGTCGAAGCGCCCGGACCCGCCGTACAGGTTCCACTCCCAGCTGCCCACCGACAGGCCGGGCAGCAGCAGCGCCCCCTCGTTCAGCGACTTCGACCAGTCGATCGCCCGGTCGAGATCCAGGTGGACGGTGCGCCCCACCCCGTCGCACTGCGGGCACATCCCGGCGGGGTCGTTGAACGAGTACGCGGTCGCCCCGCCCGCGCTCGGCGTCCCGCACCGCGAGAACAGCACCCGGATCACCGACCAGATGTCCGTCGCCGTGCCGACCGTGGAACGGACGTTGCCGCCCAGCGGCTTCTGGTCGATCACGATGGCCACCGACAGGTCCTCGACGGACTCGACGTGCGGACGCTCGTACTTCGGCAGCCGGTTGCGCAGGAACGAGGTGAACGTCTCGTTCAACTGCCGCTGCGACTCCACGGCGACGGTGTCGAAGACGACGGACGACTTGCCGGAACCGGAGACGCCGGTGAAGACGGTGATCCGGCCCTTGGGGATGCGGAGGGAGACGTCGCGCAGATTGTTCTCACGCGCGCCCCTGATGACGATGTCGCGGTGCGCGGAGCCGGAGGCGGCCGGCTCCGCGCCGTGCCCGTACGCGGGAAAGCGGTTCATGGCCCCGACGCTAGGCGGGATACCCGACAGCTTCCGTCGCCTTTTCCCGGGCGTTCCACCAGCGGGGTCGACGGCCCTCGCGCACCGCCTCCGGCGCCCTGTCCCGCAGCGCGCCGTCGAGCCGGAGCCACCGGGTGACCCCCATCGACTCCAGGAACGGCACGTCGTGGCTCGCCACGATCAGCGCCCCCTCGTACGTCGCCAGCGCCTCGGTCAGCCGCCGTACGCTCGGCAGGTCGAGGCTGCTCGTCGGCTCGTCGGCTCGTCGAGCAGGAGCAGGCGGGGAGCCGGGTCGGCCGGCAGCAGCATGGCCGGCGTCGCCCGGAACCGCTCGCCGCCCGACATCTCCCCGACGGGGCGGTCGAGCCCGATGTGGCCGAGGCCGAGCCCGTCCAGGGCGGCGAGGGACCTCTCCTCGGCGTCCCAGTCGTCGCCGATCACCGCGAAGTGCTCCGGCCGGACGTCGCCCGACTCCACGGTGTGCACAGGACCTCAGATCAGCAACGTCCCCCTCCGATCGACGACGACAGGGACCGTCACGAAGGCAGGGCCGGGAAGCGGACCGGGCAAGGGGATTTACGGCGAGGTCAGCGGTCCTCGCCGAGCAGGCCGCTCAGCTCCCGGTCCACATCCAGGTACAGGTGCTCCTCGCCCTCCGGCACCAACTCCCGCGCCCGCTCCAGGAAGCGCCGCAGCTCCTCGGTGCGCACATGGACCATGGCGATGCCCTCGGGGGCGTGGAACTCCAGCACGGTCCGGTCGTACCCGAACGGCCGCACCCGTACGTCGCCCTCTCCCGCCGGGTCGTCCACCCCGGCGGCCAGCAGCTCGCGGGAGAACTCCCAGGACACCTCGGTGCCTTCCAGGGTCGCCGGGGCGGGGAACGCCATGCGGACGGCGAAGGGGTACTCCCGGTCGTAGCTGAGCATGGCGGGCAGGGTCTCCATCCGCGGGGCGGACGCGACCATGCGAGCCTGCACGGACTGCTCGATAACGCTGGACAAGACCTGCTCCCTCTCGCTGCTGGGTGAACGGTTCCCGGCACTGGAGTAGACGACGGAACCCTTCGTTTCGTGCACCGGCGCGCCGAGTGAGCTGCGTCACCGGTTCCGGCCGGTCCCGCCGCGCCTCCGCGCACCCCGCTCTCCTGCCCGTTCGGCGGCGACGCACCCTGGACGCGCCGGAACCCGTGGGCTAGCTTCCTGCGCCATGAAGGCGATGGGGAACACGAGACGGCTGATGGCACTGGTGACCGGCGGGGCGGCCCTGGCCGCCGCGCTGGTCGCACCGGGCGCGCACGCGGCGGGGGGCCACGGCGGAGAGGCGGTCTCCACGAAGCCCGCCGCCCGCGGCCCGCTGCCCGGCTGGAAACTCACCGACACCGGCACGGACTCCCGCTTCCGGGGGCTGGCGGCGGTCAGCCGCACCACCGCCTGGGTCGCCGGGTCGAAGGGCACGGTCCTGCGCACCGGCGACGGCGGCCGCACCTGGCGGGACGTCTCCCCCGCGGGGGCCGCCGGACTGGAACTGCGGGACATCGAGGCGTTCGACGGGAAGCGGGCCGTCGCCCTGGCCATCGGCGAGGGCGAGGCGTCCCGGGTCCTGCGCACCGAGAACGGCGGGGCGACCTGGACCGAGTCCTTCCGCAACACCGACCCGCGCGCCTTCTTCAACTGCCTGACCTTCTTCGACAGCCGGCACGGCCTCGCCGCGGGCGACCCGGTGGACGGGAAGTTCCGCCTCCTGTCCACGGCGGACGGCGGCCGCTCCTGGCGGGTCCTGCCGAACGCCGGGATGCCCACCGCCCTGCCCGGCGAGGCGGGGTTCGCCGCCAGCGGCCAGTGCCTGGTCGGCTCCGGCCCGAAGGACGTCTGGCTGACCACCGGGGGAGCGGAGACCGCTCGCGTCCTGCACTCCCGGGACCGGGGGCTGACCTGGACGGCGAGCGCGTCGACCCTCCCGGCGGGCGATCCGGCGCGCGGCGTCTTCGCCGTGGCCTTCCGCGACCGGGGCCACGGCATCGCGGTCGGCGGCGACTACCGCGCCGACCAGCCGTCGCCCCGGGCCGCCGCGGTGACCGGGGACGGCGGCCGGAGCTGGCGGCAGGCGGCCACGCCGCCGCCCGCCTACCGCTCCGGCGTCGCCTGGCTGCCGCACAGCCGCACCGCCGCCCTGGCGGTCGGCCCGACCGGCACCGACCTCACCCTGGACGGCGGGCGCACCTGGCGGACGGTCGATCCCGGTTCGTACGACACCGTCGACTGCACCCCGGACCTGGGCTGCTGGGCGGCGGGCGAGAAAGGACGGGTGGCCCGGCTGGGGTTCTAGGGCCGCCGGGTCCCTCGTAGGGCGGCCCCCACCAGCGGAGCCGCCCTACGAGGCGTCCAGCACCTCGCGCAGCCGCTCGGCGAACTCGTCGGGCTTGCCCGGGTAGCCGAACTCCCCGTCGACGAAACCGGCGTGGTGGCTCGGGAAGACGGCCACCCGCTGCCCGAGCAGCTCGGCGGCGGCGACGGACGTCCGCCCGGTCTGCACCGTCCGCGACTCCTCGCCCACGGCGATCACCACCCGCGTGGCCGCCGCGGCGATCGCCCCGGCGTCCGGCCGGTGGCCGCTGACCGCCCAGGACCGGTCGGACAGCAGCGGGTCCTCCCGGGAGCCGTCGTCCTCGGTGGGCATCCCGAACGCGGCGGGGTCGGGGGCCGGCTGCGCGAAGTACGCCTCGGTGAACTCGCCCTCCCACGACGTCATGGCCACGAACGCGGCCATCCCGGCGCCCCACCCGCGCGCCTCGTACGCGTCCCGGACCCCGGCCCGCGCCCGGACGGCCGCCGGTCCGTCCGGAGTGAGCGTGATGAGCGGCGGTTCGTGCGCGACGAGGGTCGCCACGTCGGCGGGGTGGCGCGCCACCAGGGCGAGGGCGGCGACCGCGCCACCGCTGCTGGCGAACATCTCGACCGGCCCCGCCCCCAGCGCCTCGACGACGGCGTGCACGTCGTCGGCCAGCAGCTCGGGCGTGTACTCCACCCGGCCGTCCTTGCGGGTGGAGCGGCCGAGCCCCCGGGGGTCGTAGGTGACGACGGTCCGGTCGGGGAAGCGCGCCGCCAGAGCGGCGAACCCGGTGGCGTCCATGGGGTGCCCGATCAGGACCAGCGGCGGACGCCCGTCGGCGGTGGGCAGGGGGCCGCGCACGTCGTACACGAGGTCGGCGCCGGCGGTGGTGAGTGTGTAGGTCTCCATACCCGTGCAGACCGGCCCCGCCCCCGAAACTCATCGGCGGCGGGGCCACCCGCTACGGCAGCCGCTGGCGGTGGGGGGCGAGCTCCGGCGCGGTCTTGGTGGCGATGAACTCGGTGATCCGGTACGCGCACACGCCGTGCGCCGCGAACGGGTCGGCCGCCGCGATCTCCTCGATCGCCGCCCGGTCCTCCCCGACGGCCAGGATCACCCCCCCGTCCCGCGGGTTCTTGCGGCCCGAGGCGATGAAGACGCCTGCCGCGTACTGCTCGTCCAGCCACGCGACGTGCTCCGCCATCAGGGCGTCGACGCGCTCGACCGGCGCGGTGTAGGTCAATTCGAGTACGAACATGATCGGCAGGTTACGGGATGCCGACCGCGGCGAGGACGGACTCCATGGCCGCGAGCGGCAGCGCGGGCCCCTCCGCCGCGGCCTCCGCGGTCTCGGGCTCGTGGAGGAGTTCGAGTAGCCGGGCCACCGGCAGCCGCGCGTCCCGGGCCATGACACCGCGGACCCCGGCCGAAGGGTCGTGGCTCAGCTGCTCGATCAGCTCCGCCGGGGCCTCCGGATCCCGCGCCACCAGCAGCCGCGCCCCCGGGTCCGGACTGTCCGCGAACCGCGCCAGCCCGACGCGCGGGAACCGCGGTCGGTCCAGCTGGTCGAAGCGGGTGATGAAGGGCGAGGCGAGCAGCGTCTCCAGCAGCAGCTCCCCGGGGGCCTCCGGATGGTTCTCGCACAGCAGCATCCGCACCACGAAGTCGTCGTCGGCCGCGAGCCGGGCCACCAGGTCGCCCGGCAGATGCGGGCTGTACGCGGCGAAGCGCCGCATCCCGAGGTGCGCGGACTCGGCGCACGCCCGCATGAGCACGGGATCGTCGAGCGACCGCATCACCCAGGGGGGCGGGCGGAGGATGTCGTCGGGGCCCACATGGTGATCGATCGCCGTCCGTTGTTCCTCGGTCAACTCCGGGCGCAGGGAGACCGCGAGGCGGACCGCCGGGGAGGTGTCGGAGGCGAGGGCCCGGACCAGCCGGTCCGGCAGACCGGGGTTGGCGGCGAGCCCCTGGCGTACGTCCTCGTCGCCGGTGGCGTACAGCCGCTCCGCGAGCCGGTCGGTGAGCACCGCGCCCGCCGCCGTCTCCCGCCGCTCCCACCCGGAGTCGGCCGCGGCCACCTGCTCCAGGATCTCGGCCGCCGAGCCGGGGACGACGCCGGTGACATGGCCGGCCGCCCGCCGCACCGCCGGGTCGGGGTCGTCCAGAAGCGGGCGCACCATCGCGTCCGGGGCGCCCCGCCAGTGGTACAGGGCGGAGGCGCGGACCTCGGCCTCCGGGTCCGCGAGCAGCAGCGCCCCCACCTCGTCCGGCACCGGCGCGAACATGCCGAGCCGGGCCCGCACCCCCCGGTCCCCGTCCCGGGCGAGACGGGCGCACACCTCGTCCGGCAAGGGGTCGGCCCTCCGCCACCGGCCGTGCACCTCCGGCCCGGCCGCCACCAGCCGGCGTACCCACGGGTCGGGGTCTCCGGCGAGCCGCGCCCGCTGCGCACCGGACGCGCCCGCGCCCGCCGCGAGGTAGCCGCGGACCTCCCGGTCGGGGTGGGAGGCCGCGGCGTCGCACACCGCGTCCGGCACCTCGGCGCGCTCGAAGACGGAACTCCGCAGCCGCCCCTCGGCGCCGTTCAGAATCCGCAGGAGCACCGCTTCCGGGGCGGCGGGATTGCGCGCCAGGCCGACGAGCCGTTCGAGGTCCGCTCTCTCCATCGCGCCAGTATGCGGAGCGGCCCGCACTTGGTGCACCCCCGGCGCCCGCGCACCTCGCCGCGCACCCGGTCGTGGTGCGGCTCCGGCGGCGCATAGGCTTCCCGGTATGACGAGCTCCCCCGCCCCCGCCCACGAGACACCCGCCGACGAAGCCGAGGGCCGGGCGGTCCAGGACCGGCTGCGTGACCGGGTGATCCTCGACGAGGTGGGGCCGGAGCCGGGAACGGGACTGGTCACCGGGGTGGACGTGGCCTACGACGAGGAGAAGGACGTCGTCGTCGCGGCGGCCGTGGTGCTGGACGCCGCGACGCTGGAGACGGTCGAGGAGGCCACCGCCGTCGGCAGGATCGTCTTCCCGTACGTGCCCGGCCTGCTGGCCTTCCGGGAGATCCCCACGGTGCTGGAGGCCCTGGCGGAGCTGAGCGTCGACCCCGGCCTCGTCGTCTGCGACGGCTACGGCGTGGCGCACCCGCGCCGCTTCGGACTCGCCAGCCACCTGGGCGTGCTCACCGGCCTGCCGGTGATCGGCGTCGGCAAGAACCCGTTCACCTTCACCTACGAGGCCCCCGGCCCCCGGCGCGGTGACTCCTCCCCGCTGCTGGACGGCGACGAGGTGGTCGGCCGGGCGCTGCGCACCCGGGAGAACACCAGTCCGGTCTTCGTCTCGGTCGGCCACCGCATCAGCCTCGACAACGCCTGCGCCCACACCCTCCGCCTGGCCGGCCGCTACCGGCAGCCGGAGAGCACCCGCCGGGCGGACGCCCTGTGCCGGCGGACCCTGCGGGAGGCCACCGCCTGAACGGGGCCGCTCGAAGGAGCGCCCCCGGACGGCGGTAGCGTGCCCCGGCATGAGACGCGTGTGGAGGCTGCCGGTCCTGTTCCTGCTGGCCGGTGCGGTCGCCGGGACGGCGTTCGCCCTCGGCGGCGACCCCGTCCCCGCCGTCGCGTTCCCGGGGCTGTTCGTCCTGTTCGCCGTCGTGAACTCGCCCCTGGTCTTCCCGCGCCGGGTTTCCGCCGCCGAGGCGCTGCGCCGCAGCGCCGCCGACGGCCGCCCGGTCGTCCACTGGCGCCCGGCCTGCACGTACTGCCTGCGGCTCCGCCTCCGGCTGGGCCGCGACGCCTCCCGGCTGCACTGGGTGGACATCTGGCGCGATCCGGCGGGAGCCGCAGCGGTGCGGGCGGCGAACGGCGGCGACGAGACGGTTCCGACCGTGGTCGTGGCCGGCCGGGCGTACACCAACCCGGACCCGGCGTGGGTGCGCGAGCAGTTGCCGCCGCCCGTGTGACGTCCCGGGCGGGGAACAGTCCTGCAACTGAGTACGCGTACGGATGGCATGGATCCGTACAACTGGGCAGGCTGAACACATGAACGCCACTCGCACAGCCGTCCGCCCCGTCTCCTTCGACCCGGCCCAGCGCCGCATGGCCCTCGGCATGCTCCTCGGGAGCGCCGCCGGGCTGGTCTGGCTGGGCGCGATGCTCTACACGCTGGTCGGCTGGGTCTTCTGACGCCCCACCCGGGACCGGGCGTGCCCCGCCCCGCGGGCCGCACACGGCCGACCGCGGCGAGCAGCTGCGCGCGGTCGAAGGCCGGGGATCTGCCCCCCTCTGGCTGTCGCGCCGCAGCCGGTGGCCCCACTGGTACGCCGGGATGGGGATCACGGCGCGGATAGCGCCCTTGCGTCAGTGCTCGCGAACGGCGCGTGAGGAGTACGCCCTGCCGTCAGGACCGTGTCCGGCCTGGGCCGGGGCCGCCCGAGTGGGCGAGGGACGCGAAGTCGGGCCGTCACGCCAGGGAAAGCGGGCGCGTCGCCGGCCTGGCCGGCGGTGAGAACGAAGGCCGGGGTCCGGCAGGGGGGCTCGGTGGCGAGACGGATCTTCGGGGTCAGTCCTCCCCGGGACCGGAGGGCCTGGTGCGGGGCGTGGTGATCGGAGTCGGACGAGGGCGGGTGCCGCCGTGTCGAGGGACGGCAGCGGACCGTAAGCGAAACGTCAGCCCGACATGAGCGGTGGGTGGGACGCTTCACGTGTCAGCAGGTCACGCGGGGTAGCGGCTCGCCGCGCGTTCCGGGCTGCGACTGCACCTCCGTACTCGGCCGCCATACACTCGGGGAATCCACATGCGTACGACGTTCCACTCCCGCAAGCGCACCGCCACCGTCGGTGCAGCACTCACCGCCGTCCTCGCCCTTGCCCTCACCGCCTGCAACGGTGATGACAACGCGTCGGGCAGCACGCAGGCCGGCCCCACCGCGTCGGCGGACGAGGCGGGCGGCACCGGCGGGGCGGGCCAGGCGGACCGGAGCGCCGACGCCGGCACCGGCGGGAGCGACCGGAGCGCCGACGCCGGCACCGGTGGAAGCGGCCGGAGCGCCGGCACCAGCACCGGGGACACCAGCGACGGCAAGGTCGACATGTGCCGCTCCGGCGTGCTTGACGCCACCGCCGCCGACAACACCACGGGCACGACGGAGGGCGTCGTCACCGTCACCTTCAAGAACGTCGCCGGCAGCGCCTGCCGCATCAGCGGCTTCCCGGGTGTCGATCTGAAGACGTCCCTGGGCGACACCCTCTCCCTGGACCGCAACGGCGAGCAGGCCATGCCGCAGATCCTCGAGGAGGGCGAGACGGCAGCCTTCACCATCACGTTCCCGGTCAACAACAGCGGTGGCTCCGGCGTGCGGCTGACCGACATGGTGGTGACACCCCCGAACGAGGTCGAGCCCTTCACCCTGACGTGGCCGGCGGGCACGCTCGCCGTCACCGACGACGAGGACGGCGCGAAGAAGATGGAGGTCAGCCCGGTGGGCAAGGTCAGCGACTCCCCGGCCGGCTGAGCCAGGCCCCACCCGTCGCCCCAGCGGGCGACGGGTTGCATGCCCCGCCGGCGGCGGACCTCCGCAGGCCGTGGGAGGAACCGGCCACACCCGCGCGGGCCCGGCGCGGTACTCGGCACCTCCGCCGAAGGCCGCCTGCCCGGCCCGAGCGCCGACATCCTCTCGGCGAGGCCCAGGGCAGCCCCCGGCCGCGGGAACAACGGGCCCACCCTGCGCTATGACGTGCGCGCAATCGGTGAACCAGGCTCCGCGAAGCGGCGGACGAAGAAGTCGACGACCCCTCGCCCACGCCGCACCGGTCAAAGACCACGTCAGCGCGCCGCCGCCACCCGGAACCGCAGCCCCGCCGCCGTCAGCCGCTCCAGGAGCGCGTCGCCCATGGCCACCGCCGTGGTGACCTGCCCGGAGGTCTCCGGCAGCTCGTCCAGCGCCAGGCACACCGCCGATTCGGCCAGGATCTTCGCCGTCTCCCCGTACCCCGGGTCGCCGCCGGACACCTCGGTGAACACGCGCCGCCCGCCGCCCTCCCCGACGAAGCGGACGGTGAACCAGCTCCGCTCCCGGCGTGCCTCGCTCGGCCCCTGCCCCGCCTCGTAACGCCCCATCAGCCACTCCCGTACGCCTTTCACCTGCGCGGCGGCCACCAGCGCGCCGATCGCCACCGGGGCGGCCAGGGCCATCGGCAGCGTCTTGACCGAGGCGAAGTGGCGGTAGCCGAAGTCGGGGCCGTACCGCTCCAGGGCCCGTGCGGAGCGGCCCACGATCGCCGGGTCCACCGTCGGCAGCGGCAGCGCCCAGGCGCCGACGGACCCGTTGAAGTGCGGTGAGCCCGAGGGGGTGCGGACCCGCCGGCCCACCAGGCGCGGTTCGTGCAGCCGGCGTTCGCGGGCTGCGGCCAGCATCTGCGGCCCCCGGCCGATCGCGGTCAGCGCCGAGGCGAAGGTGCCGCCTGAGAACACCGCGCTGGTCCGCACGAAGCCGTCCACGGTCAGCGGCACGCCCGCGGGAAGCTGCTTGACGGTGAACCAGACGCCGAGGTCGTGCGGTACCGAGTCGAAGCCGCAGGCGTGTACGAGGCGCGCCCCCGTCTCCCGGGCCCGCGCGTCGTTCTCCAGGTACATCCGGTCGATGAACTCCGCCTCGCCCGTGAGGTCGGCGTAGTCCGTCCCGGCCTCCGCGCAGGCGGCGACGAGCTTCTCGCCGTAACGGATGTACGGCCCCACCGTCGAGGCCACCACCCGCGTGGAGGCGGCCAGTTCGGCCAGCGCCGCCGCGTCGTCCGCGTCCGCCTCCACCAGGGGCAGCTCCGCGCAGACCGGGTCGATCGCGGTGAGCCGCCGGCGCAGCGCCTCCAGCTTGTCCCGGCTGCGACCGGCCAGCGCCCAGCGGAGTCCGGCCGGGGCGTGGGCCGCCAGGTACTCGGCGGTGAGCGTCCCCACGAAGCCGGTGGCGCCGAAGAGGACCACGTCCAAGGGGCGTGTCGCGCCGTTCTGCCTGTTCACGAGTACCTCCGCTGGGAGCCGTTGCCGACATGGCAGGCAGAGGGTAGCGGAGAGCCCGTGGCTCCACCCGGCCGGGCGGAGCCGGATGCGAGAGGATCGGAGCAAAGAACTAAGCGCTTGCTCGCCCCGGGGGGTTGTGCGGAGCCGGGCGCGTTCTTAGCATCATTGATGTTACATCGGTTGTGTCACACCCTTGGGGGCTCACAGATGGCGCAAGGCCCACCACCCGGGCACGGTCCGCTGACCGGTGTCCGGGTCGTCGAGCTGGCGGGCATCGGCCCCGGGCCGTTCGCCGCGATGCTGCTGGCGGACCTCGGCGCCGACGTCGTCCGCGTCGACCGGCCCGGCGGCCCGGCGCTCGGCATCGACCCGGCGTACGACCTCACCAACCGCAACAAGCGCTCCGTCCTCCTGGACCTCAAGAGCGACGAGGGGCCGGCCCGCGTCCTCGACCTCGCCGAACGCGCCGACATCCTCATCGAGGGCTACCGCCCCGGAGTGGCCGAACGGCTCGGCGTCGGTCCCGACGCCTGCCTCGCCCGCAACCCGAAGCTCGTCTACGGCCGGATGACCGGCTGGGGCCAGGACGGCCCGCTGGCCGAGCGCGCCGGGCACGACATCGCCTACCTCGCGCTCACCGGCACCCTGTCCATGATCGGCAAGCCGGACGAGCCGCCCACCGTCCCCGCCAACCTGGTCGGCGACTACGCGGGCGGCTCGCTCTACCTGGTCGTCGGCGTCCTCGCCGCCCTCCAGCACGCCCGCGCCCACGGGGAGGGGCAGGTCGTCGACGCCGCCATCGTGGACGGGGCCGCCCACCTCGCCTCGATGATCCACGGCATGCTCGCGGCCGGGAGCTGGCAGGACCGGCGCGGAGCCAACCTGTTCGACGGCGGCTGCCCGTTCTACGGCACCTACGCCACCTCCGACGGCGGCCACATGGCGGTCGGCCCGCTGGAGGGGCAGTTCTACGCGGAGTTCGTCCGGCTCCTCGGCATCGCCGACGCCTTCCCCGACCGCTGGGACCTCGCCCGCTGGGACGACCTGCGCGCCGCCGTCACCGCACGCTTCCTCACCCGTACCCGCGCCGAGTGGACCGAGGTCTTCGACGGCACCGACGCCTGCGTGGCCCCCGTCCTCTCGCTCACCGAGGCCCCGCACCACCCGCACCTCGCCGCCCGCTCCACCTTCGTCGAGCACGGCGGCCAGACCCAGCCCGCCCCCGCACCCCGCTTCTCGGCCACCCCCGTCTCCGTCCGCAGCGGACCCGCGCGGCCGGGCGCCGACACGGACGCCGTCGCCGCCGACTGGGACGTACCGGGGCTCCGGCCCCCCTCTCACGACTAGGAGACCCCGTGCAACGGCAGATCTTCACCGAGGAACACGACGCGTTCCGTGAGACCGTCCGGGCCTTCCTGGCCAAGGAGGTCCTTCCGCACTACGAGCAGTGGGAGCAGGACGGCATCGTCTCCCGCGACGCCTGGCTCGCCGCCGGACGTGCCGGACTGCTGGGCCTCGCCGTCCCGGAGGAGTACGGGGGCGGCGGCAGCGACGACTTCCGCTACAGCGCCGTCCTGGCCGAGGAGTTCACCCGGGCCGGGGCCGCCGGGCTCGCCATCGGCCTGCACAACGACATCATCGGCCCCTACCTCACCGGCCTCGCCACCGACGAGCAGAAGCGCCGCTGGCTCCCCGGCTTCTGCTCCGGCGAGACCATCACCGCCATCGCCATGACCGAGCCGGGCGCGGGCTCCGACCTCCAGGGCATCCGCACCACCGCCGAGGACAAGGGCGACCACTGGCTGCTCAACGGCTCCAAGACCTTCATCTCCAACGGCATCCTCGCCGACCTGGTGATCGTCGTCGCGAAGACCACCCCGGAGGGCGGGGCCAAGGGCCTCTCCCTGATCGTCGTCGAGCGCGGCGCGGAGGGCTTCGAGCGCGGCCGCAACCTCGACAAGATCGGCCAGAAGTCCCAGGACACCGCCGAGCTGTTCTTCAACGACGTCCGCGTCCCCAAGGAGAACCTGCTCGGGACGCGCGACGGCGCGTTCCTCCACCTGATGACCAACCTGGCCCAGGAGCGCATGGGCATAGCGGTCGCCGGGATCGCCGCCGCCGAACACCTGCTGGAGATCACCACCCGGTACGTCAAGGAGCGCGAGGCGTTCGGGCGTCCGCTGGCCAAGCTCCAGCACATCCGCTTCGAGATCGCCGAGATGGCCACCGAGTGCGCCGTCACCCGCACCTTCCTCGACCGGTGCATCGTCGACCACTCCGACGGCGTCCTGGACGCCGTGCACGCCTCCATGGCCAAGTGGTGGGCCACCGAACTGCAGAAGCGCGTGGCCGACCGCTGCCTCCAACTCCACGGCGGCTACGGCTACATGAGTGAGTACCAGGTCGCCAAGGCGTTCACCGACGGCCGTATCCAGACCATCTACGGCGGCACGACCGAGATCATGAAGGAGATCATCGGCCGCTCGCTGCTCGCCTGACCCCCCTCACTCCGCCGTCCATCACCCCCGAAAGGCTGCTGTCTTGAGTACCGAAGCATTCGTCTACGACGCGATCCGCACCCCGCGCGGCCGCGGCAAGGCCAACGGAGCCCTGCACGGCACCAAGCCGATCGACCTCGTCGTCGGCCTCATCCACGAGATCCAGGGCCGCTTCCCGGAGCTCGACCCGGCCGCCATCGACGACATCGTCCTCGGCGTGGTCAGCCCGCTCGGCGACCAGGGCTCCGACATCGCCCGTATCGCCGCCATCGCGGCCGGGCTGCCCGACACCGTCGCCGGGGTCCAGGAGAACCGCTTCTGCGCCTCGGGGCTGGAAGCGGTCAACCTGGCCGCCGCCAAGGTCCGTTCGGGGTGGGAGGACCTGGTCCTGGCCGGGGGCGTCGAGTCGATGTCCCGGGTGCCGATGGGCTCGGACGGCGGGGCCTGGGCGATGGACCCGATGACCAGCTTCGAGACCGGCTTCGCCCCGCAGGGCATCGGCGCCGACCTCATCGCCACCATCGAGGGCTTCAGCCGCCGCGACGTCGACGAGTACGCCGCCCTCTCCCAGGAGCGCGCCGCCGCGGCCTGGAAGGACGGCCGCTTCGCCCGCTCCGTCGTCCCCGTCAAGGACCGCAACGGCCTGCTCGTCCTCGACCACGACGAGCACATGCGCCCCGGCACCACCGCCGACTCGCTCGCCGGACTGAAGCCGTCCTTCGCGGGCATCGGCGAGATGGGCGGATTCGACGCGGTGGCGCTCCAGAAGTACCACTGGGTCGAGAAGATCGACCACGTGCACCACGCGGGCAACTCCTCCGGCATCGTGGACGGCGCCGCCCTCGTCGCCATCGGCTCCCAGGAGGTCGGGGAGCGCTACGGCCTCACCCCGCGCGCCCGGATCGTCTCCGCCGCCGTCTCCGGCTCCGAGCCCACCATCATGCTCACCGGCCCCGCCCCCGCCACCCGCAAGGCGCTCGCCAAGGCCGGGCTGACCATCGACGACATCGACCTCGTCGAGATCAACGAGGCCTTCGCCGGGGTCGTCCTGCGCTTCGTCAAGGACATGGGCCTCTCCCTGGACAAGGTCAACGTCAACGGCGGAGCCATCGCGCTCGGCCACCCGCTCGGCGCGACCGGCGCGATGATCCTCGGCACCGTCATCGACGAACTGGAGCGCCGCGACCAGCGGTTCGGACTGGTCACCCTCTGCGTCGGCGGCGGCATGGGCGTCGCGACCGTCGTCGAACGCATCTGACCCGCCCCGGCCCATCTGCTTACGGAGAAGACACCCACATGAGCGAGAGCACGACCATCCGCTGGGAACAGGACGAGACCGGCGTCGTCACACTCGTCCTCGACGACCCCAACCAGTCCGCCAACACGATGAACCAGGCGTTCAAGGACTCCATCGCGGCCGTCGCGGACCGCGCCGAGGCCGAGAAGGACACCATCCGCGGCATCATCTACACCTCCGCGAAGAAGACCTTCTTCGCCGGCGGCGACCTCAAGGACATGATCAAGGTCGGCCCGGAGAACGCGCAGGCCGTCTTCGACGCCGGAACCGCGATCAAGAAGTCGCTCCGCCGCATCGAGACCCTCGGCAAGCCCGTCGTCGCCGCCATCAACGGCGCGGCCCTCGGCGGCGGTTACGAGATCGCGCTCGCCGCGCACCACCGGGTCGCCCTCGACGCCCCCGGCTCCCGCATCGGCCTCCCCGAGGTCACCCTCGGCCTGCTCCCGGCGGGCGGCGGCGTCACCCGGACCGTACGCCTCATGGGCATCACGGACGCCCTGCTCAAGGTGCTCCTCCAGGGCACCCAGTACACCCCGCGCCGGGCGCAGGAGAACGGCCTCGTCCACGAGGTCGCCGCCACCCGGGAGGAGATGATCGAGAAGGCCCGCGCCTTCATCGACGCCCACCCCGAGTCCCAGCAGCCCTGGGACGTCAAGGGATACAAGATCCCCGGCGGCACCCCCTCGAACCCCAAGTTCGCCGCCAACCTCCCGGCGTTCCCCTCCAACTTGAAGAAGCAGATCGCGGGCGCGCCCATGCCGGCGCCGCGCAACATCCTCGCGGCGGCCGTCGAGGGCTCCCAGGTCGACTTCGAGACCGCCCTGACCATCGAGGCCCGGTACTTCACCGAGCTGGTCACCGGCCAGGTCTCCAAGAACATGATCCAGGCGTTCTTCTTCGACCTCCAGGCCGTCAACTCCGGCGCCAACCGGCCCAAGGGCGTCCCCGAGCGCCCCGTGCGCAAGGTCGCCGTGCTCGGCGCCGGGATGATGGGCGCGGGCATCGCCTACTCCTGCGCCAAGGCCGGGATCGAGGTCGTCCTGAAGGACGTCACCACCGAGGCGGCCGCCAAGGGCAAGGCGTACAGCGAGAAGCTGCTCGCCAAGGCGCTCTCCCGCGGCCGTACGACGGAGGCGAAGCGCGACGAGCTGCTGGCCCGGATCACCCCGACCGGGGACGTGTCCGACCTCGCCGGCTGCGACGCGGTCATCGAGGCCGTCTTCGAGGACACCGCCCTCAAGCACAAGGTGTTCCAGGAGATCCAGGACGTCGTCGAACCGGACGCGCTGCTCTGCTCCAACACCTCGACCCTCCCGATCACCGTGCTGGCCGAAGGCGTCGCGCGCCCCGCCGACTTCATCGGGCTGCACTTCTTCTCACCCGTCGACAAGATGCCGCTCGTCGAGATCATCAAGGGCGAGCACACCGGCGACGAGGCCCTGGCCCGCGCCTTCGACCTCGTACGGCGCATCAAGAAGACGCCGATCGTCGTCAACGACTCGCGCGGCTTCTTCACCTCGCGCGTCATCGGCCAGTTCATCAACGAGGGCGTCGCCATGGTCGGGGAGGGCGTCGAGCCCGCCTCGATCGAGCAGGCCGCCGCCCAGTCCGGCTACCCGGCCAAGGTCCTCTCCCTGATGGACGAGCTGACCCTGACCCTGCCCCGCAAGATCCGCGACGAGACGAAGCGGGCGGTGGAGGAGGCCGGCGGCGCCTGGCCCGGCCACCCCTCCGACGGGGTCATCGACCGGATGATCGACGAGTTCGGGCGACCGGGCCGCAGCGGGGGAGCGGGCTTCTACGACTACGACGAGGACGGCAGGCGCACCGGCCTCTGGCCCGGACTGCGCGAGCACTTCACCCAGCCCGACGCGGACGTGCCGTTCGAGGACATGAAGGAGCGGATGCTCTTCTCCGAGGCCCTGGACAGCGTCCGCTGCCTGGAGGAGAACGTCCTCATCTCCGTCGCCGACGCCAACATCGGCTCCATCATGGGCATCGGCTTCCCGCCGTGGACCGGCGGCGTGCTCCAGTACATCAACGGGTACGAGGGCGGGCTGCCCGGCTTCGTGGCCCGCGCCCGCGAACTCGCCGAGCGCTACGGCGACCGCTTCCTGCCGCCCGCACTGCTGGTGGAGAAGGCGGAGAAGGGCGAGACCTTCCACGACTGAGCCGCCGACCGGCGCCCGCCCGGGCCGCGTCCACCGTCACTCGGCGGTGAACGCGGCCCGCAGCTCCTCCTTGAGCGACCGCTGGAACGCCGTCACCAGCGCCTGCACCACGATCGGCTGCATATGGGCCGACAGCGACTTCATCGCCGCCACATGCTCCGGATCCCCCTCCCGCTCCCGGTAGGGGTTCCACACCTCGTCCCGGAACAACCGGGTCATCTCCTGCGCGGCCGAGTGGGTGTGCTCCAGCAGCACGGTCCGCGCCGCGAGGATCGTCTCGTGCGCGATCGGCACGTCCAGCAGCTCCACCCCGAGCCGCAGCAGCCCCAGATCCACCCGGAACTCCCCGCCGGGCTCCTGCGGCTCCACCAGCACCCCTATCGCCGCCAGCCGCTCCACGTCCTCCTCCGTGAGCGCCCGCCCGGCCCGCCGCTCCAGCTCCGCCCGGGAGAAGTCCTCGGTCTGGTCCGGCGCCCAGGACGCGACCAGCGCCCGGTGGATCGCCAGGTCGTGGGCGCTCAGGTCGGGCGGCAGCTGCTCCAGGTACCGTTCGATCGCCGCCAGCGTCATGCCCTGCTGCTGGAGCTCCTCGATCAGCGCGAGCCGGGAGAGGTGGTCGGGCCCGTAGTGGCCGACCCGGCGCGGACCGATCACCGGGGGCGGCAACAGGCCCCGGGTGCTGTAGAACCGCACCGTGCGCACGGTGACCCCGGCCCGTGCCGCCAGCTCGTCCACCGTGAGCGTCGGCCCGTCGGTCCCCGTCGCCATCTCTGCTCCCGCCGGTCGAATCCTCGGATCGGACAGTTCCGCTGTCTCACCACTTCTGTGAAAGTCTCCGGCACCACGGCCCCGGCGTCCACCCCGGGCCCGTTGTCAGTGGCCGCCCGCCGGCCGCCGACGTAATGGTGACGGCGTACGGCCACGGCCGGGCGCGCCGCCCGCCTGCCCGCCCGCCGTTCCCGGCCCCCGGCCCTCCCGGGTATTCCGGAGCGAGGGACCATGGAGGGAAGGGCACGGGCAGCGCACGGCAGGCCCGCCGGGACCACGGGAGCACGGATGAGCAGCGCGGAACGCGCGACGGAGCGTTCACCGGCGCCCCGGGACCCTCGCGGCAACGGTGTGAACGAACCCGCGCCGCCTCCGCCCGGCGGCGTGCTCTGGAGCCTGGCCGGGGACGTCCGCGCCCTGCTGATGCTCCCCGCCGCCCTCACCCTCCAGGTCGCCCACCCGGCCGTCGGCGCGGGCGTGGACGAGCACTCCGTCTTCCGTACGGACCCGTGGGGGCGCGGCGAACGCTCGCTGCGCTCGCTCCAGCTCTGGGTGTACGGCGGAGCGGAGGCGGCCGAGGAGGGGCGCAGGCTGCGCGTGCTGCACCGCACCATCCGGGGCACCGACACCCGGGGCCGCCCCTACCACGCGCTGACGCCCGCCAACTACGCCTGGGTGCACGCCACCGGCTTCCCCGTCTACCGGCACGCCGCCCGCTATCTGATCCGGCCCATGACCCCCGCCCAGGAGCGCGCCCTCTACCGGGAGTGGCTCCAGGTCGGCCGGATCCTCGGCATCCACGACCGGGACATGCCGCAGACCGTCGAGGAGTTCTGGCCGTACTGGAGGAAGATGCTCGCCGAGGAGATCGAGGCGACCGCCGTCGTCCGTGAACTCGTCGCCACCGACCAGCCCGTACCGCCGCCGGACCGGGGGCCGTGGCCGTTGAGGCCCCTGCTGCGCGTGCTGTGGCCGGTGCTCCTGCCGCCGCTGGCCCGCTTCCGGAGGTTCGTCACCATCGGCCTCATGCCCCCCGACGCCCGCGCGGCGATCGGCCTGCCCTGGACCGCCGCCCAGGAGAAAAGGCTGCGCCGGACGTGCGCGGTGCTGCGGGCCGTGGTCCCGGCCCTGCCCGAGCGGCTGCGCTACCTGCCGAGGGCGCGGGCGGCGCGGGCGGCGTGGACCGTCGAGGCGCGCCGGAACGGCTGAGCGCCCAGGGAGCCCCCGGGGCCGGGGGCGTCCCGCGGACCCGGTCGAGATCCGCCGGACGCCCCCGGCCGCCCCGACGCGCCTCGGCGTCGGTCGCCGTCAGCGGTGGTCGCGACCCGGGCGCCCGTCGGCCGCGTCATGGCGGTGGCCCCGGTCGCCGTGGTCGTGCACGGTGTTGGTCGCCGCGATCTTCTTCCAGGACGCCGGGCGCTCGACCTTCGGCGCCCAGCGCGCCGACAGCGCCTCCTCCGACAGCCCCGCCCCGGCCGCCGCCGGTCCGGCCGGCCGCGACGGCCGGTACAGCCAGGTGTCGAAGAGGGCGGCGAGCGGCTTGCCCGAGACCTGTTCGGCGTACCGGAGGAAGTCGCCCACGTTCGCGTTGGAGTGGGCGCGCTCGGTCGGCCAGCCCTTCAGCAGCTCGAAGAACACCTCGTCGCCGACCTCGTTGCGCAGCGCCTGGAGCGCCAGCGCGCCCCGGTCGTAGACGGCGATGTCGAACTGGTTGTCCGGGCCGGGGTCACCCGGCTTCACCTTCCAGAAGGGATCGTCGGCCGGGTGCTGCGCGTACGTGTAGTCCGCCAGCTCCTGCGCCGTGCCCTCGCCCTCCTTCTCCGACCAGAGCCACTGGCTGTAGCGGGCGAAGCCCTCGTTGATCCAGATCTCCTTCCAGCCGTCGACCGACACGCTGTTGCCGTACCACTGGTGGGCGAGCTCGTGCACGACGACGGAGACGTTGGCGCCGTTCGCGAACTGCCTCGGACTGTAGAAGGGCCGGGTCTGGGTCTCCAGGGCGAAGCCGCTCTTCACGTTCGGCACGTAGCCGCCGAGCGCGTTGAACGGGTACGGGCCGAACACTCCGGTCAGCCATTCGGCGACCTCGGTGCTCCGCTCGATGCTCGCGCGGGCCGCCCCGGCGTTGGGGCCGAGGTCCTTGCTGTAGGCGTTGAGGACCGGCAGGCCGTCGGCCGTCCTGTCGGTGGTGATGTCGAACCGGCCGATCGCCAGCGTCGAGAGGTACGTGGCCTGCGGCTTGTCCGAGCGCCAGTTGAACCGGGTCCAGCCGAGCTTCGAACTCTGCGACTGGAGGACGCCGTTGCTGATGGCCTGGGTGCCGTCGGGCACGGAGACCGAGATGTCGTACGTGGCCTTGTCGAGCGGGTGGTCGTTGCTCGGGTACCACCACACGGCCGACTCCGGCTCCTGCGCGGCGACCCCGCCGTCCGGGGTCCGCGCCCAGGCGGTCCAGCCGCCTATCTTCAGCTCGGAGGGCTTTCCGGCGTACCGGACGACCACCGAGACGGCCCTGCCCTTCGCGAGCGGAACCGCCGGGGTGACCTCCAGCTCGTGGTCGCCGCTGGTGGCGAACCCGGCCTTCCTGCCGTTCACCCGCACCTCGGACACGTCGAGCCCGAAGTCGAGGTTGAAACGGGACAGCTCCTGCGTGGTGGTGGCGAGGATCGTCGCCGTGCCCTCCAGAAGGTCGGTCGTGGGCTGGTACTTCAGCCGCAGGTCGTAGTGGGAGACGTCGTAGCCGCCGTTCCCGCTCGCCGGGTAGTAGGGGTCGCCGATGCCCGGGGCGCCCACGGTCCCCGGTGCTGCCGCTGCCGGGATCGCCAGCAGGAGGGTGGCCGCCAGTGCGGTGGGGACGATGAATCTGCGGTGCACGCAAGCTCCACATGGTCGGGCCGGATGGTCTTCCGGCCGGTCGCCACGAGGCTAAGCAGCCGTCGGAGCGGTACGGGTTGTTCCGGGTACTTCTGTCACACGATCGCCATTCCCTCGTCACGGACGACGACGCGCGACCGGGCGACCGGCAGTGATCACCCCCTGTTGCACAGGAGTTGACCGGGGTAACGTCCGCACTTCGCCGACAGACCGACAGACCGACGGGGCGTCACGGTGTTCCGTCCCCTCATGCCCCGGGAGGCAGCCGCCGATGACCCCACGCGTCGCCCGCGCACTCCGCATGCTCAGCCCGCACCCGTGGCTCGCACCGGTCGCAGGCGCCACGGCCGCCGGACCGGCGACATCGAGCGGAGGAGCGCGGACGGTTCGCCGGACGGCGGTGGCGGCGGTGATCGCCGCTCTCGCCCTCCCGCTCGCCATCGCCCCCGCCGAGGCGGCGCACCGCCCGCCGCGCACCGGCTTCGAGATGAGCGAGGGGCGGCGCTGGACGGGTGAGGCGGAGGAACGGGACTTCCTCGCCGCGGTGGACCGGGGGAGCGGCCGGGTCTCCGTGGAGCGCGTCGGGACCACCGCTCAGGGCCGCCCCCTGCGGCTCGTGCGGATGGGGCGGGAGCGGCCCGGCGCCACCACCGTGCTGCTGGTCTGCGGCCAGCACGGGGACGAGCCGGCCGGGCGCGAGGCGTGTCTGACCACGGTCCGCGACCTCGCGTTCGCCGAGGACCGGGCGACCCGCGCCCTCCTCTCCCGTACGACGCTGCTGGTGCTGCCCACGGCCAACCCGGACGGGCGCGCCGCCGACACCCGGGGCAACGCGGCCGGGATCGACGTCAACCGCGACCACATCGCGCTGAAGACCGCCGAGGCGCGGGCCGTCGCCGCCGTGGTGCGCGACGAACAACCGCAGGTGATCTACGACTTGCACGAGTACGGTGCGACCCCGCCGTACTACGACAAGGACCTGTTCGCCCTCTGGCCGCGCAACCTCAACGTCCACGCCCGGGTCCACGACGCCTCGCACACGCTCTCGGAGCGCTATGTCCGCCCCGCCGCGACGGCGGGCGGCTACACCAGCGGCCACTACGGCATCTGGACCGACCCGGCCACCGGGGAGCCCGTCAAACAGGTGGCGGGCGACGGCCAGGAGCGCATCCTGCGCAACGTCTCCGGCCTCAAGCACGCCGCCGGCCTGCTCGTCGAATCCCGGATCGACGCGTTGGGCGACGCGGAGAAGGCGGACCCGGCCCGCAACCACCGCCGCCGGGTCGCCTCCCAGCTCACCGCGCTCGGCGGCCTCCTCGACTTCGCCGACGAGCAGCGCGCCCGGCTCCGTGCGGCTACCGCGCTCTCGCGCCTGGCCGGTCTCGCCGACCGGGGGCCCGTCTACCTCGGCGGCGCGGACAACGATCCGGCCGGGCCCTCCGAGACCCTCGCCGACCCGCCGTGCGGTTACCGGCTGGACGCCGCCCAGTACGCGGAGGTGCGGGACGAGTTGGCCCTCCACGGGGTCACAGTCCGGCCGGAGCGGAATGGCGTGTTCGTGCCCCTCCGGCAGTCGGCTCGATCCCTGATTCCCCTGCTCCTCGATCAGCGAGCGACATATCACCTCGTAAACGGTCAAGCCACAACTGCTTGTTGATCCTTCGAGATCCTGGGCAGGTGTGGTACTGCCTACGAAGAGCGTTTTTCGGACTCGGTGAAAGGTGCCATTTGTGTCCCAGGACGACCAGACAGCGGAGGGGCGGGAAGGGCTGGCGGTCACAGCCGACCTTCCCCCCGAACCGGTCAGCGCCAGAGCGCCCACCACCGACCGAGTGGTGTTCGGTGTCACGGCCGTCCTCACGCTCGCCTTCGTCGTGTGGGGGGCGACGGCCACGGACTCCCTGGAGAGCGTGTCCAGCACGCTGCTGGAGGGGTTGATCCACAACGGCGGCTGGGCCTTCATGCTGACCGCCTCGGGCTTCGTCGTCTTCGCGCTGTGGCTGGCCATCAGCCGGTACGGCAAGATCCGCCTGGGGCAGGAGGCCGAGAAGCCGGAGTTCCGGACCACCTCCTGGGTCGCCATGATGTTCAGCGCCGGCATGGGCATCGGGCTGATGTTCTACGGCGTGAGCGAGCCGCTCGCCCACTTCCGCACCCCGCCGCCCGGCACCGACCCCGCCACCGCGGCCGAAGCCCAGCAGACGGCCATGGCCACCACCCTCTTCCACTGGACGCTGCACCCCTGGGCCATCTACGCCGTGGTCGGGCTGGCCATCGCGTACAGCGCCTACCGGCGGCGCCGGCGGCAGACGATCAGCGCCGTCTTCGAGCCCCTGATCGGCAAGCGGCACGCCTACGGCGGCTTCGGCCGCTTCATCGACATCCTGGCCATCTTCGCCACCCTGTTCGGCTCCGCCGCCTCGCTCGGTCTCGGGGCGCTGCAGATCGGCAGCGGCTTCGAGGAGCTGGGCTGGATGGAGAAGACCGGCACCGGCCTGCTGGTCGCCGTCATCGCCGCGCTGACCGTCTGCTTCGTCCTCTCCGCGGTCTCCGGCGTCGAGAAGGGCATCCAGTGGCTGTCCAACACCAACATGGTGCTGGCCCTGCTCCTGGTGGTCTTCGTCTTCGTCGCGGGCCCCACGATCATCGTGCTCGACCTGCTGCCCACCTCCATCGGCGCGTACCTCAGCGACCTCGGGCAGCTCGCCGGGCGCACCGAGGCCACGGGCGGCGGCGACGTCGCGGACTGGCTCGGCAGCTGGACGGTCTTCTACTGGGCCTGGTGGATCTCCTGGACGCCCTTCGTCGGCATGTTCATCGCCCGGATCAGCCGCGGCCGCACGATCCGCCAGTTCGTCGGCGGCGTCATCCTGGTGCCCAGCACCGTCAGCCTGATCTGGTTCGCCGTCTTCGGCGGCTCGGCCATGAAGCTGGACGAGGCCGGCAGGCTCCAGGGCGCCGACACCCCCGAGGCGCAGCTGTTCGGCGTTCTCCAGGAGTTCCCGATCGCCACGGTCACTTGCATCCTCGTGATGGTCCTGGTCGGCATCTTCTTCGTCTCCGGCGCCGACGCCGCCTCGATCGTCATGGGCACCCTCTCGCAGAAGGGCGTCCTGGAACCCGGCACGTGGGTCGTCGTCTTCTGGGGCGTCGTGACGGGGGCCGTGGCCGCGATCATGCTGCTCATCGGCGAGGGCAAGGACAACGCGCTCCAAGGGCTCCAGAACCTCACCATCCTGGTGGCGGCCCCCTTCGTCATCGTGATGCTCGGGATGTGCGTGGCCCTGATGCGGGACCTGCGCAAGGACCCGCAGATCGTCCGCCGGGAGTTCGGCGTGGAGGCGGTCGAGTCCGCGGTGATCGAGGGGCACGCCAAGTACGACGGCGACTTCGAGATCCGCATCGGCCCCGGCACCACGCCGGTCACGGACGAGCGCCACCAGCACGAGTCCGGCGGCTCGGGCTCCACGGCCACCTCCGCCCTCTCCACGGAGAAGAAGGAGCGGCCCGCCGACTGACTCTGTAGCCGCTCAGCCGCTCAGCCGCTCAGCCGCACGCCCGCCCGGAGCCCGCGACCGCACACCGGCCGCGGGCTCCGGCCGTGCGCCGCCCACACCGACAGAGCCCCCGCCCCCCATGCGCCCGGCCCCTCACCCCACCAGCGCCGCCGCCGTCCGCGCGCAGCCCCAGGCCACGGTCACGCCCGCGCCGCCGTGCCCGTAGTTGTGCACCAGCAGACCGCCGCCCCGCAGCGCCTCCGCCTCGATCCGCACCCCGGCCTCCCGCGCCGGACGCAGCCCCACCCGGTGCCCGAGCACCCGCGCCCCGGCGATCTCCGGCCGGATCCGCGCGCACCGCGCCACGATCTCCCGAGCGGTCCGCGGATCGGGCTCCGTACGCGGATCGTCCGCCTCGGCCGTACCGCCCAGCACCAGCCGCCCCGGCTGCGGGAAGAAGTACGTCGTCGCGTCCGATGCCGGATCCGCCTCGGTGTACCACTCCCCGATCCCAGGGTTCTCCACCGCGACCAGCTGCCCCCGCACCGGCCGCACCCCGGCGTCGGGCACCAGTTCGCGCGCCCCGAGCCCCGTGCAGTTCACCACCACCGGGCTCACCTTCGCCGCCTCGCCGAACCCCGACACGGCCCGCCGCTCCACCACCCCGCCCGCCGCCACAAGCCGCCGCTCCAGCCACGCCAGATGGACCGGCATGTCCAGCAGCGGCAGGGTCACGCGCAGCCCTTCGGGCGTCTCCGCGGCGTCCTTCAACCCCGCGGCCCACGCCCCGAGCGCCGCGAGCCGCTCCCCGCCGTGCAACCCCGCCACCCGCCGTACGCCGGTCTCCTCCGGAGCGGCGGCCAGCCCCTCGTAGACCGCCAGCGTCTCCAGCGCCCAGCCGCCCACCCGCTCCGCCGGCTCGATCCGGTACGGCCACCACAGCGCCCCCGCCACCGCCGACGTCGTGGAACCGGCCGGATCCCGCGACCAGACCCGCACCCGCAGCCCGCGCTCCGCCAGCGTCACGGCGGTGGTGAGACCGACGACCCCGCCGCCCACCACGATCACATCCGCCATCGGGGTCACCCCTGTCCTCCCGCCACGCGTCCGTCGCTGCCCGGACGCTAACCGAAACGGGAATCCCCCGGCCAGGGGCGGCAGGGCCGCGGGCACCACCCGGCGGAGACTAGGATCGGCACCCTGATGACTGCCACCCTCGTCGCCAAGGACCTCGCCGCCGGACACGGCGACCGCACGCTCTTCGCCGGGCTCGACCTCGTCGTCGCCCCCGGGGACGTGATCGGTCTCGTCGGAGTCAACGGCGCGGGCAAGTCCTCCCTGCTCCGCCTGCTCGCCGGACTCGACCGCCCGGAGGAGGGCGAGCTGCGGCTGTCCCCGCCCACCGCCACCGTGGGCCACCTCCCGCAGGAGCCCGAGCGCCGCGACGGCGAGACCGTGGCCGCGTTCCTGGCCCGCCGCACCGGGGTCGCCGACGCCCAGCGCACCATGGACGAGACGACCGAGGCCCTCGTGGCGGGCGCCCCGGGCGCGGACGACGCGTACTCCGAGGCCCTGGAGCGCTGGCTCGCCCTCGGCGGCGCGGACCTGGAGGAACGGGCCGCGCAGGTCGCCGCCGAGCTGGGGCTGACCGTGGGCCTCGACCGGCCCATGACCGCGCTCTCCGGCGGCCAGGCGGCCCGCGCCGGACTCGCCTCGCTGCTCCTCTCCCGCTACGACGTCTTCCTCCTCGACGAGCCCACCAACGACCTCGACCTCGACGGCCTGGAGCGCCTGGAGCGCTTCGTGTCCGGCCTCCGCGCGGGCACCGTCGTCATCAGCCATGACCGCGAGTTCCTCATGCGCACGGTCACCAAGGTGCTCGAACTGGACCTCGCCCAGCAGCAGATCACCCTGTACGGCGGCGGCTACGCGGCCTACCTGGAGGAGCGGGAGACCGCCCGCAGGCACGCCCGCGAGGAGTACGAGGAGTACGCCGACAAGAAGGCGTCCCTCGAAGCGCGCGGCCACATGCAGCGCTCCTGGATGGACAAGGGGGTCAAGAACGCCCGCCGCAAGGCCACCGACGGGGACAAGCTCGGCCGCAACGCCCGCAGCGAGGCCAGCGAGAAGCAGGCCGCGAAGGCCCGCCAGACCCAGCGCATGATCGAACGCCTCGACACCGTGGAGGAGCCCCGCAAGGAGTGGGAGCTGCGGATGGAGATCGCCTCCGCCCCGCGGTCGGGCTCCGTCGTCGCGACGCTGCGCGAAGCACGCGTGGTACGCGGCGACTTCACCTTCGGCCCCGCCTCGCTCCAGATCGACTGGGCGGACCGGGTCGCCATCACCGGGGCCAACGGGGCGGGGAAGTCCACCCTGCTGGCGGCCCTGTTGGAGCGGCTGCCGCTGGACTCCGGTCACGCGGCGCTGGGTTCGGGCGTCGTCGTCGGCGAGGTGGACCAGGCCCGCAAGCTGTTCCTCGGCGCGCAGACGCTGCTGGACGCGTTCTGCACGGCCGTGCCCGACACCGAGCCGGCCGAAGTCCGCACCCTGCTCGCCAAGTTCGGGCTGCGCGCGGACCATGTGACGCGCCCCGCCACCAGCCTGTCGCCGGGGGAGCGCACCCGTGCGGCCCTCGCCCTGCTCCAGGGCCGGGGCGTCAACCTCCTGGTGCTCGACGAGCCGACGAACCATCTGGACCTGCCCGCCATCGAGCAGTTGGAGGCGGCCCTGGAGACGTACACCGGCACCCTGCTGCTGGTCACGCACGACCGGCGGATGCTGGAGGCGGTCCGCACCACCCGCCGCGTCGAAGTGGCGGACGGCCGGGTCAAGGAAGTCTGAGCAGGACGTGGGCGCCATGTGGAGGACGCGGCGCGCCCGGACACATCGGCGTGCGCATCGCCCGACAGACGACGCCGCCGGAGGCTCCTGGTACGGCAGGAGCCGACAGAGGCTGCCGGAGTAGAGGACCTCGGGGAAGCCCTCGGACTTCGGGGCGCGGCGTGCAGCGGACATGTCCTGGTGCTGCTGGGCGACCACCTCGTGCCCGCAAGCGGCTGATCATCGTGCGGAACGTCGTGGACGTGTTCAGGCAGGAGGTCGCGGACGCCGGTTCTCGATCTGCTGACGGGCGGTCGACCAAACCCTCTCGAACTCGTCGGCCGACAGCCACTGCGGAACATGCCCCTCCCATGCGGTAATGGGCAGTTCTGCGGTCACCCCGTAGACACTCTCGTATTCCGACGACCGGTCGCCCTTGTGAGCTTCTTGCCATTCGGTCAGCGACGCGGCGGCCAAAGCCTCGCCTCCGGGCTCTTGAAGCTCGACTTGCCGGATCACGTATCCGTCAGCGTCGAGTTCGAAGGAGAACGAGATGCCTTCCTCGTCCCAGAGGCAGCGCACCCAGCGCATCACTGGCCCATCCCGTCGAAGGACTCGTCGTACCAGCGCCAGCCGGCGGTGCCGTCGTCGTGGATGTGCAACATGAACTCCGCGACCGGGCTGCCGTCGGGAAACGTCAGAGTGAGTGCGCTTTGGATCCGGGTGCAGCAGGCCTCGGCCCGCTCCCAGTCCTCCTCATCAATGGCCCGCTCTTGCCCGGCGAAGTCAGGACGGAACTCTGCGAAACCAGTAAGTGTCTCCACCTCTGCGTGGACCCACGGCATGTCGGCGCCGGTCACAGTCAGCCGGGCGATCTCGTGGTCGCCGTGGTGGAGTCGCCATACGCTGCCGGTGGTCAGGTTCGGGTTGTTCATAACCACATGATGACGACCACCCCTGACAGGCGAAGCCCGGGCGCGGCCCCCTCCATGTCGATGCCCACGCGATCGTCCAGGGGAATGCCGGTGTGGGTGTGACGGCAGAACATCGTGCCCACCCCGGACTCCTGCCTCAGCTGTACTCGCCGACAGACCCCGTCAGGACGTACCGATTTACCGTCCGCGCCGCCAGAGCCGGGATCGCCCCTGACGGCTACTGCACCGAAGCCTCACCGCACGTCAGTCGCGGATCGGCCCGCAGCAGAGGCCGGACCCGCCGCAGCGCGTTCAGCGGACCGCGCCCCACCACCGCGACTCCCTGCACGAGCCCGGGGGGCGGGCCGCACCCGGCGGCCCGCCCCCCCCAAGACCCCCGGGGCTCAGCGCCCCCGGCCGCCGCCGCCCGGCTTCGGCTCGGTGAGACCGGCCCGCCGCAGGGCGTCCGCCATCGCGCTGTTCGCCGGGGCCGGGGCGCCCTGGCCGCCCTGACGGGATCCGCCACCGCCACGCCGGTCCCGGCCGCCGCCCTGTCGGCCCTGGCCGCCACCGGACCCCTGGCCCTGGCGCTGCTTCGGCGGACGACCGCCCCGCTCGCCCCGGCCCTGCCCGCCGCCGGAGCCGCCGCCCGCGCCCGGTTCGTCGTCGAGCCGCAGCGACAGCGAGATCCGCTTGCGCGGCACATCGACGTCCATGACCTTGACCTTCACGATGTCCCCGGGCTTCACCACGTCGCGCGGGTCCTTCACGAACGCCTTCGACAGCGCCGACACGTGCACCAGCCCGTCCTGGTGGACGCCGACGTCCACGAAGGCGCCGAACGCCGCCACGTTCGTCACGACGCCCTCCAGCACCATGCCCGGCTCCAGGTCGCCGATCTTCTCGACGCCCTCCTTGAAGGTCGCCGTACGGAACGCCGGACGCGGGTCGCGCCCCGGCTTCTCCAACTCCTTGAGGATGTCCGTCACGGTCGGCAGCCCGAACATGTCGTCCACGAAGTCCGCCGCGCGCAGCGCCCGCAGCGCCTCCGTGTTCCCGATCAGCGAGGCCACTTCACCGCCCGCCGTCTTCCCCATCCTCCGCACCACCGGGTACGCCTCGGGGTGCACGCTGGAACCGTCCAGCGGGTCGTCGCCGCCCCGGATGCGCAGGAAGCCCGCGCACTGCTCGTACGCCTTCGGGCCGAGCCGTGCCACGTCCTTGAGCGCCTTGCGGGACCGGAAGGGGCCGTGGGCGTCCCGGTGCGCCACGATGTTCTCCGCCAGCCCCGCGCTGATGCCGGAGACCCGCGAAAGCAGCGGCGCGGACGCGGTGTTGACGTCCACACCGACGCCGTTCACACAGTCCTCGACGACCGCGTCCAACGAACGGGACAGCTTCACCTCGGACAGGTCGTGCTGGTACTGGCCGACGCCGATCGACTTCGGATCGATCTTCACCAGCTCGGCCAGCGGGTCCTGGAGCCGCCGGGCGATGGAGACGGCCCCGCGCAACGACACGTCCATGTCGGGCAGTTCCTGCGAGGCGAACGCGGAGGCGGAGTACACCGAGGCGCCCGCCTCCGAGACCATCACCTTCGTGAGCTTCAACTCCGGGTGCTTGTCGATCAGTTCCCCGGCGAGCTTGTCCGTCTCGCGGGACGCCGTGCCGTTGCCGATCGCGATCAGGTCGACCGCGTGCTCCTCGGCGAGGCGGGCGAGCTTCGCCAACGCCTGGTCCCACTTGTTGGCGGGCACGTGCGGGTGGATCACATCGGTGGCCACCACCTTGCCGGTGGCGTCGACGACCGCGACCTTCACCCCCGTACGGAAGCCGGGGTCCAGGCCGAGCGTCGCCCGCGTCCCGGCCGGGGCGGCGAGCAGCAGGTCGCGCAGGTTCGACGCGAAGACCCGTACCGCCTCGTCCTCCGCCGCCGTGCGCAGCCGCAGCCGCAGGTCGATGCCGAGGTGCACCTGGATCCGGGTGCGCCACGCCCACCGCACGGTGTCCGCGAGCCACTTGTCGCCGGGGCGGCCCCGGTCCGCGACGCCGAAGCGGCGGGCGATCATGTTCTCGTACGCGGTCGGACCCGGCTGCTCCGAGGCCTCGGGCGCGTCCGGCTCCAGGACCAGGTCGAGCACGTTCTCCTTCTCGCCGCGCAGCATCGCCAGGACCCGGTGCGAGGGCAGCGCGGTGAACGGCTCGGCGAAGTCGAAGTAGTCGGCGAACTTCGCGCCCGCCTCCTCCTGGCCCTCGCGCACCTTCGCCGCCAGCCGGCCGCGCGTCCACATGCGCTCGCGCAGCTCGCCGGTCAGGTCGGCGTCCTCCGAGAACCGCTCGGTGAGGATCGCGCGGGCGCCCTCCAGGGCGGCCGCCGCGTCCGCGACGCCCCTGTCGCCGTCCACGAACGCGGCGGCGGCCACGAGCGGGTCGACCGACGGGTCGCCGAGCAGGCCGTCCGCCAGCGGTCCGAGCCCCGCCTCGCGGGCGATCTGCGCCTTCGTCCGCCGCTTCGGCTTGAACGGCAGGTAGATGTCCTCCAGGCGCGCCTTCGTCTCGGCGGCCCGGATGCTCGCCTCCAACGCCTCGTCGAGCTTGCCCTGTTCGCGTACGGATTCCAGGATCGCGGTACGCCGCTCCTCCAGCTCCCTCAGGTAGCGCAGCCGTTCCTCCAGCGTGCGCAGCTGCGCATCGTCGAGGGATTCGGTCGCCTCCTTGCGGTAGCGCGCGATGAACGGCACGGTCGATCCGCCGTCGAGCAACTCGACGGCCGCCCTGACCTGCCGCTCACGTACGCCGAGCTCCTCGGCGATCCTGCCTTCGATGGACGTCGTCACGGTTTTCCCGACTCGCCTTCTCGTACTGGCTGTGCTGGCCGTGCCCGGTCCCGCTGAGCACGTTCTTGCTGTACCGGGGCGCCCCCGGGCCTGCATTGTGCCGCGTGGCCGGGCGCCGTGTCGCGTGCCCTCGGACGACACGCCCGGGCCCGGCGGTGCGTGCCGGGCCCCGGGCGGCGCGGGGTCAGCCCCGGCCGGTCGCCGCGGCCGGGAAGGCTCCCGCCGCCGCGGCCGTGAAGAGGAAGCCGCGCGCCAGCTCGGTGAGCCGCTCCACGCCGTCCGCGCCCAGGTGCGCGTACGGGGCGACGTCCATGCGGTCCGTCGCCTCCTCGACCTCCGCGCGCAGCGCCGTCCCCGCCTCGGTCAGCGCCAGTTCCCCGCCCGCCTCCAGCAGTCCGCGCTCCCGCAGCCGACCGCAGGCCGCCTCCCAGTCGGTGCGGCGCCAGCCGCGGGAGGAGAGGATCCAGCCGATCGCCATGCCCTTCCCGGTGGCCGTGTGGCTGACCAGCGACTCCAGCGGGTCCAGGCCGGCCGTGAGCAGGGCGGCGAGATGTGCGTCGCCCCGGTGCTCGCGCAGCAGCGTCGCCGCGTGCCAGAACGCCAGGTGCGGCTCCTCGGGCACCGGGAGGTCCGCGTGCGCGGCGTACAGCGGACGGGCGTGCGGGGTGCACGCCTCGGTGGCGCGCAGCGCGAGGCGGGCCGCCTCCGCCATCTCCTCGGAGGCGACGGCCTCCTCGCCGAGCAGCCGGCGCAGCGTCGTGTCCGCCGCCCGCAGCCGGGCTCCGAGGACCACCTCGGGACCGGCGGTCTCCCAGACCGCCGGCACATGGCGGGCCACCAGCACCGGGTTGAAGTTGTAGAAGGCGGCGGCTACGGCGCCCGCGCCGACCGCGCCGAGCGCGGCGGCCCGGGTCGCGAAGTAGGCGGCGGCCGGGTCCTCGATGCCGATCTTCCCCATCTCCGCGCCCAGGTCGGGGGAGAAGAAGAGACAGGAGTGCAGCGGGTTGACGGCGTTGTGGCAGCGGCGTTCCGCGCGGGCCGGGAGAGTATCCATACCAGAACGTTACCGACTGGTCGGTACGGCAGGGAACCCCGGGGCGGCGGGCCGCGCCCGGAAGACGGCGGACGGATGCGCCGGGCCGGACCGTGGCAGAAAAGGTGGGGTACGCGTCATTGCGGCCATCACCGCCCGCCGCCCAGGATGGCGGACGTGAAGCAGCGAACCGTGCTCGTCGTCCTGTTCGACGGCGTCCAGAGCCTCGATGTGAGCGGCCCCATGGAGGTCTTCGCGGGCGCCTCCCGCGCGGAGGGGGTCTCCTACGACCTGCGGACCGCCTCGCTCGACGGCGGCCCGGTCCGCTCCACCAGCGGCCTCACCCTGGTTCCCGACGGCCGCCTGGCCGAGGCGCCCGTACCGCACACCCTGCTGGTCCCCGGCGGCCGGGGCACCCGCGGCTCCCACCCGGAGCTGACCGGCTGGCTGCGCGAGCACGCACCCCGGGCGGACCGGCTCGTCTCCGTCTGCACCGGGGCGCTGCTGCTGGCCGGAGCGGGGCTGCTGGACGGCCACCGGGTCACCACCCACTGGAACTACTGCGAGCGGCTGGCCCGCGACTTCCCGGCCGTCGAGGTCGTCCCCGAACCGATCTTCGTACGGGACGGGAGGCTGGCCACGTCGGCGGGTGTCACCGCCGGAATCGACCTCGCCCTCGCGCTCGTCGAGGAGGACCACGGGCGGGAGCTCGCGCTGGACATCGCCCGGCACCTCGTGGTGTTCCTGCGCCGCCCGGGCAACCAGGCCCAGTTCAGCGCCCAGCTCAGCGCCCAGACCGCGCAGCGCGAACCGCTGCGCGAGGTCCAGCTCTGGATCGACCGGAACCCGGCCGCCGACCTCGGGGTCGACGCCCTGGCGGCGCGCGCCCGGCTCTCGCCCCGGCACTTCGCCCGCGCGTTCCGGGCGGAGACCGGGACGACGCCGGGACGGTACGTCGAGCGCGTCCGCCTGGAGCACGCGCGCCGCCTCCTGGAGGACACGGCCGAGGGCGTCGAGCAGGTCGCCCGCGCCAGTGGCTACGGCACTTCGGAGGCCATGCGGCGGGCCTTCGTCAAGACGCTGGCGACCGCGCCCGCCGAATACCGCCGCCGCTTCCGCGCCCCCCTGCCCGCACCCCGTGCCTGAACCGTACGGGCACCTGAACCGCACCCCCTGACCGACCGACAGAGAGGCCGTTCCCGTGCAGATCGCCATCGTGCTCTTCGACCGCTTCACCGCCCTGGACGCGGTGGGCCCCTACGAGATCCTCAGCCGCACGCCCGGCGCCGAGACCGTCTTCGTCGCCGAGCGGACCGGTCCCGTCCGCAACGACACCGGAAGCCTCGCGCTGGTCGCGGAGAGGACGCTCGCCGAGGTCCCGTCCCCCGACGTGGTGATCGTGCCCGGCGGCCCCGGCCAGAGCGACCAGATGGAGAACGAGGCCCTGCTCGGATGGCTGCGCTCGGCCGACGCCGCCACCACCTGGACGACCTCGGTCTGCACGGGGTCGCTGCTGCTGGCCGCCGCCGGACTGCTCACGGGCCGGCGGGCCACCTCGCACTGGCTGGCGCTGGAGGCGCTGAAGGAGTTCGGCGCCGAGCCCACCGGGGAACGCGTCGTCCTCGACGGCAAGTACGTCACCGCCGCCGGCGTCTCCTCCGGCATCGACATGGGTCTGACCCTGCTCGGCCGGATCGCGGGCGACGACGTGGCGCGCTCGGTGCAGCTCCTCACGGAGTACGACCCGCAGCCGCCCTACGACAGCGGCTCGCCCGAGAAGGCGCCGGCGGCCCTCGTCGAGGAGTGGCGGGCCAGGAGCCGCCACGGCGCGCGGTAGACCCTGCCGTTCGCCCCCTCGCCCCGGCGGTACCGGCGGCCCGCCGGGGCGCGGGGCGGCCCTCAGGTGAAGCGGGGCGCCCGCCGCTCCAGGAAGGCGGCGACGCCCTCCGCCGCGTCCGCGCTGCCCCGCGCCTCGCCGGCCCAGTGCGCCTCCCGGTCCGTCCGCCCCGCCGCGAACTCCTTCGCCGCCGCCTGAGTGAGCCGGGAGCGCGACGCCAGCACCCGTACGTACTCCTCGACCCGCTCGTCCAGGCCGCCCGCCGGCAGCACCTCGTCGGCCAGGCCGGTGCGCAGCGCCCGTTCCGTGCCGATCAGCTCGCCGGAGAACAGCAGGTGCTTGGCCGTGGCCGGACCCACCAGGGCGACCAGCCGCCGGGTCGAGGAGGCGGGGTAGACGATGCCCAGCTTGGCCGGGGTGACCCCGAAGGAGGCCCCTTCCTCCGCGAACCGCAGATCGCAGGCGGCGGCCAGCTGGCTGCCGCCGCCCACGCAGTAGCCGCGTACCGCCGCCAGCGTCGGCCGGGGGAACGCCGCGAGCGCCTCCTCGGCTGCCACCGCCAGGCCCTGCGCGGTCTCCGCGCCCTCCCGCAACGTGGAGATGTCGGCCCCGGCGCAGAACGTGTCACCGGCCCCGGTCAGCACCAGCACCCGGACCGCCGGATCGGCCGCCAGCCGCTCCAGCAGCTCCGGCAGGCTCCGCCACATCGCGGGGGTCATGGCGTTGCGCTTGGCGGGGTTGGCGATCACGACGGTGGCGACGCCGTGCTCGACGGTCGCGACGAGCCGAGGTTCCGTACGGTCCATGCGCCGGATGCTATCCCCACGGTTCGAACCTATGATCAAGAAGGGGGTGCGATCCGGTCACGCACCGTGAGGAGCCGTCGATGAACGAACCGACCGCCGAGGGCCGGAGGCTGAACCGCAGTTTCGGCCGGCTCGCCCTGCTCGGCGCCCTCCTGGTGATCGCGGGGGCCCTGGGCCTCGTCTACACCGGCGTGGCCACCCTCACCTCGATGCTCCTCTTCGGGTGGCTGCTGCTCGTCGGCGGCCTGGTCGGGCTGCTGCACGCGATCGATTCGCGCGGCACGAACTACTTCTGGCTGGGTGTCGTGGTCGCGGCCCTCAACCTCGCCGCGGGCGTCGTCGTCATCAAGCACCCCGAGGGCACGGCCGAGGCGCTGACCATGTTCGCCGCCCTGCTCTTCCTGACCGGCGGAGTCTTCCGGCTCGTCGGCAGCGTCGTGGTACGCGGTCCGCAGATGGGGTGGACGCTGCTCCAGGGCGCCTTCGGCCTGCTGCTGGGCCTGCTGGTGCTGTTCGACTGGCCGCACAGCAGTCTGTACGTCCTGGGCTGCTTCTTCTCGCTGGCGCTGCTGTTCGACGGGCTCGGCCTGCTCGCCCTCGGCCTCGGCGGCCGGCGCATCGTGGGCGCGGTGTCGGGGCGACGCGACGAGAGGGCGCCGCACGGCGGCAGGCGGAGCAAGTCGCCGGAAAGAAAACAGAAATAGTCCAGGGCCGTGCAAGGTTCCGCACGTTTGGTCAAATAGCGCCGATACCTCGCTACTTCCGGCCAGTGGCACGGGGCGGACCAAGCCATTCCCAACACTCTTTACTCGACGGTCAGTGCAGTGCGAGTGAGAGCTGGTGCCGGACGATGGAGAGCCTCGGGAGTGCCCCCGCCGACCCCGTGTCGTACGAGGGGGTGTGGCGCTTCACCGCCCCCGCCGTGGACGCCTCCGTGCCCAGCGCCCGGCACGCCGTACGCGACCTCCTCGATCGGCAGGGCGTGCCGATCGAGGACGACGTCCTCCAGGGGCTGCTGCTGATCGTCTCGGAGCTGGTCACCAACGCCGTCAAACACGCGGCGCTGCTCTCGCCCGAGCTGGCCGTCGAGGTGGCCGTCGCCGCCGACCGGGTCCGGGTCTCGGTCGAGGACAACCACCCCTACCGCCCCACCGCCCTGGAGACGGACTACGCGCAGACCGGCGGCCGGGGCCTGCTGCTGGTCAAGGTGATCACCGCGGAGGCGGGCGGCACCTGCGACGTCGAGCACACCGCGAGCGGCGGCAAGACCATCTGGGCGGTGCTGCCGTTGAAGACGCAGCTCTGACCGTTGAAGACGCAGCTCTGGCCGCCCCGCGAACGTCCCGGCGGCGGGGCACGCGTACCCCGGGGCCGGGCGGTCCTCACCAGCCCGCCGAGTCCCCCGTCAGCTCGCGGATCGCCGGCCGCGCCGCGTCCAGCACCGTCATGAACCAGGCCGAGAACGGCGTCCGCGCGTGCCGCTCCGCCAGCTCCGCCGCCGTCACGAAGGCCGTCTCCCCGACCTCCTCCGGGTCCGGCTTCAGCGCCTCCTGCGCCATCCCCACGAACAGGTGGTTGAACTCCTGCTCCACCAGCCCCGAGGCCGGGTCCGGGTGGTTGTAGCGGACCGTGCCCGCCTCGGCCAGCAGCGAGGGCGAGATCCCCAGCTCCTCGTGCGTACGCCGGGCGGCTGCCGCGAACGGGGCCTCGCCCGGATAGGGGTGGCCGCAGCAGGTGTTCGACCAGACGCCGGGGGAGTGGTACTTGCCGAGCGCCCGGCGCTGAAGGAGCAGCCGCCCCTGCTCGTCGAAGAGGAAGACGGAGAAGGCGCGGTGCAGCTGGCCCGGGGCCTGATGGGCCGCCAGCTTCTCCGCGGTGCCGATGGTGGTGCCGTTCTCGTCGACCAGTTCGAGCATGATCGCGTCTGCGGTTCCGTCCGACGAGCTGTGCGTCGCGGTGGCTGGTGTGGTCGGCATACCCATCCTTCGCTTTGGTCCCCGGCCTGGTGCGCCGGGCCCCTGGAGTCCGGTCAAGTCTGCCGCACAAAAGCCGCTTGTCCGTACTTCGGGTCCGGGCATGTCCGTCCCGCCGCACCCGGCGGGGGCGGCGTGGCGGACGGCCCGTCGGCCCCGGAGGCCGCCGGACGACGGATCACGCCCGCCGGAAGGGGAACGGAGCCCCCCCCGGGGCCGGGGCCGGCACCCCGGCGTCCGGCACCGTGAAAACCTGCCGGACCGCCCGGTACGCGGGGGGTGTGCGGACGGCGTCCGTGACGCCTCAGTGGCAGAGGCGCGCCTCGTGCTCCGCGTGACCGCTCGGCTCCAGCTGGAAGGTGCAGTGCTCCACGTCGAAGTGGTCCCCGAGGCAGCCCTGCAACTCGTGCAGCACCTTCTCGTGCCCTATCGAGTCCAGCATCTCCTGGCGCACCACCACATGCGCCGAGAGGACCGGCATGCCCGAGGTGATCGTCCAGGCGTGCAGGTCGTGGACGTCGAGGACCCCGGGCAGCGCCGTGATGTGAGCCCGTACCTCCGCCATGTCCACGCCCTTGGGAGCCGCCTCCAGGAGCACGTTCAGGGTCTCCCGCAGCAGCTTCACCGTCCGGGGGACGATCATCAGGCCGATCACCAGCGAGGCGATCGGGTCGGCGGCCTGCCAGCCGGTCGCCATGATGACGCCCGCCGCGACGATCACGGCGAGCGAACCCAGGGTGTCGGCCATCACCTCCAGGTAGGCGCCCCGCACGTTCAGGCTCTCCTTCTGCCCGCGCATCAGCAGGGAGAGGGAGACGACGTTGGCCACCAGCCCGACGGCGGCGAACACGATGGCGAGCCCGCCCTTCGTCTCGGCCGGGGTGATGAACCGTTCCACCGCCTCGTAGACGAGGTAGGCGCCGACGCCGAGCAGCAGCAGGCAGTTGGCGAGCGCGGCCAGGATCTCCGCACGGGCGAAGCCGAAGGTGCGGTGCGGGGAGGGCGGGCGGTTGGCGAAGTGGATGGCGAGCAGGGCCATGCCGAGCCCCAGGGCGTCGGTGGCCATGTGGGCGGCGTCCGCGATCAGGGCCAGCGAGTCGGAGAGCACGCCGCCGACGATCTCCATGACCATCACGCCCAGGGTGATCGCCAGGGCGACCCGGAGCCTGCCCCGGTACGCGGCGGCCGCCGTGCCCGTCGGAGGCGGCCCGCCGTGCGTGTGCCCGTGATCGTGGCCAGCCCCCATGCGAAACGCCTCCAGCTCCGTAGGACGTGCCGGCGCGGAACCGCCCGGCCCGGCCCAGTGAACTACGGGTGGGGGGTATCGGGCAACACGGGACTGAACACCGTTGTCATCTGCTCTGACCTGCGGAAACGTTCCGCAGGTCAGAGCGCCGACGACCGGGGAGCCCCCGGGGCGGACACGGTCCGGGAAGCCCCGGCGCGGCCACGGTCCGGGGCGCCCCCGTGCGGACACGGCCCGGGACGCCGCCCCGCCGCCACGGTCAAGGGCACCGCCGTGCCCGGGCCTCGGGGTGGCGCAGGCACCAGCCCTCCCAGGCCGACTCCACCATCTCCCGCACACCCCGCCGGGCCGTCCAGCCCACCTCCTCGGCGATCCGCGCCGCCGAGGCCACCGCCTTCGGGGCGTCACCGGCCCGGCGCGGTTCCACCACCGGCGTCAGCTCGTGCCCCGTCACCTCGCCGATCACCTCGGCCAGCTCCCGCACCGAGACGCCCTCGCCCCGGCCCACGTTCAGCGTCAGGTCGCCGGCGCCCGCCCCGTCCAGCCGCCGCGCGACGGCGAGGTGCGCCTCCGCCAGGTCCGCGACGTGGATGTAGTCGCGGACGCAGGTGCCGTCCGGCGTCGGGTAGTCGTCCCCGAAGATCCTCGGGGCCTCGCCCCGCGTGACGCGCTCGAACATCATCGGCACGATGTTGAAGACCCCGGTGTCCGCCAGCTCCGGGGCCGCCGCGCCCGCCACGTTGAAGTAGCGCAGACAGGCGGTCGAGATCCCGTGGGCCCTGCCCGCGGCCCGCACCAGCCACTCCCCGGCGAGCTTGGTCTCGCCGTACGGGTTGATCGGCAGGCAGGGCGTCTCCTCGGTGATCAGGCCCACGTCCGGTACGCCGTAGACGGCCGCCGAGGAGGAGAACAGGAAACGCGGCACCCCCGCCGCGACCACGGCCTCCAGCAGGACGGCCAGCCCGGCGACGTTCTCCCGGTAGTACAGCAGCGGTTTCTCCACGGACTCGCCGACCTGCTTCTTCGCCGCGAGATGCACCACACCGCTCACCCCGTGGCCGGTGAGCACCCTCTCCACCAGGGCCCGGTCCGAGGCGGAGCCCTCCACCACCGTGACGGACTCCGGCAGCCGGTCCACCAGGCCGCTGGAGCGGTCGTCGAGCACCACGACCCGCTCGCCCGCCGCGACCATGGCGCGTGCCACGTGTGCCCCGATGTACCCCGCCCCGCCTGTGATCAGCCATGTCATGACCGCCAGCCTAAGCGTCCCGCCGCCCGGGACCGACCGGCGGTTTGTGGGCCGGGGCCCCGATCGATGATGATGATCGCCGGCGCCGGGCGGGCTCGCGGGTCCACCCGAACGGCGCACAAACGGGCGGTGAACTCGGCCTTCCGTTCATCCGATAGCCTCAGCCGACATACCGCCGGCCCGCCATGTGGCCGCGCCCCGGTGTGCCGTCCACGCCAGTGCCAAGGAGTGAGTTCGTCTGTCGACCGCCATCCTCACCGGTACGCCGGTACCCGGGTCGTCGCTCGCGGACGACCTGCGGTCCCTGGGCTTCGAGGTGCAGACCGCCGCCGACGCCGGTGACGCCGCATCCCTCCTCGCCGCCGTCCCGGCCGGCCGCCGGGTCGCCCTCGTCGATCCGCGCTTCGTGGGCCACGTCCACGCGCTGCGGCTCGGGCTGACCGACCCGCGCTTCCCGGCCGCCGCGGTCCCCGGCGCGCTCACCGCCCAGCCGGAGGCGCGCGGCGCCCTGCTGCGCGCGCTGCGACGCACCACGGCGGCCGTCGGCGCGGGCGCCCCCGTCGTCGATCCGGACGCCGACCCGGCGCCCGAGGACCGCACGGTTCCGGGCCGTATCGCCGTCGCGCTGGAGGCCGAGGGCATCGCCGTACAGCGCCCCGCCCTCGGTTCGCTCGTCGCGGCCGTCCCCACCGATCCGGAGCAGCAGGCCGCCGCCGAGGCCGGTCTCGCCTCCGTCGACGACGAGACGGTACGGCTGCGCAGCGCGGTCAAGGCCCACGACGGCTTCTTCACCACCTACGGCATCAGCCCGTACTCCCGCTACATCGCCCGCTGGTGCGCCCGCCGCGGCCTCACCCCGAACCAGGTCACCACCGCCTCGCTGATCACCGCGCTCGTCGCGGCGGGCGCTGCGGCCACCGGAACCCGGAGCGGCTACGTCGCGGCGGGCATCCTGCTCCTCGTCTCGTTCGTGCTGGACTGCACCGACGGGCAGCTCGCCCGCTACTCGCTCCAGTACTCCACGATGGGCGCCTGGCTGGACGCCACCTTCGACCGGGCCAAGGAGTACGCGTACTACGCCGGGCTCGCCATCGGCGCCGTACGCGGCGGCAGTGACGACGTATGGGCCCTCGCGCTGGGCGCGATGGTCCTCCAGGCCTGCCGCCACGTCGTGGACTTCTCGTTCAACGAGGCCAACCACGACGCGGTCGCCAACACCAGTCCCACCGCCGCCCTCTCCGACAAGCTCGACAGCGTCGGCTGGACGGTCTGGGCGCGCCGGATGATCGTGCTGCCGATCGGCGAGCGCTGGGCGATGATCGCGGTGCTCACCGCGCTCACCACCCCGCGCATCGTCTTCTACGCCCTGCTCGTCGGCTGCTCCCTGGCCGCCTGCTACACCACCGCGGGCCGCCTGCTGCGCTCGCTGACCCGCCGGGCCCACCGCACCGACCGGGCCGCGCGGGCGCTCGCGGACCTCGCCGACTCCGGCCCGCTCGCCCGGGCCGTCGCCGCCGTCGCCCCCGGCCTCCCGGGCACGTTCACGGCCCCGGCGACGGCCCTGCTCGGCGCCCTCGTGATGATCGGCGCCGCCCTCTTCCTCCCGTACGGAAGCTGGCTCACCGTCGCAGCCGCCGCGGTGTACGCGCTCCTCTCCGGCCTGGCCGTCGCCCGCCCGCTCAAGGGCGCGCTCGACTGGCTGGTGCCCCCGTTCTTCCGGGCGGGGGAGTACGTCACGATCCTCGTACTGGCGGTCCGCAGCGACGTCCCGCACGCCGTTCCGGCGGCCTTCGGGCTCGTCTCGGCCGTCGCCTACCATCACTACGACACGGTGTACCGCATCCGCGGAGGCACCGGCGCGCCGCCCCAGTGGCTGGTGCGGACGATCGGTGGACACGAGGGCCGTACCGCGCTGGTGGCCGTCCTCGCCGCCGTACTCACCCACGCCTCAGGTTTCACCACGGCCCTGACCGCACTCGCGGTCGCCGTGGCTCTGGTGGTGCTCGTGGAGTCCATCCGCTTCTGGGTGTCCTCCTCGGCCCCCGCCGTACACGACGAAGGAGAACTCGCATGATCGGCCTCGTACTGGCAGCCGGTGCAGGACGACGTCTGCGCCCCTACACGGACACGCTCCCCAAGGCGCTCGTCCCTGTCGACGGCGACAAGACGGTCCTCGACCTCACGCTGGCCAACTTCGCCGAGGTCGGACTCACCGAGGTCGCGATCGTCGTCGGCTACCGCAAGGAGGCCGTCTACGCCCGCAAGGCCGAGCTGGAGGCGACCTACGGCGTCACCCTCACGCTGATCGACAACGACAAGGCCGAGGAGTGGAACAACGCCTACTCCCTGTGGTGCGCCCGTGACGTCCTCAAGCGCGGCGTGATCCTCGCCAACGGCGACACCGTGCACCCGGTCTCCGTGGAGAGGACCCTCCTGGACGCCCGCGGCCAGGGCCGGAAGATCATCCTCGCCCTGGACACCGAGAAGGCGCTCGCCGACGAGGAGATGAAGGTGATCACCGCGGAGGGCAAGGGCGTCCAGCGCATCACCAAGCTGATGGACCCGGCCACCGCCACCGGCGAGTACATCGGCGTCACCCTCATCGAGGCCGAGGCCGCCGAGGAGCTGGCGGACGCCCTGAAGGCCACCTTCGAGCGCGACCCCGACCTCTACTACGAGGACGGCTACCAGGAGCTCGTCAACCGCGGCTTCACCGTGGACGTGGCTCCGATCGGCACCGTGACCTGGGTCGAGATCGACAACCACGACGACCTCGCCAAGGGCCGGGAGATCGCGTGCCAGTACTGACCCGGCTCATTCCGTCCCCGGTCGTCGTCGACATCCGACGGGGCGCCATGGACGATCTGGCGGGTCTTCTGGCCGATCAGCGGATCTCCTCGTCGGGCAAGCTCGCCATCGCGATCAGCGACGGCTCCGGGCGCGCCCTCAAGGAGAGGCTCGCCCCGGTCCTGCCGGGCGCCGACTGGTACCCGGTGTCCGACGGCACGATCGACTCCGCGGTGAAGCTCGCCGACGGCATCAAGGGCAACCGGTACGACGCCGTGGTCGGCCTCGGCGGCGGCAAGATCATCGACGTGGCGAAGTACGCCGCGGCGCGGGTCGGGCTGCCCCTGGTCGCCGTCGCGACGAACCTCTCCCACGACGGCCTGTGCTCGCCGGTCGCCACGCTGGACAACGACAACGGGCGCGGCTCCTACGGAGTCCCCACCCCGATCGCCGTGGTCATCGACCTCGACGTGATCCGTGAGGCGCCCGTCCGGTACGTCCGCTCCGGCATCGGCGACGCGATCTCGAACATCTCCTGCGTCGCCGACTGGGAGCTGGCCCACGAGGTCAACGGCGAGGAGATCGACGGCCTGGCGGCCGCGATGGCCCGCCAGGCGGGCGAGGCCGTGCTGCGCCACCCCGGCGGAGTGGGCGACGACGCCTTCCTGAAGGTGCTGGCCGAGGGGCTCGTGCTCACCGGCATCGCGATGTCGGTCGCGGGCGACTCGCGTCCGGCGTCCGGCGCCTGCCACGAGATCAACCACGCCTTCGACCTGCTGTACCCCCAGCGCGCGGCCAGCCACGGCGAGCAGGTCGGCCTCGGCGCCTGCTTCGCCATGCACCTGCGCGGCGCCCGCCAGGAGTCCCTCCTGATGGCGTCGATACTGCGCCGCCACGGTCTGCCGGTCCTGCCGCAGGAGATCGGGTTCAGCGTCGACGAGTTCGTCGAAGCCGTCGGCTACGCGCCGCAGACGCGGCCGGGGCGCTTCACGATCCTGGAACACCTCAACCTGTCCACCGACCAGATCAGGGACGCGTACGCCGACTATGCGACGACCATCAGTAGCTGAACTCCGTCCGGTCGTCCACGCCCCGGGGGTGAAGGACCGGCGCAGCGGCGAGCACTGGGCCGGACGCCTGTACATGCGCGAGGTCTCGCTGCGCGTGGACCGCTACCTGGTCAACACCCGCGTCACGCCGAACCAGGTGACGTACGTGATGACGCTGGCCGGCGCCCTGGCCGCCCCGGCGCTGCTGGTGCCGGGCGTCCCGGGCGCCGTGCTCGGGGTGCTGATGGTCCAGCTCTACCTGCTGCTGGACTGTGTGGACGGCGAGCTGGCCCGCTGGAAGAAGCAGTACTCGCTCAGCGGGATCTACCTGGACCGGGTCGCCGCCTACCTGTGCGACGCGGCGGTCCTGGTCGGCCTCGGCCTGCGCGCCGCCGACATCTGGGGCGAGGGCCGGATCGACTGGCTCTGGGCCTTCCTCGGGACGCTCGCCGCGCTCGGCGCGATCCTGATCAAGGCCGAGACGGACCTGGTGGGCGTGGCCCGCCACCAGGGCGGGCTGCCGCCGGTGAAGGAGGCGGCCTCCGAGCCGCGCTCCTCCGGCATGGCGCTGGCCCGCCGGGCCGCGGCGGCGCTCAAGTTCCACCGGCTGATCCTCGGCATCGAGGCGTCGCTGGTGATCCTCGTGGTGGCCGTCGTGGACGCGATCGGGGGCGACCTGTTCTACACCCGCCTCACCGTGGCCGTGATGGCCGGCATCGCGCTCCTGCAGACCCTGCTGCACCTGGTCTCCGTCCTGGCGTCCAGCAGGCTGAAGTGACCCTGCCCGTGAAGCTGGGCGCTGTGATCATCACCATGGGCGACCGCCCGGACGAACTCCGCGCCCTCCTCGATTCGGTCGCCGCCCAGCACGGTGACCGGATCGAGGTCGTGGTGGTCGGCAACGGCGCCCCGGTCCCGGCGGTGCCCGCCGGGGTGCGCACGGTGGAGCTGCCCGAGAACCTGGGCATCCCCGGCGGCCGCAACGTCGGCATCGAGGCGTTCGGCCCCGGCGGGACGGACGTGGACGCCCTGCTCTTCCTGGACGACGACGGGCTGCTCCCGAACCGGGACACCGCCGAGCTGTGCCGCCAGGCCTTCGCGGCCGACCCGGAGCTCGGGATCGTCACCTTCCGCATCACCGACCCCGACACCGGAGCCACCCAGCGGCGGCACGTACCCCGGCTGCGGGCCGCCGACCCGATGCGCTCCTCGCGCGTCACGACGTTCCTGGGCGGCGCCAACGCCGTGCGGACCCGGGTCATCGCCGAGGTAGGTCCGCTTCCGGCGGAGTTCTTCTACGCCCACGAGGAGACGGACTTCGCCTGGCGGGCGCTGGACGCGGGCTGGATGATCGACTACCGCGCCGACATGGTGCTGCACCACCCCACCACCGCCCCGTCCCGGCACGCGGTCTACCACCGCATGGTGGCCCGCAACCGGGTCTGGCTCGCCCGCCGGAACCTGCCGGCCCCGCTGATCCCCCTCTACCTCGGGGTCTGGCTGCTGCTGACCCTGGTCAGACGCCCGTCGCCGCCCGCGCTCAAGGCATGGTTCGGGGGGTTCGGGGAGGGCTGGTCGACCCCCTGCGGGCCCCGTCGCCCGATGAGGTGGCGTACGGTGTGGCGGCTGACGAGGCTGGGCCGACCTCCGGTCATCTGAGAGGCTTTCCTCTGAGAGCATGAGGCGTATTTTCTTTCCGGAACCTGTCCGCCTGAGCCGCGCTCGCGACTGGCTGCGCGTGAAGACGAGAGTTTCAACTTGTGAGTGACACCACCCACGACGGTGGGGTAGCCCTCGGGACCCCGCCGTCCGCCGACGAGGGCCTCGACGCGGCCCAGCTGGCCGCCAAGTACGGCCTGACCGTGAGCGGCGCCCGGCCCGGGCTGTTCGAATACATGCGACAGCTCTGGGGCCGGCGCCACTTCATCCTGGCCTTCTCCCGGGCGAAACTGACCGCGCAGTACAGCCAGGCGAAGCTCGGCCAGCTGTGGCAAGTGGTCACGCCCTTGCTGAACGCGGCGGTCTATTACCTGATCTTCGGGCTGATCCTGGGGACCAGGGAGGGGATCTCCCACGACGTCTTCGTGCCGTTCCTGGTCACCGGCGTCTTCGTCTTCACCTTCACCCAGAGCTCCGTGATGGCGGGCGTCCGCTCGATCTCCGGCAACCTCGGCCTGGTCCGCGCCCTCCACTTCCCCCGGGCCTCACTCCCCATCTCCTTCTCCCTCCAACAGCTCCAGCAGCTGTTGTTCTCGATGATCGTGCTGGTCGCGGTCGCCGTCATCTTCGGCAGCTACCCCTCGCCGTCGTGGCTCCTGGTGATCCCCGCCCTCCTCCTCCAGTTCGTCTTCAACACCGGTCTGGCCCTCGTCATGGCACGGCTCGGATCCAAGACCCCCGACCTCGCGCAGCTGATGCCGTTCGTCATGCGGACCTGGATGTACGCCTCGGGCGTCATGTTCTCCATCCCGGTGATGCTGAAGGACAAGCCGGCCTGGATCGCCGACGTGCTCCAGTACAACCCGGCGGCGGTCTACATGGACCTGGTCCGGTTCGCCCTGATCGACGGATACGGCTCCGAGAACCTGCCCGACCACGTCTGGGCCGTCGCTCTGGGCTGGGCCGTGCTGCTGGGAGTCGTGGGATTCGTGTACTTCTGGAAGGCAGAGGAACGGTACGGCCGTGGCTGATGACAACGCACAGGGGCGCGTCCCCACGGTGATCGCCGACGACGTGCACATCGTGTACCGGGTCAACGGCACGGGTGGCGGCCGGGGCAGCGCCACCGCCGCGCTGAGCCGCATGCTGCGGCGCGGCAAGGGCGAGGAGCGCGGCGTACGGAAGGTGCACGCCGTGCGCGGGGTCTCCTTCACCGCCTACCGGGGCGAGGCCATCGGCCTCATCGGCACCAACGGTTCCGGCAAGTCGACGCTGCTGCGGGCCATCGCCGGCCTCCTGCCGACCGAATCCGGCCACGTGTACACGGACGGCCAGCCCTCCCTGCTCGGGGTGAACGCGGCGCTGATGAGCGATCTGACCGGCGAGCGCAACGTCGTGCTCGGCGGTCTGGCGATGGGGATGAGCCGCGACGAGATCCGCGCGCGGTACCAGGAGATCGTGGACTTCTCGGGGATCAACGAGAAGGGCGACTTCATCACCCTGCCGATGCGGACGTACTCCTCCGGTATGGCGGCGCGGCTGCGCTTCTCGATCGCCGCCGCCAAGAACCACGACGTCCTCATGATCGACGAGGCGCTGGCCACCGGCGACCGCAAGTTCCGGGTGCGCTCCGAGGAGCGCATCCGCGAGCTGCGCAAGGAGGCGGGCACCGTCTTCCTGGTCAGCCACAACAACAAGTCGATCAGGGACACCTGCGACCGCGCGCTGTGGCTGGAGAAGGGCGAACTCCTGATGGACGGCCCCACCGAGGAAGTCCTCAAGGCGTACGAGCGCGAGACGGGCAAGTAGCGAGTAGTCCGAGCGCCGGGAGGCGTCCCGGCCGCGGCCCCCGCCGGACCGGTCCTGCGGGGGCCGCGCCGTGCCCGCCCCGGCCGGAGGCGTTCGCAGTACGCGCCGGGATCGATCTCCTCCCGGCGGATGAGGCCATCCCCGCCATGCGCGGGGAAAGTTGACAGGTACGGGCGGGGGAGTGGAGCGGGCACTCCACCCCGCCGGTCCCCTGTGAGCTGTACAACGTAGGCTGTAGCGGTGCTGATTCATGGCGAGTAGGGCGAATCGCCCCGGCACCGCCCGCTTTGCCGCAATGCACTCGAAAGAATGAGCGGCGTGTCCGAAAAGGGTTGTTTTGGGTCAGCAGTGTAGAACGGGAGATGTGACGGCATTGACGGAAGATCTCCAGCTCCGACGTGGTTCCGCCGTCCCCGCGCCGGGCGGTAGGCAGTGACCCCCACCCCCGAGGCGCGCACCGGCGACGCCACCCTCGGCAAGGCCGCGGACGAGAACTTCCCCGTGGCGCCGTTCTTCCTGCCCCGAGCCTGGCGCGACGACCTGATGGCGGTCTACGGCTTCGCCCGGCTCGTCGACGACATCGGTGACGGCGACCTCGCCCCCGGCGGCTCGGACGTCCGCCACCTCGGTCTGGAGCCGGAGCAGGGCGACGACCGCCTCGCCGTGCTCGACGCCCTGGAGGCCGACCTCCACCGGGTCTTCGCCGCCACCGGCGATCCGCGCCACCCGCTGCTGCGCGGCCTGCGCCCCACCGTGCGACGCCGGGCGCTCACCCCCGAGCCCTTCCTCGGCCTGATCGAGGCCAACCGCCAGGACCAGAAGATCCGCCGCTACGGCACCTACGCCGAGCTGGCCGCCTACTGCGAACTCTCGGCCAACCCGGTCGGCCGCCTGGTCCTCGCCCTCACCGGCACCGCGAGCCCGGACCGCATCCGCCGCTCCGACGCCGTCTGCACCGCGCTCCAGCTCGTCGAGCACGTCCAGGACGTGGCCGAGGACCTGGAACGCGACCGGATCTACCTGCCCGCCGAGGACATGGAACGCTTCCGGGTCACCGAATCCGACCTGGCCGCGCCCTCCGCGGGAGCCTCCGTACGCGCCCTCATCGCGTACGAGGCGCAGCGGGCGAGCGAGCTGCTGGAGGAAGGCCCCCCTCTGGTGGGCAGCGTCGAGGGCAGGCTGAGACTGCTCCTGGCCGGATTCGTCGGAGGCGGCCGCGCCGCGCTGGGCGCGATCTCGGCCGCCGGGTTCGACGTCCTGCCCGGACCGCCGAAGTCCACCAGGACCCGCCTGCTGCGGGAAGTGGGAACCGTCTTGAGCAGAGCACGTGGAGAGAGGTGAGCCGCGCCGTGGAGGGACAGACGACGTCCATGTCGCCGCCGGTGCAGGCCGCGTACAGTTACTGCGAGGCCGTCACCGGACAGCAGGCCCGTAACTTCGCCTACGGCATCAGGCTGTTGCCGAACGAGAAGCGGCAGGCCATGTCGGCGCTGTACGCCTTCTCCCGTCGCGTCGACGACATCGGCGACGGGGAACTGGACCCGGAGACCAAGCGGAGCCGGCTGGAGAGCACCCGCGAGCTGCTGGAGCGCATCCGCAAGGACGCCGTCGACGAGGACGACACCGACCCGGTGGCCGTCGCGCTGGCCGACGCCGCCCGCCGCTTCCCGCTCCCGCTCGACGGGCTCGACGAGCTGATCGACGGCGTCCTGATGGACGTGCGGGGCGCCACCTACGAGACGTGGGGCGACCTCAGGGCCTACTGCCGGTGCGTGGCCGGGGCCATCGGACGCCTCAGCCTCGGCGTCTTCGGCACCTCGCCCGGCGCCCCCGGGACCGAGCGCGCCGCGGAGTACGCCGACACCCTCGGCCTCGCCCTCCAGCTCACCAACATCCTGCGCGACGTCCGCGAGGACGCCGGCAACGGACGCACCTACCTGCCCGCCGACGACCTGGCCAAATTCGGCTGCTCGGCAGGCTTCCACCGGGCCGCCCCGCCCACCGGTTCCGACTTCGCCGGCCTCGTCCACTTCGAGGTCCGCCGGGCCCGCGCCCTGTTCGCCGAGGGCTACCGGCTGCTGCCGATGCTCGACCGCCGCAGCGGCGCGTGCGTCGCGGCGATGGCCGGCATCTACCGACGCCTCCTCGACCGGATCGAACGCGACCCCGGGGCCGTCCTGCGCGGCCGGGTCTCGCTGCCCGGCCACGAGAAGGCGTACGTCGCGGTGCGCGGCCTGTCGGGTATGGACGCCCGCCACGTCTCCCGTCTCACCGCCAGGGGGCGTGCCTGATGCCCCCGTACGGACCCGGCCCCCGGGCAACCCTCCGGTGGCCCGACGCGTCACCGACTGCGACGATCCTCATGGTGAGCGCCCGGAACAGGGCCACCATCCGGCGAGAGGGGCAGGGATGAGCGACGAGAGCACGCGCCCCGTCGGCGTCGTCGTCGGCGGCGGCCTCGCCGGCGTCACCGCGGCGCTCCGGCTCGCCGACGCCGGACTCGACGTGACCCTTCTGGAAGGCCGCCCCCGCCTCGGCGGCCTCGCCTTCTCCTTCCAGCGCGGCGACCTCACCGTCGACAACGGCCAGCACGTCTACCTGCGCTGCTGCACCGGTTACCGCTGGTTCCTCGACCGGATCGACGGCGCCTCCCTGGCCCCGCTCCAGGACCGCCTCGACGTGCCCGTGCTGGACGTCGGCCGGGCCGCCGGGCCCCGCCTGGGACGGTTGCGCCGTACCGCCCTGCCGGTGCCGTTCCACCTGGCCGGCGGACTCGCCGCCTACCCGCACCTCTCCCTCGCCGAGAAGGCGGGCGTGGGCCGCGCCGCCCTCGCGCTGGGCCGCCTGGACCCCGCCGACCCCGAGCTGGACCGGATCGACTTCGCCACCTGGCTGCGCCGCCACGGCCAGTCCGAACGCACCATCGAAGCCCTCTGGGACCTCGTCGGCGTCGCCACGCTGAACGCCACCGCCCCGAACGCCTCCATGGCGCTCGCGGCGAAGGTCTTCCGGACCGGCCTGCTCTCCGATCCCGGCGCCGCCGACATCGGCTGGGCCACCGTGCCGCTCGGCGACCTGCACGACACCCTCGCCCGCAAGGCGCTGGAGACCGCGGGCGTCCGCACCGAGCTGCGCGCCAAGGTCGGCTCCCTCACCCGCACCGAGGACGGCCGCTGGGCCGTGGAGCGGGTGGGGGAGCGGATCACCGCCGACACCGTCGTGCTCGCCGTGCCGCAGACCGAGACCCACGACCTGCTGCCCGCCGGGGCGCTGGACGAGCCCGAGCTGCTGCTCGACATCGACAACGCGCCCATCCTGAACGTGCACGTCGTCTACGACCGCAAGGTGCTGCGCAGGCCGTTCTTCGCCGCGATCGGCTCCCCGGTCCAGTGGGTCTTCGACCGTACCCACTCCTCGGGGCTGACCGGCGCCGGACAGTACCTGGCCGTCTCGCAGTCGGCCGCCCAGGACGAGATCGACCTGCCCGTCGCCGAACTGCGCGCCCGCTACCTGCCCGAGCTGGAGCGGCTGCTGCCCGCCGCGCGCGGCGCCGGCATCCGCGACTTCTTCGTCACCCGGGAGCGCACCGCCACCTTCGCACCCACCCCGGGCGTCGGACGGCTGCGCCCCGGCCCCCGCACCCGGCTGCCCGGCCTCCAGCTGGCGGGGGCCTGGACCGACACCGGCTGGCCCGCGACGATGGAGGGCGCCGTGCGCAGCGGCGCCGCCGCCGCCGACGCGGCCCTCCACGGCCTCGGCCGCCCCCCAGGACATCCGCTGCAGGAGGCGGCATGAGCAGTACCACCGGAACAAGAGGAGAGTCAGTGACCCCGGCGAATCCGGCTGTCGACACCGTGGTGGACACCGCGGACGTCACCGCGCTTCTGGAGCGTGGACGAGCCCTGTCAGCGCCGGTCCTGCGGGCTGCCGTGGACCGGCTCGCACCGCCCATGGACACCGTGGCCGCCTACCACTTCGGCTGGATCGACGCCGAGGGGCGGCCCTCGGACGGCGACGGCGGCAAGGCCGTGCGCCCCGCGCTCGCCCTGCTGTCCGCCGAGGCGGCCGGCGCCCCCGCCGAGGCCGGCATCCCCGGCGCCGTGGCCGTCGAACTCGTGCACAACTTCTCGCTGCTGCACGACGACCTGATGGACGGCGACGAGCAGCGCCGCCACCGCGACACCGTCTGGAAGGTGCACGGACCCGCCCAGGCGATCCTGGTCGGCGACGCGCTCTTCGCGCTCGCCTACGACCTGCTGCTGGAGCTCGGCACGGCCGAGGCGGGCCGCGCGGCCCGCCGGCTGACCACCGCCAGCCGCAAGCTCATCGACGGGCAGGCCCAGGACATCTCCTACGAGCACCGCGAGCGGGTCACCGTCGAGGAGTGCCTGGAGATGGAGGGCAACAAGACCGGCGCCCTGCTGGCCTGCGCGGTCTCCATCGGTGCGGTCCTCGGCGGCGCCGACGACCGCACCGCCGACACCCTGGAGGCGTACGGCTACCACCTCGGTCTCGCCTTCCAGGCCGTCGACGACCTGCTCGGCATCTGGGGCGACCCGGAGTCCACCGGCAAGCAGACCTGGAGCGACCTGCGCCAGCGCAAGAAGTCCCTGCCCGTCGTGGCGGCGCTCGCCGCCGGCGGCGAGGCCTCCGAACGGCTGGGCGAACTGCTCGCCGCCGACGCCAAGAGCAACGACTTCGACAGCTTCTCCGAAGAGGAGTTCGCCGCCCGCGCGGCGCTCATCGAGGAGGCGGGCGGACGCGAGTGGACCGCCCAGGAAGCCCGTCGTCAGCACGCGATCGCCATCGAGGCGCTGCACGCCGTCGACATGCCGCACCGGGTGCGCGCACAGCTCACCGAACTCGCCGACTTCGTGGTGGTACGCAAGAGATGACCACGCTTCGCATATGACTCGCAGTCGCCGGCCGGCGCCCCTGACGGGGCGTCGGCCGACGGAGACCCCAGCACAGCAGAGAACCGACTGCACGTAAGGGGAAGCTCATGACAGCGACGACCGACGGATCGACCGGGGCCGCGAACCCCGTCAGGGCCATGGCCCACGGTCCGACCGACACGACCACCCTGGCGGAGGGCGTCACCACCGCCACGGACGGCGCCACCACCGCCACGGAGGACGTCACCACTCCCGCGGACGACGTCACCGCCGCCGCGCGACGGGCCGCGGAACGCTCGGTGGAGCACCTCCTCGGCAGACAGGACGAGCAGGGCTGGTGGAAGGGCGACCTCGCCACCAACGTCACGATGGACGCCGAGGACCTGCTCCTGCGCCAGTTCCTCGGGATCCAGGACGCGGCGACCACCCGGGCGGCCGCCCTCTTCATCCGGGGCGAACAGCTCGGCGACGGCACCTGGAACACCTTCTACGGCGGGCCCGGCGACCTCTCCGCCACCATCGAGGCGTACGTCGCCCTGCGGCTGGCCGGGGACCGCCCCGACGAGCCGCACATGGCACGCGCCTCCGGCTGGATCCGGGAGCAGGGCGGCATCGCCGCCGCCCGCGTCTTCACCCGCATCTGGCTCGCCCTGTTCGGCTGGTGGAAATGGGAGGACCTCCCCGAACTGCCGCCCGAGCTGATGTTCTTCCCCAAGTGGGTTCCGCTCAACATCTACGACTTCGGCTGCTGGGCCCGGCAGACCATCGTGCCGCTCACCATCGTCTCCGCCAAGCGCCCGGTACGCCCCGCGCCCTTCCCCCTGGACGAGCTGCACACCGACCCGGACCACCCCAACCCGCCCAGGAAGCTCGCCCCGCCCACCAGTTGGGACGGGCTCTTCCAACGCCTCGACAAGGGGCTGCACCTCTACCACAAGGTCGCCCCGGGCCCGGTGCGCCGGATCGCGATGAACGCGGCCGCCCGGTGGATCATCGAGCGCCAGGAGAACGACGGCTGCTGGGGCGGGATCCAGCCGCCCGCCGTCTACTCCATCATCGCCCTGCACCTCCTCGGCTACGACCTCGACCACCCGGTGATGAAGGCGGGCCTGGCCTCCCTCGACCGCTTCGCCGTCCGGCGCGAGGACGGCGCCCGGATGGTCGAGGCATGCCAGTCGCCCGTCTGGGACACCTGCCTGGCCACCATCGCGCTGGCCGACGCCGGACTCAGACCCGACCACCCCGCTCTGGTGAAGGCCGCGGACTGGATGCTGGCCGAGGAGATCACCCGTCCCGGAGACTGGGCGGTGCGCAAGCCCGAACTGGCCCCCGGGGGCTGGGCGTTCGAGTTCCACAACGACAACTACCCCGACATCGACGACACCGCCGAGGTCGTCCTGGCGCTGCGCCGGGTGCGCCATCCCGATCCCGCCCGCCTGGAGGCGGCCATCGCACGCGGGGTCCGCTGGAGCCTCGGCATGCAGTCCCGGAACGGGGCCTGGGGAGCGTTCGACGCCGACAACACCAGCGCCTTCCCCAACCGCCTCCCGTTCTGCGACTTCGGGGAGGTCATCGATCCCCCCTCGGCCGACGTCACCGGCCATGTCGTGGAGATGCTCGCCGTCGAGGGGCTCGCGCGCCACCCCCGTACCCGCGAGGGCGTCGAGTGGCTGCTCGCCGAACAGGAGGCGTGCGGCGCCTGGTTCGGCCGCTGGGGCGTCAACTACGTCTACGGCACAGGGTCCGTGGTGCCGGCCCTGATCGCCGCCGGGCTGCCCGCGGGGCACCCCGCGATCCGCCGGGCCGTCGCCTGGCTGGAGTCCGTGCAGAACGACGACGGCGGCTGGGGCGAGGACCTGCGCTCCTACCAGGAGGAGAAGTGGATCGGGCACGGCGAGTCCACCGCCTCCCAGACCGCCTGGGCGCTGCTCGCGCTCCTCGCCGCGGGCCGCCGGGACACCCCTTCCGTCGCCCGGGGCGTCCTGTGGCTGACCGAGGCGCAGCAGGCCGACGGCTCCTGGGACGAGCCGTACTTCACCGGCACCGGCTTCCCCTGGGACTTCTCCATCAACTACCACCTCTACCGCCAGGTCTTCCCCCTCACCGCACTCGGCCGCTTCGTGCACGGCGAGCCCTTCGCCGCCCGCCCGGACGCCGCCGAGGGGGCCTGATGGGCGATCCGCGGGGGCCCGGGGGGACGGTGCCGCCGCTGTTGGTCGCCTGTGCCCTGGGTATCGAGCAGGCGGCCCTGCGCAGCGCCCGGGGCGCCCCGGGCCCGCTCCGGGTGCTGCGCACCGGGATGGGGCCGCGGGCGGCGGAGGCGGCCGTGGCGCGGGCCCTCGGGCCCGGCGGGGCCCCCGAGGCGGCGGTGGTCGCCTCCGGCTTCTGTGCGGGCCTCGCCCCGGGGATGCACCCCGGAGACCTCGTCGTCGCCGAGGAGACCCGCGACGCCGACGGCACCACCCCCTGTACGGGCACCGGCGTCCTGGTCGCCGCCCTCTCCCGCGCCTTCCCCGGCCGCACGGTCCACACCGGCCCCCTCACCGGCTCCGACCACGTCGTACGGGGGCCCGAGCGGGCCGCGCTGCGGGCGGGCGGGGCCGTCGCGGTCGACATGGAGTCCGCCGCGACCCTGCGTACCGCCCTGTGCCACGGGCCCCGTCCGGTTGCGGCCGTCCGGGTGGTCGTGGACGCTCCAGAGCATGAGCTCGTCCGCATCGGCACCGTACGCGGTGGAATATCGGCGTTCCTCGTTCTTCGTGCCGTCCTTCCGGCTTTCCACGAATGGCACCGATCCTCAACGCTCCCCAGGAGGTGAGCCAGATGGCCATGCCGCTCCGTCAGTCCATCAAGGTCGCGACGTATCTCTTCGAACAGAAGCTCCGCAAGCGTGAGAAGTTCCCGCTGATCGTCGAGCTGGAGCCGTTGTTCGCCTGCAACCTCGCCTGCGAGGGCTGCGGGAAGATCCAGCACCCGGCCGGTGTGCTGAAGCAGCGCATGCCGGTCGCCCAGGCGGTGGGCGCGGTACTCGAATCCGGGGCCCCGATGGTCTCCATCGCCGGCGGCGAGCCGCTGATGCACCCGCAGATCGACGAGATCGTGCGCCAGCTCGTCGCGCGGAAGAAGTACGTCTTCCTCTGCACCAACGCGATGCTGATGCGCAAGAAGCTCGACAAGTTCACCCCGTCCCCGTACTTCGCCTTCGCCGTGCACATCGACGGACTGCGTGAGCGGCACGACGAGTCGGTCGCCAAGGAGGGCGTCTTCGACGAGGCCGTCGCCGCGATGAAGGAAGCCAAGCGGCGCGGCTTCCGCACCACCACCAACTCCACCTTCTTCAACACCGACACCCCGCAGACCATCATCGAGGTGCTCGACTACCTCAACGACGACCTGCACGTCGACGAGATGATGATCTCGCCCGCCTACGCCTACGAGAAGGCACCCGACCAGGAGCACTTCCTCGGCGTCGAGCAGACCCGGGAGCTGTTCAGGAAGGCGTTCGCGGGCGGCAACCGGGCCCGCTGGCGGCTCAACCACTCGCCGCTCTTCCTGGACTTCCTGGAGGGCAAGGCGGACTTCCCGTGCACCGCCTGGGCGATCCCCAACTACTCCCTCTTCGGCTGGCAGCGCCCCTGCTACCTCATGAACGACGGCTACGTACCGACGTACCGGCAGCTCATCGAGGAGACCGACTGGGAGAAGTACGGCCGGGGCAAGGACCCGCGCTGCGCCAACTGCATGGCGCACTGCGGTTACGAGCCCACGGCGGTGCTGGCCACCATGGGGTCCCTCAAGGAGTCCCTGCGCGCGGCGCGGGAGACCGTCAGCAGCAACCGGTGAGCCGGTGACCGACGCGGCGGGTCCGGCCGCCACGGCGCCCCCGGGGCGGCCGGACCCGCGCGGCAGCACTTCCCCGGCCCTGTGCGGCAGCACCTCGAAGGAGAAGAGCGGGCGATGACGGACGGCGGACGCCAGGGCTTCGACCTGGCACGGCTCCTGGCCGAGCGCGGGGCCGAGCGGTACGACCTGCACGCGCGCCACCTCAACCACCAGCTGCCGCGCATGCTGCACACCATCGGCTTCGACAAGGTCTACGAGCGGGCCGAGGGAGCGTACTTCTGGGACGCGGAGGGCGACGACTACCTCGACATGCTCGCCGGGTTCGGCGTCATGGGCCTCGGCCGCCACCACCCCGTCGTCCGCCGGGCCCTGCACGACGTGCTGGACGCCCAGCTCGCCGACCTCACCCGCTTCGACTGCCAGCCGCTGCCCGGCCTGCTCGCCGAGAGGCTGCTGGCCCACAGCCCGCATCTGGACCGGGTCTTCTTCGGCAACAGCGGCACGGAGGCGGTCGAGACGGCGCTGAAGTTCGCGCGGTACGCCACCGGGAAGCCCAGGGTCCTCTACTGCGACCACGCCTTCCACGGGCTGACCACCGGAGCCCTGTCCGTCAACGGGGAACGCGGCTTCCGCGACGGCTTCGCCCCGCTGCTGCCCGACACGGCCGTCCCGCTCGGCGACCTGGACGCGCTCCGCCGCGAGCTGGGGCGGGGCGACGTGGCGGCGCTGGTCGTCGAGCCCATCCAGGGCAAGGGCGTGCACGCGGCCCCGCCCGGCTATCTGCGCGAGGCGCAGGAGCTGCTGCACCGGCACCGGGCGCTCCTGATCGCCGACGAGGTCCAGACGGGCCTGGGCCGGACCGGGGACTTCTACGCCTACCAGCACGAGGAGGGCGTGGAACCCGACCTGGTGTGCGTGGCCAAGGCGCTCTCCGGGGGCTACGTGCCGGTCGGCGCGACCCTCGGCAAGGACTGGATCTTCCGCAAGGTCTACTCCTCGATGGACCGCGTCCTCGTCCACTCCGCCAGCTTCGGGTCCAACGCCCAGGCGATGGCGGCCGGCCTCGCCGTCCTCGCGGTCATGGAGGACGAGGAGACCGTGGCGAACGCCCGCCGCACCGGCGACCTGCTGCGCGAGCGGCTGGCCGCCCTGGTGGACCGCTACGAGCTGCTGCACGAGGTGCGCGGGCGCGGGCTGATGATCGGCATCGAGTTCGGCCGGCCCGCCTCGCTGAAGCTCCGCAGCCGCTGGACCGTGCTCCAGGCGGCCCGCAAGGGCCTCTTCGCCCAGATGGTCGTGGTACCGCTGCTCCGGAAGCACCGCATCCTCACCCAGGTGTCCGGCGACCGCCTGGAGGTGATCAAGCTGATCCCCCCGCTGATCATCGGGGACGCGGAGGTGGACCGCTTCGTGACGGCGTTCACCTCCGTCATGGACGACGCGCACAGCGGCGGTGGACTGATGTGGGACTTCGGCCGGACGCTGGTCAAACAGGCGGTGGCCGACCGCTGACCGGCCCGGGAGGCGAGGGTTATTTGCCTCTGGGGCAAGTTATTTGCCTCTGAGGAAAGATCCTGGCCCAATGGTTCCATGAACCCTCCGGACGAAGGGGCGCCGGACGAGCTCCCCGGCGTCGCACCCCGCCTGCGTGACCTGCGCCGCGCCCGCGGTCTCACCCTGGAGACCGCCGCCGGCCGGGCCGGGCTCTCCCCGGCCCACCTCTCCCGGCTGGAGACCGGCCGCAGGCAGCCCTCGCTGCCCATGCTGCTGGGGCTCGCCCGCATCTACGGTACGACGGTCTCCGAGCTGCTCGGCGAGCAGCCGCCCGAACGTGACGCGATCGTACGCGGCGGCCCCTTCGCGGGGACGGAGGCCGACGGCTGGATGTACCGGCAGGCCGGCGGCTCCGGCCGTGCGATGCAGGCGCTGCGGGTGCGCGTCCCCCACGGGGCCCAGGGCGACCTGGTCCGGGTCCATCCGGGCGAGGAGTGGCTGTACGTCCTGGAGGGCCGGCTGCGGGTCGGGCTCGGCGACACCGTCCACGACCTCGAACCCGGCGACAGCGCCCACTTCGACTCGCTCACCCCGCACCGGATCGCGGCCGTCGACCGCTGCGGCGCGGAGCTTCTCTTCGTCCACTCCCTGCTGCAGAGTCCCGCCGCCGAGCTCTGCCTCGGCAGTGGGCTCCACCCGCGCTGACCGGCGCTCACCGCCGGATCCGCCCTTCGCTCCACCGGCCGCGAGGCCGACAGAGAGGACCGTCATGTCCGATTCCGAACACTACGACCCGCTGGGCCCCGGACGCCGGGCCGGCGAGGATCCGCAGGAGAAGCGGATGCCGCGCGGCCTCATCATCCGCCTCTTCGCCTATCTGGTGGCGGGCCACGTCGTCGCGGGCTTCCTCTACGTGCTCTTCGTGGTGGCCGGGAGCAAGTGAGGGCCCGCCCGGGGGTGGCCCGCCGCCGGGGCGTTCAGCCCTGGTCGAGCAGGCGCTCGCGCAGCCGCTCCCGGGTCGCCGCGGAGACCTTCAGCCCCTCGGCCAGGTAGCGGTCCGTCGTGCCCCAGTTCTCCTCGATGGCCCCGAAAGCCGCCGCGAGATAGGCGGGCCGCGCCCCGAAGAGAGGATCCAGCAGCTCCACCACCTCGGGCGACATGCCGGACTCGGAGGTGTCGGAACGCTTCACGGCGTAGCGGCGGTGGAGGTCGTTGGACTTGAGGTAGTCCTCCTCGATCGCCTCCCTCTCCACGTCCACCGCCAGCAGGGCGACCGCGATCGAGAGGCCGGCCCGGTCCTTGCCCGCCGCGCAGTGCATCAGCGCCGGCACGCTGTCCTCCGCCAAGGCGTGCAGGACCCGGCTGTGCTCGGCGGTGCGCTCCTCGATCGTCGCGCGGTACATCCGGATCATGCGGTCCACCCCCTTGCCGCCCGCGAGGACCGAGCGCAGCTGCTCGATGTTGCCGTCGCCCACCAGCCGCCAGAACTCCGCGCCGTCGGCCGGGTCCGAGAGCGGAATGCTGATGTTGCGGACACCGGGCAGCTCGATGTCGTACCCGTCGAGCCGGTGGTCGGCGGAGTGGCGGAAGTCGAAGATCGTGTGCAGTCCCAGCCCGCCGAGGAAGGCCGCGTCCTCGGCGGTGGCGTGCGCGAGGTGGCCGCTGCGGTAGAGCCGGCCGAAGGCGGTGCGCCGCCCGTCCGTGGTGGGGAGCCCGCCCACGTCGCGGAAGTTGCGGACTCCGCTCAGCACGGTCTCTGTCGGAGGGACCTGCGGCACCTGCTGCGTCACGGTGGCTCCTGGGGTCTCTGGCGCCGGCGCGGCTCGCCGGCGAGGGCGCTCCCGTGACGATACGACATGGATTCGGCAGGAAATCATCCCGGTTCACGCCCCCCGGGGCGGCCCCTGGCGCCGACCGTGGCCGACCCGGCGTCAGGGCGCCGCCCACCCCCTGTCCGTATTGGTGTATTTCGGTGAACATGCCCCGCTAACGGGGGAGATGGGAATTCGGGGGTGAGCGGGATCATATCGGTGACGGACCGTGGTGAACGCGCCCAGGGGCATTCCCCCGGCCCGTGCGGAAATTCAAGATCCGTAATCCACGGAGTGTGACGGGAAATCCCGGACGCCGTCGAATCGGTGATTCCGCCGGGCAACCGATGGCTTGTTCCACTCGTCCCGGCCGGTTTACGGTCACCGTCAATCCGGACGGACCGCCTAATCCTGCCGCCGCCCGGAATTCGCACCCATCCACACAGACGTGGCAGGAGCGGGGGAACCAGGTAAGCCGCCGGCCCGGAGCGATCCGGACCGGCTCGGGGTGAAGTCGCCGCAACGCGACCGGGCATCTCCAGCCCGAACCCGACAGCTCACCTCGCAGGCGCCGGAGAGGAAATCCCCCATGCCCGCACAGGGTAAGCACCGCCGTCCGAAGTCCGGCCCGATCTCCCGCGGCGTCCTCGCCGCCGGGACCGGTGGCGCCGCACTCGCCCTCCCGTTCATCGGCGCCACCGCCGCCAACGCGGCGGACCAGGCGGCCCCGGCCGTGAAGCCCGCCGCCGCCTCGGTCGCCGCCGCCCACACCGCCCCGGCCGCCGCCCCCGCCGCGGCCTCCTCCAAGACGTACTCCGTCGTCTCCGGCGACTACCTCTCGAAGATCGCCGCCGAGCACAAGGTCAAGGGCGGCTGGGAGAAGCTCTACCAGGACAACCGCTCCACCGTCGGCGACGACCCCGGCCTGATCCACCCGGGCATGAAGCTGACCCTCGGCGCCGAGGGCTCCGCCCCGGCCGCGAAGTCCGCCGCCCCCGAGGCCGCGCCGAAGAAGGCCGCACCGGCTCCGAAGGCCGCGCCCCAGGAGGCCCCCCGGGGCGACACGGTCTCCGCGGACGGTTCCGAGGGCTCCGGCGAATCGGCGCAGACCGGTTCCTCCCAGGCCACCGGATCGGGCTGGTCCGCCCCGCTGGCCAACCCCAACGTCACCACCCAGTACCGCGCTTCGGGCGCCAGCTGGTCCAGCGGCTACCACACCGGCTCGGACTTCCAGGCCGCCTCCGGCACCCCCGTCCTGGCCATCGGACCGGGCACCGTGGTCTCGGCCGGCAACAGCGGTTCGTACGGCAACGAGGTCGTCATCAAGCACGAGGACGGCATGTACTCCCAGTACGCCCACCAGTCCGCCCTCAACGTCTCCGTCGGCCAGACCGTCACCGGCGGCCAGCAGGTCGGCCTCTCCGGCTCCACCGGAAACTCCACCGGCCCGCACCTGCACTTCGAGGTCCGCACCGGCCCGAGCTACGGCTCGGACGTCGACCCGATCGCGTACCTGCGCCAGCACGGCGTCTCCGTCTGATCCGGCACGACGAGAAGGGCGAGGGGTGATGCGCGACAGCACATCACCCCTCGGCTTATTCCGCCTTTACCGAAAACTGACCGGGTGGTCTATCTCACCACCCGTCAACCCCATATTACGGTCGCGTAGGTCACATCGAACGGTGCAGGATACGGGGTTGTGGCAGACGATTCGAGAAACAACCGGCAGAACACCATCGGGTCGTACGCGGCGATCGGCGACAGTTTCACCGAGGGCGTCGGCGACCCCGGCCCGGACGGGACCTTCGTCGGCTGGGCGGACCGCTTCGCGGTGCTCCTGGCGGACCGGCTCCCCGTTCCCGACGAGGCGTCCGTCCCCGGTGACTCCCCGCACGGGAACTTCCGCTACGCCAATCTCGCCGTACGCGGACGCCTCCTCGACCAGATCGTCGCGGAGCAGGTCCCCCGCGCCAAGCAACTGGCCCCCGACCTGGTCAGCTTCTGCGCGGGCGGCAACGACATCATCCGGCCCGGCACCGACCCCGACGACCTCGCCGAGCGCTACGAGCGGGCGGTCGCCGATCTGAGCAACGCCGTCGGCACGGTCATGGTGACCACCGGCTTCGACACCCGGGGCGTTCCGGTGCTGCGCCACATGCGCGGCAAGATCGCCACGTACAACGTCCACCTGCGGGCCATCGCCGACCGCTACCGGTGCCCCGTACTGGACCTGTGGTCGCTCCGGTCCGTCCAGGACCGGCGCGCGTGGGACGCCGACCGGCTGCACCTGTCGCCCGAGGGCCACACCCGCGTCGCCCTGCGCGCCGCCCAGGTCCTCGGCCACGACGTGCCCGCCGACCCCGACCAGCCCTGGCCTCCGCAGGCCCAGCGCAGCCCCTTCGACGCGCGGCGCGACAACGTCCAGTGGGCCCGCGAATACCTGGTCCCGTGGATCGGCCGACGACTGCGCGGCGAGTCCTCCGGCGACCACGTCGAGGCGAAGCGGCCGGATCTGCTGCCGCTCTAGGGTGTGTCCGGCGGATCAGGATCGGAGAGGCCGCGGCGTCTGGTGCGGTGCATCGCAAGGCGCTGGAATGCCTGCATCGCGGAGCGATTCG
>NZ_JBIRLM010000026.1:0-106346 GCF_044330565.1 Streptomyces sp. NPDC017448 | reverse complement strand
TCCACACCCCTCAGGCCCCGTTCCTCCGGGGGGGGGCGGGGGGCCCCCCCCCCCCGCGGGCCCCCCCCCCCCCCCCCGGCCCCGGGGGGGGGGGGGGCCCCCCCCCCCCCCCCCCCGCCCGTCGCCAGTTCATCTACCCGTCGGTAGCATCCTGTTCATGGCAGAGACGGCAGTAGAAGCGAACGAGACCGGGCAGACCCCGCGGACCGACGCCAGGAAGGCGGCGCGCGCCGAGCGCAGGGCGGCGAAGCTCGCCCGGGAGATCGGCGCCTTCGCCAAGCAGCACGGCGGCGCGGAGGGTCAGCTCGCCTACATCGGCCAGGCGGGCGCCCGCATCGTCCTGGTCGGCCAGGACGGCGCTTGGGGCGACCTGGTGGCCCCGACGTACGCGGTGGCCGAGAGCGCGGCCGCGAAGTCCGGCATCACGCTGCACGACGAGTTCGACGGCGAGTTCGCGCTCAAGGTCCGCACGGGACCGTACGAGTGGTCCCGGATGGCCGGGATCCAGGTCGGCGGCCCCTCCAACGAGAGCTGAAACGCTCCGGGGGACGACGGCGCGGCGCCGGAGCGGGTACGGCGAAGGGGGCGGCGGGCATCATGCCCGCCGCCCCCTTCGCCGTACCCGAAGGCTCTCAGCCCGCCGTGGCGGACGCCTTCTCCGTCCGCTCGGAGGACGGGCCCGGCAGCGGGGCGGACGTCTCGTCCCCGCGCTCGCGCATGCTCAGCACCAGCCGGAGCACCGCGATCCACAGAACGGCCGAGCCGAACATGTGGATGCCGACCAGGATCTCGGGGACGTCGCTGAAGTACTGGACGTACCCGATGGCGCCCTGGGCGAGCAGCACGAGCAGCAGGTCCCGGGCGCGGGCCCGGGCGTCGGCGGGCGCGTCCACCACCCGCAGCGCCAGCCACATCGCGATGGCCAGGGCGCAGACCACCCAGGCGGCGACGGCGTGGACATGGGCGGCGGCCGACCAGTCCCACGGCATGCGCGGCACGTCGCTGCTGTCGCCGGCGTGCTTGCCGGAACCGGTCACCGAGGTGCCCAGGACGATCAGGACCACCGTGGTCGCCACGATCGCCCAGGCGAGCCGGCGCACCGGCAGCGGGGCCCGGGGGCGCGGCGGGCCGTCGCCCTCGCCGATCCGCACCCAGGTGATCACGGTGAGGGCGAGGAGCGCGTTGGCCAGCAGGAAGTGCCCGGCCACCGTCCAGGGGTTGAGGCCCGCCCAGACGGTGATGCCGCCGAGGACGGCGTTGCCCAGCACGACCCAGAACTGCGACCAGGCCAGCCGGGTCAGCTTGCGGCGGCGCGGCTTCATCGAGCTGACGGCGACGATCGCCCAGCCGACCGCGGCCGACAGCACGTAGGTCAGCATGCGGTTGCCGAACTCGATCGCGCCGTGCAGCCCCTGTTCCGGGGTGGCGAACAGGCTGTCGTCGGTGCACTTGGGCCAGGTGTCGCAGCCGAGGCCCGAACCGGTGAGCCGGACGGCCCCGCCCGTGACGATGATGAAGACGCTCATCATGACGGCGGAGAGCGCGGCGCGCTTCACCACCCGGGTGGACGGCGTCCAGCGCTTGGCGATGAGGGAGATGGGGGTTTCCACGCCGACCATCGTAGGACGGGGCTTGTGCACGATTTCACGAGGGGTGGGTCCGTACCCGGATGCCCGGAGAAGTCCAGCCGTACGGCCCCGGCGGGGCTACTCCCAGCGGAAGAACTTCGCCGCGGCGCCGAGCCCCAGCACCGCCCACACGGCCAGGATCCCCGCCTGGTCCCACGGCATCGGGGCGCCGTGCTGGAGAACGTCCCGCAGCCCTCCGGAGAGCGCCGACACGGGCAGCAGTTCCAGCGCCGACCGCACCGCGTCCGGGAACTTGTCCAGCGGCACGATGATCCCGCCGCCGACCAGCAGCAGGAGGAAGACCAGGTTGGCGGCGGCCAGGGTCGCCTCGGCCTTCAGCGTCCCCGCCATCAGCAGCCCGAGCCCGGAGAACGCGGCGGTCCCCAGGACCAGGAGCAGCGCCACGGAGAGCGGGTTGCCGTGCGGCGACCAGCCCAGGGCGAAGGCGATCGCCGTCAGCAGCGCGATCTGCAGCACCTCGGTGACCAGCACCGACAGCGTCTTCGCGGTCATCAGCGCCCACCGGGGCAGCGGAGAGGCCCCGAGCCGCTTGAGGACCCCGTAGCGGCGCTCGAAGCCGGTGGCGATGGCCTGGCCGGTGAAGGCGGTGGACATCACGGCGAGCGCCAGGACGCCCGGGGCCAGGAAGTCCACCGCGGCGCCCGAGCCGGTGTCGATGACGTCGACCGCGCTGAACAGCACCAGCAGCAGCGCCGGGATGATCACCGTCAGCAGCAGCTGCTCGCCGTTGCGCAGCAGCATCCGGGTCTCCAGCGCGGTCTGCGCGGCGATCATCCGGGGGATCGGGGCGGCGCCGGGGCGCGGGGTGTACGTACCGGCGCTCATGCGCGCAGCTCCTTGCCGGTCAGTTCGAGGAAGACGTCCTCCAGGGTGTGCCGCTCCACGGAGATGCCGTCGGCCATCACGCCGTGCTGGGCGCACCAAGAGGTCACGGTGGCCAGCAGCTGCGGGCCGACGTTCCCGGTGATGCGGTACGTCCCCGGCAGCGGCTCCGCCGCGCCGGAACCGTCGGGCAGCGCCTTGAGGAGGGAGCCGAGGTCGAGCCCCGGGCGGCCGGTGAAGCGCAGGGTGTTCTCCGCGCCGCCCCGGCACAGCTCCTCGGGGGCGCCGTGGGCGACGACCCGGCCCGCGTCGATGATCGCGACGTCGTCGGCGAGCGCCTCGGCCTCGTCCATGAAGTGGGTGGTCAGCACCGTGGAGACCCCGTCTCCGCGCAGCTCGCGCACCAGCTCCCAGGTGGCGCGGCGGGCCTGCGGGTCGAGCCCGGCGGTCGGCTCGTCCAGGAAGAGCAGTTCGGGCCGGCCGACGACCGCCATGGCCAGGGAGAGGCGCTGCTGCTGGCCGCCGGAGAGCCGTCGGTAGGCCGTGCGGCCGCAGTCGCCGAGGCCGAGGCGCTCGACCAGGGCGTCCACGTCGAGGGGGTGGGCGTGCAGCTTCGCCATGTGCCGGAGCATCTCGTCGGCGCGCGCCCCCGAGTAGACGCCGCCGGACTGGAGCATCACGCCGATCCGGGGGCGCAGCCGTTCCGCGTCGGCGACCGGGTCGAGGCCGAGGACCCGCACGGTGCCCGCGTCGGGCCGGCGGTACCCCTCGCAGATCTCGATCGTGGTGGTCTTCCCGGCGCCGTTCGGGCCGAGGACGGCGGTCACCGCGCCCGCCGCGACGACCAGGTCGAGGCTGTTCACCGCGGTCTTCGCGCCGTACCGCTTGACCAGGTTCCCGACCTGTACGACGGGCTCGTTCTCCATGGCGCACCAGTCTAGGCAGCGTCCCGGAGGGGACGGCCCGCGGGGCCAGATTAGGTAACCCTAAGTGACGAATCGCACCGTAGATCGTTTCGGACCGTGGTTGTCAGGCCCGGACGAATTACGCAACAATGGTGTTGTGAAATACGACGGACGGGCTCCCCAGGAGGACCTCGCGACCGGTGAGCGCTCGACGCGCAACCGGGTCGCGCGATCCATCCTGGACCACGGCCCCTCCACCGTCGCGGACCTCGCGGGGCGGCTCGGCCTCACCCAGGCCGCCGTCCGCCGCCATCTCGACGCCCTCCTCTCCGACAACGTCGTGGAAGCCCGTGAACAGCGGGTCTACGGGGCGCGGACCCGCGGCAGGCCCGCCAAGGTGTTCGCTCTGACGGACTGCGGCCGGGACGCCTTCGACCAGTCCTACGACAAGCTGGCCGCCGACGCCCTGCGCTTCATCGCCGAGTCCGGCGGGGACGAGGCGGTCATCGCCTTCGCCCGCGCACGGATGGCCGCGACGGGCGAGGCGTACCGCGCGGCGGTCGAGGCCGCGGAGCCCCAGGGGCGCACCGAGGCCCTGGCCAAGGCCCTGTCCGCCGACGGGTACGCTGCTACGGCGCGAAGCGCGCCCGGCCCCCAGCAGGGTGAGCAGCTGTGCCAGCACCACTGCCCGGTGGCACACGTCGCCGAGCAGTTCCCACAGCTGTGCGAGGCGGAGACGGAATTCTTCTCCAGCCTCCTCGGAACCCATGTGCAGCGTCTGGCCACCCTCGCCCACGGCGACGGCGTGTGCACGACCTATGTGCCGCGCAGTGGCCACGCACCACCCCCACAGACCAACCATTCAGCATCTGCAAGCACGGCCGGGAGGAACCCCGCATGACGCTCCCCACGGAGACTGCCCACCCTGAGCTCGAGGGTCTGGGTACGTACGAATTCGGCTGGGCCGACTCCGACGCGGCAGGCGCGGCGGCGAAGCGCGGCCTCTCCGAGGCTGTCGTACGCGACATCTCGGAGAAGAAGAACGAGCCCGAGTGGATGCTGAAGCTGCGGCTCAAGGGGCTGAAGCTCTTCGACAAGAAGCCCATGCCGAACTGGGGCTCCGACCTGTCGGGCATCGACTTCGACAACATCAAGTACTTCGTGCGCTCCACGGAGAAGCAGGCGGCCTCCTGGGAGGAGCTGCCCGAGGACATCAAGAACACGTACGACAAGCTCGGCATCCCCGAGGCGGAGAAGCAGCGCCTCGTCGCCGGCGTCGCCGCGCAGTACGAGTCCGAGGTCGTCTACCACCAGATCCGCGAGGACCTGGAGGAGCAGGGCGTCATCTTCCTGGACACCGACACCGCGCTGAAGGAGCACCCGGAGCTCTTCAAGGAGTACTTCGGCACCGTCATCCCGGTCGGCGACAACAAGTTCGCGTCGCTGAACACGGCCGTGTGGTCCGGCGGTTCGTTCATCTACGTGCCCAAGGGCGTCCACGTGGACATCCCGCTCCAGGCCTACTTCCGTATCAACACGGAGAACATGGGCCAGTTCGAGCGGACGCTGATCATCGTCGACGAGGACGCCTACGTCCACTACGTCGAGGGCTGCACCGCCCCGATCTACTCCTCGGACTCGCTGCACAGCGCCGTGGTCGAGATCATCGTCAAGAAGGGCGGCCGCTGCCGCTACACGACCATCCAGAACTGGTCGAACAACGTCTACAACCTGGTCACCAAGCGGGCCGTGGCCTACGAGGGCGCGACCATGGAGTGGGTCGACGGCAACATCGGCTCCAAGGTGACCATGAAGTACCCGGCCGTCTACCTGATGGGCGAGCACGCCAAGGGCGAGACCCTGTCCATCGCCTTCGCGGGCGAGGGCCAGCACCAGGACGCCGGCGCCAAGATGGTCCACATGGCCCCGAACACCTCCTCGAACATCGTCTCCAAGTCGGTGGCGCGGGGCGGCGGCCGTACGTCCTACCGCGGACTGATCGAGATCGGTGAGGGCGCGCCGGGCGCGAAGTCCAACGTGCTCTGCGACGCTCTGCTCGTCGACACGATCTCCCGCTCGGACACCTACCCCTACGTCGACGTCCGCGAGGACGACGTGTCGATGGGCCACGAGGCGACCGTCTCCAAGGTCTCCGAGGACCAGCTGTTCTACCTGATGAGCCGCGGACTCACCGAGTTCGAGGCCATGGCGATGATCGTGCGCGGCTTCGTCGAGCCGATCGCCAAGGAGCTGCCCATGGAGTACGCCCTGGAACTCAACCGGCTGATCGAGCTGCAGATGGAGGGTTCGGTCGGCTAGGTCCTCGCCCGAGGACCACCGGGACGGCCGCTCGCGGCCGTCCCCGCCCCACCGAATCCCCCGAGTACGTGACTGAAGAAAGCGAGCACTACGACAGCCATGGCTGAGGCTCAGAACACTCCGGCGGGCTCCACCACCGCCGGCTCCATCGCGGTGGCCGCCGAGTCGACCGTCGCCACCCGCATGAGCGCACCCCCGTCCTTCGACGTCGCGGACTTCCCCGTCCCGCACGGCCGCGAGGAGGAGTGGCGCTTCACGCCGCTGGAGCGGCTGCGCGGGCTGCACGACGGCACCGCCGTCGCCACCGGCAGCGGGGTCAAGGTCGCCATCGACGCCCCCGAGGGCGTCACCGTCGAGACCGTCGGCCGCGACGACGCCCGCCTCGGCCGGGCCGGCACCCCGGTGGACCGGGTGGCCGCCCAGGCGTACAGCTCCTTCGAGCAGGCCTCGGTCGTCACGGTCGCCAAGGACACCGTGCTCACCGAGCCGATCCGGATCGCCGTGCACGGCGAGGGCGGCACCGCCTACGGCCACCAGCTCATCGAGCTGGGCGCCTTCGCCGAGGCCGTCGTCGTCATCGACCACACCGGCGACGCGGTGCTCGCCGCCAACGTCGACTACCTCCTGGGCGACGGCGCGAAGCTGACCGTCGTCTCCGTCCAGGACTGGGACGACACGGCCGTCCACGTCGGCCAGCACAACGCGCTGGTCGGCCGCGACGCCTCCTTCAAGTCCGTCGTCGTCACCTTCGGTGGCGACCTCGTCCGCCTGCACCCCCGGGTCGCCTACGCGGCCACCGGCGGCGAGGCGGAGCTGTTCGGCCTGTACTTCACCGACAAGGGCCAGCACCAGGAGCACCGCCTCCTGGTCGACCACAACACCCCGCACTGCACCTCCAACGCGGTGTACAAGGGCGCCCTCCAGGGCGACGGCGCGCACGCCGTCTGGATCGGCGACGTCCTCATCCAGGCCGCGGCCGAGGGCACCGACACCTACGAGATGAACCGGAACCTCGTCCTCACCGACGGCGCCCGGGTCGACTCCGTGCCCAACCTGGAGATCGAGACCGGCGAGATCGTCGGCGCCGGCCACGCCTCCGCGACCGGCCGCTTCGACGACGAGCAGCTCTTCTACCTCCAGTCGCGCGGCATCCCGGCCGAGGAGGCCCGCCGCCTGGTCGTGCGCGGCTTCTTCGCCGAGCTGGTCCAGCAGATCGGCCTCCCCGACGTCGAGGAGCGGCTGCTCGAGAAGATCGAGGCCGAGCTGAAGGCGTCCGTCTGATGGCCTTCGTCAAAGCCTGTGCGCTGAGCGAGCTGGAGGACGACACCCCCAAGCGGGTGGAGCTCGACGGCACGCCCGTCTCCGTCGTCCGCACCGAGGGCGAGGTGTTCGCGATCAACGACATCTGCTCGCACGCGAACGTCTCCCTCTCGGAGGGCGAGGTGGAGGACTGCGCGATCGAGTGCTGGCTGCACGGATCGTCGTTCGACCTCCGCACCGGCAAGCCGTCCGGTCTTCCCGCGACGCGCCCCGTCCCCGTATACCCCGTAAAGATCGAAGGGGACGATGTGCTCGTCTCCGTCACCCAGGAGTCCTGAGTCACCCATGGCAACGCTTGAAATCCGCGACCTGCACGTCACCGTCGAGGCCGACAACGCCACGAAGGAGATCCTCAAGGGCGTCGACCTGACCGTGAAGCAGGGCGAGACCCACGCCATCATGGGCCCCAACGGGTCCGGCAAGTCCACCCTCGCGTACTCGCTGGCGGGTCACCCCAAGTACACGATCACCGGTGGCACGGTCACCCTGGACGGCGAGGACGTCCTGGAGATGTCCGTCGACGAGCGGGCCCGCGCCGGCCTGTTCCTCGCCATGCAGTACCCGGTCGAGATCCCCGGTGTCTCGGTCTCCAACTTCCTGCGCACCTCCGCCACCGCCGTCCGCGGCGAGGCCCCCAAGCTGCGTACGTGGGTCAAGGAGGTCAAGGAGACGATGGCCGGGCTCCAGATGGACCCGTCCTTCGCCGAGCGCAACGTCAACGAGGGCTTCTCCGGCGGTGAGAAGAAGCGCCACGAGATCCTCCAGCTGGAGCTGCTCAAGCCGAAGATCGCCGTCCTGGACGAGACCGACTCCGGCCTGGACGTCGACGCGCTCAAGACCGTCTCCGAAGGCGTCAACCGGGTGCGGGCGACCGGCGAGGTCGGCACGCTCCTGATCACGCACTACACCCGCATCCTGAAGTACATCAAGCCCGACTACGTGCACGTCTTCGCGGGCGGCCGGATCGCGGCCTCCGGCGGCGCCGAGCTGGCCGACCAGCTGGAGAACGAGGGCTACGAGGCCTACACGAAGGGTGGCGCTTCCGCGTGACTGACGCCCGACAGGGGCTCTCCGGCCTCCTCGACACCGAGGCGATCCGCAAGGACTTCCCGCTCCTGGACCGCACGGTCCACGACGGCAAGAAGATCGTTTACCTGGACTCCGCGGCGACCTCGCAGAAGCCGCGCCAGGTCCTCGACGCGCTCAACACGTACTACGAGCGCCACAACGCGAACGTGCACCGAGGCGTCTACACGGTCGCCGAGGAGGCCACCGCGCTGTACGAGGGCGCCCGCGACAAGGTCGCCGCCTTCATCAACGCGCCCAGCCGCAACGAGGTGATCTTCACGAAGAACGCCTCCGAGTCGCTGAACCTCGTGGCGAACATGCTCGGGTGGGCGGACGAGCCCTATCGGGTGGACCGTGAGACCGAGATCGTCACCACGGAGATGGAGCACCACTCCAACATCGTGCCGTGGCAGCTGCTCGCGCAGCGCACGGGTGCGAAGCTGAAGTGGTTCGGCATCACCGACGACGGCCGGCTCGACCTGTCGAACATCGACGAGATCATCACCGAGAAGACGAAGATCGTCTCCTTCACGCTGGTCTCCAACATCCTCGGCACCGTGAACCCGGTCGAGCAGATCATCCGGCGCGCCCAGCAGGTCGGCGCGCTGGTCTGCATCGACGCCTCGCAGGCGGCCCCGCACATGGTGCTCGACGTGCAGGCGCTCCAGGCGGACTTCGTGGCCTTCACCGGCCACAAGATGGTCGGTCCGACCGGCATCGGCGTGCTGTGGGGGCGGCAGGAGCTTCTGGAGGACCTGCCCCCGTTCCTGGGCGGTGGCGAGATGATCGAGACCGTGTCGATGCACTCCTCGACCTACGCTCCGGCGCCCCACAAGTTCGAGGCGGGTACGCCCCCGATCGCCCAGGCCGTCGGCCTCGGCGCGGCCGTGGACTACCTCTCCGCGATCGGCATGGAGAAGATCCACCAGCACGAGAAGGCGATCACCGAGTACGCGGTGCGGCGCCTCCTGGAGGTCCCGGACCTGCGGATCATCGGCCCGGCGACGGCCGAGGACCGCGGGGCGGCGATCTCCTTCACGCTCGGCGACATCCACCCGCACGACGTGGGCCAGGTACTCGACGAGCAGGGCATCGCCGTCCGCGTGGGCCACCACTGCGCCCGCCCGGTCTGCCTGCGGTACGGAATTCCCGCGACGACGCGAGCGTCGTTCTATCTGTACTCCACCCCCGCCGAGGTCGACGCCCTGGTGGACGGACTGGAGCACGTACGGAACTTCTTCGGCTGAGGGTTGACTGGTGAAGCTTGATTCGATGTACCAGGAAGTGATCCTGGACCACTACAAGCACCCCCACGGGCGCGGCCTGCGGGACGGTGACGCCGAGGTCCACCACGTGAACCCCACGTGCGGCGACGAGATCACACTCCGGGTGAAGTACGACGGCGAGACCATCGCCGATGTGAGCTACGACGGCCAGGGCTGCTCCATCAGCCAGGCCAGCGCCTCCGTGCTGAACGAGCTGCTCGTCGGCAAGGAGCTGTCCCAGGCGCAGCGGATCCAGGAGGTTTTCCTGGAGCTGATGCAGTCCAAGGGGCAGCTGGAGCCGGACGAGGCGATGGAGGAGGTGCTGGAGGACGCGGTGGCGTTCGCCGGCGTCTCCAAGTACCCCGCCCGGGTCAAGTGCGCGCTGCTGAGCTGGATGGCGTGGAAGGACGCGACGGCCAAGGCGCTGTCCGAAGGGAAGACCGCATGAGCGACAACGAGACCGTGACCATGAAGCCGGCCTCCGAGGAGGAGGTCCGCGAGGCGCTGTACGACGTCGTCGACCCCGAACTGGGCATCGACGTCGTCAACCTGGGCCTGATCTACGGCATCCACGTCGACGACGCGAACATCGCCACCATCGACATGACTCTGACGTCCGCGGCCTGCCCGCTGACCGACGTCATCGAGGACCAGGCGAAGTCCGCCACGGACGGCATCGTCAACGAACTCCGGATCAACTGGGTCTGGATGCCGCCGTGGGGACCGGACAAGATCACCGACGACGGACGCGAGCAGCTCCGCGCGCTGGGGTTCAACGTCTGACGCGTTCCGGACATGCACGAACGGCCCTGCCCGCCAGTCGGACTGGCGGGCAGGGCCGTGTTCGGATGGGGCGGGCGGTTCAGAGGTGGGCGGGCGGCGGTCCGTACTGCTCGGGCAGGGTCGTCCCGGCCGCCTCCGCCAGGACCGGGCCCAGGTTCTCCGTGCGCATCCGGAGGTCCACGTACAGCAGGCCGACCACCAGCGGCGGGAAGATCGCGGTGAACAGCTGGGAGATCAGCTGGCTGACGAGCGACAGCAGGATCAGGCCGCCGAACACGGCGATGAGCTCCCCGGCGGTCGGATCGGCTTCCACGTCCGCGGGGTCGAACACGCCGGGGAGCATGCCGGCCGCCTGGAACGGCATCTGGATCATGTAACCGAGCGTGGCCGCCAGCCCGTACGCGAGCAGTCCGACGCCGAAGGTCCGCCACCAGCTCCCGCGCACCAGCCGGGCCGAGCGGCGCAGGGCGGCGACCGGGCGCTGCTGTTCGAAGACCACGACCGTGGGGGCCAGCGAGAACCGTACGTAGAGCCAGGTCGCCACCGGGGCGATGAGCAGGGTGCCGAGGAAGCCGAACAGCATCAGCGGCACCACGCCGTCCTCGTCGCCGAGCGAGACGGTGTAGATCATCAGGCCGACGAAGGCGGCCAGGAACAGCATCATCGGGACGATCAGGATCAGCCCGGTCAGGAACACCGTGCCGATGATCGCCCAGACCCGTGACCACGCGCGGCTCCAGACGGCGCCGAAGCGGATCGGGCGGCCCAGGACGGCCTCCTGGAGGACGACGGGCACGGCTGCCTGCACCACGGCCGAGGCCAGCAGGTAGACGATCACGCCGATGACCATCAGCACGCCGAACGCGATGCCGAGCGGGACCAGGACCGCCGCGTCCGGAGGCCCCGAGGAGTCGGACGTCAGCTCGTCCCAGTGGGCCGCGACGGCGGAGCCGGCCACCACCAGCGCGACGAGCATCACCAGCGTCGCCGCGCCGAACAGCGTCAGAGCGATACCGATCAGCGGCTTCCAGTACCTGCCGAGCGTCGAGAAGGCGCCGCTGAGCATGTCCGAGACCCGCAGCGGCGCCAGGGGTATCACCCCGGGCCTGGGCGGTGCCGCCCACCCGCCGTTCCAGCCTCCGCCCGGCCCCTGCGCGCCCCCGGGGAAGGGCCCCCCTCCGTGAGGTGCGCCCCCGTACGGGCCGCCGCCCCACCCTGCGTCCTGCGTCACTGCGTCTCCGTCGTGTCGTCGGCCCGGGTGTCCGGGCCGTGTGGTCGGTCGGCACACCGTAGCGTCCCGGACCTGGACCGATGATATGTACGGTCGTACGCAGCGTTGGGTACAGTCGTACACATGGGATACGCATACGGACTGCTGGCCGCCGCCATCGCGGCGGAGGTGGCCGGGACGACGGCCATGAAGTACAGCGAGGGCTTCACCCGGCTCTGGCCCTCGCTCGGCACCGCGGTGGGCTACCTCATCGCCTTCACCCTGCTCGCGCAGACCCTCAAGACGCTCTCGGTGGGCACCGCGTACGCCATCTGGGCCGGCGTCGGCACCGCGGCGGTCGCCCTCATCGGGATCCTGTTCCTGGGGGAGTCCGGCAGCCTGGTCAAGATCGCGGGCATCGCCCTGGTCGTCGCCGGGGTCGTCGTGCTCAACCTGGGAGGGGCCCACTGATGGCCCGCCGGTACGACCCCCACCGGCGGACGCGGATCATCGACGCGGCGCTGAGCGTGCTCGCGGCCGAGGGCATGGGGGGTCTCAGCCACCGCGCCGTGGCGGCCGAGGCCGATGTGCCGCTCGGCTCGACCACGTACCACTTCGACTCGCTCGACGACCTCCTCGTCGCCGCCCTGCGCCGGTGCAACGAGAACTTCGTCCAGGCCCTGCGCGACAGCGGCATCTTCGACGCGGAACGCGGAGGGGGCGGCTCGGAGGCGGACCTCGCGGACGAGCTGGCCCGGCTGCTGGACCGGTGGTTCGCGGGCGAGCGCGGAGCGATCGAGCTGGAGTACGAGCTGTACCTCGCGGCCCTGCGCCGCCCCGCGCTGCGGCCGGTCGCCGCCGAGTGGACCGAGGAGGCCGTCGGGCTGCTGTCCCGCCGCACCGACCCCGGGACCGCCCGCGCCCTCGTCGCGCTGATGGACGGCGTCTGCCTCCAGGTGCTGCTGGCGGGCGGCGTGTTCGACGCCGCGTACACCCGCGAGATGCTGGCGAGGATCGTGGCGGGCGGCGACTGAAGCCCGGGGCGGGCCCGGCCCCGTGAGCGGCGGTCGGCGGCCCGGCCCGGGCCCGCCGGGGGCGGGGTTCAGCCGGCCGGCTCCCGGTGCACCGCCTCCAGCGCCTCGCGCACGCTCGCCTCGATGTCCGTGATCGGGTACAGCACCTCCCGGATCGTCCGCTCCCGGTCCACCATCAGCGTCAGCCGCTTCAGCCGGCTCACCCCCGCCGCCCCCGCCCTCCTCCGGTCGCTCTGCGCCCTGCTCGCGGCGGCCGCGGGGGCGGCGGTGCCGGCGGCGCGGCGGCCGCCGGGCCAGGGGGCGAGGCGGCGGGTCGCGGGGAAGGGGCCGCAGGCCGAGACCGGTTCGCCCGAGCGGCCCCCGGCCGGTTAGGTTGCTGTTCATGACCGACACGATCTCCCAGGGTTCTGCCCGCACCACCGGCGCCGTCGCCGCCGGCCTCGCCACCGTCGCCGGTGACGGCACCGTCCTCGACACCTGGTTCCCCGCCCCCGAACTGACCTCGGACCCCGGCCCGGCCGGTACCACCCGCCTCAGCCGGGACGAGGCCGTCAACCGGCTCGGCGAGGGCGCCGCCAAGGCCGTCGGCGTGGACGCCCGGCGCGGCGTCGAGGTCGTCGCCGTGGCCACGGTCATCTCCTCGCTCGACGACAAGCCGCTCGACGCGCACGACGCCTACCTGCGCCTGCACCTGCTCTCGCACCGGCTCGTCCGGCCGCACGGCCAGAACCTCGACGGCCTCTTCGGCCTGCTCGCCAACGTCGCCTGGACCTCGCTCGGCCCGGTCGCCGTCGACGACCTGGAGCGGGTCCGCCTCAACGCCCGCGCCGAGGGCCTGCACCTCCAGGTCACCTCGGTCGACAAGTTCCCCCGCATGACGGACTACGTCGCCCCCAAGGGCGTCCGCATCGCCGACGCCGACCGGGTCCGGCTCGGCGCGCACCTCGCCGCCGGGACCACCGTCATGCACGAGGGCTTCGTCAACTTCAACGCGGGCACGCTCGGCACCTCCATGGTCGAGGGCCGCATCTCCGCGGGCGTCGTCGTCGGCGACGGCTCCGACATCGGCGGCGGCGCCTCCACCATGGGCACCCTCTCCGGCGGCGGCACCGAGCGCATCGTCATCGGCGAGCGCTGCCTGGTCGGCGCCGAGGCGGGCGTCGGGATCGCGCTCGGCGACGAGTGCGTCGTCGAGGCCGGCCTGTACGTCACCGCCGGCACCCGCGTCACCCTGCCGGACGGCCAGGTCGTCAAGGCCCGCGAGCTGTCCGGCGCCTCCAACATCCTCTTCCGCCGCAACTCGGTCACCGGCACCGTCGAGGCCCGCCCGAACAATGCGGTGTGGGGCGGCCTGAACGAGGTCCTGCACGCCCACAACTGAGGTCACCGCGCCGGGAGTCCGGTACGGCCCCGCGCGGGCCCGAACCGCCGCCCGCCGCCCCCCTCAGGCCGCGAGGAGTTCCTCGTACGCCTTCCGCAGCCCGTCGGCCGCCTCGCGCCCGGCGGGCTGCAGCGGTTCCCGGAGCGGGCCGGCGTCCAGGAGGGCCTTGGCGGTGACGGCGCCGGGGAGGCCGTTCGCCATCATCAGTTCGGTGAGGCGGACCGTGAGGCCGTTCAGCCGGGCCGCCTCGTCGGGGCGGCCCGTGTCGAACGCGTCCAGCGGCGCCCGTATCCGGCCCGGGACCACGTTCGCCACCGTACTGACACAGCCCGCGCCGCCCACCGCGTACAGCGGCAGGTTCAGCTCCTCACAGCCGGAGTAGTACGCCAGGGAGGTGCGGGCCATCACCTTCGTCGAGCCGAGCAGGTCGTACGCGCAGTCCTTCACCGCCACCACCCGGGGGTGCTCCGCCAGCCGCAGCAGGGTCTCCGGCTCGATCCGGACCCCGGTGCGGCCGGGGATGTCGTACAGCATCAGCGGCAGGCCGGTGGCGTCCGCGACCCGCAGGAAGTACGCCTCGACGGCGGCCTGCGGCGGACGGCTGTAGTACGGGCTCACCACCAGCAGCCCGTCCGCGCCCGCCTCCTCGGCCCGGCGCGCGCGGCGCAGGACGGTCGCGGTGTCGGGGCCGCCGACGCCGGAGAGCAGCGGTACCCCGTCCCCGACCTCCGCCCGGACGGCCCGCAACAGGGCGGACTTCTCGGCGTCCGTCGTGGTGGGGGACTCGCCCGTGGTGCCGCTGAGGACGATGCCGTCGCAGCCCTGGGTCACCAGGCGGGCGGCGTGCGCGCGGGCGGCGTCCGGGTCCAGCGCCCCGGTGGCGGTGAAGGGCGTGATCATGGCGCAGAGGACGCGGCCGAAGGGACGCGGTGCGGTGGCGGTCATGCCCGAAGTGTCGGCTCCGGCCATCGGGCGGGTCCACTTAGATCTTCTGGGGGTGAAGGGAAAGGATTGCTGAAGTGTCCTGGTGGCAGCCCCGCTTCCCCTCCGCCCGCTCCCGTCCTCCGGCCCGCCGCCTCTCCTCTGACATGATCGATCGGACGGCCGGACGATCGGACGGCCGGGCGCGGCGAGGGGGCGGCATGGACGGCAGGGGCAGGCGCATACGGGGACGGGTCTCGGCCGTCCTGACAGGGGCCGCGGCGGTGGTGCTGACCGGCTGCTCCGGCTTCCTCGTCCCGGCCGGTGAGGGGGAGCGGCCGGAACCCGCCCCCTCCGCCTCCGCGCCCCGCTCCGGCGCCGTCCGCGCCGAGACGCTCCCCCCGGCCCCCGCGCCCGCCTATGGATCGCCCGCGCGGCCCGGCCCGACCGCCGCCCCGCCCGGGAAGTGCCCCGCCTCCGGGGCCGTGGTGGAGATGGGCCCGGTGGAGACCGGCATGATGCACCGGGCCGTCGTGCTGACCCTCACCAACTGCGGCCGCGAGCCCTACGCCGTCGACGGCTACCCCGGGGTCCGGGCCCTCGGCGAGGACGGCCGCTCCCTCCCGGTGAAGGTCAACGAGGACGGCTCGTACTTCGGCAGCGACCCGGGGCCGAAGAAGGTCCTGCTGGGCCCCGGCGACACCGTGAAGTCGATCCTCGCCTGGGTCTCCACCCCCGAGGGCGGCGACCTGATCGAGGGCGACGCCCTGGCGGTCTCGGCCGCCCCCGGTCTTCCGGCGCGGGTCTTCCCGCTGGAGGGCCACGACATCCGGCTGATGGACGAACTCAACACGACGGCCTGGCGCACCGAACTCGCCACGTGACGCCCGAGGTTCCCGCGTGCGGCGGCACCCCCGGAGGAACGGCCTTGACCTCGCTCGCGCTTGAGGTGTGACGGTGGTGACCGTGGCACACCGACCGGTGCGCACGAGAGGGGAAGACCGTCATGACCACCCACCTGACCGGCCGCCCGGACCCCGCCCGCCCCGATGCCGCGATCGCCAAGGCCAGCACCTGGAACGTGGGGACGCCCCAGCGGCAGGCGGAGGCCGTCGACGCCATCCGGAAGGCATGGGAGAGCCGGGAGTGGCCGCACCGCGGCCTCCTCTCCTACAGCGTCTACGCGGGGGAGGACGGCGCGACGCTCCTGCACTACTCCCAGTGGACCGGCGAACAGGCGTACCAGGACTTCGTACGGGAGGGCCGCGACGCCCGCAACGCCGAGATCGACGCCGCGGTCCCCGGCATCGAACGCCTCGGACTCCACACGTACGTGGTGTACCGCTCCGGCTTCCGGGCCGAGGGCGACACCCGGGAGACCGGCTGCGTCGTGATCGTCGACGTCGAGTTCGACGGACCCGACCCGGCGAGGCAACGCGACTGGGTGGACAGCGTGTTCGAGGCGCTCGCCGGTGAGCCCGAACTGCCCGCGGGGGGCCTCGCCGGACACTTCCACACGAGCACCGACGGCGCCCGGGTCCTCAACTACGCGGAGTGGGAGAGCGCCGAGCACCACATCGCGGCCCTCGCCGCACCCGGTGAGGGGATCGGCTCCCACTCCCCCCTCTGGGAACGCGTCCAGAGGTATCCGGGCATGACCGGCGGCGGCGTGAACCGCTACACCCCGGCGCTCAGCATGGAACCCGGGGCGGACGGCCGGGGGTGAGGCGGAAGAGGCGCGGCCGGCCGACGGGCGGAGTCCCCTGAGCGGTGGGCGGCATGCGGTGAATTGCGTCTAGGCTGGGGCGGCTGAACCGCGTACGCCTTCCGTACGCTCCGAGCACGCACCGAGGAGAAACCCCCGATGTCCGCAGAGCGCCCCTCCATGCCGCCGGTGCGGCTGAACTCCGAGGCCGAACTGGCACGGGACGCGCTCGCCGCTCCGCTGCTGGTCCGCGCCGTGCGGCTCGCCCGCTGGGCCGGGCCGGAGACCCGGGTCGGCGCGGGCGGTGAACTCGTCGAGGCGCAACTCCCCGCAGCCGCGGAGCACTTGGGGCTCGCGGCGGACGAGGAGGGTGCCGCGTACGCCAGCGAGGCATGGCGGCTCGCCGTGGACACCGGGCTCCTCGACGTCACCGACCCCGACGAGGCCGGACTCCCTGACGGCACGGACGGCCCGGAGGCCGAGGGCACCGTCACCGCCGGCGAGAACCTGGCGCTGCTCACCGGCGGCTCCCCGCAGGACGTCCTGGCCATCTGGCTCGACGGCCTGGACGCCGTGCACGCCGACGCCACCGCGCCCGTCCTGGACGACTTCGCGGACCTGGTCGGCGAGGACGGCTCGATCGACTTCGAGGCGCTGGACTGGGATCCGGAGGCCGAGGCGGAGTTCCTCGACGGCGTGCTCGGCAACCTCTACCTGCTCACCCTGGTGGACAGCGGCGCGGGCGGCGAGCCGGTCCCGCTGCCCGCGCTGGCCGCCTCGATGATCGTCCCCGACGACATGGGCGAGCCCACCGACGACATCCTGGAGCAGGTGTCGGAGGCGATGATGCGGCTGGACGACCAGTTCCGGCTGCTCGAACCGATCGGGATCGTCGAGTACCGGCCGGTCGACGAGGCGTTGCTGGTCGAGGAGGGCGAAGCGGCGGACGGCTCCACCGCGGGGGCCGACGACGATGACGTCACCCGGTACGGCATGGTCAAGCTCACCCCCCTCGGGCTGTACGGCGTCCGCGCCCGCATGCTGGAGGCGGGGGTGGACGCGCCCGCCGTGGGCGACCTCGCGGGCGAGGGGGCCGAGGCCCTTCTCGACGGCATCGCGCACTACCCGGAGTCCGCCGCCCGCGCCGAGGTCACCCTCTGGCTCGCGGGCCGGGGCACCGGGGACGCGGTGACGGCGGCCGCCGAGCTGCTGGCCGCCGCGCGCGGTACGGACGAGGGTGCGCCGCTCCGCCGCCTCCACTGCCAGCAGGCCCTCGCCCTGACCGGCCCGGAGGCGGAGCCGGCCGTACGCGCGGTGCTCGACGACCCGGAACTCGGCGGCCTGGCCCGTGTCTGGCTCGCGGAGCGCGGCGCCGCCGACGTGCCCGCACCGCCGGAGGAGATGATCTTCTGGCTGGCCGTCGACACCATCGCCGCCCAACTGGACGCCGACGGCGAGCTGGACGAGCTCCAGGGCCTCGTGGAGGGCCTGTCCACCCAGCACAGCGGCTTCTTCGACGAGGTCTGGCGCGTCGACCACCCGGCCACCGCCGACGTCCTGGAGGCCATGGGACGCCTGCACGGCGACAAGAAGGCAGCCAAGGAGGCCCGCAAGGCGGCCTTCAAGGCCCGCTCCCGCGCGGGCGGCTGAGGGCCCCTGCCGGCGAGCCCCCGCGCACCTGTGTCACCTGTCCGGGCCGGACGGTGATCCGCGGAGCACGGCCCTCCTCAAGAGTGTTCTTGGAGCCGGTGGCGCGGCCCTGGGCCCCGGGGGCTCTCCGCTGCCGTGTTCCGGCGGTTTCCGCTGCTGGGGACGGGTGCGGGCGCCGGGTGGCCGGGGGGAGTGCTGGTTACGATCCGGTATTTCTGGGGGGCCCGGGCGTCGGCGGGCATGGCGTCGGGCCATCGCAGGGCGCATACTCGTGGCAATGAAACAGTCAGCCGGCTCCCGGCGTCACCTGCCGTCCAGTCCCTTCAACCGCCCGGCCCAGGAGGCCCCACCGGTCGAATGCTTCGATGTGGGCGACCGGGTGTCGCACGACCAGTTCGGGCTCGGCAGGATTCTCGCTGTCGAGGGCGACAACGATGCTGTCCTCATCGACTTCTCGGGGCGCCAGGGAAGGATCCTGAGCCCCTACTCCAAGCTGACCAAGCTCTGAGCGGCGGGCGGAGCGGGCGCCGTCAGCCGCCCGCCCCCTCCGCTCGTCCTCGCGTTCCGGGGCGCCCCCAGCAGGTCCGGGGCGCCCCGGACCTGCTTCGGGGTCCGGTCACAGGGCCTGCGCGGCGGGCTTCACCATGCCCCGCACGGTGCGCGACTTCACGAACTCGCCCAGCGCGGTCATCTCCCACTCGCCGGTGAACTGCCTGATGAGCTTGGCCATCATCACGCCCGTCTGCGGCTCCGCGCCGGTGAGGTCGAAGCGGACCAGTTCCTCCCCCGACGCGTCGTCGATCAGCCGGCAGTACGCCTTGGCGACCTCGCTGAACTTCTGACCGGTGAAGCTGTTCACCGTGAAGACCAGACCCGTCGCCTCCGCGGGAAGCCGGCCCAGGTCCACCATGATCGTCTCGTCGTCCCCCGCGCCCTCGCCGGTGAGGTTGTCCCCGGAGTGCTGGACCGCACCGTTCAGGATGGTCAGCTTGCCGAAGTAGCAGCTGGCCAGGTGGTTGCGGTTGGGGCCGTAGGCGATGACCGACGCGTCCAGGTCGATGTCCTTGCCGCGGAACGCGGGCTCCCAGCCCAGGCCCATCCTGACCCGCGAGAGCAGGGGCGCTCCGCCCTTGACGAGGGACACCGTCTGGTTCTTCTGGAGGCTGACCCGGCCCTTGTCCAGGTTGATCTTCCCCGAGCCGGCGGACGCCGGGGCCGCCGGGGGAGAGGGCGGTGCGATCCGGGGGTCCACGGGAGCGGCCACCGGCGGGGCGGCCGGGGCGGGGGCCGTCCGCACCGGCGGGGCGGCCGGGGCCGGGGGCTCCTCGACCGTGACGCCGAAGTCCGTGGCGATCCCGGCCAGCCCGTTCGCGTACCCCTGGCCGACCGCGCGTGCCTTCCAGGCCCCGTTGCGCCGGTAGATCTCGATGATCACGAGCGCCGTCTCCGAGCCCAGCTGCGGCGGGGTGAAGGCGGCGAGGGCGCTGCCGTCGTCCGCGTCACGCACGGTGGCGGTGGGCTCGATGCCCTGGAAGGTCTGGCCCGCGGCGTCCGGGCTCGCGGTGACGACGATCTTCTCGATGTCCGGCGGTACGGCCGCGGTGTCCACCACGATCGCGTCGGGCGCGGAGCCTCCGCCGGAGCGGTAGGTCACGCCGGAGCCGGAGGGCTGGTTGTAGAAGATGAAGTCGTCGTCGGAGCGCACCTTGCCGTCGGCGGTGAGCAGCAGGCCCGAGACGTCGAGCCGCACCGGAGCGGCGACGTCCACCGCCACGCGGGCGGCGGAGAGGGGAAGGTTCGAGCCGGGGGTCATTGCGGTCATGCACGGGGTAACGAACGACCCGGCTTTGCCGTTCCCTTACCTTCGGCCGTCCGGACGACAGGCGGCGAGAGGCTGCGGGCGACGGGCGAGAGGCTGCGGGCGACGGGCCCGGCCTCAGCGGCGGTTGCGCGGGTGGGCGCGGGCGGTCCGCTCGTTGCCGTGCTTGTACGCCCCGGTCCACCGCGCCATCACCAGCTGGGCGTCGCCCGAGACCACCTCGGCCAGGAACTTCTCCGCCCGGCCGCCGCGCAGGGTGCCCGCGGCGCGGCCGTGGTGGGTGATGGTGACGCTCCGGTCGCCCTGCTGTTCGTACTGGAATCCGGAAGGTTTCGGCATGCGCGTATCGTGCCCGGCCGACCGTGCCCGCGTCACGCGATTTCCGCCGCCCGCCGCCCGCCGCCCGGTCCGTCGACCGGGTCACCGTCCGCGCGGGTGCCGCCCCGTCCGGACTCCCGCCGCGAGGACCGCCGCCGCCAGCACCCCCAGCGTCCCCGCCGCCACCGCCGGCACCCGTACGTCCACCACGGCGACGAGCCCCGCCCCCGCCGCCAGTGCCGCCGCGTTGGGCGCCGTCATCAGGGAGCCCGCCGTCGCCGCCGTACGCCCCAGCACCGCGTCCGGCGTCTCCCGCTGCACCGCCGTCGTCGCCGCGATCAGCACGCACGGCAGACCGAACCCGATCGCCGCGCTCGCCGCCAGGGCCACCGCGTCCAGCGGCACCGCCCGCGCCGCCACCGCCAGCCCGAACAGCGCCGTCCCGCCCGCCGCGAACGCCCGCTCCGGCACCCGGCGCAGCAACGGCCCCGCCAGCAGCCCGACCGCCACCGAGCCCGCGCCCTGCACCGCGTACAACACCCCCGCGTACGCGGGCGCGCGGCCCAGCACGTCGTCGACGTACGCGAAGGTCACGGCCCCGTTCACCCCGGCCGCCAGCATCGTGACCGCCCCCGCCGTGACCAGGGGGCGCAGCACGGCCGAGGCGCGGATCCGCCGCAGCCCCGCGGCGAGTTCATCGCGCCAGGACTCCGCCCGCTCCGGGCCCCGGACGCGCGGGCCCTCCCGCACCGGCAGACTGGCGAAGACCAGGGCGGCCAGCACGCACGTCGCCGCGGCCGGCAGCGCCACGGCCGGGCCGCCGAACCGCGTGTACAGGCCCGCCCCCGCCAGCGGGGCGACCAGCTTCACGCCCTCGTTGGCCGTCATCCGCAGCCCGTTGAAGTCCGCCAGCAGCGGGGCGGGCACGGTCCCCGCCACCAGTGCCGACTCCGCCGCGTCGAGCAGGACGCCGCCCGCCCCGTAGAGGACCAGCACCGCGAAGACCAGCCAGACCGTGCGACCCGAGACCACCAGCAGCAGCGTGGACAGCAGGCAGGCCATCGCCAGGTTCACCCGGACCAGCAGCGGCTTCCGTCCCACCCGGTCCGCGAGCGCGCCGATCGCCGGTCCCGCCGGCACCGGGGCCCACATCGCGCACACCGTCAGCGCCGCCAGGCTGTCCGACCCGGTCAGCGACTTGACCCAGATCCCCGCCGTGAGCCACATCGCCGACGTACCGAAACCGGAGACGACCACCCCCGCCAGATACCGCCCCGCCACCCGGTCCCGCAGGACCCGCGCCACCGCCGTACCGCCCGTTCCGCCCATGCCGTTCCGGCCTCCGCTCCGTGATCCGCACCCACGCCGTGCGGCTCATGCTGCGGAGTAAGGCGGTGCGACGGCATCGGGCGGATTGCCTAGCCCGGCCCGCCGGGGGAGGAGGGCGAGGGCGGGGCCCGGGGCGGTTCGCGCGTCACCCCGGTCCGCCCGTTCACCGCTCCAGCGCCGCCTTCATCATCTTCCGCGCGACCGGCGCGGCCAGCCCGTTTCCGCTGACCTCGGAGCGCGCCGAGTCCGAATCCTCGACGATCACGGCCACCGCCACCTCCTGGCCGCTCCCGCGGTCCTTCGCGTACGAGGTGAACCAGGCGTACGGGGTGTTGCCGTTGTCCACGCCGTTCTGCGCGGTGCCCGTCTTCCCGCCGACCTCGGCCCCGGGAATCCGGGCGTTGGCGCCGGTGCCCTCCTCGACGACCGTCACCATCGCGCTCCGCAGCTGCTTCGCCGTGGACTCCTCCACCACCCGCTCCGTGTCGTCGTCCCCGGTCTCCTCCAGTACCGTGCCGTCCCCGTCCGTCACCCGGGACACCAGGTGCGGCGCGGCCAGCTCGCCGCCGTTGGCCAGCGCCGAGGTGACCATCGCCATCTGGAGCGGGGTCGCGGTGACCTCGAACTGGCCGATCCCCGTCAGCGCCGTCTGCGCCTCGTCCATCCCGGTCGGATACACGCTCTTCGCCGCCCGCACCGGGACGTCCAGCTTCTCCGTGTCGAAGCCGAACGCGTCCGCCATCTCCTTCACCTTCTCCTGGCCGAGATCGACGGCAGCCTTCGCGAAGACGTTGTTGCAGGAGTACTGGAGAGCGGTGCGCAGGGTCGCGTTCTCGCACGGGGCGGAGGCGTTCTCGTTGCGCAGGACGGTGCTGGTGTTCGGCAGGGTGTACGGGTCGGGGCTGTCGGTGGGCTCGTCGACCGAGCCGTACAGCCCGTTCTCCAGCGCCGCCGCCGCGACCACCAGCTTGAACGTGGAGCCCGGCGCCAGCGGCTGCCGCAGCGCCCGGTTGACCAGCGGCTTGTCCTCGTCGTCCAGCAACGCCTTCCAGGCGTCGCCGTCCGCCGTCCCGCTGATCTCCGAGGGGTCGTACGAGGGGGTGGAGACCATGCCGAGGATCCGCCCGGTCCTCGGGTCCATCGCCACCGCCGCGCCCTTGTCGTCGCCGAGCGCCTCGTAGGCCGCCTTCTGGACGTCCGGGTCGATGGTGGTGAGGACGTTGCCCGGCGTCGCCTGTTCGCCGGTGAGGAGGTCCTTCGGGTTCTTCAGCCGGTCGTCCGTGCCGTCCAGGACGTCGCCGTAGACCCCTTCGAGCTGGGTCGCTCCGTACGCCTGCGAGCTGTAGCCGGTGACGGCCGCGTACAGCTCGCCGTGGGTGTACGTGCGTTTGTACCGGAGGTCGCCGCCCGTGGTCCCCTTCGATCCGGTGACCGGCGAGCCGGCCACGATGATGTCCCCGAGCGGCTGCGCGTACTGCGCGATCGTCTTCCGCCGGTTGTGCTCGTCGTCTGCGAGCGCCTTGGCCTCGTAGCCCTGCACCCACGTCGCCCGCACCAGGAGGGCGAGCACCATGAGCAGGCAGAAGACCGAAGCGCGCCTGATTGTCTTGTTCATCCCGCTGGAGGGACGAGCGGGACGCCTCCGGACGTTCCTGGGTGTGCCGCTTCTCACCCGCTTCTCACCCGTTTCTCACCTGGTGCGCCGTCACCGGCGTCCGTGTCCCTCGGGTGCGGCGCGGGCGCCCGGCCGGTGCCGGGCGGCTCAGGCCGGGGCGATGAAGCCGGAGGTGTACGCCGCGATGACGGCCTGGGTGCGGTCCCGGGCCCCGGTCTTCGCGAGGACCGCCGCCACATGCGTCTTCGCCGTCGCCGGTCCCACCGAGAGCCGCCCCGCGATCTCCGCGTTGGTCAGCCCCGCCGCCATCAGCCGCAGCACGTCGGCTTCCCGCCCGGTCAGCCGCGCCGCCCACGCCGGGGCGGCGGCCGGCTGCCGCGCGGCGTGCTCGGCGGCCAGTGTGCGCACCGCCGCCGGGTAGAGGAGGGAGTCGCCGCACGCCACCAGCCGCACCGCCTGCACCAGCTCCTCGGCCGCCGCCCGCTTCAGCAGGAACCCGGCCGCTCCGGCGCGCAGTGCCTCGTACACGTAGGAGTCGTTCTCGAAGGTCGTCACGACGACGATCCTCGGCGGGTCCGCCAGGGTGGCGAGGATCTGCTCCGTGGCCCGGATGCCGTCGATCTCCGGCATCCGCACGTCCATCAGCACCACGTCGGGCCGCAGCTCCCGCACCACGGAGACGGCCTCCGCGCCGGTGGCGGCCTCCCCGACGACCTCGATGCCCTCCTCGGCGTCCAGGATCACGCGCAGCGCCGTGCGCACCATCCGCTCGTCGTCCGCCAGCACCACGCGCACCGGGGCCTCGCTCATCGCCGCTCCTCCGCTTCCGTTCCCGTACCGGCCGTTCCCATCCCCGGGCCCTTCGTTCCCGCCTCCGGGGCCGCCCGGCCCCTCGTGCCGGTCCCCGCGCCCGGCCCCGTCAGCGGCAGCCGGGCGGTCAGCCGCCAGACGTCCCCGCACGGGCCCGCCCCGGTCCGGCCGCCCAGCAGGACGGCCCGCTCCGCGACGCCCTTCAGCCCGCGACCGCCCCCGGGGCGCGCCACGGCGGGCCGCCTGCCCAGCGGATTCTCCATCACGATCTCCAACTCCCCCTCCCGCACCGCGACCAGCAGCCGTACGGGCGCCTGGCCCCCGCCGTGCCGCAGGGCGTTGCTCAGCCCCTCCTGGACGATCCGGTACGCCTCCCGCGAGACGTCCGGCCGCACCACGCCCGGGCCCTCCGGGTCGCCCTCCCGCTCGTACGCCACCGGCACCCCGCAGTGCGCCAGCAGCCCGCCCAGCGCGTCCAGCCCCGGCCCGTACGCCACGCCCTCCTCGTCCGGCTCCCCGTCCCGCCGCAACAGCCCGAGGACCGCGTCCAGCTCGCCGACCGTCCGCCGCGTCGTCTCCTCGATGGCCGTCAGCGCCTCGCGGACGAACTCGGGATCGCGGTCCAGGACCCGGCGCGCCGCCCCCGCCTGGAGGGTCACCGCGCTCAGCGCGTGGCCCACCGAGTCGTGCAGCTCCCGGGCGAGCCGGTTGCGTACCGCCAGATCCGCCGCCCGGCGCTCGGCGGCGGCCAGCCGGTCCTCCGTCCCCGGCCCCAGCAGGGCCGGGGCCCGCCGGGCCAGGAGCTCCCCGGCTGCCGCGGCGGCCAGCGCCAGCGCCGCCAGCATCACGACCCCGGCGACCGGCGCGAGGACCATGGCCCACGGCTCCCGCAGCACGCTGGGGCCCTCGGCCGGCCAGGTGTTCCGGGGCCCCGCGAAGAACGGCAGGACGGCCACCGCCACCGCGAACGGCGGCAGCGCCAGCGTGCACCCGCTGACGATCCCGCCGAGCGCCAGGTGCAGCGTGTACCAGCCGGCCGTACGCACCCGGGCCTGCCGGGTCCGGGCCGGCCCGTCGGCCAGCAGGGCGGGTGGAACCCCGCACAGGGCGCGGGCGGCGGCCACGGACAGCGGGCGGACGAGGGGGAAGAAGCCGGTGACCGCCGCCATCGGCAGGGCGAGGGCGAACGCGGCGAGCTGGGCGGGCAGGGAGGAGAAGACCTGCTTCCCGCCGCCCCCCATGCCCACCAGGACCGTGCCGACCAGGAAGTACGGCATCAACAGCGCGCCGCCGATGATCAGATGCAGCCAGCGCAGCCGAGCCCGCCGTCCGAACAGCGCGCGGACCGCCCTCATGGCAGCCGGTTCTCGCGGGGCGCGGGGTGCGCGGGGACAGCGACAGGAGAGGGGCCGGGGACGGAGGCGGGCCGGCTCGCCGAGCGCTCCGCGAAGAAGTGCGCGCCCAGTGTCACGACGAGCGCCCCGGTCAGCATCTGCACACCGTAGATCACCACCATCACCGTCGTCGGCCGGTCGGCTCCATCGCCCGCGCTCGACAGCGCGGCGATCGTGAGCCAGCCGCCCCAGCACGCCATCTGGGCCGAACCGGCCCAGGCCAGGGCGAGCGGCATCCGCAGCGGCAGCCGGCCGCCGCGCCGGAAGGCGAGCAGCAGGACCCCGACGGCGGCGCAGACGATGAACACCGCGCTGACCGCTTCGACCACGTAGAAGTCGCTCGTGCGGCCCGCTGCCCGGCCCGCGTCGAGCCCGGCGGTCGAGCCCGCGGCCCACAGCAGGTGGACGGCGGCGGGGACCGGGGCGAGCACCGCAACGGCGACGGCGGTCGCGCGCAGGGCGGGGGTGGTCGGGCCGTCCGGCACGTCCCGCAGCCGCCCCTGCCACAGGTGGCCCCAACGCTCTCTGGCGTAGAGGACGAAGAGGGCGCCGAGGGTGAGGCCCTGGAGGATGAAGCCGCCGTAGACGATGCTGAAGACCCACGGTTCGAGGAACGGCTCGGCGCCCCCGTCGGCCGCCGGACGTCCACCGTCACCGCCGAGGAGCCGCGCGGCCAGCTGGAGCGGGTAGGCCGTCATGATCGGCAGCAGCAGTCCGCTCGCCACCCACATGGGCAGCACCAGCAGCCAGGCGGGCACCCGCACGCCCCACGGACGGGTGAGGAGCAGCGCGAGGACGACGACCGCGGCGTCCATCACCACCGTGGCCGCGTTGGCGACGATCAGCGGTGTGCCGCCGTCCAGCAGGCTGCTGCCCTCGGGAATGCCGAGCCGGCTGCCCGCCGTCCAGGCGACCTTGAGGGCGACGTAGGGCACACAGGAGGCGATGGCGACGGCCCGGAGCACGGACCGCGCGCGGCCGACGCGGTACGGAGGTGGGGCGGCGCGGTCCCGGGGTGTCCCGGGACTCTCCGAAGACGGCTCGGGGCCGGACGCGAGTGGGTCGGGGAGAGTGCTGCCGCTGGGGCGCCGGTTCGTTGTCATGGCCTCAGCTTTCCGCGCGGCCGGCCCCGGCACCTCCTGCCCGGCGATGATCCGCCTCCGCCGCGCGGGGGAGACGGCCGGTCCGCGGGCGCAGGCCCGCGGGGCCGCCGTCCGGTGGTTCTCACCGCACGGCGGCCCCGGCCCCCCGTGGCGTCGGGGCTCAGCCGCAGGACCCCCTGCTGACCGAGCCGGCGATGTCGTCCCATGCGGCGTTGACCGTCTGGAGGTTGGCCGGGCTCTGGTTCCAGACCGGCCAGCAGGTGCCGCCGTAGCCGTACCAGTCGTGGAGGGCGAACACGGTGCCGGTGCGGTTCCAGTACGAGGAGGTCCGGTTGTCCATCGACTGGCCCCGCAGATCCGGCGAACCGGACCGGAACCAGGCGATCGTGCCGGTGCCGTCGCGGCCGTCGAAGATGCAGAAGGAACCGGCGGGGCAGCGGTCCCAGCCGGCCGCCGGGGCGGCGGTCGCCGCCGGAGCCGACACCGTGACCGCCGACAGGAGGGCGGCGGCCGCCAGGCCCGCCTTGAGGAGTGCTGTGCTCATGCGTCTACTCCGTTGCGTGCGTGCGTGCGTGCGTGCGTGCGTGCGTGCGTGCGTGTCTGTGCGTGCGTGCGTGCGTGTGCTGCGGTGCGGAGAGGGAGGCGGCGCTGACCCGTACCGGCACGGGCGGGGCCGCCCCCCGGACCGCCCGCCCCGTGCCGGAGGGCCCTTCGGCCTATTCGAGCCAGGTGCCGACGACGCGGTCGCCGAGGTTGCACCATGCGGTGCTCTTGGCGGGCGCCCAGACGTAGGGGCCGTAGTGCACGTAGCGGTAGCCGCCCAGGGTTTCGCACCTGATCGCCTGGCGGTAGCGGCCCGAGTCGCACCAGCCGCTGTTCCCGTAATGCCCCTCGCCGCCGCGCTCCGGCCGGCCCCAGCACGCCTGCTGGACGGAGGCGCCCGACGAGGGAGGCGCCGTGGCGAGGGAGGCGCCGCTCGCCGCGGCGCCCGGTGCGAGGGCCGCGGCCCCCGCCAGGACGAGCGCCGTGGAGGCCAGCATTCCCGTGACGCGCTTTCTGATCATGTGATTCCCCCAGAGGCCGACACGTTCGTGGAACGTGTACGAGACGTGGTCCGTCGCCCGTTCCGTCCGGGCGGCGGGTGGTCGCTTCGCGTCCGAACGTAGGAGCCGGCGGAGGAGGGCCGCCAACATTTCGAGGGCCGTCGAAAGGAGCCGGGCCGCGGGAGGCTCCCCTCGCACCGGCCGGGGCGTCCCGTCAGACGACGGGGCGCCCGTCCAGCAGGGCCCTGCCCAGCGTGGTGACCGTGTGCACGGCCGCTTTGCCCTCGCGACGGGTGGCGAGCAGACGCGCGTTGCGCAACGCCGCCGTGTGGTGGGTCGCGGTCGCCGGCGAGATCCCCAGGACGCGGGCCAGCTCCGTGGTGCGGCGCCCCGCGACCGCCGCCCGCAGGACCGCGGCCCTGGTACGCCCCAGCAGATCGTCGAGCGAGTGGACGGCGGACTCGCCCCCGCCCTCCCACAGGGCGGGGCACGGCGGGGCACAACTCGGTGCGGGGACGGCCAGCGTGGGCGACCGGGACGGATCGAGCGGCGGGAGGAGCAGTTCGATCTGGTCGGTGGAGAACATCGTCGGGGCGACGACCAGACCGCGCCCGTTCAGATGGACGTCCTCGTCGCGCGCATGGGCCACCTCCAGCACCGGGGGCCGCCAGCAGGCGGCCGAACCGCCGAGCACGGTGAGGAGTTGCTCGACCCCGCCGTCCGCCATCGCGCGCACGTACCCGGCCCGGGCCTCGCCCAGATGGGAGCGGACCGCGCTCCAGTACGGGGCGAGGGTCACGCGGTGGCAGGCCCGGAGCGCCGAGGCCACCTGGAGACGGGCCTCCCGCGTGCCGTCCACCAGACCGCGGGCCCACGTGCGGTGTGCGGGGTGGAAGCCGATGTGCTCCAACTCGACGCGCAGCAGGGCCCTGGGCGCCGCCATCCAGGTGTCCACCGCCTCGTCGATCGACGGTGCGGCGCCCATCAAGGACATCGCGTCGACCAGGGGGCCCCGCGCGGGCATCAACGCCGCGAGCGGGCCCGCCCGGTCGCCCAGCCGTCCGCGGACCGCCACCTGCCAGCCGCGGAACGCGAGCCCCGCCTGGCGGTCGCTCAGCATCCGCACGCTGTCGAACGTCTCCGCCGCCACGCCGATCGTGGGGGCCACACGCGTCCGGGCCAGGTCCTCCGCCGTGAAGTGGATGCGTTTCACCGAGCGCCCCGTCCCCCGCGTCACCCTTCGGTCCCGGTGATTCTTCCGCTCTGGACATAAGCCGCGCAACAGCCGAATCAGGCCATGGTCGACGGTTCTCGCCGCGTAGGGGGAGGGGCGGTCCCTACGCGTGCAGCGTGACCAGGACCTCGTCGACCTCCTCGCCGCGCGCCTGGGCGAACCCCCGGTCCGCACCGGTCACCACGAAGCCGCACTTCTCCAGCACCCGGCGCGAGCCGAGGTTGTCGGCGGCCGCCCGTGCGTGCAGCGGACGTGTGGGCGTCTCGTCGAGATAGGCCCGCAGGGCGGCGGTCGCCAGGCCGCGGCCCCAGTGCGCGCGGTCGATCCAGTACGTGATCCGGCGGTCGCCGGGCTCCCCGTACTCCCCGACGTGGCCCACCACCGTCCCGTCGGCCACCACCGTGCGCATCACCACGCTCGACGAGGAGCGGATACGCGCCCAGTGGGCGTCGAACGCGGCCCGGTCGGTGGGGTCCTTCGCGGTGAACGCGGCGACGCGGGTCGCCTCGGGGTCGCTCATCCAGGCGAAGAACAGCGGCAGATCCTCGTCCTGGACCGGACGCAGCACCGGCTCGGCCGCCGGAGCCTCCGGACGGGGGGCGCGAGCCGTTTCCGGGTGCCGGGCAGGCCGTTCCGTCGCGGCCCGGTCGGACGCGCTGCGCAGGACGCAGAACTCGTTGCCCTCGGGGTCCGCGAGGACCGCCCAGCCGGAGCCGTCGGGCTGCCGCCGGTCGGATACGAGAGTGGCTCCGAGGGACAGCAGCCGCTCCACCTCCGGTTCGCGGGAGGTGTCCGGGCGCAGACACAGGTGGATCCGGTTCTTGACCACCTTGGGCTCGGGGACCTGGTTGAAGTACAGCGCCGGGCCCTCCGCCAGCTGCACCTGCGCCTCCGCGGCGCCGGGTCCGTCCTCCGGATGCAGCGGGCAGCCGGTCACCTCGCTCCAGAACCGGGCCAGCCCGTAGGCGTCCGCACAGTCGATTGCCACGTTCTGCACCACCGAGATCATGCGCGTGAGTTTCCCCGATCCCCGACGAGGAAGCCAGCGAGCTGCCTCCGGTAGGGGAATCACCTGGTCAGCTCCGGTGTTCGTAGCGGAGAACAGGCGCACGGACGAACCCTTCGCGCGCCTCCGTGAGTCCCGGAAAGAAGAAGAGTCATGCGCGTCGAGATCTGGTCGGACATCGCCTGCCCGTGGTGCTACATCGGCAAGGCCCGCTTCGAGAAGGGGCTCGCGGAGTTCGCCCACCGGGACGAGGTCGAGGTGGTGCACCGGTCCTTCGAGCTCGACCCCTCCCGCGCCAAGGGGGACACCGCCCCCGTGATCGACATGCTGGCCCGGAAGTACGGCCGCACCCGTGAGGAGGCGGCCGCGATGGAGGCGAACGTCGCGGCCAACGCGCGGGGCGAGGGCCTCGGCTACCGCGTCGAGGGCCGTGACCACGGCAACACCTTCGACATCCACCGGCTGCTGCACCTGGCCAAGGCCCGCGGCCGCCAGGACGAACTGCTGACCCTCGCCTACCGGGCGAACTTCGCGGAGGAGCGCTCCGTCTACGACGACGAGGTCCTGCTCGCCCTCGCGGTGGAGGCCGGACTCGACGCCGACGAGGCGCGGGCGGTGCTCGCCGACCCCGAGGCGTACGCCGACGATGTCCGCGCCGACGAGCGCGAGGCGGCCGAACTGGGGGCCGGAGCCGTGCCGTTCTTCGTCCTCGACCGGCGGTACGGGATCTCCGGCGGCCAGCCCTCCGAGGTCTTCGTCCAGGCGCTGGAACAGGCGTGGAAGGACCGTCCCGCCACCGCCCTCACCGCCGTCGGCGGGGACGCGGCGGCCTGCGGCCCCGACGGGGCCTGCGAGGCCCCGCAGAGCTGAGCCGGGGGCCTGGTGGAGCGGGGCAGGAGTGGAGCGTACGGGCGGGGGCGCGGGGCGGAGCCCGAGCCGGGGAGCGCCGGGGCCGCGCCCCGTATCCGCGCCCCTTCGCCCCCCTTCTTCACTCTGCGTGATTGACTGTGCGTTCCCGGGGCCTCAGGCTGGCCGTATGACGATCCTCGCGCCCATCCCCGCGGCAGCCGTCGAGTTCGCGCCGGAGGTCGCCTACCTCAACACCTCCAGCTGGGGGCTGCTGCCCCGCCGGACGATCGCCGCCGTCAAGGCCCTGGCCGACGAGAACGCGGCGGGCCGGCGGGTGGGCGCGGGCAGTTTCGAGGCGGTGGAGGCGGCCCGGACCGGCTTCGCCCGGCTCGTCGGGGTCCACCCGGACCGCGTCGCCACCGGCAGCTCCGTCACCGTGCACGTCGGACTGATCGCCGCATCGCTGCCGCCCGGGGCCGAAGTCCTCTGCCCCGAGGGGGAGTTCTCCTCCGTGGTCAGTCCGTTCGCGCTCCGCGGCGATCTGCGGATGCGGTACGTCCCGCTCGACGGCCTCGCCGTCGCCGTCCGCCCCTCGACCGCCCTGGTCGCCTTCTCCGCCGTGCAGTCGGCGGACGGCCGGGTGGCCGACCTCGCCGCCGTCCGTGCGGCCGCCGCCGCGCACGGGGCCCGGACGCTGCTGGACGCCACCCAGGCGGCGGGCTGGCTCCCGCTGGACGCCGGGGCGTACGACTACACGGTCACCGGCGGCTTCAAGTTCCTGCTCTGCCCGCGCGGTACGTCGTTCCTCACCGTCACGGAGGAAGCGCAGGAAACCCTGCCGCCCCTCTTCGCCGGGTGGGTCTCCGCCGGGGCGCCCTGGGCGGGCAACTACGGCCCGCTGGAACGCCTCGCCCCCACCGCCCGGGGTTTCGACGAGCCGCCCGCCTTCCTCTCGTACCACGGGGCCGAGCACTCCCTCGCCCTGCTCGCCGAGGTCGGCGCCGACACCTTGTACGCGCACGCCACCGGGCTCGCCGCCCGGCTGCGCGCGGGGCTCACCGGGCTGGGGCGCGCGGTGGTCCAGGGGGAGTCGGCCATCGTCTCCGTGCCGGGGCTGGCGGACCGACAGCCGGAGCTGGCGGAGGCCGGGATCGCCGTCTCCGCCCCCGTCGGGAACCTGCGCATCTCCTGCCACCTCTACAACACCGAGGCCGACGTCGACCGGGTGCTGGAGTTCCTGGCCTGATCCGTACGAGCCCCCCGGCGCCCCGGCGCGCATCCTCGGGCCCGCCTACGCCTCCCGGGCCGCCCGCCCGGCCTCTGCCGGGGCCCCGGCGCGTCAGCGGCGGTCGGGGCAGTCCGCGGTCTCCTGGCAGAGGTTCTCCTCGACCTTCGCCAGCAGCCGGACCAGCTCGTCGCGCTCGGCCGGGTCCAGGCCCGCGAGCGTCTGCTCCTCCAGCCGGCCCCAGGCGGCCTCGACCGCGGTGTGCAGGGCGCAGCTGTCGTCCGTCGCCTCGACCAGCACCGCCCGCCGGTCGGCCGGGTCGGGGCGGCGGCGCACATGGCCGGTCTGCTCCAGCCGCTGGAGCATCTTCGTGACCGTGGACGGGTCCAGCTCCAGGGCCCTGATCAGCTCCGTCTGGCGGACCGCCCCCCGGTCCCACAGGTGCGTCATCAGCAGCTCCTGCCCCGGGTAGAGGCCCACCCCCTTGAGCACCTTGCCCGCCGCGATCCGGTGCAGCCGGGCGACCCGGGAGACGGCGTGGCTGACGGGTCCGCCGAGCGCCGGCGCGGCGGTACAGGCGTCCGGCGCGGTGGCGCAGGCGTCCGGCGGGGCGGTGGAGGCGTCCGGCGCGGCGGTACAGGAGTCTTCCGCGGCGGTGGCGGTACAGGCGTCTTCCGCGGAGGTGGCGCGGCCGGTGGTCATGGCGGGCTCCTGGGGTCCTCGGGCGGGGAGCGGCGGCTCCCGTGGGGGGCTTCCGATGATGCCCGACGGTTTCCCACGACTTTACCTTGGTCGGCCAATGAATGGGCTACAGTGACTTCCGGCGGCGATAGTTGGCCGACCACATACTTTTTTTGGGAGCCCTCATGACCACTGCTTTCGACCCGATCGACCTGGCCGGCACCCCGCTCGCCAACCGCATCGCCCTGGCCCCGATGACCCGCAGCCGGGCCGGCGAGGGCGGCACAGCCACCGAGCTGACCGCCACGTACTACGCCCAGCGCGCCTCGGCCGGGCTCGTGATCACCGAGGGCGTCCAGCCCTCCGTCGTGGGCCAGGGCTACCCCTCCACCCCGGGCCTGCACAGCACCGAGCAGGTCGCCTCCTGGCGCAAGGTCACCGACGCGGTGCACGCCGCGGGCGGCCGGATCTTCGCCCAGCTCATGCACGCGGGACGCATCGGCCACCCGGTCCTGCTGCCCGACGGCCTCGTCCCCGTCGGCGCCTCCGCGGTCAAGGCCGAGGGCCAGGTCCACACCCACGCGGGGCCGAAGGAGTTCGTCGTGCCGCGCGAGCTGACCGACGCCGAGGTCCGCGCCACCGTCGACGACTTCGTCACCGCCGCCCGCAACGCCGTGGAGGCCGGGTTCGACGGGGTCGAGCTGCACGGCGCCAACGGCTACCTCATCCACCAGTTCCTGGCGCCCAACACCAACCGGCGCACCGACGCCTGGGGCGGCTCGGACGAGGCCCGCACCCGCTTCGCCGTCGAGGTGGTCCGGGCCGTCGCCGCCGCGATCGGCCCGGAGCGCACCGGTCTGCGCATCTCGCCCGGCAACCCGTACAACGACATCGACGAGCCCGCCCCGGAGGCCACGTACACCGCGCTGGTCCGGGAGATCGAGCCGATCGGCATCGCCTACCTGCACATCCTGGAGGCCGTCCCGATCCGCGAGCTGACCCTCGCCCTGCGCAAGGCGTTCTCCGGGGCCGTCGTCCTCAACGTGCACACCGAAGGACCCACCGGTCCCGGCGACCACACGGTGATCGACGACGGCACCGCCGACCTGATCTCCTACGGGGCGCTCTTCCTCGCCAACCCCGACCTGCCCGCCCGGCTGAAGGCGGGCGGCCCGTTCAACACCCCCGACCCGGCCACCTTCTTCGGCGGCGACGCCAAGGGGTACACCGACTACCCGGCGCTCGACGCCGTCTGATCCGCCGGGGGCCGCCCGTCCCACCGCCACGAGGTGCGGCGGGGGCGGCCCGGCAGTTCGGCGCGGCCGGTGGCCCACAGCAGGACGGCCCACCGGTCGCCGTCGGCCGGGGCGTCCGGGAAGAGCCGGGCCAGCACCCGGCCGCAGAGGTCCCGCGGCGGCGACCACTCCAGGCCGAGACCCTCCGCGAGGTCATGGGTGTGCACCAGGGTCTCCACCACGCCCATCGCGGCGAAGCCCTCGGGGTCGGAGATCCCGTACCCGTGGTACGAACGCACCTCGGGCGGCGTCGTCCGGGCCATCGAGGCCAGCAGCGCCCCGCTCGCCTCCAGCGTGGCCAGCAGCCCGGCGGGGCCCGCCGCCCGGTCGGCGAAGACCGTGTTGCACGGCCCGCCCTCCCGCTCGGGCGCCCACCGGTAGGGCACCTCCCGGTCCAGCGGAGGCGTACGGGGGCCCATCTGCACGGCGTACGCGAACAGGTCGTCGCCCAGATGCTCCGCCGTCTCCCAGCAGCTCCACGTCAGGCTCCCGGCGGGCGCGTCCCAACGGTCCGCCGGGGCCCCGGCCAGCACGTCCACCGCGAGCCGCACCGCCGAGGCCACGTCGTCGGCGGTCACCGGCAGCCGGGTGCCGGACAGTGCCGCCCGCTCGGCGGCGGAGCACTCCACGCAGAACTCGTTGCCCTCGGGGTCGGCCAGCGTCGCCCAGCCGCGGCCGTTCGGCTTGCGGTGGTCGGCCACCAGGGTCGCGCCGAGCGCGAGCAGCCGCTCGACCTCCTCGTCGCGGGAGCGGTCCTGCGGCTGGACGTCCAGGTGGACGCGGTTCTTGGTCCGCTTCTCGTCGTCCACCTGGACGAAGAGGACGGCCGCGCCGGGGGCCTCGACCAGAGCCTCCGGGTCGCCGGGGGAGTCCTCGTCGGAGACCCGCCCGCCGAGTACCTGGGCCCAGAAGGCGCCGAGCGCGTAGGCGTCGGCGCAGTCGATCGTGATGTGGCGTACGGAAGAAGTCATGGAGCACACCCTCCCCGCCGAGTCCCGCCCCGGTCCAACGAGTTACGCGCCCGGCCCCCCCGGTGGGCCGCCCACCCCCGGTTCTCACGGCACGCCGCAGGGGCCGGGACGATACGCCGTCCCGGCCCCTGCGGCGTGTGCCGCCGCGCTACCTCACCGGGGTGAAGTCCCGCGCCCCGATGAACTCGGGCCGGCGGACCGGAGCCGCGAAGGGCTCCTGCGCCTCGTTCTCCACGCTGTTGAAGACGATGAAGACGTTGCTGCGCGCGTACGGGGTGATGTTGTCGCCCGAGCCGTGCATGGCGTTGCAGTCGAACCAGGTCGCCGAACCGGCCTTGCCCGTGAAGAGCTTGATGCCGTGGCGGTCGGCCATCTCCGTCAGCGCCTCGTCGGACGGGGTGCCCGCGTCCTGCATCTGGAGCGACTTCTTGTAGTTGTCCTTCGGCGTCTCGCCCGCACAGCCGAGGAACGTCTTGTGCGAACCGGGCATGATCATCAGCCCGCCGTTGGTGTCGAAGTTCTCGGTCAGCGCGATCGACACGGAGACCGTCCGCATGTTCGGCAGGCCGTCCTCCGCGTGCCAGGTCTCGAAGTCGGAGTGCCAGTAGAAGCCCGAGGCACCGAAGCCCGGCTTCACGTTGATCCGGGACTGGTGGACGTACACGTCCGAGCCGAGGATCTGGCGGGCCCGGCCCACCACCCGCTCGTCGCGGACCAGCCCGGCGAAGACCTCGCTGAGCTTGTGGACCTCGAAGACGGACCGGACGTTCTGGGACTGCTTCTCGACGATGGAGCGCTCGTCGGCGCGGATCGCCGGGTCCGATACCAGCCGGTCCAGCTCGGCGCGGTAGACGGCGACCTCGTCCGGGGTGATGAGCTGGTCGACGGTGAGGAAACCGTCGTGCTCGTAGCCCTGGAGGTCCTTGGCACTGATCGGGCCCGGTGCGCCCGGCGCGGACCAGATGACCGGGTCCTGGCGGGGAGTGGTCATCTCGGCGGCGCCGCGCGAGGGGTACAGATCGGCGCGTACTTCGGTGGTCATGGTGGTTCAGGCCTCCTCGGTCAGCAGGGGGTAGACGCCGTTCTCGTCATGGTCCTCCCGTCCGGTCACGGGAGGGTTGAAGACACACACGCAGCGGAAGTCCGTCTTGGGCCGCATGGTGTGCCGCTCGTGCCCGTCCAGCAGGTACATGGTGCCCGGCGTGATCCAGTGCTTCTCACCGGTCTCGTCGTTGGTGAGCTCGGCCTCGCCCTCGGTGCAGAGCACGGCCTCGATGTGGTTCGCGTACCACATGGAGGTCTCCGTACCCGCGTAGAGCACGGTCTCGTGGAGCGAGAAGCCCACCTTCTCCTTGGCGAGCACGATGCGCTTGCTCTCCCAGGTGCCGGACGCGGCCTTCACATGCCGGTCGGTGTTCTCGATGTCACTGAACGATCGGACGATCACGGTGAGCTGTCGCCTTTCTCTTCTCTGCGCGGGCCCCGGACCTCGCGGCCCGGGGCCCCTCCTTCTTCGCCTGCCCCGGCAGCGCCGGGTCAGGCCGTCTCGCGGACGCAGCGGGCCAGCGTGCGCAGGCCCTCGTCCAACTCGTCGGGGGTGATGGTCAGCGGCGGCAGCAGCTTGACGACCTCGCTCTGCGGGCCGGAGGTCTCCAGCAGGAGCCCCAGCTCGAAGGCGCGGGCGCAGACCGCCGAGGCGCGCGCGGGGTCCTCGAACTCCATGCCCCACACCAGGCCCCGGCCGCGGAACCGCGCGGTCGGCTCCTCGCCGCAGATGGCCAGCAGCGTCTGCTCGATCTGCTCGCCGCGGGCCAGGGTCTGCTTCTCCATCTGGCCGTCCGCCCAGTACGCCTGCAGCGCGGCGGCGGCCGTGACGAAGGCCGGGTTGTTGCCGCGGAAGGTGCCGTTGTGCTCGCCCGGCTCCCAGATGTCCAGCTCCGGCTTGAAGAGGCAGAGCGACATCGGCAGGCCGTAGCCGCTGATGGACTTCGACAGCGTGACGATGTCCGGGGTGATCCCGGCCTCCTCGAAGGAGAAGAAGCCGCCGGTCCGGCCGCACCCCATCTGGATGTCGTCGACGATCAGCAGCATGTCCTGGCGGTGGCACAGCTCCTGGAGCGCGCGCAACCACTCGGCGCGGGCCACGTTGATGCCGCCCTCGCCCTGGACCGTCTCCACGATCACCGCGGCCGGCTTGTTCAGCCCGGAGCCCTGGTCCTCCAGCAGCCGCTCGAACCAGAGGAAGTCCGGGACCTGGCCGTCGAAGTAGTTGTCGAACGGCATCGGGGTGCCGTGCACCAGCGGGATGCCGGCCCCGGCGCGCTTGAACGCGTTGCCGGTGACGGCGAGCGAGCCCAGCGACATGCCGTGGAAGGCGTTGGTGAACGAGACGACGGATTCGCGGCCCTTGACCTTGCGGGCCAGCTTCAGCGCCGACTCGACGGCGTTGGTGCCGGTCGGGCCGGGGAACATCACCTTGTACGGCAGGTCGCGGGGGCGCAGGATCACGTTCTGGAACGTCTCCAGGAACGCGCGTTTGGCGGTGGTCGCCATGTCCAGGCCGTGGGTGATGCCGTCGCGCTCGATGTAGTCGATCAGCGCGCGTTTCAGCACCGGGTTGTTGTGGCCGTAGTTGAGCGAGCCGGCGCCGGCGAAGAAGTCCAGGTAGGAGTGGCCGTCCTCGTCGGTCAGCCGGGCGCCCTGCGCGCGGTCGAACACGGCGGGCCAGCCGCGGCAGTAGCTCCGGACCTCGGACTCCAGGGTTTCGAAGACGCTCAGGGCGGGCGGGGTGATGGTCACAGCGGATCTCCTGCGTGAGGGGGTGTGACGGGCGGTGGTCTGGTGCTCCCCGCCGCACGGAGGCGGCCGGGACCGCGCCGGGCGGTCGGCCGGCGCGAAAAGTCGTGGGACCGGGCGCACGGAAGGGGTGCGCGGGCCTGCGGAACGACGGCGTACGGGTCGGGCACGCCGGTGTCGTGACCGGGAGGGCTCAGGTGGTGAACGGGCCTATCCGGTGGAGCACCTCGGGCAGGTGCTCCTCCTCGGGGAACAGGCCGCCGTCGAAGAGGACCTCCCGCTCCAGGCCGACGCCGTGACGGTGGGCGTAGGAGGTGAACAGCCGCTCGGAGGCGGCGTTGTCCGGGGTGATCGTCGTCTCCACGGACGACAGGCCCTGATCGGCGGCGACCCGGGCGGTCAGCGCGTCCAGCAGGGCGGCGGCCAGTCCCTTGCCCCGGTGGGCCCGGTCCACGGCCACCTGCCAGACGACGAGGGTTTGGGGCCGGTCGGGCCGGATGTAGCCCGTCACGAAGGCGATGGGTTCGCCGTCCTCGCCCCGGGCGACCACGGAGGTCGCGGCGAAGTCACGGCACCACAGCAGGTAGCTGTACGAGGAGTTCAGGTCCAGGACCTCGGAGTCGCGGGCGATGCGCCAGATCGCGGCTCCGTCCTCCACTCGCGGTGCATCGATACTGAGGAATTCACTTCGGGCACGGGCAAAATCTGCTGGTGCGGCGGTCATGCGAATTGAATTTACCCAGCAAATTTCGAAATTGCATCGGCGTAAGGGGTTGGACACGGCGCGGCCATGTGTTATCAGGCGTGCGCGAGGAACCCCCAGATTCGGACGTTATTTCCAGCTTTTTGTCCTGAATTAATCGGGCATAACGCCGCCTGTGTGGAGTCGGTCACAGGGTTGTAACTCTCGCGGAACCTGTCCGAATCGTGAAGTTCGAGGCCGGAAAAAACTGCCCCGTTTAGGTGACGAGAAAGCGGGAAGAAGAATGTGGGAAGCTGCTTTTATATAAAACAGCTTCCCACATTATGAATATCAGCGACTCGGCCAGGTATCCGAAACGGCCCGGCGGGCGGCCTCGATATCGACCCGCAGCCCCGCGTCCGCCAGCGCCGTCCCCACGGCCGCGAGCGAGGACAGCACCGTGCCCCGCGTCGCGTCCGGCCCGTAGTGGTTGACCCGGATCATCTCCTTGGACAGCGCCCCGCCGCCCGCGACGAGCGGCAGCGCGGGGTCCGCCGCCAGGGCGTGGGCGACCAGCGCCGCCGCGTCCGTCCCGGCCGGGACGCGCAGCGTCGTGGCCACCGGGGCCGCGTCGCGCGCCTCGTGGACGTACGGTTCCAGGCCGCCGCCCAGGGCCAGCGCCCCGGCCCGGGTCGAGGCCGCGGCCGAGGCGTGGCGGGCCATCACCGTCTCCGGCCCCTCCTCCTCGATCCGCGCCACGCACGCCTCCAGCCCCAGCATCTCCAGCTGCGCCGGGGCGTGCGGCAGAGCGGCGCGACCGCCGTCGATCCAGCGCTCCTTCCAGTCCAGGAGGGAGAGGTAGGAGCGGCGCGGGGCGGCGGGGTTGGCGGCCATCCGTTCCCAGGCCCGCCCGCTCACCGACACCGCCGACACCCCGGCGGGGCCGCCCATGGCCTTCTGCGCGCCGATCACGCACAGGTCGACGCCCCAGGCGTCCGGCAGCAGCGGCTCCGCGCCGACCGAGGCGACCGCGTCCAGCATGAACAGCGCGCCGTGCGCCCGGACCACCTCGCCGATCTCCGCGACCGGGTTGGTGTTGCCGGTCGCCGCCTCCGCGTGCACCAGCGAGACGAAGTCGATCTCGGGGTGCGCGGCGAGCGCCTCGGCGACCTGGTCGGCGGTCACGGCGGTGTGGAAGGGCACGGCGAGGTCGACGACGTGCGCGCCGCAGTCCCGCAGCCAGTTGCCGAAGGTCTGCCCGTACGGTCCGGTGACCACGTTCAGCGCCGTCGAGCCGGGGCGCGCACCGCCGCGGATGCAGCCCTCCAGCGGCAGCAGGGCCTCGCCCTGGGTGATGACGACGTCCTGCTCGGTGGCCAGGAGGGCGGCCACCCGCCGTTCGATGGCCGCGAAGTGCGCGGCGGTCAGCGGGGGGAGGTCGAGGAAGGGGTGCGTCACGGTGGGGCTCTCTTCGGTGTCGTTCGTCGGGCGGCGGGCTCCGGGGCCCGCCGACATGTTCCCGGGCCCTGGCAGCCTACCGACGGCCTCGTACAGTGCGGCATATGAGTGATCGGGAGGAGCAGCGGGTGCTGCGGGTGAAGGGCCGGGTCCTGGTCGGCCCGGACGAGGTGCGGGACGAACTGTGGGCGGTGGACGGGCGGATCACCTACGAGAGGCCCCCGGGCGCGGACCGGGCCGACACGGTACGGGGCTGGGCGCTGCCCGGCCTGGTCGACGCCCACTGCCATGTGGGCCTGGACCGGCACGGGCCCGTCGACGCCGCGACCGCCGAGCGGCAGGCGCTCACCGACCGGGAGGCCGGAACCCTGCTCATCCGGGACGCCGGATCGCCCTCCGACACCCGGTGGATCGACGACCGCGGGGACCTGCCGAAGATCATCCGGGCCGGCCGCCACATCGCCAGGACCCGCCGCTACATCCGTAACTACGCCCATGAGATCGAGCCCGGCGACCTCGTCGCGTACGTCGCCCGGGAGGCGAAGCGCGGGGACGGCTGGGTCAAGCTGGTGGGGGACTGGATCGACCGCTCCGCCGGGGACCTGACCGCCTGCTGGCCGCGCGGCGAGGTGGAGGCGGCCATCGCCGAGGCGCACCGGTTCGGCGCCCGGGTCACCGCGCACTGCTTCGCCGAGGAGTCGCTGCGGGATCTGGTGGAGGCGGGCATCGACTGCGTCGAGCACGCCACCGGCCTCACCGAGGACACCATTCCGCTCTTCGCCGAACGAGGCGTCGCGATCGTCCCGACCCTGGTCAACATCGCCACCTTCCCCGACCTCGCGGCGGGCGGCGAGGCCCGGTTCCCCCGCTGGTCGGCCCATATGCGGCGGCTGTACGAACGCCGTTACGACACCGTGCGCGCCGCCTACGACGCCGGCATCCCGGTCTACGTCGGCACCGACGCGGGCGGCTCGCTGGCGCACGGACTGGTGGCGGGCGAGGTGGCCGAGCTGGTCAAGGCGGGCATCCCACCGCTGGAGGCCCTCTCCGCCACCGCCTGGGGGGCGCGGCGCTGGCTGGGACGGCCGGCTCTGGAGGAGGGCGCCCCGGCGGACCTGGTCGTGTACGACGAGGACCCGCGCGCGGACGTCCGGGTGCTGGCGGCCCCCCGGCACGTCGTGCTCGACGGGCGGGTGGTCGGGTGAGGGGAGCGGCCGGGTGACGGAAGCGGCCGGGGCGGCGCGGCCGACGCCGGGGCGGCGCGGGAGCGGCCGGGCACCGTGTTGACCGGCGGTGACGGACGCGCTTCCCGCTCGTTGTCCCCTTTTCCTGCGCCCTGTCCCGGCGTCGAGCGCCGACAGGTTTGTATGACCGGTAGCGGGTGAACCGAGTGGCGACAGAGGACGCACGTGCCGAAAGATTCGAATGCATGCCCGGAAACCCCCCTTTGGGGTGAACTCACGTCAGGTGTACGCCAGTTCACCCTCCGTGCGTAAAGATTCACGGAGTCGACGCCGCCGGCGCGGGCGATGTCCCCCATTGGACCGCGCCGGTGGCTCCATGTCTCTTGTGGGGGTTCCACCACCTTGAACAGCAACACCTTCCGTCGCGCCGCCCTGGCGGTCGCCGCCGCTCCGGTCGTCCTGCTCGCCGCCGTCCCCGCGCACGCGGCCCCGGCGACGCCCGCCACCGGCGAGGGCAGGGCGAGTGCGGTCGTGCTCCGTACCGGGCTCGACGTCTCGCTCCTCGACAAGGCCGTCCACGTGCCCCTCAAGGCCACGCTCAACGAGGTGCAGGCCCCGGCCGCCGCCGGGAAGACCGCGCTGAGCGTGGACGTGGAAGGGGTGGAGGGCGGAGCCCCGGTCAGCGTCCTGCGCGCCGACGTGGCCACCGCGAACGCCACGGCCGACGAGCACCGGGCCGAAGGGACCGCCCACCTGGCCAAGGCCAGGGTCCACGTCCCCGGACTCGCGGCGCTCTCGCTCATCGAGGTCGAGAAGGTCACCTCCAAGGCGGTCTGCGAGGCGGGGAGGAAGCCCGTCGCCGAGTCGAACGTGCTCGGCCACGTCGCGGTCCTGGGCAAGAAGGTGACGCTCAGCGCGGGCGGCCCGACGCGGGTGTCGGTGCCGGGGGTCGGAGAGGTCTCGCTCGACCTGTCCACGACGGCCACCACCGAGCGGACCGCGGCCGCCACGGCGCTCCGGCTGAAGGTCGCGGTCAACCCGCTCAAGCTCAACGTGGCCGAGGTGAACGGCGAGGTCACCCTCGCCGAGGCGACCTGCGCGACCCCGAAGGGCCCGAAGACCCCCGAGAAGCCCGGCTCCACGGACGGCGGCTCCACGGGCGGCTCCACGGGCGGTTCCACCGACGGCGGCTCCACGGGCGGCGACAGCGGCGGTGACGGAGGCGCCGGGGGCGACCAGGGCGGCACGAGCGACGGCGGCGGCGACGTGAAGCCGCAGACCGGCTCCGACACGGGCGCCGCCCCCGCCGAGAGCCTCGCGGAGACGGGCGGCAGCTCCGCCACCCCGTACATCGCGGGCGGTGCGACCCTCCTGCTGGCCGTGGGCGCGGGCGCCACGGTGCTGGCCCGCCGGCGCGGCGCCGGCCAGGGGTGACCGGGGCCGGTACGGCGCGGTAACGCCTCCGGGGCGGGGTCCGGCACCGGACCCCGCCCCTCACCCCTCCGCCGTGAGCCCCTCCGGGCCTCCGCCCGCCGCCGCGAGCCTGCCCGGGCCTCAGACCGCCGCCGTGAGCCCCTCCGGGCCTCCGCCCGGCCGTCGAGAACCCTCCGCGGCCGCGCCCCGGCCGGGCGGAAACCCTTCGGCGCCCCGCCCGCGGACGGGGCCCGCCTCAGCCTCCCGAGCGCGCGGGCAGCGCCTGCACCGCCTGGTCCAGCGCCTGGAGGAAACGATTGGTCGTGGTCCGGTCGCGGACCGCCAGCCGCAGCCACTGCGGCCCCAGCCCCGGGAACGTGTCCCCGCGCCGGGCCGCGAAGCCCAGCAGCCGCAACCGCTCGCGTACCTCCGCCGCCCGCTCCAGCCGGATCAGGACGAACGGCCCCCGGGCCTCCTCCACCACCTCCACCTCGCTGAACTCGGCCAGCCCGGCGAGCAGATGGGCCCGGTCCACCGTGATCCGGTCCGCCGCTCCGGCCGCCTCCACCAGCGCCCGCGGCTCCATGCACGCCTCGGCCGCCGCCAGCGCCGGGGTGGAGACGGGCCACAGCGGCTGCGCCCCGGCCAGCAGCGCCACCGTCTCCGGCTCGGCCAGCACATAGCCGATCCGCAGCCCGGCCAGCCCCCACGTCTTGGTGAGGCTGCGCAGCACCACCAGCCCGGGGACGTCCGTCCGCCCGCACAGCGCCTCGCGCTCGCCCGGCACCACGTCCATGAACGCCTCGTCGACCACCAGCGTCCGCCCCGGCCGCGCCAGCTTCTCCAGCAGGGCCGCCGGGTGCAGCACGGACGTCGGGTTGGTCGGGTTGCCGACCACCACGAGGTCCGCCTCCTCGGGCACCGCCGCCGGATCGAGCCGGAATCCGTCCTCGGCGCGCAGCAGGACCCGCCCCACCTCGTGCCCGGCCGCCCGCAGCGCCGCCTCCGGTTCGGTGAACTGCGGGTGCACCACGACCGGACGGCGCGCCCCGAGCGCCCGCGCTATCAGGACGAACGCCTCGGCCGCGCCCGCCGTCAGCAGCACCCGCTCCACCGGCAGGCCGTGCCGGTCGGCGACCGCGGCGCGGGCCGACGCCCCGTCGGGGTAGGCGGCGAGCGAGGCGAGCGACCCGGCTATCCGCTCGCGCAGCCACTCGGGGGGCGTGTGGGTCCGGACGTTCACGGCGAGGTCGGTCAGCTTCTCGCCGCGTACCTCCGCGTCGCCGTGGTGGCGCAGGTCGGGCCCGGCGCTCTCGATGTTCGTGGGGGGATTCATGGCAGCCATGGTGGACGGACCGGGGCCCGCCGTCACCGGTGAAGAGGAATTTTTCCTGCCCGGAACACCGGGCGCCCCGGCGGGGGCCGGATACCGGCGGGCCACCGCGCAGGTCGCGACCCCCCGGCCCGCCGCCCTCCCCCCGGCGGTCCCCCCGCCCGCCGACGCGGTCCCGCCCCGCTCCCCGCCCGTGGCACGGGTCTTCGGCACCACCAGTTCGTCCGCCTCGATCAGCGCCGCCGCCTCGGCGACCGAGGGGGTGCCCGCCACCGCGTCCACCGCGCCCGACGGGTGCGGCACGCGGACCGCGGCCAGCGCCCCGGCCGGATGGGTCCGTACCGGCACCCCGAGCCGGGCCGCCGCCCCTACGATCCCCGGCTCCTCCCCCTTGGCGTCGACCGTCGCGACCTCCGCCACGTCCGCCGCGTCCAGCCCCGCCCCGCGCAACACCGCCTCGATGAGGGCGAACACCACATCACCGGGGACGCCCCTGCGCGCACCGACCCCCACCACGAGACTGCGGGCGCCGGACGCGGGTCCGGGGCCGACGGATGCTCCGGTCATCGGCGGAGTCCTGCCTTTCAGGTGGTACGGCGCGGGGGCGCGGGAGAAGGGACGAGCCCCCTCCGTATACGGAACGGGCGGGTCGTGCGGAACACGGGGCGGGCGGTACGGAACACCGGGGCGGCGCGGCCGGGGGCGTACCCGGCCGGGCGTCGCGGGGGCGCCACGGGCCCCGCCGGTAAGGACACCCTGGGATGCGGAGGGCGGGCCCGATCGGCTAGCAAGGGCCCATGGCGGTGTTCGTCGCGCTCGGCGCGTTCCTGATGACCCTGGCCGGCGGCTGGGTGGCCCGACGCATCACCGACCGCCGCCACCTGGTGCTCGGCTTCGCGGGCGGCCTGATGCTCGGCGTGGTCGGACTCGACCTCCTGCCGGAGGCGGTCGAGGCCGCGGGCGAGCCGGTGTTCGGGGTGCCGGCCGCCCTGCTGCTGTTCGTGGGCGGCTTCCTGGTGGCCCATCTGGTCGAGCGGCTGCTCGCCGTACGCCAGGTGGCGCACGGGGCGGCGGGCCGCCGGGAGGAGCGCGTTCCGCAGGTGGGGCTGACGGCGGCCGCCGCGATGGTCGGCCACAGCCTGATGGACGGCGTCGCGCTCGGCGCCGCCTTCCAGGTCAGCGGCTCCATGGGCGTGGCCGTGGCGCTGGCGGTGATCAGTCATGACTTCGCCGACGGATTCAACACGTACACCCTCACCAGTCTTTACGGGAACACCCGCCGCAAGGCGCTCCTGATGCTGTTCGCGGCCGCGGCGGCACCGGTCGTGGGCGCGGCGACGACGCTGCTGTTCACCCTTCCGGAGGAACTGCTCGGCGGCTATCTCGGCTTCTTCGGCGGAGCCCTGCTCTACCTGGCCGCTGCGGAGATCCTTCCCGAGGCGCACCACACCCATCCCGCCCGCTCCACCCTTCTCTGCACCATCGGGGGCGTGGGCTTCATCTGGCTGGTCGTCGGCATCGCCGAGTGAGCCGCGCGTACGCCCCCGTACGTTCTCGCGCGCCCTGACACGCCCCCGGAAAAGCGGCTCACCGGGCCCGGCAGTGCGCCACGAACCGCCCGGCCACCTCGGGCGAGGCGGCCCAGTGGGTGTGCAGATAGCTCGCGTGCACCCCCCGTTCGACGTACCCCTCGACCCGTCGCTCCGGCTGGTGCATGCCCCAGGCGGGGGTGGCCCCCGCCCCCGGCTCCAGGACCGTGCGGTGGAACTCGTGCCCGCGCATCCGGGTTCCCGCCACCGCCAGCACGCTGTCCGAGACCGCCACCGCCTGCCGGTACCCGAGGGTCAGCCGCTCGGACATCCGGGCCTCGGCGTCGAGCACCCCGCACATCGGCTTCCCGTCCAGCTCCCGCGCCAGATAGAGCAGCCCCGCGCACTCGGCCGCCACCGGGGCGCCGCTCAGGGCCAGCTCCGTGACCGCGTGCCGCAGCGGCCGGTTGGCCGACAGTTCGGGCGCGTACACCTCCGGGAACCCGCCGCCGATCACGATCCCCGCCGTACCCGCCGGCAGCTTCTCGTCCCGCAGGGGGTCGAAGGCCACGACCTCCGCCCCGGCCGCCGTCAGCAGCTCGGCGTGCTCCGCGTAGGCGAAGGTGAACGCCGCCCCGCCCGCCACGGCGACGACGGGCCGGGCCCCCCGCGCCGGGGCGTACGCGGGGCTCCACGGCTCGTCCGGCAGCGCGGGAGCCGTCCGCGCCAGCGCCATCAGCGCGTCCAGGTCGCACCCGGCGCGCACCCGCTCGCCCATGGCGCGTACGGCCTCCACCGCCTCCGCCCCCCGCTCGGCCACCGGGACCAGGCCCAGATGGCGCGAGGGCGTCGCGACCTGCGGGGCCCGCCGGATCACGCCGAGCACCGGCAGCCCCGACTCGTCCAACGCGTCCCGCAACAGCGCCTCGTGCCGGTCGGAGGCCACCTTGTTGAGGATCACGCCGCCGATCCGGACCCCGGTGTCCCAGGAAGCGAACCCGTGCACCAGGGCCGCCACCGAACGGGACTGCGACGAGGCGTCCACCACCAGCACCACGGGGGCGCGCAGCAGCTTCGCCACCTGCGCGGTGGACGCCAGCTCGCCCTGGCCCGAGGCGCCGTCGTACAGCCCCATCACGCCCTCGACCACGGCGAGGTCGCACCCCGCCGACCCGTGCGCGAACAGCGGGGCGATCAACTCCGTCCCGCACATGTACGCGTCGAGGTTGCGGCCGGGGCGTCCCGTCGCCAGCGCGTGGTAGCCCGGGTCGATGTAGTCCGGGCCCACCTTGTGCGGCGAGACGGCGAGCCCGCGCGCGGCGAAGGCGGCCATCAGGCCGGTGGCGACGGTGGTCTTGCCGCTGCCGGAGGCCGGAGCGGCGATGACCAGGCGGGGCGCACTCACCACTCGATGCCCCTCTGGCCCTTCTGCCCCGCGTCCATCGGGTGTTTGACCTTCGTCATGTCGGTCACCAGGTCGGCGGCCTCGACCAGCGCGTCCGGCGCGTTGCGGCCGGTGATCACCACGTGCTGGGCGCCGGGGCGGTTCCGCATCACCTCGACCACCTCGTCGGTGTCGATCCAGCCCCAGTGCAGCGGGTAGGCGAACTCGTCGAGCACGTACAGCTTGTACGTCTCGGCCGCCAGGTCGCGCTTGACCTGCTCCCAGCCCTCGCGCGCCTTCTCCTCGTTGTCGAGCTGGCCGTCGCGCTGGACCCAGGACCAGCCCTCGCCCATCTTGTGCCAGTCGACGGTGCCGCCCTCCCCGCTCGCGCCGAGCACCTTGAGCGCGTTCTCCTCGCCGACCTTCCACTTCGCCGACTTCACGAACTGGAACACCCCGATCGGCCACCCCTGGTTCCAGGCGCGCAACGCCAGCCCGAAGGCCGCCGTCGACTTGCCCTTCCCGATGCCCGTGTGGACGAACAGGAGCGGGCGGTTGCGCCGCTGACGGGTGGTGAGCCCGTCGTCCGGCACCGTGGTCGGCTGTCCCTGCGGCATTAAGCGGCCCTCCCGGCTGCGGTGACGTCCTTGACGAGCCCGGCGATCGAGTCGGCCCGCAGCTCGTCGAGCGTGACGGCGGTGCCTCCCAGTTCCCGGGCCAACTCTCCGGCGAGACCGAGGCGTACGTACCCCGACTCGCAGTCCACGACGACCGCGGCCGTCCCCTCCGAGCGGTGCAGCCGGCCAGCCCGCCCCGCGAGCGCCACCGGCTCGGGACCGCCGGTCGCCCGGCCGTCCGTGACCACGACGAGCAGGGGCCGCCGCGACGGATCGCGCAGCCGCTCCACCCGCAGCACGTCATGGGCCTTGAGCAGCCCGGCGGCCAGCGGGGTGCGGCCCCCGGTCGGCAGCGACTCCAACCGGGCGGCGGCCGCCTCCACGGACGACGTCGGCGGCAGCGCCACCTCCGCCTCCTTGCCCCGGAAGGTGACCAGGCCGACCTTGTCCCGCCGCTGGTAGGCGTCCAACAACAGCGACAGCACGGCCCCCTTGACCGCGCTCATCCGCTGCCGCGCGGCCATCGACCCGGAGGCGTCCACGACGAACAGCACGAGGTTGCCCTCCCGCCCCTCGCGCGTCGCCTGCCGCAGATCGTCCCGGCGCACCACGAGCCCGCGCCCGGTACGTCCGCGCGCCCGCTGGTGCGGAGCGGCGGCCCGCACGGTCGCGGCCAGGTGCAGCTTGGTCAGCGCCCCCTCGGGCCGCCGCGCGCCGGTCGTACGCCCGTGCTCGGTACGGGCCCGGGAGCGCCGCCCGGCAGCGCCCTCCCCGAGCCCCGGCACGCTGAGCGTCTTCGTCCGGAACGGCTCGGCGGACGCCACCGGCCGCTGCTCGCCCCCGGCGGGCCGGCCGGGCGCGCCGGACTCGCCCTCGGGGGCCCGGGACGGCGTGTCCTCGGGCGCCGGGGAGGGCGCGTCGTCCCCCGGGGCCGTGCGGTCCGGTCCGTCGGCCTGCGGCGGCACGCCACCGCCTCCCCCTCCGCCTCCGCCGTCCGGGCCGGGGTCGGGCTCGTCGTCCCCCGGGCCCCCGTCCTGCCCGGCGGACTCGTCGAGGGTCCGGTCGAGCTTCTCCTCGTCCAAGCCGGGCGCGTCGAACGGGTTGCGGCGACGCCGGTGGGGCAGGGCCAGCAGCGCGGCCTGCCGTACGTCGTCGGCGGTGACCTCCTCGCGCCCCGTCCAGGCGGCCAGCGCGGTCGCGGTACGGGCCATGACGATGTCCGCCCGCATCCCGTCCACCTCGAACCCGGCGCAGACCGCCGCGATCTGCCGCAACACGCCGTCGCCCAGCACGACCCGGGGCAGCAGGGCGCGCGCGGCGGCGATCCGCTCACGCAGCGCGCCCTCCTCCTCGGCCCAGCGCGCCGCGAACCCCTCGGGATCGTCGTCGTACGCGAGCCGTCGCCGCACGACCTCCACCCGCTCGTCGGTGTCCCGGGAGGCGGAGACCTCCACGGTCAGCCCGAACCGGTCCAGCAGCTGCGGCCGCAGCTCGCCCTCTTCCGGGTTCATCGTCCCGACCAGCAGGAACCGCGCCGCATGCCGTACGGAGACGCCCTCGCGCTCGACGTACGAGGCGCCCATGGCCGCCGCGTCCAGCAGCAGGTCCACCAGGTGGTCGTGGAGGAGGTTGACCTCGTCCACGTAGAGGATGCCGCGATGCGCGTCGGCCAGCAGCCCCGGCTCGAACGCCTTCACGCCCTCGGAGAGCGCCCGTTCGATGTCCAGTGCCCCCACCAGCCGGTCCTCCGACGCGCCGACCGGCAGCTCCACGGTCCGCGCCGCGCGCGGCACGCCGGCGGCGTCCGCGTGCGGCCCGTCGGGACACGCCGGGTCGGGGGAGGCGGGGTCGCAGGAGAACCGGCACCCGGGGACGACGGAGACCTCGGGCATCAGCGCGGCGAGCGCGCGCACGGCGGTGGACTTGGCGGTCCCCTTCTCCCCGCGCACGAGGACCCCGCCCACAGCGGGACTGACCGCGTTCAGCAACAGCCCGAGCCGCAGGTCGTCCTGTCCGACGATCGCGGTGAAGGGATACGGCGTACTCACTTGGCCTCCTCGTCTACGTCAACACCATCGAGCCCGGGTGCGGCGGGCCCGGCGCGTTCGAACACCCGGGGCGCCGCCTCCGCGGGCCGGGCGAATCCAAGCCCTTCCGGCGACCGGGGGACGGGGGCCGGGGCGGCGCCCCGGCTCTCCGGACCCCCCGCGTCCGCGCCCCCCGGCGCCGAAGGCGCCTCCGTCCCCACGCCGGCCCCCGGCAGGGCAGGGGCCCCCGGCGGCACGAACGGCAGCCCCACCGGCGCGCCCTCCTCGATCAGCCGCCACAACGCGTCCGTGTCCGCGTGCTCCTCGACCAGGTCCCCGAGCCGGTCCAGCTGCTCCTCCCGCAGCACCCCGAAGCTCGTGTCCGGCGCGGGCACGAACCGCCGTCCGGCGGCCCGCGCCACCTCGGCCAGGAACCGCCGCCGGAACGCGTCGCTCTCCAGCGACCCGTGCCAGTGCGTCCCCCACACCGCCCCCACCCGGCACCCGTCCAGGAACGGCTCGCCGCCCCGCACGTCGGCCACCCCGTGGTGGATCTCGTACCCTTCCACCGGCTCGCCCAGCGCGGAGCCGACCGGCCGCGCCAGCGTCTTGGCCCGGTCGAAGCGGATGCGTACGGGCAGCAGGCCGAGCCCGTCCACGACCCCCGCCCGCGACTCCACCTCGTCCTCGATCCGCTCGCCGAGCACCTGGAAGCCGCCGCAGATACCCAGCACCGGCCGGCCCTCCGCCGCCCGCCGGGCCAGCCCGTCCGCGAGGCCGCGCTCGCGCAGCCAGGCCAGCGCCTTCACGGTGCCGCGCGTCCCGGGGACGACCACCAGGTCCGCGTCGGCCAGCTCCTCGGCCCGGTCCACGAACCGCACCACGACGCCCGGTTCGGCGGCCAGCGCGTCCACGTCGGTGAAGTTCGACATCAGCGGCACCGCGCAGACCGCGACCCGCAGCACGTCCTCGCCGTGCGGGGGAGCCACGGCCGACTCCCGCACCGCGCCCCGCAGGGAGACCCGCAGGCCGTCCTCCTCGTCGATGCCGAGCCCGTGGGCGAACGGCAGCACCCCGTACGTCCGCCGCCCGGTCAGCCCGTACAGCATGTCCAGCCCCGGTTCCAGCAGCGAGACGTCGCCCCGGAACTTGTTCACCAGGTAGCCCGCGACCAGCGCCTGGTCCTCGGGGCCCAGCAGCGCGGTGGTCCCGAAGAACGAGGCGAAGACCCCGCCCCGGTCGATGTCCCCGACCACCAGCACCGGGAAGCCCGCCGCCCGGGCGATCCCCATGTTCACGATGTCGGTGCGCCTGAGGTTGATCTCCGCGGGGGAGCCGGCCCCCTCGCAGATCACCGCGTCGTACGTCGACCGGAGCTGCTCCAGGCAGTCGGTGACCGTGCCGAGCAGCGCCTCCTGGCGGCCCCCGTGGTACCCCCGCGCGCTCATCTCGCCGACCGGCCTGCCCATCAGGACCACCTGGCTGGAGCGGTCGCCGCCCGGCTTCAGCAGCACCGGGTTCATCAGGGCCGTCGGCTCCACCCGGGCCGCCTGCGCCTGCATCGCCTGGGCCCGGCCGATCTCCGCGCCCTCCCGGGTCACGAAGGAGTTCAGCGACATGTTCTGCGCCTTGAACGGCGCGACCTTCACGCCCCGGCGCACCAGCCAGCGGCAGATGCCCGCCGTGACGACGCTCTTGCCCGCGTCCGATGTGGTCCCCGCGACCAGCAGTCCACCGCTCATGCCCGCTCCCGCTCCCGTTGCCCCGCCGGGCCGCGCACGCCCGTACCCGTTCCGTACCGTCTTCCGCGCCGGACCGTTCACGCCCGTCCCCGCTTCCGCCCCGCGAGAAGGCGCCCCGCCGCCAGCCGGCCCGCCGCGCAGACGCCGAGGGCCAGCACGCCGACCCGGCGAGACAGCCGCACCGCGCGCTCGATGTCCGCCCCGCGCACCTCCCGCCCGGCCGCCCCGTTCAGCACGGGGCGGTGCTCGACGCGCCCCGCGTACGCCAGCGTCCCGCCGAGCCGTACGCCGAGCGCCCCGGCGAACGCGGCCTCCACCGGCCCCGCGTTCGGGCTCGGATGGCGGTGCGCGTCGGCCTTCCAGGCGCGCACGGCGTCCCGGGGCCGCCCGCCGCCCGCCACGGCCAGCGCGGCCGTCAGCCGGGCGCCCGGCCACCCCGCCACGTCGTCCAGGCGGGCCGAGGCCCAGCCGTAGCGGCGGTAGCGGGGCGACCGGTGGCCGACCATCGCGTCGAGGGTGTTGACCGCCCGGAAGGCGACGAGCCCCGGCACCCCGCCGATCGCGCCCCACACCAGCGCGCCCACGACGGCGTCCGAGGTGTTCTCCGCGACCGACTCGACGACGGCGCGGGCGATCCCCGGGCCGTCCAGGGCCTGCGGATCGCGCCCGCACAGATGCGGCAGCCGCTCCCGGGCCGCCTCCACGTCCCCGGCGTCCAGCGCCCCGCCGACGGCACGGGCCTCCCGGCCCAGCGACGTACCGCCGAGGACGGACCAGGCGGTGGCGGCGGTCAGCGCGACGGCGAGCGCGGGGCGGTCGCGCACGGCGCGCGCGGCCAGCGCGGCGGCCCCCGCGGCGCCTCCGGCGCAGACGAGGGTGTGCAGCGCGCCCCGGCCCCGGTCGTCGCGCCACAGCAGGGACTCCACCCGCGCGGCGGCGCGGCCGAAACCGGCGACGGGGTGGCCGCGCCGGGGGTCGCCGAACAGGGAGTCGGCGATCAGCCCGGCCGCGGCGCCGTACGCGAAGACGCGATCGGCCCGCACGGGTCAGCCCGCCGCGGGGAGAGGCGTTCCGGCGGCTCGGCCCGGAGTCGGGGGCACGGAATGCGGCACACGGCGGCCGGGCATGGCGTAGTCCTCACTCAGGGTCCGCGCCCTGGTTCGACGTGACGGCGACGAGAGTCTCCTGGCTCCCGGATCCGCAGTTCCCCCGGCCTTCCAGCCCGCGTACCGCGAGCCGTGACGTCCGATGTGGGGGAGTGCTCCCCGGTGACAGTGGCGGGACCGCGCCGGATTCGCACCGGCTTCCTCTGCTGTCGCCGTAAATGGCTCCGGCAGTCCACCACGCCCCGCGAACAACCGTCAACTCGCCGTTGACCTGCGGGGCTCCACTGTGGGCAGACGCACATCGGGCCGGACACACAGATGTGTGTCCGGCCCGATGGGGCGCCCGCGGGCGGGGTACGGGTCAGGCGACGATCAGGTAGATCCCGTACGCGACCGCCGCCGCGCACGCCGCGAAGCAGGCGTAGGCGCTGGTGCGGGCCAGCGCCGCCGAACCGCCGCCGGACGTGGCCGACAGCTTGGAGAGGGCGACGATGCCCAGGGTGAAGAGGCCGACCAGCGCGACGGTGACGACGAGACTGACACCGAAGACGGAGGCGAGAGCTGCCCAGTCGATTTTCATACGGATCTGTCCTTACACCGTGGCCGTCGGCCGGGCCGGGTCGTCGGGCGCCGATGCCGGGGCCGCGATGGTGGTCATGAGGTCGGCGGCCGGGACGCCGGCCGGCGGCGGCTGGACCGCGGCCATGGCGGTGGTGACGACGCCCTGCGGCTCGTCGGCCGCGGCCGAGTCGTTGACGTTGGTGTGGTCGACCGGCTGGCGGCGCGAGGCCAGCCAGATGGCGAACGAGCCGCCGATCAGCAGGAGCGCGGTGACGGCGATGCCCCACGTGCCCTGCTTGGTCAGGAACTCGGCGGCGGCGCCGACCAGCCCCGCGGCCGGCAGCGTCAGACCCCAGGCGACGAACATCCGGGTGGCGGTGGACCAGCGGACCACGCCCCCCTTGCGGCCGAGGCCCGCGCCCATCACGGCACCCGAGCAGGACTGGGTGGTGGAGAGCGAGAAGCCGAGGTGCGAGGAGGCCAGGATGACGGTGGCCGCACTGGTCTGGGCGGCGAAGCCCTGCGGCGGCTTGAGGTCGGTCAGGCCGCTGCCCATGGTGCGGATGATGCGCCAGCCGCCCAGGTAGGTGCCGAGCGCGATGGCGACGCCGGCGGAGACGATGACCCACATCGGCGGGTTGGAGCCCGGGGCCAGGACGCCGCTGGTGACCAGGGCGAGAGTGATGATGCCCATCGTCTTCTGGGCGTCGTTGGTGCCGTGGGCGAGCGAGACGAGACCCGCGGAGGCGATCTGCCCGGCCCGGTAGCCCTTGGCGGTGGACTTCTGCTGGTTCGGGTCGGTGACGTTCCGGTTGATCCGGTACGTCAGCCGCGTGGCCAGCATCGCGGCGAGGCCGGCGACCACGGGGGCGGCGATCGCCGGGAGGAGGACCTTGGTGACGACGGTGCCGCCGTTGATCGAGGACCAGCCGGCCGACATCACCGCGGCGCCGATCAGACCGCCGAACAGGGCGTGGGAGGAGCTGGAGGGCAGGCCGACCAGCCAGGTCAGCAGATTCCACAGGATGGCGCCGACGAGCGCCGCGAAGATGACCTCTGTTCTGAGGCCGTCCTCATTGACGATCCCGCCGGAGATCGTCTTGGCGACCTCCACCGAGAGGAACGCGCCGATCAGGTTGAGAACGGCGGACATCGCCACCGCTGTCTTGGGTTTCAGTGCGCCGGTCGAGATGGTCGTCGCCATCGCGTTGGCGGTGTCGTGGAAACCGTTCGTGAAATCGAACACGAGAGCTGTTACGACCACAATCGCAAGCAGCAGCGTGATGTGTTCCATTTACCCAGGCAATCGTTCGACGTCAGTGGCTAGTAGAACGTAGGCAACCTGGATGAACGGAAGATGAACTGGGCAGGGCGTTGTGGTGACCCCAAGCGGAGTGGGCCGCTTCCGGTTGTGTGCGGGAGAGGCCGAGCGAGGCCCGTGGGGTGCGGCGTGGGCTGCTCTTTGCCGCTTGTTGGCGAAGATTTTTGAACGGCCGTTCGGCACTCGATGGAGATCCCCGTCACGTGCCGTGCGACGTTCCGGTTGCCCGGGTTCCCCCCTACGCTCGCCCCATGACTCACCAACACCCGGAATCCGTGGACCGCGTGTGGCGGGACGTCGTGGACACCGCGCGCCGCAGCGCGGCGGACGGCCTGGTCGTCGGCACCTCGGGCAACGTGTCCGCCCGCGTCGGCGACCTGATCCTGGTGACCCCCAGCGGCGTGCCCTACGACCGGCTCGGACCCGGCGACGCGGTAGGCGTCGACCCGGAGGGCCGCCGGGTCCTCGGGGAGCTGGAGCCGACCAGTGAACTCCCCCTCCACCTGGCGGTCTACCGCTCCACCGACGCCGCCGCGGTGGTGCACACCCACGCCGTGCACGCCACCGCCGTCTCCACCCTCGTCGCCGAGGTGCCGCTCGTCCACTACGCGGCCGCCGCCCTCGGGGGCCCGGTCCGCACCGCCCCCTACGCCCGCTACGGCACCCCGGAGCTGGCCGAGGCGGTGCTCGAAGCGCTCCGGGACCGCACCGGCTGCCTGCTCGCCAACCACGGCGCCGTCACCTACGGCGACACCCTCGACCAGGCGTACGACCGCACCGCCCAGCTGGAGTGGCTCTGCCGCGTCTGGCTCACCGCGAGCTCCGTTCCGGGCCGCACCCCGGCCCTGCTGGACGAGGCCCGGCTCGCCGAGGTGACGGAAGCGCTCCAGGCGTACGGCCAGCGCGGCTGACGTACGCCGCGCCCCCGGCGACCCGAGGGGCGCCGGGGGCGCGGGGGCCCGGGCCCCAGGCCCGGCGAGGCGCGGGCGGCCCCGGAGGCGCGCGTGGCCTCCCAGCCGCACGGGCGCGTCCGGTCCCTGGCCGCACGGGGCGCAAGGGACCTCCGGGGCGCGGGGGCCGGCCGGCCCCGGACGGCCGTCGTCCACTGGCAGCACGCCGCCCGCCCCGCGACACTGAAGCGGTGCGCCCGGTAACCGCGACGGCAACGGCCGTCACCACAGTCCTCGGCGCCGGCGCGGCAGCGGTCGCGGCCGGCCGGTACGCGGGCGACGTCGCCCTCAGGGCGACGCCCGGCCGACCCCTCCCCGCCGACCGCCGGCTCACCGTGCACGCCACGGCGGCCGGGCGGACCACCCTGACCCGGTCCTTCTCGGCGCTCCGGCCCGGCACCTACGGCCTGGCGGGGCCCGGCGTCCACGCGGTCGTCGGGCCCGTGATCGAGGGGGCCCCGCACGCCGCCGACACCGTGGTGCGGAAGCTGGAAGGCGTCGGCCGGGGGCTCCTCGCACCCGGCGCGAAGGTCCGGCTCACCCCCGAGCTGTACGGCGGCGACCCGCGCAGCGACCTCGGCCTGGACCACCAGGACGTCGAGATCCCCGGCGAACGGGGCCCCCTGCCCGCCTGGTACGTCCCCGGCGGGCGCGACACCTGGGTGATCACGGTGCACGGCCTCGGCACGACCCGGGCCCACCCCATGAACGTGATGGGCTTCCTGCACGGGCAGAGCCTCCCCGTGCTCGACCTCGCCTACCGGGGCGACCCCGGGGCCCCGCGCGCCGCCGACGGCGTCGGCCGCTTCGGCGCCTCCGAGTGGCGCGACGTCGACGCCGCCATCCGCTTCGCCCTGCGGTACGGGGCCCGGAACGTGATCGTCCACGGCTGGTCCACCGGTGCCACCATGGCCCTGTACGCCGCCGTCGAGTCCCCGCTCCGCGACCGGATCAGCGGCATCGTCCTCGACTCCCCGGTGCTGGACTGGCAGACCACCCTGCGCGCCCTGGCCGTCGCCCGCGGCGTCCCGGCCGCCCTGCTGCCGCTCGCCGTCCGCGCCGCCCAGGGCCGGACCGGTATGAACCCCGCTCCGGTGCTGGAGACCTCCGCGCCGGTCACCCTGGACACCCCGACCCTGATCCTGCACGGGCCCGACGACACGATCGCCCCCTGGGGGCCCTCCCGCGAACTCGCCGCCCGCCGCCCGGAGCTGGTCGCCCTCCACGCCGTGCCGCAGGCTCCGCACGCGTCGATGTGGAACGCCGGCCCGGCCCGCTACGAGGAGACGCTGCGGCGCTTCCTCACGCCCCTCATGTGAGCCGATGGGGTGAACTCTCCCCCTTGTCGTCGCGTCCGGGGAACCTTTCACGTACCGGTGAAACGCCTTCCGTTTGGGCTTTCGGGCCGTCAGGGGCAAGACTGCTCCCGTGACGTCCCGTACTCCGCGCGACTCCAGACTGCGACTTGTCCGCCCGCGACCCCTCGCCACCGCCCGCAAAGCGGTGACCACCCGGCGCACCAGGCCGGCGCCCCGGCCCCCCGAGGGCACCCCGCCCCGGGCGGAACTGGCCCGCCAGGCGAGGGCGGTCCTCGCCGACGCCGTACGCATCGCCCACTGGGCGGCGGACGCGTCAGGGCAGGGCACCACCGCCCCGCTCGCGGCCCACGCCCTCGAACGGGCCGCCGCCGCCCTGGAGCTCTCCCCGGCACAGGTCCGGGCGGGATGGGACCGGGCCCGGCTGGCCGGACTGATCGAGCTGCACGGCGGGACCGCCCGCCCCGGCTGGCGGCTGCGCGCCTGGGACCGGGACGACTCCGCCGTCCTGCGCGGCTGGGTGGCGCTCTTCGACGCCTGGTCGCTCGTCCACGCCGCTCCGGCCGGCATCGAAGCCGGCGCGGTCGCCGAAGCGGTCGAGGCCGTGCCCCAGGTGCTCTCGCTCCTCCAGCTCTCCGCGGGCCCCGTCACCGTCCCCGCCCTGCTGGACCTCCTCGGCCAACGCGTCGCCGAACTCCGCGAGGAGCGCTGCGAAGTCCCCCTGGGGCCCGGCAGCCCCGCGACCGGCGGCCCGGCCGGCCCCGTCGCCCCGGCGGAGCCCGCCCGCCGCGCCGACCTCAACGCCCTGCTGCTCGACTGGGCCCTGGAGGGCCTCGCCGCCGTCGGGGCGCTCACCCTCGGCCGGGGGCACGCCACCCTCACCCCCCTCGGCAACTGGGCGGTCTGGGTCAAACTGGAACAGATCTGCGTCGCCGCCCAGAGCCCGGCCGGGAACATCGAGCAGTCCGCCGCCGACATGCTCCTCGGCTGCGCCCGGCTCACCCCCGGCCCGGCCCGCGACGAGTACCGCGCCTGGCTCGCCGCCCGCACGGTCGGCAGCGCCGTCGCCGAACTGCTCGCCGTCGCCCGGGGCGAGGACGCCCTCCTGCGCGGACTGGCCTTCGAGGCGCTGAGGGTGGTCGGCGCCCCCGCCGAACCGGAGGTCCGCTCCGTACTGGCCGAGCCCTCGCTGCGCCCCTACGCGCTGCTCTGGCTCGCCGAGTACGAGGGCAACGACCCCGACGACGCCCAGGACGTCCTCAGCCGTGAGGAGGCCACCTGGCTCTGGGTCGACACCGCCGCCGCCGTCGCCGACCACGGCGAGACCGGGCTGCTCGTGCGCCACCTCGACACCGCCGTCCAGGGCACCGTCCCCGCCCTCCTCGACGAGGTCAGGGCCGTCGGCCACCCGCGCACCGTCCAGGTCCTGGTCGCGCTCGCCGCCGCCCACCCGGACCCGGCCCTGGCCAAGGCGGTCCGGCGGGCCGCCTTCCAGGTCCACACCGGGGGAACCTGAGCCGCACGCGTCCGGACCGGGCGCGGGGGCCCGGCCCCGGGGAAGGCGGCGCGCCAACCCCGCCCGTCGGGGACGCGCGCGGCCGGCGGCAGTCGGCGGGGGAGGGCCGTACCCGGTCAGGCGGAGGTGTCGCACCGGTCCGTGTCGCCCGTGCGGAACCCGGCGGAGTACCCCTGCTGCCGCTGCGCCGCCGGACCGTGCGTCCAGGACTCCGGCGCGACCCGGCCCCGGCGCCTCTGCCGGATCCGGTCGTCGTCGAACCGCGCGGCCGTCCCCTCGGGCCCGGGCGGGCGCCGGTGTGCCGCCCTGCGCCGGGTATCGGACGGCTCGTCCCGACGGGCACGCGGAAAAGCAGTTGCGGACCGCCAGTAGAATGGGCCGTATGGCCTTTCTCCTTGTGCATTAGCGGCGTCGAGAGACCTCCGCCCCTCGTCCTCCGCCGTCCAACACTGCCCTGGAGTTTTTCCGTGATCACCGCTTCCGGCATCGAGCTGCGCGCCGGCGCCCGCATCCTCATCGAGTCCGCCTCCTTCCGTATCGCCAAGGGCGACCGCATCGGCCTCGTCGGCCGCAACGGAGCGGGCAAGACCACCCTCACCAAGTGCCTCGCGGGGGAGGGCGCCCCCGCCGCCGGCACCATCACCAGGTCCGGCGAGGTGGGCTACCTCCCGCAGGACCCGCGCACCGGCGACCTCGACGTCCTCGCCCGGGACCGCGTCCTCTCCGCACGCGGTCTCGACGAGATCCTGCGCAAGATGCACGAGAACGAGGACCGGATGGCGAACGGCAAGGGCGCCACCCGTGAGAAGGCGATGAAGAAGTACGAACGCCTGGAGACGGAGTTCCTCACCAAGGGCGGGTACGCCGCCGAGGCCGAGGCCGCCACCATCGCCGCCGCGCTCAACCTGCCCGACCGGGTCCTCGGCCAGCCCCTGCACACGCTCTCCGGCGGTCAGCGCCGCCGCGTCGAGCTGGCCCGCATCCTCTTCTCGGACGCCGACACCCTGCTCCTGGACGAGCCGACCAACCACCTCGACGCCGACTCCATCGTCTGGCTGCGCGACTACCTCAAGTCCTACCGCGGCGGCTTCGTCGTGATCTCCCACGACGTCGAACTGGTCGAGACGGTCGTCAACAAGGTGTTCTACCTCGACGCCAACCGCTCCCAGATCGACGTCTACAACATGGGCTGGAAGCTCTACCAGCAGCAGCGCGAGGCCGACGAGAAGCGCCGCAAGCGCGAGCGCCAGAACGCCGAGAAGAAGGCCGCCGCCCTCAACTCGCAGGCCGACAAGATGCGGGCCAAGGCCACCAAGACCGTGGCCGCCCAGAACATGGCCAAGCGGGCCGACCGGCTGCTGGCCGGCCTGGAGGCCGTCCGCGTCTCCGACAAGGTCGCCAAGCTGCGCTTCCCCGAACCCGCCCCCTGCGGCAAGACCCCCCTGATGGCGGAGGGCCTCTCCAAGTCCTACGGCTCGCTGGAGATCTTCACCGACGTCGACCTCGCCATCGACAAGGGCTCCCGCGTCGTCATCCTCGGTCTCAACGGCGCGGGCAAGACCACGCTGCTGCGTCTGCTCGGCGGTGCGGAGAAGCCCGACACCGGCGAGATCATCCAGGGGCACGGTCTCAAACTCGGCTACTACGCCCAGGAGCACGAGACCCTCGACCCGGAGCGCACCGTCCTGGAGAACATGCGCTCCGCCGCCCCCGACCTCGACCTCGTCGAGGTCCGCAAGACGCTCGGCTCCTTCCTCTTCTCCGGCGACGACGTCGACAAGCCCGCAGGCGTGCTCTCCGGCGGTGAGAAGACCCGGCTCGCGCTCGCGACCCTGGTCGTCTCCTCCGCCAACGTGCTGCTGCTCGACGAGCCGACGAACAACCTCGACCCCGCCAGCCGCGAGGAGATCCTCGGCGCGCTGCGCACCTACAAGGGCGCGGTCGTCCTCGTCACCCACGACGAGGGCGCGGTCGAGGCGCTCCAGCCGGAGCGGATCATCCTGCTTCCGGACGGGGTCGAGGACCTCTGGGGAGCGGACTACCGCGACCTCGTCGCCCTCGCCTGATCCACCGGGGGTGGATCATTCGGCCTACGCGTGATCCGTCATCTGTGTGAGAACCTCTCGTACTCCGGTGGTGCGCCGGGCGCTCGCCCGCCGTGCGCCCCCCTCCGGGCGATTTCTCCTCGTACGGCCCTGACCTGCCGGTTCTCCGGCCGATCGGGGTCGTACGCCTGTGTGCGCCCTCGGGAACGAGGGGTTCCGGTCGTGTCGACGCCCTCCGCGGCCGGGAAACCGCACGCACCGACCTTGCCGAATGGGTGGCCAGGAAGCGCGGGAGGGGTGATCATGAGAGTCCAGAGCGCACTTCCCATGAGGAGGCACGGGTGGCCGAGACTCTGAAGAAGGGCAGCCGGGTGACCGGCGCCGCGCGTGACAAGCTCGCGGCAGACCTGAAGAAGAAGTACGACTCCGGTGCGAGCATCAGGGCGCTGGCCGAGGAAACCGGCCGCTCCTACGGGTTCGTCCACCGGATGCTCAGCGAGTCCGGAGTGACGCTGCGAGGACGCGGCGGCGCGACACGGGGCAAGAAGGCCGCTTCGGCCTGAGGGCGCAGCTCTTCGACGCCTGCGGGCCCAGCGGGAATTTCGGGGTGGCCACCCGGTCGACCATACGGTCGCCCGGGTGGTTACTGTTCAGTCACTTAGTTCCTTCGTGCTGACCGCACCCCATCCGGAGGCGCCCCATGACCTCGCTCGACACTGTGCTCGACAAGGACGGCGTACGGCTCACCGTCGACGATGCCGTCGCCACGGTGACGCTCGCCAACCCGGCCAAGCGCAACGCTCAGTCTCCCGCTCTGTGGCGGGCGTTGACGGAGGCCGGGCGGGCGCTGCCCGGCACGGTGCGGGTCGTGGTGCTGCGCGGCGAGGGCAAGTCCTTCTCCGCGGGCCTCGACCGGCAGGCGTTCACCCCCGAGGGCTTCGACGGCGAGCCGTCGTTCCTCGACATGGCGCGCGGCTCCGAGGCCGAACTCGACGCCGTCATAGCCGAGTACCAGGAGGCGTTCACCTGGTGGCGCCGCAACGACCTCGTGTCCATCGCGACGGTCCAGGGCCACGCCATCGGCGCCGGCTTCCAGCTCGCCCTCGCCTGCGATCTGCGCATCGTCGCCGAGGACGTGCAGTTCGCCATGCGTGAGACCAGCCTCGGCCTTGTTCCCGACCTCACCGGCACCCACCCGCTGGTCCACCTCGTGGGGTACGCCCGCGCCCTCGAAATCTGCGCCACCGGCCGCTTCGTGCACGCCGAGGAGGCCGAGCGCACCGGTCTCGCCAACCTGGTGGTCCCCGGCGATCAGCTCGACGCGGCCGCCCGCGACCTCGCCGCCGCCCTGGTGGCCGCCCCCCGCGACGCCGTCATCGAGACGAAGGCGCTGCTGGCCGGGGCGCTCTCGCGCGACTACGAGCAGCAGCGCGTCGCCGAGCGGGCCGCTCAGGGCCGCCGCCTCCGCGACCTGGCGGGCATCACCGACTAGGCCCCGACAGCGGGCCCCGCCGTCGCCGGGAGCGGGCGTGCCGGCCGGCGGCGGCTCGACGGCGGGTCCCGACCGCACCGGCCCGCCGCCCCGGCCCCGCCGTCCGCCGCCCGGGGGCGGCCCGTGCCCGCTCCGGCCTCCCGCCGGGCTCAGCCGTCGCGGTCCCCCGACCCGCCGGGCCCGCCGGTGGAGCCGGAGCCGGAGCCGCTGGGCGTGGTGCCGCCCGGCAGCTCCACCACCTCCGTGACCAGCACCGACACGGGCAGCGGCCGGTCCAGGGCGGCGGTGACCGCCGTGCGCACCGACCGGGCCACCTCCCGCGCGCCGTGGTCCCCGGCCGTCGCCACCTCGACCCGCACATGGTCCGCGGCCGTGTGCACCGGCGAGCCCAGGACCCGGGTGAGCGAGACGACGCCCGGTACTCCGGCCGCCGCCTCCGCCACCGGGCCCTCCGCCTCGGCGACCGGAACCGCCGGCGTCCTCCGTTCCGTCACCTGATCGGGCGCACCGTCCGTGAGCAATGCCGTCACCGTCAGGTCCACCTCGGTGATCTCCAGGCCCAGCCGGGCGGCGGCGGCCGTGAGGAGAGCCGCGCGCAGGGCCGCCGCCGCGTCGGGCAGCGGCCGGTCGAGGGCGGCCGAGAAATCCGCCTCGATCCGCAGCGCCACCGGGGGCAGCGCACCCGGCGGGGCCGGAGGGGCCGCCGGGGCGTCGGGGGCTGTCGGAGAGCCGGCCAGCGCCTCCTCCGCCGGGCCGATCCGCAGCTTCCCCAGCACTGTTCCGGGGCGGGCCGCCGCCCCGCGCAGCACCGATGCGGCAGCCGTCTCCGCGATCCAGGTCCCCTCCGCCGGGCCGCCCAGGGGCAGCAGCCTGCCCAGGCCGAGCCGTTCCCGTACCGCAGCGGTCCATCCGTCGACCCTCTCGGGGCCCCGCGCCGTTGTCATTGCCCCAGCCTGCCGTATCCACGGCGCGGGATCGCGAAAGCGCACTTAACGTGAGCAAGGAAGTCCTTCTGTCCGGAGTATCCGGAATGTCCCGAAGGGAAGAGCGGCGATGACTGAAAGCTCCCAGCGCACCAACCCCGACACCGGCTCGGGCGGCAAGTCCCTCGGCAAGCGAGGCGGCGGTGACCCGGGCACCCGGGGCCGTACCACCATCGCCGACGGCGTCGTCGAGAAGATCGCCGGGATGGCGGCACGCGACGTGTCCGGCGTCCACGCGATGGGCAGCGGCCTCTCGCGGACCTTCGGCGCCGTCCGCGACAAGGTCCCCGGCGGTGGGAAGTCCGTCACCCGCGGGGTGAAGGCGGAGGTCGGCGAGTCCCAGGCCGCCCTCGACCTGGAGATCGTCGTCGAGTACGGCGAGGCCATCTCCGAGGTGGCCCGCGACGTCCGCGAGAACGTCGTCTCCGCGGTGGAACGCATGACCGGCCTCGAAGTCGTCGAGGTCAACATCGCGGTCAGCGACGTCAAGCTGCCCGACGAGGACGACGATGACGACCAGTCCGAACAGCGCGTCCAGTAGTCCTTCCGCATCTCCGTCGCACGGCGGTCGAGTCGCACGGCAATCGAGGAGAGAGACACGATGAGCATGGCTGTCGCCGGCCTGTTGGCCGGCATGGCGCTCGGGTTCGCCGGATACTTCGGCGGATTCGGAGCCTTCGTCCTGGTGGCCGCCCTGGGCGCGATCGGCTTCGTCGCCGGCCGCTTCCTGGACGGTGACCTGGAGCCCGGCGACTTCTTCCGGAGTCGCGAGCGCGCCGACCGGCGACGGTGACGGCGGTGACCGGCCGGGTCGCCGCCGCCGAACGGGGCGAGACCCGGATCGCCGACCGCGTCGTCGCCAAGATCGCCGCCCAGGCGGCGAAGGAGGCCGTCGAGAACCCGCCGGCGGACGGGATCTCGCCGCGGGCGACGGTCACCGTGCACCGGGACTCCGCCCGGGTCCGGGTCAGCCTGGAACTGGGCTACCCCGGCGACATCGGCCGTACGTGCGGCGCCGTCCGCCGCCGCGTCGCCCACCGGGTCAATACGCTCGCCGGCATGGAGGTCCCCGAGGTGGCCGTGCAGGTCGAACGGCTGCACCCCACCGGAACGAGCGCCGCACAGGGGAGGATCCGATGACCGAGCCCGGTGAACCGACCGGCTCCACCCGGCGGATGCCCACCGTCGGGCAACGCGGCGGCGACCCTCCCTCCACCCCGCCCTCCGCCGACCGCGAACCGGTCCCGACCCTCGAACAGGGCGACGGCGACAGGGCCGGCCGCTTCTGGTCCGCGCGCAGGATTCCGGCCGCCCTGCTGGCCCTCGTGCTCCTGGGCGCGGCCGGTCTGCTGCTCTACGACATCGCCGCCGTACGGGCCGACCACCCCGCCATGCAGTGGCGGCGCTCGCTCGCGGACGGTCTGGCCGAGCGGCACCTGGACGACGTCGCGGTGCTCGTCGGCGCGGGCGTCGCCGCGGCGATCGGCCTCTGGCTGATCCTGCTGGCCCTCACCCCCGGACTGCGCGGCCTGCTGCCGATGCGCCGGGACCGGGCGGGCGTCCGCGCCGGCCTCGATCGCGACGCCGCCGCACTGGTCCTGCGGGACCGGGCCGTAGGAGTGCCCGGGGTGCAGTCCGTCCGGGTCCGGGTGGGGCGGCGGAAGGCGAAGGTGCGCGCACTGGCGCACTTCCGGGAGCTCGACGACGTGAGGGCCGACCTGAACTCCGTGCTGGAGAAAGCCGTGGGGGAGCTGGGCCTGGCGAAGCCGCCGGCCCCCTCCGTCCAGGTGCACCGACCGCCGAAGAAGGGATGAGCCGCATGCGCTCCACCGTCAACCGGGTCCTGCTGGCCCTGGCCGGACTGGTGCTGGTCGTGGTCGGCGGGGCCGTGCTCGCCGCGGGCCTCGGCGCGTCCGTGCCGACCTGGTGGCCCTGGGACGGCAAGGGCGACGTGCTGCTCAGCACGGCCGCCCGGCACCGCTGGCGCGACGAGGGCTGGTGGTGGCCGACCGTGATCGCGGTCCTCGCCGTCCTGGTGGTCCTCGCCCTGTGGTGGTTCCTCGCCCAGCTGCGCCGCGGCCGGCTCGCGGAGGTCCTGGTGGACAGCGGCGACGGCGAAGGGGCCCGGCTGCGGGGCCGCGCCCTGGAGAACGTGGTCTCCGACGAGGCGGGCGACCTGGACGGGGTGTCCCGCGCCCGGACGGTGCTGACCGGCCGCCGCACCGCGCCCCGGGCCCGGGTCCGCCTGCTGACGGAGCCGCACGCCGCGCCCCGGGAGACGCTGAACGCGGTCGCGGACGGAGCGCTGAGGCACGCCAGGGAATCGGCCGGCCTGGCCGAACTCCCCGCCGAGGTCCGGCTCAAGGCCGTCAAGCACCGCGCCGCACGCGTGTCCTGACGGCCCCGGGCGCCCACCCCCGGAAGCAGTCCGGCCGTCGCCCGGTGCGTACGCGCGGCAGGGGGCGGCCGACACCGCCCCCTGCCGCGCCGAACGGACGGCGCGCCCCCGGCGCGGCCGTCCCCCCGGCCGGTCAGAAGCCGCGCCGGGCTCCGCCGTCGACCGGGACCATGACGCCCGTGAGGTACGAGGCGGCGGGGGAGAGCAGGAACGCGGCGGTCTTCCCGAACTCCTCGGGCGTCCCGTAGCGCCGCAGCGGAATCCGCGCCTCGTTCGCGGTGCGGGCCGCCTCCGCGTCGCCGGACAGGGCGTCCAGCTCGCGGACCCGGTCGGTGTCGATGCGGCCGGGCAGCACGCCCACCACCCGGACGCCGCGCGGTCCCAACTCGTCGGCGAGCGACTTGGCGAAGCCGGCGAGACCGGGGCGCAGCCCGTTGGAGATGGTCAGCCCCGCGATCGGCTCGTGGACCGACCCGGAGAGCACGAAGCCGATCACCCCGCCCTCGCCGAGAGCGGCCGCAGCCGTCCGGGCCAGCCGTACCGCTCCCAGGAACACCGTCTCGAACGCCGTCTGCCACTGGTCGTCCGTGTTGTCGGCGAGGAAGCCGGGGGCGGGCCCGCCGACGCTGACGAGGATGCCGTCGAGCCGCCCGAAACGCTCCCGCGCGGTGTCCACCAGGCGCTGGGCGGCGCTCGGGTCGGCGTTGTCCGCGGCGATCCCGACCACGTCCGGGCCCAGCCCGGCGGCGGCCTCCCCGACGGACGCCCCGTCCCGGCCGGTGATGATCACTTTCGCGCCGTCGTCGGCCAACGCCCGGGCCGTGGCGTTGCCGAGGCCCCGGGTGGCTCCGGTGACGATGTAGACGCGGTCCTTCAGTCCAAGATCCATGGCCCTATCCTGCCGGGTCGTCCCCGGCGAGGTCGACCGCGGAGTTCACCAGTCCGATGTGGCTGAACGCCTGGGGGTAGTTGCCCAGCTGGCGGCCGGCCGCCACGTCGTACTCCTCGGCCAGCAGCCCCATGTCGCTGCGCAGCTCCAGCAGACGCTCGAACAGCTCCCGCGCCTCCCGGGTCCTGCCGGTCCGGTGCAACGCGTCGACCAGCCAGAACGAGCAGACGATGAACGCCCCCTCGTCGCCCGGCAGCCCGTCCACGGCGACGCCCTCGGTGGAGTAGCGGCGGACCAGCCCGTCGCTGCCCAGCTCGGCGCGGACCGCGTCGACCGTGCCGATCACCCGGGGGTCGTCCGGCGGCAGGAACCCGGTCCGCACGATGAGCAGCGTCGCGGCGTCCAGCTCCCGCGACCCGTAGGACTGGGTGAAGGTGTTCCGCTCGGGGTCGTACCCCTTCTCGCAGACCTCGGCGTGCACGGCGTCCCGCATCGCCCGCCAGCGCTCCGCGTCGCCGGGCAGCTCCGGGTTCTCCTCCAGGGTGCGCACGGCCCGGTCGGCGGCGACCCAGGCCATCACCTTGGAGTGCACGAAGTGCCGCCGGGGGCCGCGGATCTCCCACAGCCCCTCGTCCGGCTCGCGCCAACTCGATTCCAGGAAGCCCAGCAGGCTGAGCTGGAGGTTCCACGCGTGCGGCTTGTCGTCGAGACCGGCGACGCGGGCGAGCCGGAGCGCGTCGATGACCTCGCCGTAGACGTCGAGCTGGCGCTGGCGGACGGCCGCGTTGCCGGTGCGTACCGGCCGGGAGTGCTCGTACCCGGCCAGCCACGGCAGCTCCGTCTCCGGCAGCCGCCGCTCGCCCGCCAGGCCGTACATGATCTGGAGGTCGGCCGGATCCCCGGCGACGGCCCGCAGCAGCCAGTCCCGCCACGCCTCCGCCTCCTCCAGGTAACCGGCGGAGACCATCGCCCCGAGCGTCAGCGTGGCGTCCCGCAGCCAGCAGTAGCGGTAGTCCCAGTTCCGTACGCCGCCGATCTCCTCCGGAAGCGAGGTCGTCGGGGCCGCCACGATCCCGCCCGTCGGGGCGTACGTCAGCGCCTTCAGGGTGATCAGGGAGCGCAGCACGGCATCGCGGTAGGGGCCGTCGTAGGTGCACCGCCCGGCCCACTTCGCCCAGTCGTGCAACGTGTGCTTGAGCGCCTTGTGCGGGTCGATCAGCTTCGGGCGCGGCGAGTGCGAGGGGTGCCAGGTGAGCACGAACGCCACGCTCTCGCCCTCGGAGACGGTGAAGGAGGAACAGGTGCTGAACTGCTGGCCCCACGTCTTGACCGGCGGTTCGCTGCGCAGCCACACGGAGTCGGGACCGGCGACCGCCACCCGGTGGCCGTGCGACTTCCGCACCCAGGGCACCACCGAGCCGAAGTCGAAGCGCAGCCGCAGCACCGAACGCATGTCCACCGTGCCGCTGACGCCCTCGACGATCCGCATCAGATCCGGCGCCGCGTCGCGCTGCGGCATGAAGTCGACGACCTTCACCGTGCCGGTCCGCGTCTCCCAGTACGTCTCCAGGACCAGCGAGTCCTTCACATAGGAGCGCCGGGTGCAGACGTCCGACGCCGCCGCGCCCTGGGGGGCGATGCGCCAGTGGCCGTTCTCCTCGGTGCCGAGCAGGGCGGCGAAACAGGCGCCGGAGTCGAAGCGCGGCAGGCAGAGCCAGTCGACGGAACCGTTCCTGCCGACGAGCGCGGCGGTCTGGAGATCGCCGATCAGGGCGTAGTCCTCGATACGTGGGGTCACGCCAGGCGCTTTCCCGGACCGAGCCGATGTCAACCAACCGGATGATGTGCCGCTGACCTCACGCGCTCGCCGGTGCGGGCTCCTCGGCGGCTCCGGTCGTCGCGTTCTCGGCCGCGGCCTGCTCGCGGTCGCGCTTCTCGCGGCGTACGAGGATGAACCAGCCGACCGGGACGGCGGCGACGAACAGCCACCACTGCACGGCGTAGGCCATGTGCGGGCCGATCGAGCTGTCGTCGGGGCGGGCGATCTGCTCGGGCAGGTCGCCCGCGGGCTCGGGCTCGGTCTGCTCGATGTAACCGCCGAGGACCGTCCGGGACAGCAGCTGGGACTGCTGGTCGCTGTTGATCAGCATCACCTGCCGGTCCGGCAGCCCCGCCAGGTCCTTGATGCCGCTGCTGCCGGTCGTCTCGTCCGCCTTGAGGCGGCCGGTGACGGTCACTTCGCCCCGGGGGGCGGGCGGTACGTCGGGGTAGTCGGTCTGGTTCGGCGCGGCCGGAACCCAGCCCCGGTTGACCAGGACCGTGCCGCCGCCCTTGAGGTCCAGCGGGGTCAGGACGTGGACGCCGATGCGGTCGTCGTCCGAGGTCCGGCGACGGACGACGACCTCGTGCTCGGTGTCGAACGTGCCCGTCGCGGTGACCGTCCGCCAGTAGTCCGACCGGGGGACGGTGTGGCCGGGGGAGGTGAGTTCGGTGACCGGGACCGGCCGCGCGTCGAGGTTCCGCGAGATCAGCCCGTTCTGCTCGACCCGGTGCTCGTGCCGGTGGAACTGCCAGAAACCCAGCTCGATCATGGTCGGGATCAGCGCGAGGCCGAGCAGGGTGAGGATCACCCACTGCCGGGTCAACAGGAAGCGGTACACCCCATGACCGTACAACCGGGGCCATGGGGTGCGGCACTCAGGGGTACGGCCGGAGCCATCCGCCAATGGGATGGTGCGTCAGACTTTGTCCACGATGCCCGCCTTTCCCTCGGCGCGGGCGCAGTGGGCGCCGCAGTACCACTGCCCGTCGGCCTCGACGCCCTGCCCGATCACCTGGACCCGGCAGTGCTCGCAGATCGGCGCCATGCGGTGGATGGCGCAGGCGAAGCAGTCGAAGACGTGCACCGCGCCCTGCGCGTGGACTTCGAAGGACATGCCGTAGTCGTTTCCGCAAACCTCACAACGTGCCATGCGCCACAGGGTGGGACGCCCGGCGGCGGGGGGCGAGCGGCTGCCTGGCGAGTCGTGCCCGGTTCACTCCGATGACGGCGGGGGAGCCTGGGGCGGGGGCGCGGAGCCCTCGGCGGGGGCCACGTCGCGCAGGAGGTGGGTGAAGGCGCTCTCCTCCAGGATCGGCGTCCCGTACGCCTTCGCCTTCTGCGTCTTGGAGGTGGTCGCGTCCGGGTCGTTGGTCACCAGCAGGCTGGTCAGCCGGGAGACGCTGGTCGCCACGTGCAGGCCGGCCTCCACCGCCCGGTCCTCCAGCAGCTCCCGGTCGACGGAGGTGTCCCCGGAGAAGGCCACCCGCATCCCCTGCCGGAGGGGCTTCTCCTTCTCGTACCGTCCCGGGTTGGGGTACGGGCAGGCCGGCCGCTTGCGCGAGGGCCGCCAGCTGTTCGGCTGCCGCGAGGGCTGGTACCCCGTGCGCGGGGCGACCGGGGAGTCGGACCACTCGGTCAGCGGCCGGCACTCCAGCAGGGGCAGCCGCACCCCGCTCCGGGCCGCCGCGTGCAGACTCGGCCGGAACGCCTCGGCCAGCACCCGGGCGTCGTCCAGGGCGTGGTGGGCCTGCTGCTGGACGACTCCGAAGTGCGCCGCGAGGGAGGCCAGCTTGTGGTTGGGCAGCGGCAGCCGCAACTCCTTGGCCAGCGCGATCGTGCACAGCCGGTGCTCGACCGGGGCGACGACCGAGGCCCGCGCGTACTCCCGGGCGATCATCGACCAGTCGAACGCGGCGTTGTGCGCGACGAGCACCCGGTCCGCCAGCCGCTCCGACAGCGCGGCGGCCACCTCGGGGAAGAGCGGCGCGCCCTCCAGCACGTCGCTCGTCAGCCCGTGTATCCAGACGGGCCCGGGGTCGCGCTCCGGGTTGACCAGCGTGTACCAGTGGTCCTCGACCTCGCCCCGGGCGTCCAGCCGGTAGACGGCGGCGGACACGATCCGGTCGTCACGGGCGAGGCCGGTGGTCTCCACGTCGACGACCGCGTACCCCTGGGGGTAGGCGGTCGGCCACGGTGCGGCTGTCTGGCGGTCGTCGAGCATGGTCACAGAGAATACGGGCCGCGACTGACAGGACCCTATTCGGCAAAGGCGCGGCGGCGCCGCGGGAGACCCGGTCCGGACCGGGGCCCTCCGCGGTGCGGAGGTCAGTGGCTGCCGGCGAGTTCGCCGGTGAGCTTGGAGTGGAGGTCGGCGCTGGGGCCGTTCAGCCCGGTGATCTCCACGGTCTTGCCGCGCTGGGCGTACTTGGCCTCGACGGCGTCCAGGGCGGCGACGGAGGAGGCGTCCCAGATGTGGGCGGCGGCCAGGTCGATGACGACCTTCTCCGGGTCGCCCGCGTAGTCGAACCGGCCTACGAGGTCGTTGGAGGAGGCGAAGAACAGCTCTCCGGTGACCCGGTAGACGACCGTGCCGTCGTCGGTGCCGGGGACGGCGGTGACGTGGGCGAGGTGGGCGACGCGCTTGGCGAAGACGACCATGGCGGTGACCGTGCCGATGACGACGCCGATCGCGAGGTTGTGGGTGGCGACCACCGCGGTCACGGTGACGACCATCACGGTGACCTCCCCGGCGGGCATCCGCTTGAGGGTCTTGGGCGCGACGGAGTGCCAGTCGAACGTCGCGAAGGAGACCATGACCATGACGGCGACCAGAGCGGCCATCGGGATGTCGGAGACGACCGGGCCGAAGGCGATGCACAGCACCATCAGGAACGCGCCCGCCAGGAACGTGGAGAGTCGGGTGCGGGCGCCGGACACCTTCACGTTGATCATGGTCTGGCCGATCATGGCGCAACCGCCCATGCCGCCGAAGAAACCGGTGACGATGTTGGCGACGCCCTGGCCGACGGACTCACGGGTCTTGGAGGAGCGGGTGTCGGTGATCTCGTCGACGAGCTGGGCGGTCATCAGGGACTCCATCAGCCCGACCAGGGCCATCGCGAAGGCGTACGGCGCGATCGTCGTCAGGGTGTCCAGGGTGAACGGCACGTCCGGCAGGCCGGGGACCGGCAGGGAGGACGGCAGGGCGCCCTTGTCGCCCACGGTCGGCACGGCGATGCCGGCCGCGACCGTGATGAGGGTGAGGACGGCGATCGAGACGAGCGGGGCCGGGACCACCTTGGTGATCCTGGGGAAGAACACCATGAGCGCGAGGCCGCCGGCGATCAGCGGGTACACCGCCCAGGGCACGTCGTGCATCTCGGGCACCTGGGCCATGAAGATCAGGATCGCCAGAGCGTTGACGAAGCCGACCATCACCGAGCGCGGCACGAACCGCATCAGCTTCGCCACCCCCAGCGCGCCCAGGAGCACCTGGATGACCCCGGCGAGGATGACGGCCGCGATCAGGTAGCTCAGGCCGTACTCGCGGTTCAGCGGAGCGATCACGAGGGCGACGGCGCCGGTGGCGGCGGAGATCATCGCGCGTCGGCCGCCGACGATCGAGATGACCACCGCCATGGTGAACGAGGCGAACAGGCCCACCGCGGGATCGACGCCGGCGATGATGGAGAACGAGATCGCCTCGGGAATCAGCGCCAGCGCGACGACCAGGCCCGCCAGGACCTCGGTGCGCCAGATCTTCGGGTCGTTCAGCCAGTCCGGCTTGAGGCCGCGCAGGCGCGCGGCGGGTGTCACAGCGGCAGAGGACAAGAGGATGCGTACCTGTCGTGTTCGGGCACGTCCCTGCGTCGGGCCGGGGGCGTGCGGGGGAGGGCGCGCGAGGACCGGGCGGGCGCCCCGCGGACGGCCCGCGGAACGGGCCGGAAGTCGAAAGGGTGGGGGGAGGGGTGGGGCGGCGCGGGCCGCCCGGCGGCTCACCTCCGGGGGCGAAGGGTCACGGCGGGCAGGCGGCGGCGGTCGGCGTCATGGGCTCGCGCACGCTCTCTCCTGCGAGAATCGGATCTTCGCCGGGGGCGCCATCGGCCCCGGAACGGGAGTGGCGGAGCGGTCGGGCCGCCCTCACCGTCAACAACTCTACCCTAACGTTAGAGTAGGGATCGGCGAGGTCGCACCGGGAAGCGGCCCGCCACGAGGAGAAGGGCCAGGGACACGGGCGTGGACGGCAAGCACATGCAGATCGGCGAGGTCGCCACGCGGACGGAGCTGTCCCTGCGTACCATCCGGCACTACGAGGAGACCGGTCTGGTCGCCCCCTCCGCCCGCTCCCAGGGCGGGTTCCGCCTCTACACGGAGTCCGATGTGCAGCGGCTCATGGTCATCCGCCGTATGAAGCCCCTCGGCTTCACCCTGGAGCAGATGCGCGATCTGCTCGACGCCACCGACCGCCTCGACCGGGCCGGCCCGGTGGACGGCGTGGAGCGCGAGATGCTCCTGGAGCGGGTGCGGACCTACGAGCGGGACGCCAGACGCAAGATCGAGGAGCTGCGCACCCAGCTGGCCCGCGCCGAAGACTTCGCCGCGACCCTGCGCACCCGGCTCGACGCCGCACACCCCCTGGGCTCCTCGGCCTGACCTGCGACCCCGGGGCGGCGGCGCCCCGGCGGCCGGCGCCCGCGCGGCGGCCGGTCGCGGCGGGGCGGCTTCCGCATCCGGCCTGCTCGTTCCTCCCCGCCGGGGCCGTCCGGCAGGCGCCAGGAGGCGGGCTCTTGGCAGAAGGCGCCAAAGACTGCTGACTGCGGGTCTCGCATACTTGTGGGTAACAACCTCTAGCCCTCACCGACCCGCGGCCCTACGGTGCTCGCATGGAGCCGAACCTGCCCGATGTCGTGTTGTGGTCGATACCGGCCTTCGTGCTGCTCACCGTGGTCGAGATGGTCAGCTACCGCCTCCATCCCGACGAGGACGCGGCCGGGTACGACACGAAGGACGCCGCCACCAGCATCACCATGGGGCTCGGCAGCCTCGGCTTCGACCTGCTGTGGAAGATCCCCATCCTGGCGATCTACACGGGGGTCTACGAGCTGACGCCGCTGCGGGTGCCCGTGGTGTGGTGGACCGTCCTGCTGATGCTCCTCGCCCAGGACTTCTTCTACTACTGGTCCCACCGGGGCCACCACGTGATCCGGATCCTGTGGGCCTGCCACGTGGTCCACCACTCCAGCCGGAAGTTCAACCTCACCACCGCGCTGCGCCAGCCCTGGACCTCCGCGACCGTCTGGCCCTTCTACCTGCCGCTGATCGCCTGCGGCGTGCACCCGGCGGCGCTCGCGTTCTGCCAGTCGGCCAACCTCGTCTACCAGTTCTGGGTGCACACCGAGCGGGTCGGCAAGCTCCCCCGCCCCTTCGAGTACGTCCTCAACACCCCGTCCCACCACCGCGTCCACCACGCCTCGCAGGGCGGCTACCTGGACCGCAACTACGGCGGCATCCTGATCGTCTGGGACCGGATGTTCGGCTCCTTCGCGGCGGAGGCCGAACGGCCCGTCTACGGGCTCACCAAGAACATCGACACCTACAACCCGCTGCGCGTCGCCACCCACGAGTACGCCGCCATCGCCCGGGACGTCCGCGCCGCCGACACCTGGAGCGAGCGGGCCGGACGCGTCTTCCGGGGGCCGGGGTGGCAGCCGGCGGCGAAGGCGGGAGCCGTGCCCGCCACCGCCGGGGCGGGGGAGCCGTCGTCCGCGCCCCTGCGGGGCTCCGCGCCGGGACGCGCCCTGTGACCGCCACCGCCGCCCGCCCCGGCACCCCCGGGGCCGGCGGACGCGCCGAGCGCTTCGCCCGTCCCGTGCTCCTCGCCTTCCTCCTCGCCGCCGCCGCCGACCTGGCCGGGCTGATCGCCGGGGCCGAGCCCGTCCACCTGGTCGCCAAGCCGCTGCTGATGCCGCTGCTCGCCGGGTACGCGGCCCTGCGCGGCGGCCCCCGACTGCTCGTCGCGGCCCTGCTGTTCGGGTGGGGCGGCGACGTCCTCCTGCTCGTCGACGACGACCTGGCCTTCCTCGTCGGCATGGGCTCCTTCGCCGCCGGCCACGTCTGCTACCTGACGCTGTTCGGGCGGGGCGGAGGCCGCGGGCGGACCCCGGCGGCGGTCGCGGGGGCCGGGTACGCCGTCGTCCTCGCCGTCTTCCTCGCGCTGATCTGGCCGGACCTCCCCGCCGACCTGCGCGCCCCGCTCACCGGCTACAGCCTGCTGCTCACCGCGACGGCCTGGCGGGCGGGCGTGTTCGGGCCGTACGCGGCGGCGGGCGGGGCGCTCTTCCTGCTCTCCGACGCCCTCATCGCCACCGGCATCGCGAAGTGGCCGCAGGCGCCCGCCCCCGACTTCTGGGTGATGCTCACCTACATCGCCGCCCAGGCTCTGCTGGCCCTCGGGGTGCTCACCGCCGTGGGGCGGGCCGCGGGCCGGGCCGGCTCCGGCGCGCCCTGACCCCCCGCCCCGCCCGGGGAACGCCCGAGGGGCCCGGGGAGAGCGATCTCCCCGGGCCCCTCGTCCGTACCGCTACCAGCGCACCGCGTCCAGCGCGTCCACCATCCCGGCTCCGTAGAAGCCGTTGTAGCTCCTGCCGCCCTCGCAGACCGCGTCGATGACGCCGTCCCCGTTGATGTCGTACGGCTCACCGCACGCCTTCGCGTCCGCTTCGACGGTCAGCAGCGCCTTCACCGCGGCCGGAGGGGCGTAGGGGTGCTGGGACTTGATCAGCGCCACGACGCCGGCGACGTGCGGGGAGGCCATCGACGTACCGGCCTTGTAGCCGAACCTGCCGCCCGGCAGCGTGGAGAGGATCAGCCCGCTGACGGCCGGCGGCTCGGGGGTCTGGTAGACCGTGGAGTCGCCGCCCGGGGCCGCCACGTCGATGACGCCCCTGCCGTAGTTCGAGTACGAGGACTTGAGGCCCTTCGCGCCCGTGGCGGAGACCGTCACGACGCCCGGCAGCATGGTCGGGATGTCCGGGCAGACGCTCGGGTCGACCGTGCGCGTGACCGTCTCGGAGTCGTTCGGGCTGGTGGTGTCCTTGATGGCGTCGGTCGCCAGGTCATGGCGGGAGTTGCCCGCCGCCGCGACGTTGACCGTGCCCCTGCGCTCCGCGTACTTCACGGCACGGGTGAGGGCGTCGACCAGGGCGCCCTGGTCCGCGTCGTTCTTGCAGTTGAACAGCCACGGGTCGGTGTAGTAGCTGTTGTTGGTCACCTCGACGCCGTGCTCGGCGGCCCAGAGGAACCCGCAGACGACGGCCTCGGTGTAGAAGAACCCGTCCGGGTTGGACACCTTGATGCCCGACACCTTCACGCCCGGGGCGACGCCGGTGACGCCGACGCCGTTCTTCGCGGCGGCGATGGTCCCCGCCACGTGCGTGCCGTGGTCGCTCTCGCCCGCCGCCGGACGCCAGGAGCCGGGGGTGGTGTCCGGAGCGCCCGACACGCAGTTGGCCGAAGCGCGGCTGTCGAAGTTCGGGGCCAGGTCCGGGTGCGTGTCGTCGACGCCCGTGTCGATGACGGCGACCGTCACCTTCTTCGAGCCCAGCGACTTCTGGTGCGCCTTGTCCGCCTTGATCGCGGACAGCGACCACTGGAGTGGCTCCAGCGGGTCCTCGTCGGCCTTCGCGTCCGCTGCGGCGTCCGCGGCCTGCTCGGCGGTGAGCGGCTCCGCCATCGAGCCGACGTCCTTGGTGGCCTGCGGCACGATCGGGTTGGTGCGGGTCGCGCCCGCCGACTCCACGCCACGGACCCGCCGGATCGTTTCGGCGAAGGCGGGGTTCTGCGAGTGGACGACGATGACGCCGATCTGCTCGTAGGCGACGACGACCGTGCCGCCCGCCTCGGCGATCGCCTTCTCGACGTGCTCGGCCGTGCCGTGGCCGCCCCGGGTGTTGACCACGTAGGACAGCTTCGGCCCGTCGGTCCGCACGCTCGCGGAGGACCGCTCGCCCGTGGGCGCCGCCGTGGCCGTCGCCGTCGGCAGGAAGCCGAGCGAGGCCGTCAGCGCGAGTCCGACGGGCACCGCGAGTGCGCGGGTCCGTCTCGATGACAGATGAGCCATGGGTTCTCCACATCATCCGTGCCGAACGACCGGACACCTGGCGTGTTCGGTCGCGTACATGACGAGTGAAGCTACGCCGATCACCCCGGCGCATCAACGTTTCCGGGCAAGTGAGTTCGAAGAGTGAGGGGGGAGGGGGGAACGCGAACGGGTGACGCCCCGGCAGCCGGACGCACCGCGACACCCCCGAGAAGGCGAAAGAACCGGTTCCCGGAAGGCGGAAGGGGCGGTGAACCGCTTCGTCGCGCCCTCCGTGCCGTTGTCCAGGAGGCACATCACCGTCCCCGGCACCAGAGGCTTCCTTGACACCCACCGCCCCCCAGCCCACCGCACCCGCGTCACGAGGAGATTCCGTGGCTACCGATGCCCCGCCGCCCCCGGGCGCCTCGCCCGGCGGCCCCGTCCAGCCCACCACCGAGGCGTTCGTCGCGATGCAGGCGAGCCCGGACTTCGCCGACCTGCGCCGCTCCCACCGGTCCTTCGCCTTCCCCCTGACCATCGCCTTCGTGACCTGGTACCTGCTCTACGTCCTGCTCTGCAACTACGCGGGCGGATTCATGGCCACCAAGGTCGTCGGCAACATCAACATGGCGCTCGTCCTCGGTCTCGCCCAGTTCGCCACCACCTTCCTCATCGCCTGGCTCTACTCCCGGCACGCCGCCACCCAGCTCGACCCGAAGGCCGAGGCGATCAAGTCCCGTATGGAGGCCGACGTATGAGCACCGCCCCCGCCCTCCACCCCGCCGTCCAGCTCGCCGCCACCGAGGGCGCGAGCGAGCACCGGCCCCTGATCATCACGCTCTTCGCCGTCTTCGTCGTGGCGACCCTCTTCATCACCGTCTGGGCGGGCCGCCAGACCAAGAGCGCCTCCGACTTCTACGCGGGCGGGCGCCAGTTCACCGGATTCCAGAACGGACTCGCGGTCTCCGGCGACTACATGTCCGCCGCGTCCTTCCTCGGCATCGCCGGAGCCATCGCCCTCTTCGGCTACGACGGCTTCCTCTACTCCATCGGCTTCCTGGTGGCCTGGCTCGTCGCCCTGCTCCTGGTCGCAGAACCCCTGCGCAACTCCGGCCGCTACACCATGGGCGACGTCCTCGCCTACCGGATGCGCCAGCGACCCGTCCGCACCGCCGCCGGCACCTCCACGATCGTCGTCTCGATCTTCTACCTGCTGGCCCAGATGGCCGGGGCGGGCGTGCTCGTCTCGCTGCTGCTCGGCATCACCAGCGACGCCGGGAAGATCCTCATCGTCGCCCTGGTCGGCGTGCTCATGATCCTCTACGTCACCATCGGCGGCATGAAGGGCACCACCTGGGTGCAGATGGTCAAGGCCGTCCTGCTCATCGCGGGCACCCTGCTCATCACCTTCCTGATCCTGCTGAAGTTCGACTTCAACATCTCCGACCTGCTCGGCACCGCCGCCAGTAACAGCGGCAAGGGGGCGGCCTTCCTGGAGCCCGGTCTGAAGTACGGCGCCGACGGCGTCTCGAAGCTGGACTTCCTCTCCCTCGGCCTCGCCCTGGTCCTCGGTACCGCGGGGCTGCCGCACATCCTGATCCGCTTCTACACCGTGCCCACCGCCAAGGCCGCCCGTAAGTCCGTGAACTGGGCGATCGGCATCATCGGCGCCTTCTACCTGATGACGATCGTGCTCGGCTTCGGCGCAGCGGCGCTCCTCAAGCCCGGCGACATCATCGCCTCCAACAAGGCGGGCAACACCGCCGCGCCCCTGGCGGCCCTGGAGATCGGCGGCGGCTCCGGCTCCACCGGCGGCGCCATCCTCCTGGCGGTGATCTCCGCCGTCGCCTTCGCCACCATCCTGGCCGTCGTCGCCGGACTCACCCTCGCCTCCTCCTCGTCCTTCGCCCACGACATCTACGCCAACGTCATCCGCAAGGGACAGGCCACCGAGAAGGAGGAGGTCCGCGCGGCGCGCTGGGCCACCGTCGCCATCGGCGTCGTCTCCATCGCCCTCGGCGCGCTCGCCCGCGACCTGAACGTCGCCGGCCTCGTCGCCCTCGCCTTCGCCGTCGCGGCCTCCGCCAACCTGCCGACGATCCTCTACAGCCTCTTCTGGAAGCGGTTCACCACCACCGGGGCCCTCTGGTCCATCTACGGGGGCCTCGCCTCCTCCGTCCTGCTGGTGCTGTTCTCGCCGGTCGTCTCCTCCAAGCCCAGCTCGATGTTCCCCGACGTCGACTTCGCCTGGTTTCCGCTGGAGAACCCCGGCCTGATCTCGATCCCGCTCGGCTTCCTGCTCGGCTGGGTCGGTTCGCTGGTCGCCAAGGAGAAGCCCGACACCGACAAGTACGCCGAGCTGGAGGTGAAGTCCCTCACCGGCATCGGCGCCCACTGACCGCACCGGGGCGGGCCCCCTCCGGGCCCCTCGCCCGCCACCCGCCGCCGGGCCGCGTCGTAGGACCCTACGACGCGGCCCGGCCGCGCCTCGTGGCAAACGGGCCCCGCCGATGTCACCTGTCTCACGTAGGCTCGGAGGTATCGGAAGAGCGCCGGCACCACCGGGGGAGGGATCCACCGTGCTCATCGACACCTACGACCGGGTCGCCACCGACCTGCGCGTCTCACTCACCGACAAGTGCAACCTGCGCTGCACCTACTGCATGCCGGAAGAGGGCCTCCAGTGGCTCGGCAAGAGCGAGTTGCTCTCCGACGACGAGATCGTGCGCCTGATCCGTATCGCCGTCACCTCGCTCGGCATCACCGAGGTCCGCTTCACCGGCGGTGAACCCCTGCTGCGCCCCGGTCTCGTCTCCATCGTCGAGCAGTGCGCCGCGCTCGCCCCGCGCCCCCGCATGTCGCTCACCACCAACGGCATCGGCCTCAAGCGGACCGCCGCCGCCCTCAAGGCGGCCGGACTCGACCGGGTCAACGTCTCGCTGGACACCCTGCGCCCCGACGTCTTCAAGACCCTCACCCGCAGAGACCGCCACAAGGACGTGCTGGAGGGGCTGGAGGCCGCCCGCGAGGCCGGGCTCACCCCGGTGAAGGTCAACTCCGTCCTGATGCCGGGACTCAACGACGACGAGGCCCCCGCCATGCTGGCCTGGGCCGTCGCCCACGATTACGAGCTCCGCTTCATCGAGCAGATGCCGCTCGACGCCCAGCACGGCTGGAAACGCGACGGCATGATCACCGCCGGGGACATCCTCGCCTCGCTCCGCACCCGGTTCACCCTCACCCCCGAGGGCGACGATTCCCGCGGCTCCGCCCCGGCGGAACGCTGGACCGTCGACGGCGGCCCCCACCGCGTCGGGGTGATCGCCTCCGTCACCCGCCCGTTCTGCCGCGCCTGCGACCGCACCCGGCTCACCGCCGACGGCCAGGTCCGCACCTGCCTCTTCGCCCGCGAGGAGACCGACCTGCGCGGAGCGCTGCGCGGGGAGGCGCCGGACGAGGAGATCGCCCGGCTCTGGAAGACGGCCATGTGGGGCAAGAAGGCGGGGTCCGGACTGGACGACCCGAGCTTCCTGCAACCCGACCGCCCCATGTCCGCGATCGGCGGCTGAGCCGCCTCCGGGGCCGACGGCCGGGACTCAGACCGCCCGGCCGTCCCCGGGCCCGCCCCCGGACTCCCAGTCCTCCAGCGCCACGACGTCCTTCAGGAAACCGCGGACGTCGAGGAACGACGACAGGTGCTCCCGGTGCTCCTCGCAGGCCAGCCAGGTCTTGCGCCGCTCCGGCGTGTGCAGCTTGGGGTTGTTCCAGGCGAGCACCCAGACGGCGGCGGCCCGGCAGCCCTTGGCGGAGCAGATCGGGGCGCCGGTGGGGCTCTCGGCGGAGGTCTCGGAAAAGATCACGCGCCTCAGCCTAGGGCAGGCGCTCACCGCGCGTTTCCGAGCCGTCCCCGCCGGAGAAAAGGCGACGCCGGGCAGCCACGGGGGGAGCTGCCCGGCGTCGGTCTGTCGCTCCGACGGGGGATGCGGAGCGGATTTGAAGTATGTCACGGGGACCGGCGTGCGGTGCACCGGAACGTCATGATTGATCTGAGCTTTTCCCGGCCTTCACGGGGCGTACGAGGTCAGCCGTCCCCGTGCGGCGGCGGAACCCGGCCCGAGGTCCCCCCGGCGTCCCCGGCCTCCGCCGCGCCGGGCGCCGGCCCGGCCCCCAGCGCGGGCCGCACCGGCATCGCCACGAACGTCGTCGGCAGCGACGTCACGTTCTCGCGCCCCGCGTTGGCGATGACCACCGCGATGTAGGGCAGCAGCACCCCCAGCACGAGCGCCACGATCGCCACATGCCGCTCCACGTTCCACAGCACCGCGGCCAGGACCACCGACACCGTGCGTACCGACATCGAGATCACATAGCGCCGCTGCCGGCCCCGGACGTCCTCCGTCAGCCCCTGACGGGCGCCCGTGATCCGGATGACCTCCGGCCCCGCGTTCTTCCGCAGCATGCTCCACCACCCGATCTCCTCGCCCGGCTTCCCGGGCTCGCGCTGCCTCCACGGTACGCCCGGTTCCCGCCGGACAGGAGACGGGGGCGCGGCCCCACCGGCGGGTTCCGTGTCCCCCGAACGGCCCAACCGGGCATGCGCCGCCCGAACGGCGGGCCAAGACTGGACGGACGCGCACTCCGCGCCGTACGAGGAGGCGAAATGGGCTGGTTGTGGGCAATCATCGTGGGCCTGGTGCTCGGCGTCATCGCCAGAGCGATCCTGCCCGGCAAACAGGACATCCCGCTCTGGCTGACGGTCGTGTTCGGTGTCCTCGGCAGCATCCTCGGCAACGCCGTCGCCAGCTGGATCGGCGTCGAGGACACCAAGGGCATCGACTGGATCCGCCACCTGCTGCAACTGGCGGGCGCCGTGGCGGTCGTCGCCGTGGGCGACATGGCCTGGCAGGCGATCCGGGGCAACCGGCAGAGAACCTGACCCACCGAAGGCACCTCATGGCGCTGCGGCCGGACACACGAGCAAGGCGTGTCCGGCCGCAGCGCCATGAGGTGCCGGAGTCCCGCCCGGTGGCGCTGCTCCAACGCCTGGTGAAGCGGCGCACCGGGCTCGCGGTGTGCCGTTCGCGGTTCCAGACTGGGAGAGGAAGTTCTCGCTGGGTCCTTCACCGGGTGAGCAAGGAGGAGCCATGACAGCGACGACGCAGAAGGACACCCCTGTCGCCATCGAAGGCGACGGTGTGGAGCTGCGTGTTCAGGACATCGGCGGAGACCTGTCGGTCGCCTTCGTGAAGTTTCCGGAGGGCACCGACATGGGGCCGGCGCTCAAGGGGCTGGCCGACGACCTCTGCCCGTGCCCGCACTGGGGCTATCTCTTCAAGGGGCGGCTGAAGATGCGGACGCCCCACGGCGACGATCTCTATGAAGCCGGAGACGCGTTCTATTGGCCGCCCGGACACGTCCCGGTGGCGTTGGAGGACTGCGAGTACGTGGACTTCTCGCCGGCCGAGGCCTTCGACGAGGTCGTCGAGCACATCAAGGCGCAGAAGGGATGACGGCCGTCCCACCGAGGGCCCCGGGAGCGGCCGACGACGCGCACGCCCGAGACCGGCCCGCACGACGGCGCGGCCGACCCTGAAGCCGAAGCGCCGCGGCCGGCCACGCATCCCAGGCGTGGCCGGCCGCGGCGTACGTACGCGGTGCGCGAGAGGTCAGCCCGCCGGGCGGACCTCCACGGCGGCCAGGTTCTTCTTGCCCCGGCGCAGTACCAGCCAGCGTCCGTGCAGCAGCTCCCCGGCGTCCGGCGGGACCTCGCCGTCGACGACCTTCACGTTGTTCACGTAGGCGCCGCCCTCCTTGACCGTGCGCCGGGCCCCCGACTTGCTGGGCGCCAGACCGACCTCCACCAGGAGGTCCACCAGCGGGCCCAGCTCGGCGACGGCGGCGTGCGGCACCTCCGACAGCGCGGCGTTCAGCGTCGCCTCGTCCAGTTCGGCCAGGTCGCCCTGGCCGAACAGCGCCTTCGACGCCGCGATCACGGCCGCGCACTGCGCGCCGCCGTGCACCAGCGTGGTCAGCTCCTCGGCCAGCGCGCGCTGCGCGGAACGCGCCTGCGGCCGCTCCTCGGTCAGCCTCTCCAGCTCCCCCAGCTCCGCACGGCTCTTGAAGCTGAGGATGCGCAGGTACCGCGAGACGTCCCGGTCGTCCACGTTCAGCCAGAACTGGTAGAACGCGTACGGCGTCGTCATCTCCGGGTCGAGCCAGACGGCGCCGCTCTCCGACTTGCCGAACTTCGTCCCGTCCGCCTTCGTCATCAGCGGCGTCGCCAGCGCGTGCACGGCCGCCCCCGGCTCCAGGCGGTGGATCAGGTCGATGCCCGCGGTGAGGTTGCCCCACTGGTCGCTGCCGCCCTGCTGGAGGGTGCAGCCGTGCCGGCGGTACAGCTCCAGGAAGTCCATGCCCTGGAGCAGCTGGTAGCTGAACTCGGTGTAGCTGATGCCCTCCTGCGACTCCAGCCGCCGGGCGACCGAGTCCTTGGTGAGCATCTTGTTGACCCGGAAGTGCTTGCCGATGTCCCGCAGGAACTCGATCGCGGACAGGCCCGCGGTCCACTCCAGGTTGTTGACCATCGTCGCCGCGTTCGGACCCTCGAAGTCGAGGAAGGGCTCGATCTGCCCCCGCAGCCGCTGCACCCAGGCGGCGATGGTCTCCGGGTCGTTCAGCGTGCGCTCGGCGGTGGGCCGCGGGTCGCCGATCTGCCCCGTGGCCCCGCCGACCAGCGCGAGCGGCTTCAGCCCGGCCTGCTGGAGCCGCCGCATGGTGAGCACCTGCACCAGGTGCCCCACGTGCAGACTGGCCGCGGTCGGGTCGAAGCCGCAATAGAAGGTGACGGGACCGTCCGCGAGAGCCTTGCGCAATGCGTCCTCGTCAGTGGACTGGGCGAACAGCCCGCGCCACTTCAGCTCGTCGACGATGTCCGTCACGGTTCCGTGTCTCCTCGTTTACGTCATGGAATTTCAACCACTGAAATCCACCATGCAGTCTAGGCGGGTCACACCCCCGGGCTGACCGAGCTCATGTTGAAGTCCGGGATGCGCAGGGCCGGCATCGCCGCCCGGGTGAACCAGTCGCCCCACTCGCGCGGCAGCGTCTTCTCCGTACGCCCGGCCTCCGAGGCCCGCGACAGCAGGTCCACCGGCGACTCGTTGAACCGGAAGTTGTTCACCTCGCCGACGACCTCGCCGTCCTCGACCAGGTAGACGCCGTCCCGGGTCAGCCCGGTCAGCAGCAGCGTCGCCGGGTCCACCTCGCGGATGTACCAGAGGCAGGTCAGCAGCAGCGCCCGCCCCGTTGTTGCGGCGACCATCTCCTCCAGCGACCGCTCGCCGCCGCCCTCCAGCAGCAGGTTGTCGACGGCCGGGGCGACCGGGAGCCCGGTCAGGGCCGCCGAGTGCCGGGTGGTCGTCAGCCGCTCCAGCTTCCCCTCCCGGACCCAGTCCGTGGAGGCCAGCGGCAGCCCGTTGTCGAAGACGGAGCCGCTGTCGCCGGAGGAGTGGGCGATCACGAACGGCGCCGACTCCAGACCCGGCGCGTGCGGGTCGCTGCGGAGGGTGAGCGGCAGCGGCGAGAGCCTCTCGCCCAGCCGGGTGCCGCCGCCCGGCGTGGAGAACACCGTCCGGCCCTCCACCGCGTCCCGCGCGGTCGACGACCAGAACTGGTAGATCAGCAGGTCGGCCACGGCGGTCGGCGGCAGCAGCGTCTCGTACCGGCCCGCGGGCAGCTCGATACGCCGCTCCGCCCAGCGCAGCCGCCGCGCCAGCTCGGCGTCCATCGCCGCCGGGTCGACGTCCGTGAAGTCCCGGGTGGCCCGGCCCGCCCACGCGGAGCGCGTACGGTCCGGCGACTTCGCGTTCAGCTCCAGCGTCCCGTTCGGCTGGTCGTGGCGCAGCCGCAGCCCCGTCGACGTCCCCAGGTAGGTGGAGGTCATCTCGTGGTGGGCGAAGCCGTACAGCTCGCGGCCCCCGGACCGGGCGCGGGCGAAGGCGTCGCCGAGCGCCGGGGCGAACTCCGTGAAGACCTCCGAACCGGTCTCGGCGGGCGCGTCCGTGAAGTCGGGGGAGGAGGGCGCCCCGCTCACCAGCGGCTGCGCGTCCTCCGCCGGCCCCGCGCCCCGGGCGGCGGCCTCGGCGGCCCGTACCAGGGGCTCCAGGTCACCGGTGGTCACGGCGGACCGGGAGACGACGCCCGAGGCCGTCCCCCGCGCCCCGTCCACCGTCGCGATGACGGTGAGGGTCCGGCCCCGGGTCACCCCGTTCGTGGTGAGCGCGTTGCCCGCCCAGCGCAGATTGGCCGAGGACTGCTCGTCGGCGATGACCACCAGGCCGTCCGTGGTGGACAGCTCCAGCGCCCGCTCGACGATCTCGTACGGCTTGCTGACGCGGCTCATCGTCCGGCCTCCTGCGTCGTGTTGAGGATGTTGACGCCCCGGAAGAGGGCGGAGGGGCAGCCGTGCGAGACCGCCGCGACCTGGCCCGGCTGGGCCTTGCCGCAGTTGAACGCGCCGCCCAGGACGTACGTCTGCGGTCCGCCGACCTTCTCCATCGAGCCCCAGAAGTCCGTGGTCGTCGCCTGGTACGCCACATCGCGCAGCTGACCGGCGAGCCTGCCGTTCTCGATGCGGAAGAACCGCTGCCCGGTGAACTGGAAGTTGTAGCGCTGCATGTCGATGGACCACGACCGGTCGCCGACCACGTAGATGCCGCGCTCGACCCCGCCGATCAGGTCCTCCGTGGACAGCCCGCCCGGTTCCGGCCGCAACGACACGTTCGCCATGCGCTGTACGGGGACGTGGCCCGGCGAGTCCGCGAACGCGCAGCCGTTGGAGCGGCCGAGCCCCGTCAGCTTCGCGATCCGGCGGTCCAGCTGGTAGCCGACCAGCGTGCCGTCCTTCACCAGGTCCCACGACTGCGCCTCCACGCCCTCGTCGTCGTACCCGATCGTCGCGAGCCCGTGCTCGGCCGTGCGGTCGCCGGTCACGTTCATCACGGGGGAGCCGTACGCCAGCTTGCCCAGCTGGTCGAAGGTGGCGAACGAGGTGCCGGCGTACGCCGCCTCGTACCCCAGCGCCCGGTCCAGCTCGGTGGCGTGGCCGACCGACTCGTGGATGGTCAGCCACAGGTTCGACGGATCGACGACCAGGTCGTACGTCCCCGCCTCCACGCCCGGCGCGCGCATCTTCTCCGCCAGCAGCCCCGGGATCTCCTCCAACTCGGCGTCCCAGTCCCAGCCGGTCCCGGTGAGGTACTCCCAGCCCCGGCCCACCGGCGGGGCGATCGTCCGCATCGAGTCGAACTCCCCGGTCGTGCCGTCCACCGCCACGGCGGTGAACTGCGGGTGGATCCGCACCCGCTGCTGCGTGGTGACGGTGCCCGCCGTGTCCGCGTAGAACTTGTTCTCGTGCACGGCCATCAGGGACGCGTCCACATGCGCGACGCCCTCCGCGCCCAGCAGCCGCCCGCTCCACTCGGCGAGCAGCGCCGCCTTCTCCTCGTCCGGTACGGAGAAGGGGTCGACGTCGTACGCCGAGACCCAGGTCCGCTCACCGTGCGACGGCTCGTCCGCCAGCTCCACCAGCTCCTCGGAGCCGGCCGCCGCGATCACCTTCGCCGACAGCTTCGCCATCGCGACGGCCTGCGAGGCCACCTTGGCGGCCGCGTCCATCGTCAGGTCCACGCCCGAGGCGAACCCCCACGCCCCGCCGTGCACCACGCGCACCGCGTAGCCGAGGTCCGTGCTGTCGGACGCCCCGGCCGGCCGCGCGTCCCGCAGCCGCCAGGCGGCGCTGCGCACCCGCTCCAGCCGGAAATCGGCGTGCGTCGCGCCGAGCGCCCGCGCCCGGGCGAGCGCCGCGTCGGCCAGCGCGCGCGACGGCAGTGCCAGGAATGACTGATCTACCTCGTGGGGCACGGGGAGTTCCCTTCTCGATCCATCACGGCAGTGAACCACGCCCCGGGGTGGCCGCACCGGGGGATATCGCGGACACGTGGAGCGACCACGCATCGCCACGGACTGTAGGAACCCGACAGCACCCCGGACAAGCCACTGTCAGGGCCCGATTCCACGATCCACGCACGGTACCGATAGGTTTTCGGCGTACCAGACAGCCAAGGAAAGGGTGATCCGATGAGCCGCTCGGTTCTCGTCACCGGAGGAAACCGGGGCATCGGCCTCGCCATCGCCCGCGCCTTCGCCGACAACGGCGACCGGGTCGCGATCACCCACCGCTCCGGAGAGCCCCCCCAGCTCCTCACCGACGCCGGTGTCCTCGCGGTCCGCTGCGACATCACCGACGCCGAACAGGTGGAGCAGGCCTACAAGGAGATCGAGGAGAAGCACGGTCCCGTCGAGGTGCTGGTCGCCAACGCCGGCATCACCAAGGACCAGTTGCTGATGCGGATGTCGGAGGACGACTTCACCTCCGTCGTCGACACCAACCTCACCGGCGCCTTCCGGGTCGTCAAGCGCGCCAACCGCGGCATGCTGCGCGCCAAGAAGGGCCGCGTCGTCCTGATCTCCTCCGTCGTCGGCCTCCTCGGCTCGGCCGGCCAGGCCAACTACGCGGCCTCCAAGGCCGGGCTGGTCGGCTTCGCCCGGTCGCTGGCCCGTGAACTCGGTTCGCGGAACATCACCTTCAACGTCGTCGCGCCCGGTTTCGTCGACACCGACATGACCCAGGCGCTCACCGAGGAGCAGCGCAAGGGCATCGTGGCCCAGGTGCCGCTCGGCCGTTACGCCCGGCCCGAGGAGATCGCCGCCGCGGTGCGCTTCCTCGCCTCCGACGACGCGTCGTACATCACTGGAGCCGTCATTCCCGTTGACGGCGGATTGGGCATGGGTCACTGATCACCATGAGCGGAATTCTCGACGGCAAGCGCATCCTGATCACCGGGGTGCTGATGGAGTCGTCCATCGCGTTCCACGCCGCGAAGGTGGCCCAGGAGCAGGGCGCCGAGGTCATCCTCACGGCCTTCCCCCGCCCCACGCTCACCGAGCGCATCGCCAAGAAGCTGCCGAAGCCGGCCAAGGTCATCGAGCTGGACGTGACCAACCAGGAGCACCTGGACCGGCTCGCGGGCCTGGTGCGCGAGGAGCTCGGCTCGCTGGACGGCGTCGTCCACTCCATCGGCTTCGCACCGCAGGACGCGCTCGGCGGCAACTTCCTCAACACGCCGTTCGAGTCCGTCGCCACCGCGATGCACGTCTCGGCGTTCTCCCTGAAGTCGCTCGCCATGGCCTGCAAGCCGCTGATGAGCGAGGGCGGCTCGATCGTCGGCCTCACCTTCGACGCCCAGTACGCCTGGCCGCAGTACGACTGGATGGGCCCGGCCAAGGCCGCGCTGGAGGCCACCTCCCGCTACCTCGCCCGCGACCTGGGCAAGGACGGGCTGCGCTGCAACCTGATCTCCGCCGGACCGCTCCGCTCCATGGCCGCCAAGTCCATCCCGGGCTTCGAGGAGCTGGCCGACGTCTGGAACACCCGCGCCCCGCTGGCCTGGGACATGAACGACCCGGAGCCGGCCGGCCGCAGCATCGTCGCCCTGCTCTCCGACTTCTTCCCGCGCACCACGGGCGAGATCATCCACGTCGACAGCGGCGTGCACATGATGGGCGCCTGACCGCGACCGCCCCAGGCTGACGGCCCCCGGCCGCGTCACCGCTCCCGGCTCCCGGGGGCGGTACGCGGCCGGGGGCCGTTGACGCTCCGTGAGCCCCCGCCGACGCTCCGGTCGAAAAGTCCGCCGATCCACCGCAGAATGGGGAGGAACCGGACTTCTGGTCAGGCTGCGGGAGGGAGAACGCTGTGCGCCCCACGCGCCGACGGACCCGTCTCCTCCTGCTCGCCCCGCTGGCCGCCGCCGCCCTCGCCCTGCCGCTGGGGGTCCACGCCGCCCGCGGTGCCGACTCCGGTGCGGGAGCGGAGCCGCCGAAGCCCGAACCGGCCGGCTCGGAGTGCCGTACCTCCATCGAGGGCTCCCGGGTCGTCGCGTACTGCCACAACCCCTACCCCTCCGTCGACCTGGTCCGGCTGCACACCGAATGCGACCGGTGGTGGGACGTGGACGCGGACGGCGAGGCGATCGCGGTGGAGCCCGGCCGGACCGTACGGCTGGAGGACCGCTGCTGGAAGGAGATCGCCGCGGCCTGGGTCAGCCACCGCCCCGCCCCGCCGTGAAGGGCCCGGGGGAGGGGCGGCCCGGCCGGCGGACGGCGGGGGAGGCGCCCGAGGGGGGCCCTGCCCCGGTGCGGGGCTGGTCGGCCGGGGCCGCCGCGCCCGGGGCGCCCAGCCCTCAGCCGCCCGTTTCGGCGCGCGGCTCCAGCCACTTCAGCGCGTGACTCGCCGCCTCGGAGGCCGCCGTCTCCGCGTCCCCCGCCCGGATCGCCTCGACCAGCCGGGCGTGGTCCATGTGGTTCTCCGGCCGCAGCTCGGGGCCCACGTCGCCGCGCAGGTAGTCGCGCAGCAGGTCCCCGAGGTCGGCGTAGAGCTCGCTCAGCACGTCGTTGTGCGAGGCGGCGACCACCGCCAGGTGGAGCGTGGCGTCCGCCGCGACGAACGCCTCCGTGTCGCCCGAGGCCCAGGCCGCCTCCCGGCGCGCCATCACGGTGTCCAGCTGCCGCAGGTCCCGCTCGGTGCGCCGGACCGCCGCCAGCCGAGCGGCCGAGGACTCCAGCGTCGAGCGCAGTTCGGCGATGTGCCGCGGGTCGGCGGCGGCGAACCTGCGGTGCATCACCCCGGCCAGCTCGCTCGTGGCGATCACGTACGTGCCGGAGCCCTGCCGGATGTCCAGGAGTCCGTTGTGCGCGAGGGCCCGTACCGCCTCGCGGACGGTGTTGCGGGCCACGCCCAGCTGCTCGACCAGCTCGGGCTCGGTCGGGATCCGCGAGCCGACGGGCCATTCGCCCGAGGTGATCTGATTCCTCAGCTGGGCGATCACCTGGTCGGAGAGTGCCGAACGCCGCGGGGACGTCAACGCCATGGTGCTCCTTGCTCGGGTCCCGCCCGGCGAGGGCCGGGAGGGAAGGGGGTGGGGCCGGATTCTCTCAGGCGGCCCGGGCGGTCGAGGGGGAACGGAGTGGACAATCAATCATCCCATGATTCTATGATGGGGCTATGCCGGACGACGATACGCAGGCCCCGACCCTGAAGAGCGCCCCGACCCCGCGCGCCGCCCCCGAACTCCGCGCGCCGCGGCGCGCCGACGGGAGCGAGCCCCCGGCGCCCTGGCTGCTGCGCCTCATAGCCGTGGGGCTCGTCCTGGCCGCTCTGAACCTCCGCCCCGCGATCACCAGCCTCGGCGCGCTCCTGGAGGAGGTCCGCGACGGGCTGCACATGAGCGGGAGCGTGGCCGGGGTGCTCACCTCCGTACCGCCGCTCTGCTTCGCGGTCTTCGGTGTGACGGCGCCGCGCCTGGCCCGCCGCTTCGGCGCGGGCGCCGTGGTCTGCGCGGGCATGGCCGCCATCGCGGCCGGCCTGGCCGTCCGCCCGTACATCGGCTCCACCGCGGGGTTCCTCGCCGCCAGTGCGCTGGCCCTGATGGGCATCGCGGTCAGCAACATCCTGATGCCGGTGATCGTCAAGCGCTGGTTCCCTGACCGCGTCGGCAGCATGACCGGCCTCTACTCCATGGCCCTGGCCCTCGGCACCGCCCTGGCCGCGGCCCTGACCGTCCCCGTCACCGGCGCGCTGGGCGGGAACTGGCGGACCGGCCTGGCCCTCTGGGCCGCGCTCGCCGCCGCCGCCGTGCTGCCCTGGGTCGTTCTCGTCCGCGACCGCACACCGGCGCCCGCCCCGGCCGCCTCCGCCGTCCCCGGCGGGGAGGCCCCGGCCCTGCGGATCACCCGCAGCCGCACCGCCTGGGCCCTCGCCTGCTTCTTCGGGCTCCAGGCCACGGCCGCGTACATCACGATGGGCTGGATGCCGCAGATCTTCCGCGACGCGGGCGTCTCCGCCGGCACGGCGGGACTGCTGCTCGCGGTCACCATGGCGATGGGCGTCCCGCTGGCCTTCGTCATCCCCCGGGTCGCCTCGCGGCTCAGGCAGCAGGGCCCCATCGTCGTCGCCCTCGGCCTGTGCGGCCTGGTCGGCTACAGCGGCCTCTACCTCGCCCCCGCCGCCGGGGCCTGGGCCTGGGCCCTGCTCCTCGGGGTGGCCAACTGCGCCTTCCCCCTCGCCCTCACCATGATCGGCATGCGGGCCCGGACCGGCGCGGGTGTGGTCCGGCTCTCGGCGTTCGCCCAGTCCACCGGCTACCTGCTCTCGATCCCCGGCCCGCTGCTCGTCGGCGTCCTCTACCAGCACAGTGGCGGCTGGGGGCTGCCGATCGCCCTGATGGCCGGACTGATGATTCCCCAGATGGCGGTCGGCGTCCTCGCGGGACGGAACCGGACGATCGAGGACGAGTGCTGAGATGCGACACTGACCCCATGCCAGTGCTCGATCCGAATCCCCAGAACGGCCAGAAGAAGCTCCTCCTCGTCTTCGGGGCCATGCTTCTCATCACCGTCGTCATCGGCGTGATCGCCACGATCGCCTCGCCCTGACCCCCGAGTCCCCGGCTGCCCGCGGGGCCCGGACTCGGAGGTCCGGCGCCCCCGGCGGCCCCTTCCCCTCTCCGGGGTGGGGCTAGCCCCCCTTCCCTTAGGGGGCCAGGGTCAGGGTCAGGTGGGTGGGTCGCCGGATGGAAGCGGCCGCCCCCGGTCCGTAAGTTCTTCGGTGACGACCCGATGACCCCACGGAGGCGGCCATGCCGGTACCGACGCACCCCAGCTCTCCCCGGCCGCCCGCGGACAGCGGCGGAGTCCGCTTGCCTTGGTGGGCCCTGGCCCTGCCCGCCGTCGCCTTCGCCGCCCTGCTCTCCATGATCCTCACTCCCGGACAGGCGCACGCCGCCACCGGCGTCCCGGTGCTCGGACAGCTGGTCGAGCACATACTCCGGCTGCTGCTCCGCTGAGCCGGAACAGCCGCGGGCCGGTGCGCCGACTCCCCGCCCACTCCCTGGACGAGCCCGTCAACACCCTGCGCCCCAGGCCGGTTTTCATGCGAAGCTGAGATGTATGAGCGTCGAGACATCTCGCAGGATCGTCCTTCTCCGGCACGCCAAGGCCGAATGGTCACAGGCCTCCGACCATGAGCGTCCGCTGGCCGAACGCGGCCGCAAGGACGCGCCCGTGGCCGGCCGCAAGCTCGCCGATTCCGGCATCGATTTCGATCTGGCCCTCTGCTCCACCGCCGCCCGCACGCGGGAGACCTGGAAGCTGGCGGTCCACGAGTTCGCCCAGCGCCCCCGGACCGTCTACGAGGAGCGGCTGTACGACGCGTCCCTCGGCGAACTGATCGCCCTGTTCAACGAGGTGCCGGACGAGGTGCGCAACCTCCTGGTCATCGGCCACAACCCCGGCATGCACGGGGCCGCCGACGCCCTCTCCGGTTCCGCCGAGGGCGACGCCCTGGCCCGGATGACCCGGGACGGCTTCCCCACCGCCTCCTACGCCGTGATCGAGTTCCCCGGCCCCTGGAAGAGCGTGGAGCACGGGGCCGGCAGGCTCACCGAGTACTGGACGCCGAACGACTGAGCCGACCGCGGGGCCGATCGCACACCTGGGCGACGGCCCCGGCGCCCCCCTTCCCGCCGGGGGCGCCGGGGGCCCGTGCCCTCGCCCCCGCCCGAACCGGGCCTCCGGGCCGCTCCCGGCACGTACACGTGCGACAGCGGGGGCCGCGGCCCGGCCCCCGCGCATACGTACCGGAGACGGAGGTCGGACGGTCAGCCGACGAGGCCGTCCGCCGCCTCCACCTCTTCCCGGGTGATGCCGAGGAGATAGAGCACGGTGTCCAGGAACGGGACGTTCACCGCGGTGTGCGCGGCTTCCCGGACCACGGGCTTGGCGTTGAACGCGACGCCCAGCCCGGCGGTGTTCAGCATGTCGAGGTCGTTGGCCCCGTCCCCGATCGCCACCGTCTGCGCCAGCGGCACCCCGGCCTGTTCGGCGAAGCTCCGCAGCAGCCGCGCCTTGCCCGCCCGGTCCACCACCTCGCCGACGACCCGGCCGGTCAGCTTGCCGTCCACCACCTCCAGCGTGTTGGCCGAGGCGAAGTCGAGGCCGAGCCGTTCCTTGAGGTCGTCCGTGACCTGGGTGAACCCACCGGAGACCACGCCGACCTGGTAGCCGAGGCGCTTCAGCGTACGGATGAGGGTGCGGGCGCCGGGGGTGAGCCGCACCTCGGCGCGGACCTTGTCCACCACCGAGGCGTCCAGACCGGCCAGCAGCGCGACCCGGGCGTGCAGCGACTGCTCGAAGTCCAGTTCGCCGCGCATCGCCTGCTCGGTCACCTCGGCGACCTTGTCCTCGCACCCCGCGTGCGCCGCGAACAGCTCGATGACCTCGTCCTGGATCAACGTGGAGTCGACGTCCATGACCACCAGGCGCTGGGCCCGGCGGCTCAGCCCGGCCGAGACCACCGCGACGTCCACGCCGATCTCCGCGGCCTCGGTCGCCAGGGCCGTCCGCAACTGCTCGGTCCCGGTACCCGACACCGCGAACTCGACGGCGGTGACCGGGTACTTCGCCAGCCGGAAGATCCGGTCGATGTTGCCGCCGGTCGAGGTGATGGTGGCCGCTATGGCCGCCGTCGACTCGGCGGTCAGCGGGTGCCCCAGCACCGTCACGTGCGAACGGCCGTCCCCGCGGGGGCGGTTGTCGCCGATGCCGGAGATGATCTCTGCCTGGAGGTTCAGGGAGTCGGCCCAGCTGTGCACGGTCGCCCGCAGATCGCCCTCGGTGCTCCCGCCCGCCGTGGGAGGGGTGACGAGGGCGCAGAGCACGATGCGGCCCCGGGTGACGACCTGCTCGATGTCCACGACGTCGACCGCGTACGCGGCGAGGGTGTCGAAGAGGCCGGCGGTGATGCCGGGACGGTCCTTGCCGAAGATCTTGACGAGAAGCGTGGGGGTGTCGCCGGCCCGGGGGGGCTCACCGCCCGCCCCGCCGACCCGACGGGGCTCGGGGGGCTCGACGGGCCCAGGAGACGGGAGGGGCTGAGATGGCTGGGATGCGCTCATGGTGCTCCCACCGTATCGGTCCCGCCGCCCCCTCCGGCCGACCGTCCCGAGTGCCGGACGGAATCGCCCCGGCGGTACCGCGACGTCCGACGCGGCCCCGCCCCGGCAGGCGGCGATCGTCGGACCCGCCGGAGCGCGGAGCACGGATCTGACCGGTACAGGTCTTGTGCTCCGCCACGACGGCTGCTTCTTCATGCGTCGTTATCCAGCCATTGAGTCGCCCCTGAGCGGTAAACGGATGTTCGTCCGGACTTCTTCCGTTCCGATCGCTTTTCACCCCCGGTATCGGGGTGTCCGGCCGGGTCTCCGCGCGGTCTTCACCCGCCCGACTTTCGGATAGGGGACTGCTCCTGGAATAGTTCCCCACGATGTTCAGCATCCCTAGACTCCCTGCGACGGGGGTAACACGGGGGACAACTAGTGGGGCGCGGAGTGCCGGAACTCGTACTGGAATTGAATGGCAGCACCTGGACGCTCGATCCGTCCAGGACGTACACCCTGGGGCGTGATCCGCAGGGCGACCTGACGATCGACGACGCCAGGGTCTCGTGGCGGCACGCCACGATCAGCTGGAACGGCCGCGGTTGGTCGATCGAGGACCACGGCAGCACCAACGGCACCTATGCGCAGGGGCGCCGGATCCAGCAGGTGGAGATCGGCCCGGGCACGGTGCTGCACCTCGGCAACGCGACAGACGGGCCCCGGGTGAGCCTCAGCGCCTCGACGGGCGCCGACGCCGCGGCCGCCGGGCAGGCGCCCGTGCAGCAGCCCCCTCAGCAGCAGGGCGGCGGCGCGGGCCGGCACGGACAGCAGGCCCCGGTCCAGCAGCAGGCGCCCGCCCAGCACCAGGCCCCGGTTCAGCACCAGGCCCCGGTCCAGCAGCAGGCGTGGCAGCAGCCGCACCCCCCTCACCAGCAGGTCCCGCACCAGCAGCCCCCCCACCAGGGGGTGCCGCACCAACAGGCCCCCGGGCACCCGGCAGGGCCGGGACGGGGTGGCGCCGCGGGGGCTCCGCCGGTCTACGGCGACCGCAGCCCGACCACGTTCCACCAGCTCGCCCTCGGCCGGGTCATGCGCATCGGTCGTGCGCTGGAGAACGAACTCGTCGTCTCCGACCTCCAGGTCTCCCGCCACCACGCCGAGTTCCACGCGACGCCCGACGGCCGTTTCGAGCTCCGCGACCTCGGCTCGCACAACGGCACGTACGTCAACGGTCAGCCGCTCCCCAAGTCCGGCTCCGCCCTCATCGGCCCGAACGACATCGTCGGCGTCGGCCACTCGACGTTCCGGCTGGTCGGGGACCGGCTGGAGGAGTTCGTCGACACCGGTGAGGTCTCCTTCTCCGCCCGCCACCTCACGGTGACGGTCGACGGCGGGAAGCAGATCCTCAAGGACGTCTCCTTCGGCGTCCCCGAGAAGTCGCTGATCGCGGTCATCGGCCCGTCCGGCTCCGGGAAGTCCACCCTGCTCAAGGCGCTCACCGGTTACCGGCCCGCCGACCAGGGCGATGTCCTCTACGACAACCGGAACCTGTACAAGCAGTTCGCCGAGTTGCGCCAGCGCATCGGCCTGGTCCCGCAGGACGACATCCTGCACAAGGAACTGACCGTCTCCAAGGCGCTCAAGTACGCGGCCAAGCTCCGTTTCCCCGCCGACACCACGGAGGCCGAGCGCCAGGCCCGGATCACCGAGGTCCTCGCCGAGCTCAAGCTCGACATCCACAAGGACAAGCGGATCACCTCGCTCTCCGGCGGCCAGCGCAAGCGCGTCTCGGTCGCCCTGGAGCTGCTGACCAAGCCCTCGCTGATCTTCCTGGACGAGCCGACCTCCGGCCTCGACCCGGGCATGGACCGCGACGTCATGCAGCTGCTGCGCGGCCTCGCCGACGACGGCCGCACGGTGCTCGTGGTCACCCACTCGGTGGCCGAGCTGGCGATCTGCGACAAGCTCCTGGTGATGGCGCCCGGCGGTTCGGTCGCCTACTTCGGGCCGCCGGAGGAGGCGCTGAACTTCTTCGGCTACACCAGCTGGGCCGACGTCTTCTCCGCCTTCGAGAACTACCGCGACTACGACTGGGCGGGCCGCTGGCGCGGTTCGCAGCACTACCAGCTGTACGCCGCCGACATCGACGCGGTCGCCGCCCAGCCGGTCACCATGCCGTCGCCGCAGCAGATGCGGCCCCCGAAGCCGCAGACCTGGGGCACGCAGCTGTGGACCCTGGTGCGCCGCTACTCCTCCGTCATCGCCTCCGACAAGGCCTTCCTCGGCCTGATGGTGGCGCTGCCGGCGGTGATCGGTGTGCTGAGCGCCGTCATCCCGGCGGAGTTCGGACTGACCGCGCCCACCCCGCCGACCCGGTTCAACGGCAAGTCCGGAATGATCCTGCTGATCCTCGCGGTCGGCATCTGCCTCGCCGGTTCGGCCAGCTCCGTACGAGAACTGATCAAGGAACGCGTCATCTACGAACGGGAACGGGCCACCGGCCTCTCCCGTTCGGCCTACCTGGCGTCCAAGGTGATCGTGCTCGGCGTGATCACCGCGTTCCAGGGCGTCATCCTCTGCGGCATCTGCTTCGCCGTCCGCGACCTGCCGGCCGAGGGCCTGTTCATGCCGCCGGCCGTCGAGATCTGCCTCTCCATCGTGGCCCTCGGCTTCACCTCGATGATGTTCGGCCTGATGATCTCGGCGATGGTCAAGACCTCCGAGATGACCATGCCCCTGCTGGTCATGTTCGCGATCGTCCAGCTGGTGTTCACCGGTGTCCTCTTCCAGGTGTACGGAACCCCCGGCCTGGAGCAGCTCACCTGGCTGATGCCGTCCCGCTGGGGCGTGGCCGCGGCCGGCACCACGCTGGACCTGGCCCATCTGATGCCGCCGTGGGATCCGAAGAACCCGACCGACCTGGACCCGCTCTGGGAAGCCACGGCGACCCAGTGGGGGATCAACGTCTTCGTGCTGCTGGTGATCGCCCTCGTCTGCGCCTTCGCGGTCGCCCGCCTGCTGCGCCGCCACGAGCCCGAGGTCATGCGCAAGTAGGTTCCTCCCGCGCCGTCGCCGGACGGCGCGCCACCGGTACGACGCCGAGGCCGGCACCCCGCGGGGTGCCGGCCTCCGGCATGGGTACGGCTGGGTCGGGCGGGCCGGGACCGGTTCCCGGCGGACCGGCGGCGCCCGGTGGGGAGCAGCGGCTCAGTAGGCGCTGTTCACGTTGTCCATGGAGCCGTAGCGGTCGGCCGCGTAGTTGCAGGCGGCGACGATGTTGGCGACCGGGTCGTACAGGTCCTTCTTGGTGCCCTTGACGTGGTACCGGTCGAAGGTCGGCTGGATCACCTGGAGCAGGCCCTTGGACGGGATGCCGTTCCGGGCGTTGATGTCCCAGTTGTTGATGGCCCACCGGTTGCCGCTGGACTCACGGATGATGTTGCGGTGGATCCCCTCGTAGGAGCCGGGGATGCCTTCCTTCTTCATGATCGACATCGCCTCGCGGATCCAACCGTCCAGGTTGTTGGCGTAGACGGGCTTGCGCGCGGTGGAGCGGTTGGCGGCCTCGGAGCCGCGCTTCTTCGCGTCGGCCTTGGCCTGGGCGGCCTTCTCGGCCTTGTCCTTCGCCTCCGCGGCGGCCTTCGCCTTGGCGGCCTTGGCCTTCGTCTCGGCGGCGGCCCTCGCCTTGGCGGCGTCGGCGGCCTTCACCAGCTTCTCGGCGGTGGAGTGCTGCGCGATCACGCTGTCCTGCACGGTCTTGGCCTGCGCGGAGCCCGTGACGCCGGTGAACGCGACGGGCGCGGCGGCGGCTGCCGCCTGCGGGGCGATCTCGGCCTCGCCGTTCGACGGGACGAGCGAGAAGGTCAGGGCGGCGACGCCCAGGGCCGACACACCGGCCGCGGAGATCTTCTGGACCTTGTTCAGACGACGGAGACGAGTGGGGATGCGAGTCGCAGACATGTAGGGCTACCTCTTCGAATACTCAGGAGTCCTCACGGAGGACGAGACCGGAGGCGGTGATGCGCACCTCCGTCGGGGACGAGAGCAATTCTTAGCGGCAGCAAAATCTCATGGCAAAGGTGTGACGTACGAAGGCGGGTAGTGGAAAAGGGTCCTGTTCGCCCGAAATGACCCTGACGTTCCCCTGGTCAAATCACCCTTATCGGCCCACTAGGTGCGTTCGTAAGTGACGTGGGTCCTATGCCTGGGCTCACATCGGCGACCCGGCGCCCTCACCTTTCGTTGCTGAAGCAACTCAGAGGGTCACGTTCCTGGCCGCTGCGGAGGGGACGGCCCGCCGCGGGCTCCTCCCCGGGGCGCCGCTCCGGGGGACGGCGCCCCGCCCCCGCCCGCCCCGCCGGCTTCGGCGCGGACGCCCGGCGGCCGGTCCTACGACCTGCGGCCGAACCGCCGCACCCGCCGGTCTTGGGCCGCCGCCCGCCGACCACCGACCCCGGCCCGATACGGCCCTCCTCGCCTCGCCGGTACGGTGACCCCATGAGCCATCGCCCAGCGTCGGGGCTCGCCGCGGTGAGTGCCGCGCTGCTCGCCATGAGCCGCCACCTCGACGTGGGCGACGTCCTCAAGACGATCGTCGCCTCCGCCCGCGAGCTGCTCGACGCCCAGTACGCGGCCCTCGGCGTCCCGGACGACCACGGCGGCTTCGCCCAGTTCGTGGTCGACGGCGTCAGCGACGAGCAGTGGAAGGCCATCGGTCCGCTGCCCCGGCAGCACGGCATCCTCGCCGCGATGCTCCACCAGGCGGGGCCCGAACGCCTCGCGGACGTCCGCGAGGACCCTCGGTTCGGGGGCTGGCCCGACGCCCACCCCGACATGTCCGACTTCCTCGGCCTGCCCATCACGGACGGGGACGAGATCATCGGGGCCCTGTTCCTCGCCAACAAGCTGTGCCCCAAGCCCGAGGGCGGCTGCGGTTTCACCGCCGAGGACGAGGAACTGCTCTCGATCCTCGCCCAGCACGCGGCCATCGCCCTCACCAACGCCCGCCTCTACGAGCGCAGCCGCGAACTGACCATCGCGGAGGAGCGCTCCCGGCTGGCCCACGAGCTGCACGACGCCGTCAGCCAGAAGCTGTTCTCGCTCCGCCTCACCGCCCAGGCCGCGGCCGCCCTCGTGGACCGCGACCCCGCCCGCGCCAAGGGGGAGCTCCACCAGGTCGCCGCCCTCGCCGCCGAGGCGGTCGACGAGCTGCGGGCCGCCGTCGTGGAGCTGCGCCCCGCCGCGCTCGACGAGGACGGCCTCATCGCCACCCTCCGCACCCAGGTCCAGGTCCTGGACCGGGCGCACACCGCCGAGGTCGCCTTCGAGAGCCACGGGGTGCGCGCCCTGCCCGCCGCCCAGGAGGAGGCGCTGCTCCGGGTCGCGCAGGAGGCCCTGCACAACGCCCTGCGCCACTCCGGCGCGGAACGCGTCACGGTCGCCCTGACCCGGCGCGGCGCCGCCACCGTCCTGCGCGTCACCGACGACGGGCACGGGTTCGACCCCACCGCCGTCCGACGGGCGGGCCGCCACCTCGGCCTCGTCTCCATGCGCCACCGGGCGAGCAGCGTCGGCGGCCGGCTCACCGTTGCCTCGGAGCCCGGCAAGGGCGCCACGATCGAGATGGAGGTCCCCGGTGGCTGAGAAGATCATCAGGGTGCTGCTGGTCGACGACCACCAGGTGGTCCGCCGCGGACTGCGTACGTTCCTGGAGATCCAGGAGGACATAGAGGTCGTCGGCGAGGCGGCCGACGGCGCGGAGGGCGTGGCCCGCACCGAGGAGCTGCGCCCCGACGTCGTACTGATGGACATCAAGATGCCCGGCACCGACGGCATCGAGGCCCTGCGCCGCCTCCGCGAGCTGGACAACCCTGCCAAGGTCCTCATCGTCACCAGCTTCACCGAGCAGCGCACGGTGGTCCCCGCGCTGCGCGCCGGGGCCTCCGGCTACGTCTACAAGGACGTGGACCCGGACGCCCTGGCCGGGGCGATCCGCTCGGTGCACGCCGGCCACGTCCTGCTCCAGCCGGAGGTGGCGGGCGCGCTGCTGGCCCAGGAGGAGGCGGGCTCCGGCACTGGGCGGGGGAGCACCCTGACCGAACGGGAACGCGAGGTCCTCGGCCTCATCGCGGACGGCCGCTCGAACCGGGAGATCGCCCGCGCGCTCGTCCTCTCCGAGAAGACGGTCAAGACGCACGTGTCGAACATCCTGATGAAACTCGACCTGGCCGACCGCACCCAGGCGGCCCTGTGGGCCGTACGCCACGGAGCCGCGGACTGACCCCGCCCCCGCCCCCGTACCCGCCCGGCGGCGCGGCCCCTCCGCCGCCCGCGGACGGGCCCCCGCACCCGGGGCCGCACGGCCCCTCCGCCGCACCCGGCGGCCCGGACCCGCGCCGCCACAGGTCCGGGGGAGACCCGCCCCGGCCCGTCCGGCGCCCGAGGACGAGAGGCCGCAGGGCTACCGCCCCACCTCCCCGCCCTCCACATACGCGTTGTACGCCGCCACCAGGGCCCGCCGGGCCACCCGCTCCACCGGCCGCAACGCGTCCCCCCGCGCCGCGATCTCCGACGCGCTCACCGCACCGCCGTGTCCGTTCTCGTACGCCACCGAGACCAGCAGCCCCACCCGCTGCGCCATCTCCAGCACCCGCACCGCGCGCGGCGGATACCCCGGCGCCAGCACCTCGCGCCCGTCGCCCCGCTCCACCCGTGCGCGGTACGCGTCCACCGCCGCCTCCGCCACCGGACCCGACCCGGCCACGTCCAGCCGCGCCAGCACCGCCGTCGCGTCCCGCAGCGCCTCGGCCAGCTCCCGCTCCGCCTCGCCCAGCGACGGCACGTCCGCCGGCGGGGCCTCCCGTACCGGCAGCACCCGCCACACCACGTCGACGTGCAGATCCCCCTCCGGCCCGGCCTCGCTCACCTCCGGCACCAGTCCGTACGGCGCTCCGTACGCGACCACCGCCTCCTCGGCCTCCAGCGCCCGCGCGTTGAACTCCGGCGGACCGCTCAGCCCCAGCGGATGGCCCGGCACCGGCAGCGCGACCCGGAAACCGGTCACCCCCAGACCCCGCAACCGGCCGAGCGCCAGCGTGAGCCCGACCGGCCCCGCCTCGCCCGGCAGCCCCTCGACGCGGTGCACCGCGTCCTCACCGACAATCGCGAGGGCCGCCTCGTCCGGCGAGACGAGCCCCGCCAGAAGCGCGTTTCCCCAAGCGGCCAACAACCCTGAACGTGGTTCGACAAGCATGCCGACAGCCTAGGCAACGCCTGGGGACGGCCCTCACGGCCGAAGCACTCGCGCGGTGGCGTAGGTTTTCCCTGGGAGCCGTGCCCACCGGCACGCGACGATCGACGAGACTGCATGGGGAGACAACGCGCCATGAGCGATGTACTGGAGCTGGTGGACGTATCCGTGGTCCGCGACGGACGGGCTCTGGTGGAAGACGTCTCCTGGTCGGTCAAGGAGGGCGAGCGCTGGGTCATCCTCGGCCCCAACGGCGCCGGCAAGACGACCCTCCTCAACCTCGCCTCCAGCTACCTCTTCCCCAGCACGGGCACCGCCACCATCCTCGGCGACCAGCTCGGGGGCGTCGGCACCGACGTCTTCGAACTCCGCCCCCGGATCGGCATGGCGGGCGTGGCGATGGCCGACAAGCTGCCCAAGCGCCAGACCGTGCTGCAGACGGTCCTCACCGCCGCGTACGGCATGACCGCCACCTGGAACGAGAACTACGAGGCGGTCGACGAGGAGCGCGCCCGCGCCTTCCTCGACCGCCTCGGCATGACCGAGTACCTGGGCCGCAGGTTCGGCACGCTCTCCGAGGGCGAGCGCAAGCGCACCCTGATCGCCCGCGCCATGATGACCGACCCCGAGCTGCTGCTCCTGGACGAGCCCGCCGCCGGACTCGACCTCGGCGGACGCGAGGACCTCGTCCGCCGCCTCGGACGCCTCGCCCGCGACCCGTACGCCCCCTCCATGATCATGGTCACCCACCACGTCGAGGAGATCCCGCCCGGCTTCACCCACGTCCTGATGATCCGCCAGGGCAAGATCCTCGCGGCCGGCCCCATGGAGACCGAGCTCAGCTCCCGCAACCTCTCCCGCTGCTTCGGCCTCCCGCTCATCGTCGAGCACACCGGCGAGCGCTACACCGCGCACGGCCTCCCGCTCTCCTGACGGGGGCGCCGCCACCGGCCACCACACCCCGACCGGCAAGCGGTTCACCGCAGTTGGCCTCCGTGCGCCCTGTCGGTGACGCACCGACAGTCCTACGATGACCGGGTGGACATCGACGCGTGGGTGTGGTGGCTGATCGGCGCGGTGGGACTGGGCATCCCCCTCGTCCTGACCGCGATGCCCGAATTCGGCATGTTCGCCGTCGGGGCGGTGGTCGCATCGGCCGTCGCCGCCCTCGGTGGCGGGATCGTCGCCCAGGTGCTGGTCTTCGTCCTGGTCTCGGTCGCGCTGATCGCCGTCGTACGCCCGATCGCCGCCGGACACCGGGCCGGACAGGCGGGGCACGCCAGCGGCATCGACGCCCTGAAAGGACGTCAGGCGGTCGTGCTGGAACGGGTATCGGCCCACGAAGGGCGCATCAAGCTCGCCGGCGAGGTCTGGTCGGCCCGCACGCTCGACAGCGACCAGGTCTTCGAACCCGGCAGCCAGGTCGATGTCGTGGACATCGACGGAGCGACGGCCGTCGTCATGTGACCGAAACCGTGCACAGGGCGGGCCGAGGTCTGCCAGACTCGAAGTCGATCATGTCGATCTTCGTGAGCCCCGGACCCGGCAGCCGCAACCCGCCGCCCACCGGCCGCACATGAGGTACGACCCCGATCCCCGCGATCCACCGGCCAACCGAAGGGCACGAGAGACACGATGCAGATCATCATCGTTCTGATCATTCTGGTGGTGCTCGTCTTCATCGCCCTGATCAAGACGATCCAGGTCATCCCGCAGGCGAGCGCCGCCATCGTGGAGCGGTTCGGCCGCTACACCCGCACGCTGAACGCGGGCCTGAACATCGTCGTCCCGTTCATCGACTCGATCCGCAACCGGATCGACCTCCGTGAACAGGTGGTGCCCTTCCCGCCCCAGCCGGTGATCACTCAGGACAACCTGGTCGTCAACATCGACACCGTCATCTACTACCAGGTGACCGACGCGCGCGCGGCGACGTACGAGGTCGCCAGCTACATCCAGGCGATCGAGCAGCTCACCGTCACCACCCTCCGCAACATCATCGGCGGCATGGACCTGGAGCGGACCCTCACCTCCCGCGAGGAGATCAACGCGGCCCTGCGCGGCGTCCTCGACGAGGCGACCGGCAAGTGGGGCATCCGCGTCAACCGCGTCGAGCTCAAGGCCATCGAGCCGCCGACCTCCATCCAGGACTCGATGGAGAAGCAGATGCGCGCCGACCGCGACAAGCGCGCCGCGATCCTCACCGCCGAGGGCATCAGGCAGTCCCAGATCCTCACCGCCGAGGGTGAGAAGCAGTCCGCCATCCTGCGCGCCGAAGGCGAGGCCAAGGCCGCCGCCCTGCGGGCCGAGGGCGAGGCCCAGGCCGTCCGCACGGTCTTCGAGGCCATCCACGCCGGAGACCCGGACCAGAAGCTCCTCTCGTACCAGTACCTCCAGATGCTCCCCAAGATCGCCGAGGGCGACGCCAACAAGCTCTGGATCGTGCCCAGCGAGATCGGCGACGCCCTCAAGGGCCTCAGCGGAGCCTTCGGGAACCTCGGCGGCGGCGTCCCCGGCTTCAACACCGGCGGCAACGGGGGCAACGGGGGCAACACCCACGGTTCCATCCCCGCCCCCGCAATGGAGCGACGCGAGGAACCCCCCGTCTCCTGACCCGGCGGCCCCTTCGTGCATGATCAGTGAGGCCCCTCGACCTTCATGGCGGGGAGGCGTCACTGACCACCGAAGGGGATGGCCTTGTCCATCTGGGAAATACTCGCCGTCTTCGCGGCCGGCCTCGGCGCGGGCACGATCAACACGATCGTCGGCTCAGGCACCCTGATCACCTTCCCCGTCCTGCTCGCCACCGGTCTGCCCCCGGTCACCGCGACCGTGTCCAACGCCCTGGGACTCATCCCCGGCTCCATCAGCGGGGCCATCGGCTACCGCAAGGAGCTCGCCGGGCAGCGCCGCCGCATCCTCAAGCTGAGCGCCGGCGCCGCGATCGGCGGACTCACCGGGGCGACCCTGCTGCTCGCCCTGCCCTCCACGGCCTTCGAGACGATCGTCCCCGTCCTCGTCGCCCTGGCTCTCGTCCTGGTGATCCTGCAACCGCGCATCAGCAAAGCCGTGCAGCGCCGCCGCGAGCACACCGGAGCCACGCCCCGCACCGACGGCGGCCCGCTCCTGTTCACCGGGCTGACCCTCGCCAGCGTCTACGGCGGCTACTTCACCGCCGCCCAGGGGATCATCTACCTCTCGCTGATGGGCATGCTGGTCGACGACACGATCCAGCGCCTCAACGCCGTCAAGAACGTCCTGGCCGCCGTGGTCAACACCATCGCCGCCCTGTTCTTCCTCTTCGTCGCCGACTTCGACTGGACAGCCGTCGTCCTCATCGCGGTCGGCTCCGCCATCGGCGGCCAGATAGGCGCCAAGGTCGGCCGACGCCTGAGCCCCACCGTGCTGCGCTGCCTCATCGTCGCGGTCGGCACGGTGGCCATCGTCCAGCTGCTGCTCCGCTGACACAGGTGCCCGCCCCCGCCCCGGGGCGGGGGCGCCCCCGCACCGCCGGCCGTACACCGACGACGTCACCGCCCTCCGCGACCGCGACGCCCCCTTCCCGCCGCGCCCTACGCCGCCACCGCCCGGTCCAGCCATTCGGGCAGCGCCGACCGGTCGCGCGCCCCCATCGCCAGCAGCATCGCCTCGGCGGGGGAGGGGACGAACGGCTGCTTCAGCAGCGGCATCCCCGCCTGCTCCGGCGTCCGCGCCGCCTTGCGGTGGTTGTCCTCCGCACAGGAGGCCACCGTGTTCAGCCAGGTGTCCTGTCCGCCCTGGGCGCGCGGCACCACGTGGTCGACGGTGGACGCCCGCCGCCCGCAGTACGCGCACCGGTACTGGTCCCGGATCAGCACGCCCCTCCTGGACCACGGCGCCTGTCTTCGGAACGGCACCCGTACGTACCGGCAGAGCCTGATCACCCGGGGCGCCGGAATGTCCACGGCGGCACCACGCATACGGAGGCCGGGATGCGACTGCTCGACGACGGCCTTGTCCGTCAGGATCAGGACCACCGCACGGTTGAGCGTCACCGTCGACAGCGGCTCGAAGCTCGCGTTGAGAACCAGCGTGTCACGCATCCTGCCCACCTCCCGTGTGCCGCCCGCCCCCTGGCAGGCCCGGATCAACTCTGTCCGGGCGGGCCGCGCTGGACAACGCAATAAAAAAATGCCCTGCTCTGATCTCTCCAAGACCAGAGCAGGGCAAACAGCAGACGAACTAATCGCCCACGGGGGCGCGGTACTCACCGATCAGCTGGGCGCGGCCGAGCGTGTGGAACCGGAGGTTGAATCCGACCACGGCGGGGGACGCGTCGCTGTCGACACCGAGCTTCTCCGTGTCCACCGCGTAGACCGTGAACACATACCGGTGGTTCTCCCCGGCGGGCGGCGCGGCGCCGCCGAACTCCTTCTCCCCGTAGTCGTTGCGTGCCTGGACGGCGCCTTCGGGCAGCCCCTTGAACTCCCCGCTGCCCGCACCGGCGGGCAGCTCCGTCACCGACACCGGGATGTCGAAGAGCACCCAGTGCCAGAACCCGCTGCCCGTCGGGGCGTCCGGGTCGAAACACGTCACGGCGAAGCTCTCGGTCCCCTCGGGGAAGCCCTCCCACCGCAGCTGCGGCGAGGTGTTCCCGGCCGCATACACCTGTGCGTCGCCCAGTACGGCCCCCGGAGCGAGGTCGTCGCTCACGACGGTGAACGCCGGCACCTCCGGATGGAAGTCGTGCGGCAGCGGGGCCCTCTTCGGCTCGGTCACGTCTCGCACCTCTCCTGATCGGTTCGTCTGCCTTCTTCCCCGACTGTAGGGGGGCGTACCGCCCTCCTCCGGGAGGGCGTACCGCCGGCTAGAGCCAGTTGCGCTGGCCGCCGACCTGGGCGAGCCACTGGTTGAGGTACGCGGCCCAGTCGGTCTGCTGGTAATCGTGCAGACCCACCTTGAACGCCCGGTAGGAGTCGCTGCCCTCGCTGAACAGCCCCGGCTTCTTGTCCATCTCCAGGACGACGTCCATCTCGCGGTCGTCGGCGACGAAGGTCAGCTCCACCTGGTTCAGCCCCCGGTACTGGGCCGGCGGAACGAACTCGATCTCCTGGTAGAACGGCAGCCGCTGACGCGTACCGCGGATGTGGCCGCGCTCCATGTCCGCGCTGCGGAAACCGAAGCCGAGCTGACGGAAGGCGTCCAGGATGGCCTCCTGCGCCGGCAGCGGGTGCACGTTGATCGGGTCCAGGTCACCGGAGTCCAGCGCGCGGGCGATCTCCAGCTCGGTGGTCACCCCGATGTCCATCCCGCGCAGGTGCTGGCCGCCGAACATCGTGAGCGGCGTCTCCCAGGGGATCTCCAGGCCGAACGGGACCACGTGCACCGCGCCCGCCTGCACCTCGAAGGCGCCGCCCAGGTTCAGCTTGGTGAACTCCATGTCCTGCTTGGTCTCCTGGTCCCCGCCCTCGACCTCGACCCGTGCCTGGAGCCCGACGTTCAACCCCTCGATCTGCTGGGCGACCGAACCGCCCTGGATCCGCACCTCGCCCTGCACGATGCCGCCGGGGACGACGTTCACCTCGGTGAGCTCGGTCTCCACCGATGCGCCACCGGCGCCCATGCTCGCGAGCAGCCGCTTGAAGCCCATGATCACTCCTTCTAGGTCCTGACCCCTACTTACGCGCCATGACGGTAGCCGGTTCCCGTCCGGCCGGTCCCGGTACCCTCGGATGGCATGACCGAGAACCTCGACCGCACTCCGCTGACGCGGGACTTCTTCGACCGCGACGTCCTGGAGGTCGCCCCGGACCTGCTGGGCCGCACCCTCGTACGCCGCCACCCGGCGGGCACGATCGAGCTGCGCCTGACCGAGGTGGAGGCGTACGCGGGCGAGATCGACCCCGGCTCCCACGCCTTCCGGGGCCGCACCGCGCGCAACGGCGTCATGTTCGGCCCCCCCGGCCACACGTACGTCTACTTCACCTACGGGATGTGGCACTGCCTCAACCTGGTCTGCGGCCCGGACGGCCACGCGAGCGGAGTCCTGCTCAGGGCCGGTGAGATCAATGTCGGGGCCGCCCTGGCGCGCGAACGACGCCTCTCGGCCCGCAACGACAAGGAACTGGCCAAAGGACCGGCGCGTCTCGCGACCGCCCTGGAGGTCGACCGCGAGCTGAACGGCAGCGACCTCTTCGGCGGCCCGTCTCCGGCGCTGTCCGTCCTGCACGGCACCCCGCCGCCCCGGGACCAGGTGCGCAGCGGCCCCCGCACCGGGGTGGGGGGCGACGGGGCCCACCAGCCGTGGCGCTTCTGGATCGAGGGGGACCCGACCGTGAGCCCGTACCGTGCCCACGCGCCGCGTCGTCGCCCCAGCCGCAAGGCGGCTTGACTCACGCCCGGCAGACGCCTAATGTAGTCCGAGCCGCTTGACACGGGTACAGCTCTCGGCACGGTCCATCGGACCGAACCGAGCCACCCGGAGCGGCCACCCACCACTACCGACGATCCTCGCCCTGACGGGTGCGAATTCGGCATGCCCGTAATTCGCGTTATCGGCTCGATTATGAGCTGCCAGGAGAATCGACTAACGTAGTGGACACGCCGAAAGGCAAGGCCCCTCCACGGGTCGCCGGAAATCGAATTCGGACCGGAAACGGAACGGAAAAGAGTCTGGTAACGTGGGATTCGCCGGAA
>NZ_JBIRLM010000025.1:99475-113266 GCF_044330565.1 Streptomyces sp. NPDC017448 | reverse complement strand
GGCGGGCGTCCCACCGGTGGCTTCGAGCGTCGCGACGACCGCCCCCGTGGCCCGCGTCGTGATGACGACCGGCCCTCGGGCGGCGGCTTCCGCCGTGACGACAGCCGGGGCGGCGGCGGTTTCCGTCGTGACGACCGGGGTGGCGACCGAGGCCGGGACGGGTACCGCGGCGGGCCGCGGGACGACCGCGACCGTGGTGGCTTCCGCCGCGAGGACCGGGACCGCGACCGCGAGCCGATCAAGCGGCTGCCGATCCCGGACGACGTCACGGGCGACGAGATCGACAAGGACGTGCGCCAGGAGCTGATGAGCCTGCCGAAGACCCTTGCCGAGGACGTCGCGCGCAACCTCGTCATGGTGGCCCGGCTGATCGACGAGGACCCCGAGGAGGCGTACGCGTACTCCCGTATCGCCCTGCGGCTGGCGTCCCGCGTCGCCGCCGTGCGTGAGGCGGCCGGATTCGCCGCGTACGCCACGCAGCAGTACGCCGAGGCGCTCGCCGAGTTCCGTGCGGCCAAGCGCATGACCGGCTCCGTCGAACTGTGGCCCGTCATGGCGGACTGCGAACGCGGACTGGGGCGGCCCGAGAAGGCGCTGGCGATGGCCGGTGAGCCCGAGGTGCAGAAGCTGGACAAGACGAGCCAGGTCGAGATGCGGCTGGTGGCCGCCGGAGCACGCCGCGACATGGGGCAGATCGACGCCGCCATCGTGACGCTCCAGAGCCCCGAGCTGGCATCCAGCTCCATCCAGCCGTGGACGGCGCGCCTGCGGTACGCGTACGCGGACGCCCTGCTGGAGGTCGGGCGCGAGGACGAGGCCCGGGAGTGGTTCGGGAAGGCGCTGGAGGCCGACAAGGACGGTTCCACCGACGCGTCGGACCGGCTCGCCGCGCTCGACGGCGTGGAATTCGTGGACGCACTCGACGAGGAGACCGATACGACGGACGAGACGGAGGCGGCGGACACGCCCGCACCCGGGGGCCACGACGAGCAGGACGGTCCCGTGGACGGCTCGGCCGACCGCTAGCGGCTGACAGAAGGGGGGCGGCACTCCGACCGGGGCGCCGCCCCCCTTCGTGTTTCCCGTGCCGCAAGGCGGATCAGTCGAGCGCGAGGCTCCGCATGACCAGGCCCGTGGCCGGCTTCGGACCGAACGACGTCGACTTGCGCGGCATCGTCACACCCTGCCGGGCCAGGTCCCGGACGACCTCTTCGCGTACGGGGTGCATCAGGACCGCGGTGGCGTCGAGGCGTTCCGCCTGTTCGACGGCGGCCGCGGTGTCGTGGATGTAGCCGATGTGCTCGGGGGCGTCGGGGACGCTCCACACCTCGTCCAGCAGCGCCGAGTGCAGGACCGTCGCGTCCAGGGTGCGCCACGCCTCGGGGCGGTCCGCCCGGACCGTGCGGGCCAGCAGGGCCGGGTCGGGGCGGTCCACCAGGTGGAAGCCGCCGTCACCGGCGAGGAGGAACGCGTTGCCCTGCGCCGCGGCCTCGGCCAGGGCCTCCAGGGCGCGGGGGAGCGGCCCACCGACCCGCTCGACGCGGAACAGGCCTCGCACGGCCTCCAGGGCTCGGGAGACCGGCAGACCCCGCAGGAGCCGGTGGATGGCGCGGACCTGGAGCGGGTGGCGGACCGTGTCGACGAGGAGGACGAGACCGTAGTCCCACGGGCCGGGGGCGGCCTCCTCCCGCTGGAGCCGGAGGTAGGTGGCCCAGCGGTGGTGGCCGTCCGCGATGAGCGCCTGGCGCCGGGCGAGGTCCGCCTGGATCGCGCTCCGCTCCGCGGGATCCGTCACGGCCCAGAGCCGGTGCCGGAAGCCGTCCTCCGTCGTGGTGGCGAGCAGCGGATCGCGCAGCACCGTGCGTTCGATCACGGCCGCCGCCCCGACCGCCTCCCCCTCGTCGCCGCGGTAGGTCAGCAGCAGCGGCTCCAGATGGGCCCCCGTCGTACGCATCAGCTCCGCCCGGTCCGCGACGACGTCGTCCATGACGTCCTCGTGGGGCAGCACGACGCCGTCGGCGGCGGGGGAGAGCGCCAGGGCGCCGATGACGCCCCGCTGGAGGACCTCACCGTTCAGCTGCTCGTAGACGTACAGCGCCGGCTCCCGGTCCGGAGCGATGACCCCTTCGGCCAGCCAGCGCTCCAGGGTGTCCGCCGCCTGCCGGTGCCGGTCCCGCGCGGTGTCGGCCTGCGGGAGGATGAGGCGCACGATGTTGTGCGGGTCCGCGGACTCCAGGTGGTGCAGCCCGTCGGGCCGGACGACCACGTCGTACGGGGGCGAGGTCACGGCGGCGAGGCTGCCGACCCGCTCGGGGACGTAACGCAGTCCGCGGAACGGGATCAGCCGCAGCCCCTGCGCGACGGGACCTGAAGTCTTCATCAGGGCATCGTATGTGGGCAGGGGACGCCCGCGAGGGCCGGGGCGGAAACAGAGAAAAGAGGAGTGAACCATATGAGCCACCAGCACCACAGGTCTGGGCCGGCGGGGAGCGGTACGGCGCTGAACGAGGCGTACGACACGGCTCTCCTCGATCTCGACGGGGTCGTGTACGCGGGCGGGGAGGCCGTCGCGTACGCCGTCGAGTCGCTGGCGGAGGCCCGAGCCGGGGGCATGCGGCTGGCGTACGTCACCAACAACGCGCTGCGGACGCCGGACGCCGTCGCGGAGCACCTGACCCGGCTCGGGGTGCCCGCCGACCCCTCCGACGTGATCACCTCCGCCCAGGCCGTCGCCCGGCTGGTCGCCGATCGGCTGCCGCCGGGAGCCCGGGTGCTGGCGATCGGCGGCGAGGGGCTGCGGGTGGCGCTGCGCGAGCGCGGACTGGAGCCGGTGGATTCGGCGGACGACGACCCGGCGGCGGTGGTCCAGGGGTACGGCGGCCCGGACATGGCGTGGGGACGGTTCGCCGAGGCGAGCTACGCGATCCGGCGCGGGCTGCCGTGGTTCGCGTCCAACACCGACCTGACCATCCCGAGCGCCCGGGGCATCGCCCCCGGCAACGGGGCCGCGGTCGAGGTCGTACGGATCGCCACCGGGGCCGAGCCGGAGGTCGCGGGGAAGCCGCTGCCGCCGATGCACCGTGAGACCGTCCTGCGGACGGGGGCACAGCGGCCCCTCGTCGTCGGGGACCGGCTGGACACCGACATCGAGGGCGCGTTCAACGGGGGCGTGGATTCGCTGCTGGTCCTGACCGGGGTGACCGACGCGGCCCAGCTCCTCGCCGCGCCGCCGCAGCACCGGCCGACCTATGTGGACCGGGACCTGCGGGGGCTGCTGACCGGGCAGCCCGAGGTGGTGCCGGCCGGCGACGGGTACCGGTGCGGGGGCTGGACGGCCGCCGTGCGCGGGGACCGGCTGGTGGTGGAGGCCGCGCGCGGGGACGGAGGCGACGCGCTCGACGGAGTGCGGGCCCTCTGCGCGGCGGCCTGGACCTTCGCCGGTCCGGGCGGGTGCGAGCTGGAGACGGAGAAGGCGGTCGCCGGGCTCGGTCTCTGAAACGGCCCCGACACCCCTTGCGGACACGGGCGTCGGAGCCCCGGCGGCGGTCCGGAGCCCAGGGGAGCGGCAAGGAGCATAGGGTAGCCTAACTTGGTGCTGAGCGGTGGTCCGTCCGTGCCCCGCGCCGCTCCACCCACCGACTCCGGGAGTACGACCATGCAGCGCCTCACCGCGGAATCGGTGACCCTCGGCTACGACCAGCGGGTCATCGCCGAGAACCTCTCGGTGGAGATCCCCGACCACTCCTTCACCGTGATCGTCGGCCCCAACGCCTGTGGCAAGTCGACCCTGCTGCGTGCCCTCGCCCGGATGCTCAAGCCGAGCCGGGGGCAGGTGCTGCTGGACGGGCAGGCCATCCACCAGCTGCCCGCCAAGAAGGTCGCCCGGACGCTCGGGCTGCTGCCGCAGAGCTCCACAGCCCCGGACGGGATCACCGTCGCCGACCTCGTCGCCCGCGGCCGCTACCCCCACCAGGGGCTGCTGCGGCAGTGGTCGCCGCAGGACGAGCGGGTGGTCGAGGAGTCCATGGAGTCCACCGGCGTCGCCGAGCTGGCCGACCGCTATGTCGACGAGCTGTCCGGCGGCCAGCGCCAGCGCGTCTGGATCGCCATGGCGCTGGCGCAGCAGACGCCGCTGCTGCTGCTCGACGAACCGACGACGTACCTCGACATCCAGCACCAGATCGACGTGCTCGACCTCTGCGCGGAGCTGCACGAGACGCGGGGCCGCACGCTGGTCGCCGTGCTCCACGACCTGAACCACGCCGCCCGGTACGCCACGCACCTCATCGCGATGCGGGACGGAGCGGTCGTCGCGGAGGGCCCGCCCTCGGACGTCGTGGACGCGGAGCTGGTGGAGCGGGTGTTCGGGATGAGGTGCCAGGTGATCGACGACCCGGAGACGGGGACGCCGCTGGTCGTACCGGCGGCCCGCAAGGCACGGAAGGCCGCCGCCTGAGGAGGGCGGGCGCCCCCCCCGGCGGGCGCTTCGTCCCGCCCCGGCGGCCGGGTTGGGCGTCTGTGCCGCCCGGGCACCCTCGGCTGTGCCGCCCCTGCGTCCTCGGTGTGCCGCGCGTGCGTCCTCGGCCTGCGGCCCTACGGCCTTCCGGGACGTGCGGGCGGCCGGACGACCGCAACCGGACGCCGTTCCGCTACAGCAGGGACCTCAGCTTCAGCAGGTCCCGGAAGCCCGCCTCCAGCCGTACCCGGCCCGAGGCCCACGCCTTCGCGAAGTTCAGATCGCCGTCCACCAGCGCCACCAGGTCCTCGCCCGTCATCGCGAGCCTGATCCCGGCCTTCTCCCGGGGCGGTCCCTCGACCGTGTCCCGCACCTCGATCCGGCCGTCGGCCAACCGGCCGGTGAACGTGATGTCGAGGTCCGTGATGTGACAGCTCAGCGAGCGGTCGAGGGCGGCGGCGCCGCGCACGTCGCCCTCGGCCGCCGCGAGGTTGTCGGAAAGTCTGTCGAGTGCGCTGCGGCACTCCTCCTTGGTCGCCATCGTGCTCGACGGTACACCGGTCCGCCGTTGTAGCGTTTCGGCATGAGCGACACCGATGACGCGGAGACCGCCGAGCCGCCGGGCGGGGAGCCGGCCGCCGCGGCGCCCTCCTTCGAGCCCGCCGAGCCCGCACCCCTCGGGCTCGTCCGCACCCCCACCGGGTACGCCGCCGTGGACGCCCGGCTGGAGCGGCTGGCCGACGCCGACCGCCTCCCGGCGGAGGGACACGTCGAGGTGTACGAGGATGTACACCGTGGGCTGCGGGCCGAGCTGACCTCGCTGGACGCCCGGCCGGCCGCCGCCGCGCCCGGCCCCGCGCCCACGCCTTCGCCCCGCCCGCAGGACACGCGTCACGACACGCGTCACGACAACAGGAGCTGAACCGAACGTGGCAGGAGTGGCACGTCGACGCCTCGACGCCGAGCTGGTACGCCGCAAGCTCGCCCGCTCGCGGGAGCACGCGAGCCAGCTGATCGCCGCTGGGCGCGTCACCGTCGGCCGCACCACCGCGACCAAACCCGCCACCCAGGTCGAGACGGCCGCCGCGATCGTCGTCACCCAGGACGACGACGATCCCGACTACGTCTCGCGCGGAGGCCACAAGCTGGCAGGGGCGCTCGCCGCCTTCGTCCCGCTCGGGCTGGCCGTCGAGGGCAGGCGGGCGCTGGACGCCGGGGCCTCGACCGGGGGGTTCACCGATGTGCTGCTGCGCGCCGGGGCCCGGCAGGTACTGGCCGTGGACGTCGGCTACGGGCAGCTCGCCTGGTCCCTGCGGTCCGATGAACGGGTCGTCGTCAAGGACCGTACCAACGTACGGGAGTTGACCTTGGAGGACATCGACGGGGAGGCGGTCGACCTGGTGGTGGGGGACCTGTCCTTCATCCCGCTGGGCCTCGTGCTGCCCGCCCTCGCCCGGTGCGCCGCACCCGACGCCGACCTGGTCCTCATGGTCAAACCGCAGTTCGAGGTCGGCAAGGAGCGGCTCGGCAGCGGAGGAGTGGTGCGGAGCCCCGAGCTGCGCGCCGAAGCCGTACGGGAGGTGGCCCGCCGGGCCGGGGCGCTCGGCCTCGGCGTACGCGGGGTGACGGCCAGTCCGCTGCCCGGCCCCTCGGGGAACGTCGAGTACTTTCTGTGGCTGCGGGCCGGCGCACCTGAGCTGGACCCGGCGGATGTCGACCGTGCAGTGGCGGAGGGGCCTCGTTGACGACGAATGCGGCACGAACAGTCTTCCTTTTGGCGCACACCGGCCGCCCGGCCGCGATCCGCAGCGCGGAACTCGTCGTGCAGGGCCTCCTGCACAACGGGCTCGGCGTACGCGTCCTGGCGACCGAGGCGGCCGATCTGCCGCTCCCGGACACCGTGGAGACGGTCACGGACACCAGCCCCGCCGCCGTGGACGGGTGCGAGCTGCTGATCGTCCTCGGCGGTGACGGCACCCTGCTGCGCGGCGCCGAGTTCTCCCGGGCCTCCGGGGTGCCGATGCTCGGCGTCAACCTCGGACGCGTCGGATTCCTCGCCGAGGCGGAGCGCGACGACCTCGACCGGGTGGTCTCCCGGGTCGTCACCCGCGACTACGAGGTCGAGGAGCGCATGACGATCGACGTCCTCGTCCACAGCAACGGCGATGTCGTGCACACCGACTGGGCGCTCAACGAGGCGGCCGTGCAGAAGGTGTCGCCCGAGCGGATGCTCGAAGTGGTCCTGGAGATCGACGGCCGCCCGGTCACCGGTTTCGGCTGCGACGGGATCGTCTGCGCCACCCCGACCGGTTCGACGGCGTACGCCTTCTCGGCGGGCGGCCCCGTCGTCTGGCCCGAGGTCGAGGCGCTGCTGATGGTCCCGATCAGCGCCCACGCCCTGTTCGCGAAGCCGCTGGTGACCTCGCCCACCTCCGTGCTCGCCGTCGAGGTGCAGCCGCACACCCCGCACGGTGTGCTGTGGTGCGACGGCCGGCGGACCGTGGAGCTGCCCGCCGGGGCACGGGTCGAGGTGCGGCGGGGGGCGGTGCCCGTACGGCTGGCGCGGCTCCACCAGGCATCGTTCACCGACCGGCTGGTGGCGAAGTTCGCCCTGCCCGTCTCGGGGTGGCGGGGCGCCCCGCACTGACGGCCGGGGCGGCTCCCGGCGGCCTCCGCAGGGCCTTCGCACGGTCTCCGTACCGCCTCCGCACGGCCGCCGCGACCTGCCCGGGAACCCTCGGGAGAGTGAACCCCGGGGCGGGGGCCGTCGCGCGTGCGGTCCGCGACCTCGTAAGGTCATGTCCGTGTTGGAGGAGATGCGGATACGGTCGCTCGGAGTCATCGACGACGCGGTGGTGGAGCTGTCACCCGGTTTCACCGCGGTCACGGGTGAGACCGGCGCGGGCAAGACCATGGTCGTCACGAGCCTCGGGCTGCTGCTCGGTGGGCGCGCTGACCCCGCCCTCGTACGGATCGGGGCCAAGGCCGCCGTCGTCGAGGGCCGGATCACCGTGTCCGAGGGCGACGCGGCGGCGCTGCGGGCCGAGGAGGCCGGGGCGGAGCTGGACGACGGCGCGCTGCTCATCAGCCGTACCGTGTCGGCGGAGGGGCGCTCGCGGGCCCACCTCGGCGGCCGGTCCGTGCCGGTGGGGGTCCTCACCGAGCTGGCGGACGACCTCGTCGCCGTGCACGGCCAGACCGACCAGCAGGGGCTGCTCAAGCCGGCGCGGCAGCGGGGCGCCCTGGACCGGTACGCCGGGGACGGCGTGGAGGTCCCGCGCGCCAAGTACGCGGCGGCCTACCGGCGGTTGCGGGCCGTCGCCGCCGAGCTGGAGGAGCTGACCACCCGGGCCCGGGAGCGGGCCCAGGAGGCGGACCTGCTGCGGTTCGGGCTGAACGAGGTCGCCGCCGTCGAGCCGTTGCCGGGGGAGGACGCCGAGCTGGCCGCCGAGGCGGAGCGGCTGGGCCACGCCGAGGCCCTCGCCTCGGCGGCCTCCCTCGCGCACACCGCGCTGGCGGGGAACCCGGAGGACCCGGAGAGCATCGACGCCACCACCGTGGTCGCCGCCGCCGGGCAGGCCCTGGACGGGGTCCGAGCCCACGACCCGGCGCTCGCCGCGCTGGCGGACCGGATCGGGGAGATCTCCATCCTGATCGCCGACGTCTCCGGGGAGTTGGCGGGCTACGCCGACCAGCTGGAGGCCGACCCGCTGCGGTTGGCCGCCGTGGAGGAGCGGCGGGCCGCCCTGACCGCCCTCACCCGCAAGTACGGCGAGGACATCACGGCCGTGCTCGCCTGGGCCCAGGAGGGCGCGGGCCGCCTCACCGAGCTGGAGGGCGACGACGAGCGGATCGCCGAGCTGACCGCCGAGCGCGACGGGCTGCGGGCCGAACTCTCGGTCCTCGGGCAGGCGTTGACCGACGCGCGGACGGAGGCCGCCGCCCGGTTCGCCGAGGCGGTGACCGAGGAGCTGGCTTCGCTGGCCATGCCGCACGCCCGGGTCTCCTTTGCCATCCGGCAGATCGAGGCGGCGGACGAGGCGTCCGGCATCGACATCGGCGGGCGCAGCGTCGTCTACGGTCCGTCCGGCGCGGACGAGGTGGAGCTGCTGCTCGCCCCGCACCCCGGGGCCCAGCCCCGGCCGATCGCCAAGGGTGCGTCGGGCGGTGAACTGTCCCGGGTGATGCTCGCGGTCGAGGTCGTCTTCGCGGGCTCCGACCCCGTGCCGACGTATCTCTTCGACGAGGTCGACGCGGGGGTCGGCGGCAAGGCGGCGGTCGAGGTGGGCCGGCGGCTCGCCAAGCTCGCCAGGTCCGCACAGGTGGTCGTCGTCACCCACCTCCCGCAGGTGGCGGCCTTCGCCGACCGGCAGCTGCTGGTCGAGAAGACCGTGGACGGGTCGGTGACCCGCAGCGGCGTCACCGTCCTGGAGGGCGAGGACCGGGTCCGGGAGCTGTCCCGGATGCTGGCGGGCCAGGAGGACTCCGAGACGGCCCGTGCCCACGCCGAGGAGCTGCTGGCCACGGCCCGCGCCGACGGCTGAGCGGTCGAGGACGGCGGACGCGGGGGAGGGGCCGGGGGCAGGAGGCCCTGCCCCTGCCCCGGTCCCTGTCCCGTCCGCCGGGCCGCCGGCCGCCGGAGAGGGGGTGCGGGGACGGCGGGGCCCCGCCGCCCCCGCACGGGGTCCGCGCCGGGCGGTCGCCGGGCCGGCCCCGACGACCTGCGGACGGCCTTCGACGGCGATCGGGCGACCTGCGGCGGTGGTCGGATGGTCTCCGGCGGCGGTCGGGCGGCCTCCGGCGGCGATCGGACGGTTTCCGGCGGCGGTCGGGCGGCCTCGGGCGAGCTGGGGGCCGGATCGGGCCGTTTCCGGGCGAAGGGCGACAACTTCGCGCCTCGAAATTCACCCTTGAGGGTGGTGCCGTGCGATCGGTTGTCGGCGCGGGCGGTGCAGCAACGTTACGGCAGCCCCGGAACACGCGTACGGGCTGGCATCCTTGGCGCTGTCCTTACCGCCCACTCGGGAGCCCCGGGGAGCCGATCAACGTGTCACAACTGCGTACGGTCCACGTCCTGGGCGGCGGCAGTGCGGGCAGCAGCGCGCACGTCGGCGCGCTGACCGCCGGGTTGGTGGCGCGCGGAGTGCGGGTGACCGTCTGCGCCCCGCCCGCCGTGGAGCGCGCCCGCCGCTTCACGGCGGCCGGAGCCCGTTTCCTCCCGGTGCCCCGGCGCAGCGACCCGGCCACCGTCGCCGCCCTGCGGGCCGCCTGCGACGGGGCGGACGTCGTCCACGCCCACGGCCTCCACGCGGCCGCGCGCACCGCCCTCGCGCTGAGCGGACGCTCCGTGCCCCTGGTGGTGACCTGGCACACCCGGCGGTACGCGGAAGGGGCCCGCCGACAGGTCCTGCACCTGCTGGAACGACGTGCCGCGCGGGCCGCCACCGTGGTCCTCGCCCCCACCTCCGACCTGGTCGACCTGGCCCGTCGGCGGGGCGCCCGCGACGCCCGGCTCGCCCCGCTCACCGTCCTGCCGCCGCACCCGGCCGACACCGGAACGGAATCGCACAAGGACAAGCTGCGGGCCGAACTCGGCGCGGTCGGCCGGCCGTTGCTGATGGCCATGGGCGACCTCGTACCGCAGCAGGGCTTCGGCGTCCTGCTGGACGCCGTCCGCCTCTGGCGCGGACTGGACCCCGAACCGCTGCTCGTCGTCGCGGGGGAGGGGAGCGAACGGGAAGCGCTGCAACGCCGGATCGGGGAAGAGGAGTTGCCCGTCCGCATCGTCGAGCCCCGGGACGGGGCCGGGGAGTTGATCGCCGCCGCCGATCTGGCCCTGCTGCCGAGCCGGTGGGAGGGCCGTTCCCCAACGGCCCAGGAGGCGCTGCGCGCCGGGGTACCGCTGGTCGCCACGGCGGTCGGCGGCACCCCCGAACTGGTCGGAGAGGCCGCCGAACTGGTGCCGTACGGGGATGCCGGGGCCCTCGCCCGCGCCGTCGTGCGGCTGATCGAGGATCCGGCGGAACGCGCCCGCCTCGCCGAGGCCGGGCGGGCACAGGCGGCCGACTGGCCCACCGAGGACGACACGACCGCCCATGTGCTCAGCGTCTACGACGAGTTGGCCCGGCCGTCGGCCGTGGGGCGGCTGCGCTGAGCAGAGCCGCCCCCGGCGGCCCGGGCGTCAGTTCGTGTGCCGGCGGGCCCGCAGGGCCAGGCTCAGCGCCAGCACCGTCTGCGGGTCGTCCAGATCCGTGCCCAGCAGTTCACCGATCCGGGCCAGCCGGTTGTAGAGCGTCTGGCGGTTGAGGTGCAGCTCGCGGGCGGTCTCCGCCTTGCGGCCCGCGTGCGCCAGATACGCCTGGAGCGTCGGCAGCAGCGGCGGGCGCGAGGTGCGGTCGTGTTCGCGCAGCGGGCCGATCGCCCGGTCCACGAACGCCGCCAGGTCCTGATGGTCCCGCAGCCGCCACAGCAGCAGGTCGATGTCGAGGCGCCGGGCGTCGTACCAGGGCCGCTCGTCCAGGCCCTGCGCGGCCGTCGCCGTCTCCGACGCGTGCCGCAGCCCCGCGCCCGCCGTCGCCCAGCCGCCCGCGACGCCCACCACGACCACCGGGGACCGCGATCCGGCCCGGTCGAGCCCCGCCCGCTCCACGCCCGCCCGCAGCGCCGCCGCCACCCGGTCCGCGACCGCCGTGCGCTCGCCCTCCGAACGCAGCCCCAGCAGCAGCGGCACCCGCCCCTCCACCGGTCGTACGCCCAGCAGCACCGGCACGCCGACCGAGGCCAGCTCCTCCAGGACCGCCCGGGCCAGCAGCGACCAGTTGCCCGAGGGGGACAGCTCGGGGGCCAGCCGCATCACCACCGGCAGCAGCGGGGTGTCGCCGGGCCGGAAGCCGAGCACCCGGGCCTGGGCGGGGGCGTCCTCCGGGGCGATCCGGCCCTCCGCGAGGTCGGTCAGGAAGTCCCCCCGGCCCCGGGCGGCCAGCTCCTCCTCCTGGCGGGCCTGCATCAGTACGACGGCGAGCAGGCCGGCCGCCCGCTCGGCCGCCATGCGGTGCACGGTCGCCAGCGGTCCGGCCACCGCGAGCAGCACCAGCCGCGCCCGCACCGCACCGGTCTCGGGCCCGCCGCCCGGCACGTCCACCAGCACCGCGCCGGTCGGCGGGCTCTCCCGGGCCGCCCGGTCGCCGCGCATGCCCTCCCAGACCTGGAGCGGGTCCGCGCCCACCGGCCCGGTCCCGGTGGCCGCCGCGTACAGGAGGCGGCCGTCGGGCGTCTCCAGGAAGACCGGGTTGGCGGTGAAGTCGGCGAGGATGCCGAGGACCTGCGGCACCCCGCCCCCGTCCAGCAGCGCCCGGGTGGCGCGCCGGTGCACCTCCTCCGCCTGCTGGAGCAGCGCGTAGTGCCCGTTGACGATCTCGGTGTGCACCTCCTCGGTCACCGCGACGAACGGCACCTCCCGGTGCAGCTGGACCAGCGGGAGCCCGGCCGCGCGGGCCGCGTCCACGATGGAGGAGGGCAGCCGGCCGAAGCGCGGGCCCAGCTCCACCACCAGGGCGGCGATGCCCCGGTCGGCGAGGCGGTGGACGAAGGCGCGCTGTTCGGCGGGGCGGGCGCCCAGGCCCAACCCGGTCGTCAGGAGCAGCTCGCCGCCCTTGAGGAGGGAGGCGATGTTGGGGACCTCGCCCGCGTGCACCCAGCGCACCGTACGGTTCAGCCGGTCGGCGCCGGCCACCACCTCCGGAAGCCCGGCGCGCAGCCCCGGCAGCTCCAGCGCCCGCTGCACGGTGATCCCGCTGTGGCTCTCCACGTCCCCGGCCCGCTTCCCCTAGTGCCCTGCCCGGCGCTGTCCGTCGGCCGGGCGGTCGTCCCGTTCGGACCGTCCGGAACCGAACCGTCCTGTTCAGGACGCTACCGCCCGGGGGATGTGACGCACACCGCAGGGGACGCGTACCGGCAGGCGACGGACGCCGGAGGGGGGCGGCGCCGCGCGGCCGGGCCCCCTCGCCGCTCCGCTCACCGGCCGTCCAGCAGCTCCGCCAGCGCCCCCCGGCTGAGCCGCAGCGCCTCGATCCGCTCGTCCATGACCGCCAGCTCGCCGTCCAGGATCTCCCGCAGCTCCGCACACCAGTCGAAGCCCTCCTCGCCCCGGGCGCACGGCAGCACCCGGCGGATCACCTCGGTGGACAGCCCGGCCCGCAGCAGCGCGCGGATCTGCCGCACGGTGCGGACCGCGTCCTCGCCGTAGGCGCGGTAGCCGTTGCTCCCGCGCCGCGCCGCCAGCAGCCCCTGCGCCTCGTAGTACCGCAGCGACCGCGCGCTGGCCCCCGTCCGCCGGGACAACTCCCCGATCAGCATGTGTCCGTGCCCCGCTCCCCCTTGACCTTGCCACCGGTGTCAGACCCTAACGTCCGGACCATGAACCGTTCCTCCCCGTACCTCACGCATCTGAACGGCCGTCCGGCGACCGCCGACGACCTCGCCGCGCTCGCCTTCGCGGGCCACGCCCACTTCACCGCCGCACAGGTCCGCGACGGCCGGCTCCGCGGCCTGGACCTCCATCTGGAGCGGTTGCGGTCCGCCTCGGCGGAGCTGTTCGGCCGGGCCCTGCCCGAGGAGGTGGTGCGCTCCCGGCTGCGTGCGGCGCTGCGCGGAGGGCCTGCCGACCTCTCGCTGACCGTCACCGTGTACTCCCCGGCCGGCGAGTTCACCGCCGCCGACGCCGGCCTCGCGCTCCTGGTCCGCACCGGCCCGCCGTCGTCCGGCCCGGCCGGCCCGCTCGCCCTGGCGGCGGTCGGGCACGAGCGGTTCCTGCCCCACGTCAAGCACGTCGGAGAGGCGGCCAAGACCCACCTCCTGCGGCGGGCCGTCGCCGACGGCTTCGACGACGCCGCCTTCCTGGACCGTGCGGGCCGCTTCAGCGAGGCGACGATCTGGAACCTGGCCTTCTGGGACGGCGAGGCGGTGGTGTGGCCCCGGGCGGACGTGCTGAGCGGGACGACCCTGGGCATCGTCCGCCGGCGGCTGGAGCGGCTCGGGACCGCCCAGCGGACCGTCGACGTCACCCCCGCCGACCTGCCCGCCCTCGCCGGGGCAGCCGTCATGAACTCCTGGACGCCCGGCGTGCCGGTCCACCGGATCGGCGCCACCGGGCTGCCCGCCGCCCCGCGGTTCCTGGAACTGCTCCACCGGGCGTACGAGGCCGAACCGCTCACCGCCCCCTGAGAACGAGCGGTGGGGGGGCCCCCCCCCCGCCCGGCGGGGGGGCCCCCCCCCCCCCCCCGGGGCGCCCCCCCCCCCCCCCCCCCCCCCCCCCCCCCCCCCCGCCCCCGCAGGGG
>NZ_JBIRLM010000025.1:0-99465 GCF_044330565.1 Streptomyces sp. NPDC017448 | reverse complement strand
CGGGGTTTTCCGCTTCGCCCCCCGGGGGGCTCCCGCCCCCCCCCCACCCCCCCCCCATCGACCGGGGGGGGGCCCCCCCCCGGCCCCCGGGGGGGGGGCGGCCACCGCGCGGTCCGGCGGGTCAGCCGACGTACGCGCCGCTCGCCGTCAGCCGCAGGGCCGTGTCGATCAGCGGGACGTGGCTGAACGCCTGCGGGAAGTTCCCGACCTGCCGCTGGAGGTTGGAGTCCCACTCCTCGGCCAGCAGGCCCAGGTCGTTGCGGAGCGACAGCAGCTTCTCGAAGAGCCGGCGGGCCTCGTCGACCCGGCCGATCATCGCGAGGTCGTCGGCCATCCAGAACGAGCAGGCCAGGAACGCGCCCTCGTCGCCCGCCAGACCGTCCACACCCGCGGCATCGCCCTCCGTCGGATAGCGCAGGATGAAGCCGTCCTCCGTGGACAGCTCCCGCTGGATGGCCTCGATCGTGCCGATGACCCGCTTGTCGTCCGGCGGCAGGAAGCCCATCTGCGGGATGAGCAGGAGGGAGGCGTCCAGCTCCTTCGACCCGTAGGACTGGGTGAAGGTGTTGCGCTCCGGGTCGTAGCCGCGCTCGCAGACGTCCCGGTGGATGTCCTCGCGCAGTGCGCGCCACCGCTCCAGCGGCCCCTCGACGTCCCCGGACTCGACCAGTTTGATCGTCCGGTCGACCGCGACCCAGGCCATCACCTTGGAGTGCACGAAGTGCCGGCGCGGCCCGCGCACCTCCCAGATGCCCTCGTCGGGCTCCTCCCAGTGCTTCTCCAGGTACTCGATCAGCTTGAGCTGGAGGCCCATCGCGTAGTCGTTGCGCGTCAGACCCGTCATGTGCGCCAGGTGCAGCGCCTCGGTGACCTCGCCGTACACGTCGAGCTGGAGCTGGTTGGCGGCGCCGTTGCCGACGCGGACCGGAGTGGAGTTCTCGTAACCGGGCAGCCAGTCCAGCTCCGCCTCGCCGAGCTCGCGCTCGCCGGCGATGCCGTACATGATCTGGAGGTTCTCCGGGTCGCCCGCCACCGCCCGCAGCAGCCACTCGCGCCAGGCGCGGGCCTCCTCCCGGTACCCGGTGCGCAGCAGCGAGGAGAGGGTGATGGCGGCGTCCCGCAGCCAGGTGTAGCGGTAGTCCCAGTTCCGTACGCCCCCGATCTCCTCGGGCAGCGAGGTGGTCGGGGCGGCGACGATGCCGCCGGTCGGCGCGTACGTGAGGGCCTTGAGCGTGATCAGGGAGCGGACGACCGCCTCCCGATAGGGCCCGTGGTACGTACACTGATCGACCCACTCGCGCCAGAACAGCTCGGTCGCCTCCAGGGAGTTCTCGGGCTCCGGGAGGGCCGGCGGGCCGTGGTGCGAAGGCTGCCAGCTGATCGTGAAGGCCACCCGTTCGCCGGGGCCGACGGTGAAGTCGGAGTAGGTGGTCAGGTTCTTGCCGTACGTCTCCGCCTCGGTGTCCAGCCAGACGGAGTCCGGGCCGGCGACGGCGACCGTGCGGTTGTCGACCTTGTGCACCCACGGGGTCACCCGGCCGTAGCTGAACCGCATCCGCAGCTCCGAGCGCATCGGCACCCGGCCGCTGACGCCCTCCACGATCCGGATGAGCTGGGGGGCGCCGTCACGCGGCGGCATGAAATCGGTCACCCGTACGGTGCCGCGCGGTGTGTCCCACTCCGATTCCAGCACGAGGGAGTCGCCGCGGTAGCGCCGCCGGTCGGCGAGGGCCGGTTCCGTTCCCTCCGCTCTCGCGGGGCCCAGGCGCCAGAAGCCGTGCTCCTCGGTGCCCAGCAGGCCCGCGAATACGGCGTGGGAGTCGAAGCGGGGCAGGCACAGCCAATCCGCTGTGCCGTCCCGGCAGACCAGGGCGGCGGTCTGCATGTCTCCGATGAGTGCGTAATCCTCGATGCGCCCGGCCACGTGCGTCTCCAGTCGAACGGCCATGTCGCCCCGTCATAGGGCCCTTACTGCGGGTCATAGGGGGTCGTAGGGTCTTTCACCCGGGAAGATCCGACGAGTCCTGTACCGGTGGGCGGCCTTGGGTGGTGCCGCCGCCCGGCCGTCTCGGCAGCGAGTGTTTGAGCAGGATACGACGCACCACGAAGATCCGCGCGACGGTCCCCGCAAGATCCCTGACCCGATCGAGTGGGACGTGAAAGGGCTGGGGCGATGGTGTGACCCCCCGGTGGAGAGCGTGGCCGGAAGCAGCCTCTCCCGGTCGCTGTTACCCTGGTAGCCCGTGGACCGGTGGTCGTTCGCGAGAGCGGACGAGGCCCCCGAACCGCAGCGACGGCACCCCGGAATCCCCGGTTCGGTGGCCGGTACGCACCTCCGAATCGCGACCACGGGAGCCCCCTTTGGCTATGCAGCCCACATCCACGACGACCAAGCACATCTTCGTCACCGGGGGTGTCGCCTCCTCCCTCGGCAAGGGTCTGACTGCCTCCAGCCTGGGTGCCCTGCTCAAGGCCCGCGGTCTGCGGGTCACCATGCAGAAGCTCGACCCCTACCTCAACGTCGACCCCGGCACGATGAACCCCTTCCAGCACGGTGAGGTGTTCGTCACCAACGACGGCGCCGAGACCGACCTGGACATCGGCCACTACGAGCGCTTCCTCGACGTGGACCTCGACGGCTCCGCCAACGTGACGACCGGCCAGGTCTACTCGCAGGTCATCGCCAAGGAGCGGCGCGGCGAGTACCTGGGCGACACCGTGCAGGTCATCCCGCACATCACCAACGAGATCAAGCACCGCATCCGCCGCATGGCCACCGACGACGTGGACGTGGTCATCACCGAGGTCGGCGGGACGGTCGGCGACATCGAGTCGCTGCCGTTCCTGGAGACCGTCCGCCAGGTCCGCCACGAGGTCGGCCGGGACAACGTCTTCGTCGTCCACATCTCGCTGCTGCCCTACATCGGCCCCTCCGGCGAGCTGAAGACCAAGCCCACCCAGCACTCGGTGGCCGCCCTGCGCAACATCGGCATCCAGCCGGACGCCATCGTGCTGCGCGCCGACCGCGAGGTCCCCATCGCCATCAAGCGCAAGATCTCGCTGATGTGCGACGTGGACGAGGCGGCCGTCGTGGCCGCGATCGACGCCAAGTCGATCTACGACATCCCCAAGGTGCTCCACACCGAGGGCCTGGACGCCTACGTCGTGCGCAAGCTCGACCTGCCGTTCCGCGACGTCGACTGGACCACCTGGGACGACCTGCTGGACCGGGTCCACAACCCCGACCACGAGGTCACCGTCGCCCTGGTCGGCAAGTACATCGACCTGCCCGACGCCTACCTCTCGGTCACCGAGGCGATCCGCGCCGGCGGCTTCGCCAACAAGGCCCGGGTCAAGGTCAAGTGGGTCACCTCCGACGACTGCCGCACCGCCGCCGGCGCCGCCGAGCACCTCGGCGACGTCGACGCGATCTGCATCCCCGGCGGCTTCGGCGAGCGCGGGGTCGACGGCAAGGTCGGCGCCATCCGCTACGCCCGCGAGAACAAGGTCCCGCTGCTCGGCCTCTGCCTCGGCCTCCAGTGCATCGTGATCGAGGCGGCCCGCTCGCTCGCCGAGATCCCCGACGCCAACTCCACCGAGTTCGACGCCGCCACCTCCCACCCCGTCATCTCGACGATGGAGGAGCAGCTCGCCTACGTCGAGGGCGCCGGCGACCTCGGCGGCACCATGCGGCTCGGCCTCTACCCGGCCAAGCTCGCCGAGGGCTCCCTCGTCCGGGAGGCGTACGACGGCCAGCCGTACGTGGAGGAGCGCCACCGCCACCGCTACGAGGTCAACAACGCCTACCGGTCCGAGCTGGAGAAGAAGGCCGGCCTGGTCTTCTCCGGCACCTCCCCGGACAACAAGCTCGTCGAGTACGTCGAGTACCCGCGCGAGGTCCACCCCTACCTCGTCGCCACCCAGGCGCACCCGGAGCTGCGCTCCCGCCCGACCCGCCCGCACCCGCTCTTCGCGGGCCTGGTGAAGGCGGCCGTCGCGCGCCAGGTCGCCGCGGCCGGCGGCGCGGAGGCGTAACACCGAGGCATTACGGTTGACCGGGGTACGGATCCGATGCGGATCGGTGCCCCGGTTTCCTTTTGGTTCGTGGGAGGACGTAGCACATGGGTATCCAGGACACGCCCGAGGAGTGGCAGATCACCGCGACGGTGACGCCCTTCACCGGCAACAAGACCAGCGTCCGCACCGACCAGGTGGTGATGCCCGACGGCTCCGTCCACGGCCGCGACTACCAGGTCCACCCGGGCTCCGTCGCCGTGCTCGCCATCGACGACGAGGACCGGGTCATCGTCCTGCGGCAGTACCGCCACCCGGTGCGCCACCGGCTCTGGGAGATCCCGGCCGGGCTGCTCGACGTCCCCGGTGAGAACCCCCTGCACGCCGCCCAGCGCGAGCTGTACGAGGAGGCGCACGTCAAGGCCGAGGACTGGCGGGTCCTGACCGACGTGTACACCTCGCCCGGCGGCTGCGACGAGGCCGTGCGGATCTTCCTGGCCCGCGACCTCTCCGAAGTGGAGGGCGAGCGGTACGCGGTCGCCGAGGAGGAGGCCGACATGGAGCAGGCCCGGATCCCGCTGCCCGAGCTGGTCCGCTCGGTCATCGCGGGGGACCTGCACAACAACTGCCTGGTCGTCGGGGCGCTCGCGCTCACCGCCGTACGGGCGGGCGAGGGCGAGGAATCGCTGCGCCCCGCCGAAGCGCCCTGGCCGGCCCGGCCGTTCGAGGGCTGACGGCCCGTCCGCACGCACCCCCGCCCCCGGTCGGACACGAGAATCAGTCATAAAGAATGAAGAGACTCTGATCCGATCGGGGGATGTTCCCGGTCCGCCGCCCCGCACCGCGGTGATCGTCCCCGTCGCTGAACTACGCTCGAAAAGCGCCCGGCCGGAGTTCCGGCGGGCACCGCGTGCAGCGAAGTGGAGCGTGGCTCGTGACCGATCAGGCGGTGGACACCAGCGGTCCGGCGAAGGCCCCGGCGGCCGAGGAGCCGTCGGGCACGGCCCCACCCCGATTCTTCGGCCGCGAACGGGAGTTGAAGGCGCTGCGGGAGGACATCGAGCGCGCGGGGCTGGACACCCTGGCCGGCCGCAAGGCCCCCCGCGCGCGCGTCCTGCTCATCGCCGGCCGTCCCGGGTCCGGCCGCAGCGCGCTCGCCGAGGAGTTGGCCGGCGCGCTCACCGGAACCGACGCCGTGGGGGCAGCGGCGGCGGTCGCGGGGGCCCTGCCCTGGTCCGTCCCCGGCACCGGCTCCGGCGACTACCCGGACGGAGTGCTGCGGGTCGGCCTCACCGACCCCGGCGGCGAACGGATCCCCACCGAACGCACCGCGGGCGAGCTCCTCGGCCTCCTCGGGACTCCGGTACCGCCCGGCGCCGACCAGGACGAACTGTCCGAGATGGTCCGCGCGGCGCTCGCCGCACGCCGGGTCGTCCTGGTGCTCGACGACGCGGCCGACGCCGAGCAGGTGGACCCGCTGCTCCCGGAGAACCCGCACTGCCTGGTCGTCGCCACCGCCACCGGCCCGCTGACCGGCATCCCCGACGTGCGGCCCTGCACGCTCGGCGGACTGGAGAAGGGCGCGGCGGTACGGCTGCTCGCCCGCACCGTGGGGCAGGTCCGCATCACCGTCGACCCGCGCACCGCCGAGCGGCTGGCCGAGGAGTGCGGGGGGCAGCCCGCGGCGCTCGCGCTGGTGGGCGGCCTGCTCGCCGCCCGCCCCATGGCCTCGGTCGCCGACATCGCCGGCCGGCTGCAGAAGCTGCCCGACCCCGCCGAGCAGCAGCCGGTCGGGGCCCGGCCGCTGTCCCGCGCGTTCCGGCTGGTCCACGACTCCCTGCCGCAGGCCGCCGCCCGGATACTGCGCCTGCTGGCCCTCGCCCCCGCCGGACTCGCCGACGCCCACACGGCCTCCGCACTCGCCGGCTGCTCGGTCTCCGCCGCCCGCTCCACCCTCGACGACTTCGTGAAGCTCGGGCTGCTGCGCACGGACGGCGCGGCCCACCCCCTGTACGCGGTGCCCGGCTGCCTCGTTCCGCTGCTGCGGGCGCTGCTGGAGGACCGGGACCGGCCGGCCGAGATCCAGCTCGCCCGCGCCCGGATGCTGGAGCGGACCGTGCGCCGGCTCCAGTCCTGCCGTGCGGTCACCGAGCCGGAGGGCTCCACCGCCCGCCGCAAGCTGGCCGGACTGCCCCGCTCGCTGCGCTTCCCCAGCGCCGAGGAGGCGGGCGCCTGGCTGCGGGTCCGCCAGCCCGCACTGCTCGCCTCGGCCCGGCTGGCGGTGGCCGACGGGGAGCTGGACACCCTGGCGCGCCGATTGGTGGCGGCCCTGGTCCGGGCGCTGGCGGCGCACCGGGGGACCGAGGAGGCCGCCCCCGAGCTGTACGGGCTGCACGGTCTCGTCCTGGACGTGGCCCTCCGCCGCGAGCTGCCCCGCGAGCAGGCGGCCGCCCTGCTGAACCTCGCCGACCTGGACGCCCGCACCGGCCGCACCCGGGAGGCGCTGAGCCGCTACCGGGCCGCGCTGGACGCCGGAAAGGCGGCGAAGGACCTGTACGCGACCGGCCGCGCGATGGAATCCGTAGGCGGCGCCTACGAGGAGCTGGGGGACTACCACCGGGCCGCCGACTGGTACGGCCGGGCGCTCGCCCAGCGCCTGACCCAGGGGGAGCGCGCGGACGAGGCCCGGCTCTACGGACGGCTCGGGGCGGTCCACACGTACGCCGGGCGCTACGGAGAGGCGCTGCGGAACTGGCGGGCGGCGGCCGTCGGCCACCGCAGGCTCGGGGACCTGCCCGCCCAGGCACGGGCGCTCAGCGAGAGCGCCCGGGTCCAGGAGTACGCGGGTCGGCCGCACGACTCGCTCCGGACCTGCCGGGAGGCCGTGGAGCTGGCCCGGCGCGCCGGTGACGTGCGGCTTCAGGCGGCGCTGGAGCTGCGGCTGGCGGACACCCTGGACCGGCTCGGCGATCCGACGGCGGCCCGGCTGCACCGGAGCGCGGCCGAGAGATTGCTGGGAGACGAGGCTTCCGCCTACGAAATCCGTAGCGCTTCGACAGAAAGTTAATGCTTTGTAAGGCTAGACAGCACGAAGTCCTTCATTAGACTGGCTCTGCTGCGCTCGTTCGTGGCGTCTCCCTTTAAGCTGCATATGTCCGGGTATGTTCCGCCATGCCCGGATGCCCCTCCGAGCCAAGGACCGTGATCGACGTGAAGGTCGGCATCCCCCGCGAAGTCAAGAACAACGAGTTCCGGGTGGCGATCACCCCCGCCGGAGTGCATGAGCTCGTCCGCCACGGCCACCAGGTCGTCATCGAGCACGACGCCGGCGTCGGCTCGTCCATCCCGGACGAGGAGTACGTCGCCGCCGGCGCGCAGATCCTGGCCACCGCCGACGAGGTCTGGGCCGCCGCCGACCTGCTGCTGAAGGTCAAGGAGCCGGTGGCCGAGGAGTACCACCGCCTGAGCAAGGACCAGACCCTCTTCACCTACCTGCACCTCGCCGCCTCCCGCGAGTGCACCGACGCGCTGCTGGCCTCCGGCACCACCGCCATCGCGTACGAGACGGTCGAGACCGCGAACCGCGCCCTTCCGCTGCTCGCCCCGATGTCCGAGGTCGCGGGCCGCCTCGCCCCGCAGGTCGGCGCGTACCACCTGATGCGCTCGGCCGGCGGACGCGGTGTGCTCCCCGGCGGCGTCCCCGGCACCCACGCCGGCAAGGCCGTCGTCATCGGTGGCGGCGTCTCCGGCTGGAACGCCACCCAGATCGCCGTGGGCCTCGGCTTCCACGTCACGCTGCTCGACCGCGACATCAACAAGCTGCGCGAGGCCGACAGGATCTTCGGCACGAAGGTGCAGACCGTGGTCTCCAACGCCTTCGAGCTGGAGAAGGCCGTCGTCGAGGCCGACCTCGTCGTGGGCGCCGTGCTGATCCCCGGCGCCAAGGCGCCGAAGCTGGTCACCAACGAGCTCGTCGCCAAGATGAAGCCCGGAAGTGTACTTGTCGACATCGCGATCGACCAGGGCGGCTGCTTCGAGGACTCGCGTCCCACCACCCACGCCGAGCCGACCTTCCAGGTCCACGACTCGGTCTTCTACTGCGTCGCCAACATGCCCGGTGCGGTGCCCCACACCTCCACCTACGCGCTCACCAACGCGACGCTGCCCTACATCGTGGAGCTCGCCAACCGCGGCTGGGCCGACGCCCTGCGCCGCGACGCCGCGCTGGCCAAGGGGCTCAACACCCATGAGGGCCAGGTGGTTTACCGCGAGGTGGCGGAGGCGCACGGCCTCCCGCACGTCGAGCTGAGCACGCTCCTCGGCTGACGGGTCAACCCCTTCCGTCAACATCGCGCGTCCGGCCGGACCTTGCCCCGCAGGGTCCGGCCGGTCGTGTGTCGGGCCCCGCGCGCCCGGCGTGCGACTCGCCTCGAACGTAACCCTTCACCCGATTCGTTCGGCGGCGAAATGTGCGGCTTGGCCGCTGTGCGCCCTTGACAGCGCGGTGTTCGATTGCCGACACATCGGGCCGGGTCCGGCGGATTGTGTTGCTGCGAACCGGTGACACGCCATAGAGTCGCCCATCGTCGGCATGGTGCCACGCTGACCTATCGATAAGTTTCCTGGTCACGCTCAAGGAGGTAAGACGACTTGTGAATGAGTCGACAATTACTCCTGGGGGTGGTCAACCAGGGATGCCTGTACGGGGTCTGAGCCCGACCGGGCTCGAAGCTGTCGGCTCCGTCGCGGTCCGCACCTTCGCCACCCAACAGCACATGACGACAGCCCCCCAGACGATGGACGGCCCACACGTGAACGCCACGGCCGGCAACGAGAGCAGCCGGGACACCGACCGCTTCGCCGACTTCGCCGAGGTGCCCGAGGGGCACTTCTACGACCCCGACGCCGAGTACGAGCCCGACCCGGAGTACGCGGCCACCCTCGCACCCGACGCCGCGCGCCAGCGCCGTGAGCGCATCGGCCCGACCGGGCGGCCCCTGCCGTACTTCCCGATCCCGGGCCCCCTGACCGAGCACGGCCCCGCCAAGATCATCGCGATGTGCAACCAGAAGGGCGGCGTCGGCAAGACCACGTCGACCATCAACCTGGGCGCCGCGCTGGCGGAGTACGGGCGCCGGGTCCTGCTCGTCGACTTCGACCCGCAGGGCGCCCTCTCCGTGGGCCTCGGGGTCAACCCGATGGAGCTCGACCTCACCGTCTACAACCTGCTCATGGAGCGGGGCATGACGGCCGACGACGTGCTGCTCAAGACGGCGGTCCCCAACATGGACCTGCTGCCCAGCAACATCGACCTCTCCGCGGCCGAGGTGCAGCTCGTCAGCGAGGTGGCCCGCGAGTCCACGCTCCAGCGCGCCCTCAAGCCGCTGATGGCCGACTACGACTACATCGTGATCGACTGCCAGCCCTCGCTCGGCCTGCTCACCGTGAACGCCCTGACCGCCGCTCACAAGGTCATAGTGCCGCTGGAGTGCGAGTTCTTCGCGCTGCGCGGGGTCGCGCTCCTCACCGAGACCATCGAGAAGGTCCAGGAGCGGCTCAACCCGGAGCTGGAGCTCGACGGCATCCTCGCCACCATGTACGACTCCCGTACGGTGCACAGCCGCGAGGTCCTGGCCCGCGTGGTCGAGGCCTTCGACGAGCACGTCTACCACACGGTCATCGGGCGCACGGTCCGCTTCCCGGAGACCACGGTCGCCGGTGAGCCCATCACCACGTACGCCTCCAACTCGGTCGGCGCGGCCGCCTATCGCCAGCTCGCCAGGGAGGTGCTCGCCCGGTGTCACGCCGAGTGAGTCTGCCCGGGGCCGACGAGCTGTTCCGTACCACCGGAGGCGGGATGGGCCTCCAGCCGTCCTCCCCCGCGGACCGGCGGCGCAAGGCCAACGGCGAGCCGCGGGTTCCCGCGCCCGCCGGGGAGAGCGGCCCCTCCGGCCAGGCCCCGCAGGCGGACCGTGAGGAACACGCCGCGGCCGACGCCGACGGCCCCGACCCCCGCGGCCGGAGCGGCGAGGGCGAGCGTCCGGCCTCCGCCCAGGCCGCCTCCGGTGAGCGTCCCGCCCCCGCACCGGCCGAGCAGCCGCCGGCGGTCCAGCCGCAGCGCAGGCGCGGCGCCGGACGCGGCGCCAACCGCCGCCCCAGCGGCCGGGAGCGGCACGACGAGAAGATCACGGTCTACGTCTCCGCCGAGGAGCTGATGGACCTCGAACACGCCCGGCTCGTCCTGCGCGGCGAACACGGCCTCGCCGTCGACCGCGGCCGCATCGTCCGCGAGGCGGTGGCGGTGGTCCTGGCGGACCTGGAGTCCCGGGGCGACGCGAGCATCCTCGTACGGCGGCTGCGCGGCCGCTGAGCGGCACGGCGCGGGTAGCCTGCCCCGCAAGGACCCGCCGGCCGGCGGGGCCCGCCCGCGCCGCCGCCCCACCCCTGGAACCGCCATGCCCACGTCCGACGCCCCCGCAGCCCCGCGCCGACGCGCCCTGGGGCGGGGAGCGGGCGGCGCGGCGCCCCCGGAGGCCGTACCGGAGCCCGCCGCCGAGCCGGAGCCCGGGGCGGGCGAGCGGGAGCCCGAGGGCGACGGCAGGCGGTTCACCGTGCGGCTGGTGAACTTCGAGGGCCCCTTCGACCTCCTCCTCCAGCTCATCTCCAAGTACAAGCTGGACGTGACCGAGGTCTCCCTGTCGAAGGTCACCGACGAGTTCATGGCGCACCTCCGCGCCATGGGCCCCGGCGGGGACCTCGACCAGACCACCGAGTTCCTGGTCGTCGCCGCCACCCTGCTCGACCTCAAGGCCGCCCGGCTGCTGCCCGCCGCCGAGGTGGAGGACGAGGCGGACCTCGCGCTCCTGGAGGCGCGGGACCTGCTCTTCGCGCGGCTGCTCCAGTACCGGGCGTACAAGCGGATCGCCGAGATCTTCCAGGACCGCCTGGAGGCGGAGGCCCGCCGCCGCCCCCGTACGGTCGGACTGGAGGACCACCACGCGGCCCTGCTGCCCGAGGTGGTCATCGGCATCGGCCCGGACGGCTTCGCGCGGCTCGCGGTGAAGGCGATGCGGCCGAAGCCGGAGCCCCAGGTGTACGTGGACCACATCCACACCCCGCTGGTCAGCGTCCGGGAACAGGCCGGCCTGGTGGTGGAGCGGCTGCGCGCGGCGGGGGCGGCGGTGAGCTTCGAGGCGCTGACCGAGGACGCGCCGGACACCCTCACCGTGGTCGCACGGTTCCTGGCCCTGCTGGAGCTGTACCGCGAGAAGGCCGTCACCCTGGACCAGGACGAGGCGCTGGGCGACCTGCTGGTGGCCTGGTGCGGCGAGGAGGGTGCGGAGCCGGTGGTGACGGACGAGTTCGACCAGGAGCCGGGGGACGGGACCGACGAGGAGGGCCTACGGGAATGAGCGAGCAGCCGGACCGGGAGCGGGACGAGGGCGCGGTCGCCTCGCTCGACCTCAAGCCCGCCCTGGAGGCGGTCCTCATGGTCGTCGACGAGCCCGCCACCGTCGACCACCTCGCCAAGGTGCTCCAGCGGCCCCGGCGGGCGGTGGCGGACGCGCTGCGGGAGCTGGCCGACGAGTACACCGCGCAGCGCCGGGGCTTCGACCTGCGGCTCGTGGCGGGCGGCTGGCGTTTCTCCAGCCGTTCCGAGTACGCGGCGGCGGTCGAGGGCTTCGTCCTGGACGGCCGGCACGCCCGGCTCACCCAGGCCGCGCTGGAGACGCTGGCGGTCGTCGCGTACCGGCAGCCGGTGAGCCGCTCGCGGATCTCGGCGGTGCGCGGAGTCAACTGCGACGGGGTCATGCGGACCCTCCTCCAGAGGGGTCTGGTGGCCGAGGCGGGCGCGGAACCCGAAACAGGTGCGATCCTGTACAGGACGACGAACTACTTTCTGGAGCGCATGGGCCTGCGCGGCCTGGACGAGCTCCCGGAGCTCGCGCCCTTCCTCCCGGAGGCGGACGCGATCGAGGCTGAGACGCTAGAGGGTGTGCCGTCGTTCGATCCGGACGCACCGGACACCCCGGATACTCACGCAGACGACAAGACGGAATTTTGATGCGAAGCAGTGGCAGGAACAGCGGAAGCGGCAGCGGCGGCAGTGGCCGGAGCGGCGGCCCCGACCGGAACTCCCGGGGCGGCGGCGCGGGCGGCGGCGGGCGGAGCGGCGGCGGGTCCTTCCGTCAGGGCCAGGGCGGTGGCCAGGGCGGACGCTCCGGCGGCCCGGGAGGGCGCTCCGGCGGCCCGGGCGGCGCCCGCGGCGGCAGTGGCCAGGGCGGGCGTCCCGGCGGCCAGGGCGGCCGTCCCGGCGGTCAGGGCTTCCAGGGCGGACGCGACGAGCAGGACCAGCGCCCCCGCCGTCCCCGCCCCGAGGAGCGCCGCTACGACGTGGGCAACGACGCCCCCGGCGCCCGGGAGGGCCAGGACGGCCCCCGCAAGGGCCGCGGGGCCGCCGCGCGCGGCGGTGCCAAGGGCGGCCCGAAGCCCGCGCAGGGTGGCGGCCGCAGCGGCGGCGGCTTCCGGCGCGGTGGCGCCCCGGCGCGCTCCCGCGAGCTGGACGCCAAGATCGAGCAGCGCAACCGCGACCGGTACGCGAACAAGCCCGAGATCAAACTGCCCAAGACCCACCCGGGCGCCGAGCAGGAGGGCGAGCGGCTGCAGAAGGTCCTCGCCCGGGCCGGGATGGGCTCGCGCCGGGCGTGCGAGGAGCTGATCGAGCAGGCCCGCGTCGAGGTGAACGGCGAGATCGTCGTCGAGCAGGGCAAGCGCGTCGACGTGCACAAGGACGAGATCAAGGTCGACGGCCTCACCGTCGCCACGCAGTCGTACCTCTTCTTCGCGCTGAACAAGCCCGCCGGGGTCGTCTCCTCGATGGAGGACCCGGACGGCCGCCAGTGCCTCGGCGACTACGTGACCAACCGCGAGACGCGGCTGTTCCACGTCGGGCGGCTCGACACCGAGACGGAGGGCATCATCATGCTCACCAACCACGGTGAGCTGGCCCACCGCCTCACGCACCCCAAGTACGGCGTGAAGAAGACCTACCTGGCCGCCATCCAGGGCCCCCTGCCGCGCGACCTCGGCAAGCGGCTCAAGGACGGCATCCAGCTGGAGGACGGCTACGCCCGCGCCGACCACTTCCGCGTCGTCGAGAACACCGGCAAGAACTACCTGGTCGAGGTCACCCTCCACGAGGGCCGCAAGCACATCGTGCGCCGGATGCTGGCCGAGGCCGGCTTCCCGGTCGAGCGGCTGGTGCGGACGGCCTTCGGGCCGATCCCGCTGGGCGACCAGAAGTCCGGCTGGCTGCGCCGCCTGACCAACACCGAGGTCGGCATGCTGATGAACGAGGTCGGCCTCTAGCCGCGTCCGCACCCCTGCGAAGGCCCGCGGCCGGTTCGGTTCGGAAAGTTCGAACCGAACCGGCCGCGGGCCTTTCGCCGTCCCCGTCCAGCCTTTATAGTCAGAGTGACTATTAAGAAGGAGGCGGGCGTGAGTCTCGCGGACGTACTCGACCCCCTGCAACAGCCCCTGGTGACGGTCCTGGACACCCCGGTCAGCTGGACCGAGGTGCTCGGCTTCGGCAGCGGGGCGCTGTGCGTCTGGCTCGTGGCCCGCCAGCACATCGCCAACTGGCCGATCGGCATCGCCAACAACGTCTTCTTCATCCTGCTGTTCGCCCAGGCCGGTCTGTACGCCGACGCCGGCCTCCAGATCGTCTTCATCACCCTCGCCGCGTACGGCTGGTGGACCTGGACCCACGGGGGTGGACCGGGCTCCACCGCCCTGCCGGTGCGCAGAACGACCCGCGCCGAATGGAGCCGGCTGCTCGCGGCGGGGGTGGTGGGGACCGCGGCGATCACCCTGCTGCTCTCCCGGGCGACCGACTCCACCGTCCCGTTCTGGGACGCGCTGACCACGTCCCTGTCGCTGACGGCCACCTACGGCCAGTGCAGGAAGAGGCTGGAGTCCTGGTGGCTGTGGATCGCCGCCGACGTGGTCTACATCCCGCTCTACGCCCACAAGGGGCTGTACCTGACCTCGCTGCTGTACGCCGGATTCCTCGCGCTCTGCCTGATGGGCCTGCGCGACTGGCGCCGCGACCTGGCCGCCCGTGCGGCCCGCCCGGTGGGGGCGGCCGCGTGAAGCGCTACGGACACGGCCTGGTGCTCGGCAAGTTCTACCCGCCGCACGCCGGCCACCACCACCTCGTCCGCACCGCCCAGGACCGCTGCGAGCGGCTGACCGTGCTGGTCTGCGCCGCCTCCGTGGAGTCGGTCCCGCTCGCCGACCGGGTCGCCTGGATGCGCGAGGTCCATCCGGACGTCACGGTGGTCGGGGCGGTCGACGACACGCACATGGACGTGACCGACCCGGCCGTCTGGGACGCCCACATGGCCGTCTTCACCGCCGCCGTGCCCGAGCGGGTGGACGCCGTCTTCACCTCGGAGGCGTACGGGGAGGAGCTGGGCCGCCGCTTCGGCGCCCACTCCGTCCTCGTCGACCCCGACCGCACCCTCTTCCCGGTCTCCGGCACCGCCGTGCGCGCGGACCCCGTGGGCTGCTGGGACTTCCTCCAGCCGCCCGTACGGGCCGCCCTCGCGCGCCGGGTCGTCGTCCTCGGCGCGGAGTCCACCGGCACCACCACCCTCGCCCGGGCGCTCGCCGCCCACTACCGGGCGCGCGGCGGAGTCTGGTCCCGCACGGGTTACGTCGCCGAATACGGGCGCGAGTACAGCGAGGACAAGCTCGCCGCCCTGCGCGAGCGGTGGCCGGGCGCCGCCTGGGAGGACGTCGCCTTCACCACCGACGACTTCCCGCTCATCGCCCGGACCCAGAACGACCGGGAGGAGGCCGCCGCCCGCGCCGGATCCCCGGTCCTCTTCTGCGACACCGACTCCTTCGCCACCACCGTCTGGCACGAGCGGTACGTCGGCGGCCGCAATCCGCTCGTCGAGGAGATCGCGGACCGGGCCGGCCACCACCTGTGGCTCCTCACCGACCACGAGGGCGTCGCCTTCGAGGACGACGGACTGCGCGACGGCGAGGAGCTGCGCCCCTGGATGACCGACCGGTTCCGCGCCGAACTCACTCGCACGGGGCGGCGGTTCGTCGAGATGACCGGCCCGCCCGAGACACGGCTCGCCGCCGCCGTCGCCGCCGTCGACGAACTCCTCGCCGCCGGCTGGGACTTCGCCGCCCCCCTCCCGGAGAAACGATGAACACCCCCGCCCCCGAGGGCTACGACCCGCACGCCTACGCCCCGTTCGCCGTCACCGTCGACCTCGCGGTCTTCACCGTCCGCGAGGCCCGGCTCCACGTGCTGCTCGTCGAACGCGGCCAGGAGCCCTTCAGGGGACGGTGGGCGCTGCCCGGCGGCTTCCTCCTGCCCCGCGAGTCCGCCGAGGACGCCGCCCGGCGCGAACTCGCGGAGGAGACCGGCCTCGGCCCCGATACGGTCGGCGCCCTCCACCTCGAACAGCTGCGGACCTACACCGCCCCGGACCGCGACCCGAGGATGCGGGTCGTCTCCGTCGCGTACGCCGCCCTCCTGCCGGACCTGCCCGAACCGCGCGGCGGCGGCGACGCGGCGTCCGCCCGGTGGTGGGACGCGGACGCGGCCGGGCCGCTGGCCTTCGACCACGACCGGATCCTCGCGGACGCCCGCGACCGGATCGGCGCCAAGCTCGAGTACACCTGCCTCGCCACCGCGTTCTGCCCCCCCGAGTTCACCCTCGGGGAGCTCCAGCAGGTCTACGAGACCGTCTGGGGCGTCGAGCTGGACCGCCCCAACTTCCGGCGCAAGGTCCTCAACGCACCCGGCTTCGTCGAGGCCGTCGAGGGCCCGCCGCGCCGCACCGGCGGCCGGGGCAAACCGGCCGCGCTCCACCGGGCGGGCGATGCCACTGCCCTGCACCCGCCGCTGCTGCGCCCGCAGCGCACCGACGCCGCCGCCTCCTCCGGACCGGAAGGACACGACCGATGACCCTCGCCACCCCGCCCCTGACCAAGCAGGCAGCCACCGGCGTCCTGACCGGGCTCGCCCTCGGCGACGCCCTGGGCTTCCCCACCGAGTTCAACGACGTACCCTCGATCCTCGCCAAGTTCGGCCCCTGGCGGCAACTGCCCCTCCTGACGCCGGCCGTGGTCTCCGACGACACCCAGATGACGATCGCGCTGGGCCGGGGCATCCGGACCGCCATGGACAGCGGACTGCTCACCCCCGAGCGGATGACGGGCCCGGTCATCGCCGAGTTCGTCGCCTGGTACCACTCGCCGGACAACGACCGCGCCCCCGGCAACACCTGCCTCACCGCCTGCCGCCTGCTCGAACGCACCCGCAGATGGCAGGAGGCCAGCCAGCTCCACTCCAAGGGCTGCGGCGCCAACATGCGCGTCGCCCCCCTCGGCCTGGTCCCGGGCCTCAGCGCGGAGCAGCGCGCCGGCGCCGCCCAGCTCCAGGCCGCCCTTACCCACGGCCACCCCACCGCCCTCGCCGCCTCCGACCTGCTGGCCCGCGCGGTGTTCCTGCTCGCCCAGGGCGGCGAACCCCTCGGCCTGATCGGGCAGTTGCGCAGCTACGCCCTCGAGAACCGGGGCCGGTACCACACCCGGTGGCTCGGCGACCTCTGGCTCCACGCCGGCGACGCCACACCGCAGGCGTACATCCAGCGCGGCTGGGACGAGTGCCTGGCGGCCCTGGAGACCGTCCGGGACGCCCTGCGCTCCCCGTCGCCGGAGACCGACCCGTGCGAGCGGACCGGGGACGGCTGGGTCGCCGAGGAGGCCCTCGCCACCGCCCTGCACTGCTTCCTGCTCTTCCCCGAGGAACCCGTCACCGCCCTGCGCCGGGCCGCCTGCACCCGGGGCGACTCCGACTCGATCGCCTGCCTGACCGGGGCGCTCGCCGGGGCGCACCTGGGCGCGGCGGCCTGGCCCAAGGAGTGGTCCGAGCGCATCGAGTACCGCAGCGACCTGCTCTCCCTGGCGGCGCTCTGGGACGCCTGAGCGCCGAGGGCGGCCCGCCGGCCGTTCAGCGGGCCGCCTCCCGCGCCGCCGACGCCCGCCGGGCGCGGACGAGGAAGTCCTCCACCGCCGCCCGGTCCGGCTCCGGCGGCAGCGGGGTGCGGGCCGCCGCCTCGTCGTTCTCCGCCCCCAGGCGGTTCATCCGGCGCTCCACCTCCGGCCAGGGCACCTCGCCCCGCTTCACCGCCAGCAGCTCCTCCCGGGCGCTCCCGACGTCGATGCGCAGCTCACCGGTGCGCAGCAGGTCCCGGCCGCTCGCCAGCAGCCGCAGCAGATGCATCGCGTGCTTCCAGCGCGGTGCGCCGTGGACCCGTACGTCGGCCTCCAGCTTCCTCCGCTGCCCCAGGGCGTACCGGACGAACGTGCCGTGCGCGAGCCGGGACAGGAACGCCCCGCGCAGCGCCAGCAGCTCGCGGCCGGTGCCGTCCACGCACTCCACGAGCGGGGAGTGCAGGCACTCCAGCACGTTCGGGTTGGCCCGGAGCGCCAGCTCGCAGAAGCGCTCCAGCTCCCACGAGAACTGCTCCGGCGCGGGCCCCTCCACATGCGTCGGCGGTTTCTCCAGGCGCCAGAACAGCGGGGTGGGCGCGAGAAAGACCCCCCGCCGGTCCGTATCGCTGTCCTCGGTCGCCAGACCGAACGCGCGCGAGCCCATCACGCAGGCGTAGACCGTGTGGTCGCGTACGAGTGCCTCGTCGGCGGAGCTGGTCACGGCCGTGAGGCTACCGGTCCGGCCGCGGGGCCACCGGCCCGGCTCAGGCCCGCCGGATCGCGCCCCCCGAGACGCTGATCCGCACGGCGGGCAGCGGCCGGGTCGCCGGTCCGGCCTCGACCGCCGCGTCGGTGATGCCGAACCTGCTGCCGTGGCAAGGACAGGCGATGGAGCCGTCGCTCACCGTCGAGACGAGGCAGCTCGCATGGGTGCAGACGGCGGAGAACGCCTTGAACTCGCCCTCCGTCGGCTGGGTCACCACGACCTTCCGCTCCTTGAGGACCGCCCCGCCCCCGACCGGGATGTCCGCGGTCCGGGCCAGCTCCACCCCGTCGTCCGCCGACGGCGGCGGGGAGCCGGCGTCCCCACCGCCGCCCCCGCCGGAGGAACCGCAGCCGGTGGTCAGGGCGGCGGCGCCCGCCGCACCGGCGGCCAGCACCGCCCTTCGCCGTGCGTTCATGGGCTCTCCTCGGGTGGGGCGTGGCGCGGTGGACGGGGGCCATCGTGGGGGCGGAGAGCCCGGGGGAGAAGCAACCGGGCGGGCCGTGCCCCCGACCGGGTGGCGGACGGGACTCCTCCGGCCGAAGCCCGTACCGCGCACGCCGAAGCCCGTACCGCGCGCCACCGCCCGCCCGGCCCGCGCCCCGCCCGTCTCACGGAGGGAACGCCGTGACCGCCCTCGCCCCGGCCGATCTAGGGTGGGACGAGCGGCCGCAGGTGCGGCGGCGCGGGCGAACGGACGAGGGACGAGGAGCACGACGTGGCGGTACGGGCGATCCGGGGGGCCGTCCAGCTGGACGAGGACGAGGCCGGGCACATGGGCCGACGGGTCGGCGAACTGCTCACGACCGTGCTGGAGCGCAACGAACTCGTCGCCGACGACCTGATCAGCATCTGGTTCACCGCCACCCCCGACCTGCACAGCGACTTCCCGGCCGCCGCCGCCCGGAGCCTCGGGATCGTCGACGTCCCCCTCATCTGCGCCCAGGAACTGGACGTCGAAGGGGCCATGCCCCGGGTCGTCCGTATCCTCGTGCACGTCGAGACCTACCTCTCGCGCGCCGAGATCACCCACGTCTACCTCGGCGCCACCGCCGCTCTGCGCAAGGACATCGCCCAGTGAGAACCGCCCTCGTCATCGGAACCGGGCTCGTCGGCACCTCCGCCGCCCTCGCACTGGCCGGCCGCGGCGTCCGCGTCCACCTCGTCGACCACGACCCCGAGTCCGCCCGCACCGCCGCCGCGCTCGGGGCCGGTACGGACGAGGCCCCCGAGGGCCCGGTCGACCTGGCGGTGATCGCCGTGCCGCCCGCGCACACCGCCGCCGTCCTCGCCACCGCCCTGCGCGACGGGGCGGCCCGCGGCTACCTGGACGTCGCCAGCGTCAAGGGCGGCCCGCGCCGCGAACTGGAGGCGCTCGGCCTCGACCTCGCCGCCTACATCGGCACCCACCCCATGGCGGGGAAGGAGCGCTCCGGTCCGCTCGCCGCCACCGCCGACCTCTTCGAGGGCCGCCCCTGGGTCCTCACCCCGACCCGGGACACCGACACCGAGGTGCTCAACCTCGCGCTGGAGCTGGTCGCCCTCTGCCGGGCCGTCCCCGTCGTCATGGACGCCGACGCCCACGACCGGGCCGTCGCCCTCGTCTCGCACACCCCGCAGCTGATCTCCTCCATGGTCGCCGCCCGGCTGGAGGAGGCCGACGAGACCGCCGTACGGCTGTGCGGCCAGGGCATCCGCGACGTCACCCGGATCGCCGCGTCCGACCCCCGGATGTGGGTGGAGATCCTCTCCGCCAACCCCGGCCCGGTCGCCGACGTCCTCGCCGGGGTCGCCGCCGACCTGGAGCGGACCGTGGCCGCGCTGCGCGGGCTCGGATCCGCCGACGAGGGGAAGCGGAGCGCGGGCGCCCACGCCGTCGAGGACGTCCTGCGCCGCGGCAACGCCGGCCGCGTCCGGGTTCCCGGCAAGCACGGAGCGGCCCCCGCCGCGTACGAGACCGTCGCCGTCCTCATCGGCGACAAGCCGGGCGAGCTGGCCGCGATCTTCGCCGACGCCGGCCGGGCCGGGGTCAACATCGAGGACGTCCGCATCGAGCACGCCACCGGCCAGCAGGCGGGCCTCGTCCAGATCATGGTCGAGCCCAGCGCCGCCCCGGCCCTCGGCGCGGCGCTCCGGGAACGGGGCTGGTCGATCCGGGGCTGAGCCGCCCCGGCCGGTGGGGCGCCGTGCGCCGGGGCGGCGGCGCCCCCTCACCCGTACGGGGTACAAGGGCGTGCCCGGCACTCGGTAACCTGGTACGAGGCCGCTTCCAGGCCCGTACGTCCCCGCCCCGTGTACCAGGAAGGTGTCCACCACCGTGGAAACCGCACGCTCCTCCGTGATCGTCGCCATCGACGGGCCCTCGGGCACCGGCAAGTCGAGCACCTCGAAGGCCGTCGCCGCCGAGCTCGGCCTGAGCTACCTGGACACGGGCGCGCAGTACCGGGCCATCACCTGGTGGATGCTGACCAACGGCGTGGACGTGAGCAACCCGGAGGAGATCGCCACCGCCGCCGCCAAGCCCGTGATCGTCTCCGGTACCGACCCCACCGCCCCGACGATCACCGTGGACGGCGTGGACGCCTCCGGGCCGATCCGCACCCAGGAGGTCACCTCCAAGGTCAGCGCCGTCAGCGCCGTTCCCGAGGTGCGTACGCTCATCACCGCCCTCCAGCGCTCCATCGCGGCCGCCGCGACCGGCGGCATCGTGGTCGAGGGCCGGGACATCGGCACCACCGTGCTGCCCGACGCGGACCTCAAGATCTTCCTCACCGCCTCTCCGGAGGCCCGCGCCGCCCGCCGCAGCGGCGAGGTCAAGGGCTCCGACCTCGCCGCCACCCGCGAGGCGCTGATCAAGCGGGACGCCGCCGACTCCGGCCGCAAGACCTCCCCGCTCGCCAAGGCGGACGACGCCGTCGAGGTGGACACCACCGAACTGACCCTCCAGCAGGTCATCGAGTGCGTCGTCACCCTCGTCGAGGGGAAGCGGGTCGCCGCGTGAGCGATGCCACGGGCGCGCCCACGCTGCGCGGAGCGGCCGTCGGGCGGACCATCGGCATCGGCCTGATGTACGGGCTGTGGAAGCCCCGGGTGCTCGGGGCCTGGCGGGTGCCCGCCACCGGACCGGTCATCCTCGCGGTGAACCACTCCCACAACATCGACGGCCCGATGCTGATGGGCACCGCGCCCCGGCCGGTGCACTTCCTGATCAAGAAGGAGGCGTTCGTCGGCCCCCTCGACCCGTTCCTGCACGGCATCGGGCAGATCGAGGTGGACCGTACGACCGTCGACCGCACCGCCATCAGCCACGCCCTGGGCGTCCTGGCGGACGGCGGGGCCCTCGGGATCTTCCCGGAGGGCACCCGGGGCGAGGGCGACTTCGCCTCGCTGCGCGCCGGGCTCGCCTACTTCGCGGTCCGCGGCGGGGCCCCGATCGTGCCCGTCGCGGTCCTGGGGAGCACCGAGCGGCGCGGCCGGCTGATACGGGGGCTGCCCCCGCTGCGCAGCCGGGTCGACGTCGTCTTCGGCGACGCGTTCGACGCGAGCGCCGGCGACGGGCAGCGTACGCGCAAGGCGCTGGACGAGGCGACCCTGCGGATTCAGGCGAAGCTCACCGCCCACCTGGAAACCGCCAAGCGCCTCACCGGGCGATAGGCCAGACTTGAGTACTTGAGTAGTGGGCCGCGCTGATCGCGGTCCATCGATGACGCACAGAGGAACGGACTTCATGAACGACCAGATTCACTCCGACGGCTCGGGCCACGAGCACGGAGAACTTGGCGATGCCGAGTACGCGGAGTTCATGGAGCTCGCCGCGCAGGAAGGCTTCGACCCCGAGGAGATCGAGGGAGCCCTCGACGAGGCCGGTCACGGACCGCTCCCCGTGCTCGCCGTCGTCGGCCGCCCCAATGTCGGCAAGTCGACCCTGGTGAACCGGATCATCGGCCGCCGCGAGGCCGTCGTGCAGGACAAGCCCGGCGTCACCCGCGACCGCGTCAGCTACGAGGCCGAATGGGCCGGGCGCCGCTTCAAGGTCGTCGACACCGGCGGCTGGGAGCAGGACGTCCTCGGCCTCGACGCCTCGGTCGCCGCCCAGGCCGAGTACGCCATCGAGACGGCCGACGCGGTCGTCTTCGTCGTGGACTCCACCGTCGGCGCCACCGACACCGACGAGGCGGTCGTCAAGCTGCTGCGCCGGGCCGGCAAGCCCGTGGTCCTGTGCGCCAACAAGGTCGACGGCCAGAGCGGCGAGGCGGACGCCACCGCGCTGTGGTCGCTCGGCCTCGGCGAGCCCTACCCGGTCTCCTCGCTGCACGGCCGCGGCACCGGCGACATGCTGGACGCCGTCCTGGAGGCCCTGCCGGACGCCCCGGCCCAGAAGTTCGGCACGGCGCTCGGCGGGCCCCGCCGGATCGCCCTGATCGGCCGCCCGAACGTCGGCAAGTCCTCCCTGCTGAACAAGGTCGCCGGCGAGGACCGGGTCGTCGTCAACGAGCTGGCGGGCACCACCCGCGACCCGGTCGACGAACTGATCAACCTCGGCGGCATCACCTGGAAGTTCATCGACACGGCCGGTATCCGCCGCCGCGTCCACCTTCAGGAAGGCGCCGACTACTACGCCTCGCTCCGTACGGCCGCAGCCGTGGAGAAGGCCGAGGTCGCCGTCATCCTGATCGACTCCAGCGAGTCCATCAGCGTCCAGGACCAGCGCATCGTCACCATGGCCGTGGAGGCCGGGCGCGCCATCGTCGTCGCCTTCAACAAGTGGGACACCCTCGACGAGGAGCGCCGCTACTACCTGGAGCGCGAGATCGAGACGGAGCTGGCCCAGATCTCCTGGGCCCCGCGCGTCAACGTCTCGGCCGTCACCGGCCGCCACATGGAGAAGCTGGTCCCGGCGATCGAGACCGCGATCGAGGGCTGGGAGACCCGCATCCCCACCGGGCGGCTGAACGCCTTCCTCGGCGAGGTCGTCGCGGCCCACCCGCACCCGGTCCGCGGCGGCAAGCAGCCGCGCATCCTCTTCGGCACCCAGGCGGGCACCAAGCCCCCGCGCTTCGTGCTCTTCGCCTCCGGCTTCCTGGAGCACGGCTACCGCCGCTTCATCGAGCGCCGGCTGCGCGAGGAGTTCGGCTTCGAGGGCACCCCGATCCACATCTCCGTACGCGTCCGCGAGAAGCGCGGCCGCAACACCGGCAAGTAGCCCGCCGTACGGCGAAGCCCCGGACCGCTCTCGCGGTGAGCGAGCGGTCCGGGGCTTCGCCGTACGGTCTGCGCCGTCGGGTTCCGGTCGGGGCCTCAGGAGTCCCGCGACCCCGTCCCGGGCGGCAGGGCGGCCGGCCGGGGGCGTCCCGCGTGCCGTCCGACCCGCTGCCAGGCGCCGACGCCGCCGGTGTGCTGGCCCTGCCCGCCGCCCGTTCCCCGGCCCTCGCGCCCGGAGGGGGCCGGGCGGCCGCTCAGCGGGGCCCTCGTGGCGAAGAAGCCGGCGCTGAGCGCCGGGAAGGAGAGGTTCTCCTCGCCGCTCCGATCGCCCGGCAACGCCCGGAACGAGCGCCGGTACTCGGAGTACAGCGCGTCGTAGATCGGGGTGGGGGACACGCCCCCCGGCGGCTCCTGCGCGGGACGCATGGCAGGGATCGGGCTCTGATGCTGGCGGGAGGAGTCGTATGAGTGCACGTAGGTGCCAACGACCTCGCCGCTCCTCGGATGCGGCCCCGCCGGAGAAAACGCCGTACGGCGCGAGCGCCCGACCGGGGCGGACACGCTCAGGTCCCGGCCAGCGGCATCGCCGCGGCGACCAGGACGCCGTTGACCGCGGCCTTCTCCAGGGCGTCCCGCAGCAGATCCTCGCGCGGCTGCTGGCCGATGGTGCCGGCCGGGGCGGCGAAGACGAGGACCGTCTGCGACTTGTTGACCGCGGCCCGCCAGCCCTCGGTCACCTGGAGCGGCCGGTGGGCCTGCCACCAGGCGACCGGGTTGCCGCCGCCCGCGCTCGGCTGCAGCACCGCATGGAGCTGGCCCACCGCCAGCAGCACGGACCAGCCCGGCAGGACCTCCGGCAGCCGGTTCAGGCCGGGGGCCGGGCGGAAGCCCTGCTCCAGCAGCAGCTGGAGGAACTCGTCGCCCCCGCTGCCGTCGGTGCCGGGCCGGGCGACCGGGCCGGTCGGTTCGACGACCAGGGCCGGACGCAGGTCGTCCTCGATGAGGACGAGTCCGCTGGTGATGCCGAGGACGGCCTGTTCGGGCATGAGCCCCTCCGTGTTCTTCCGCTCGCTGCCGGTGATGCTGCGCACCGCGCCCTGGAGCTGGTCCTCGGCCACCCTGACGACCTGCGAGGGGATGCACGTGGCGTGGGCGAAGGCGAGGACGGCCGTCTCGTCGCCGACGAACAGCACCGTGCTGGTGCGTTCCTGGTCGGAGTCGCCCGGGGTGCGGCAGGAGGTGCAGTCGTAACTGCCCGGGGCGTTGTCGCCGACGAGCAGCCGGTCGGCTTCGTCGTCGCCGATCTCGGCGCGTACGTCCTGGCTGACGTCGAGCATGCGCGGCACGGGGGCTCCTCGAACTCGGTGCGTGGGCCGGGTGGTTCCCGGCTCATACCGAGGACAACGCGGGATGCGTGGCCGGGGTCACGCACCGGCCGGACGGAAGTGCGAAAAGACGGGCCGGGGCCGATGAGCCGCCCTGTCGAGCCGCCGGTGCGGATTCCGTCGGCGGAGGGGCCCGGAATCTTTTCCCGAGCGGCAGGCAACCTCCCGGCATTTTCCTACGTCAAGCTCGGAGGAAAGTGTCGGCGAACGGGTGGTGGGCAGGCGACCCGCGCACCGTGACGGCAGCCTGCTCGCGCGGTCCCGTTACTTTCGGGTCCGGCGGGTATCCGGATTCTTTCCTTCCGGAACCCGCAGGTCAGCGGCGGTCCGGTGGGCGGGCGGGAACGCCGGGAGCGAAAGCGGGGATGCTCCGGGATTTCCCGGTGCATTTCGGGCGGGCAAGCGGTCGGGAAGCACCGTCTTGACAAGGTCGGTTCGACAGGGGAAACAGCGACACCATGCATATTTCTTTCCTTCTGCACAATGCCTACGGAATCGGGGGGACCATTCGGACGACGTTCACGCTCGCCCGTACGCTCGCGGAGCGGCACGACGTCGAGATCGTGTCCGTCTTCCGGCACCGTGACGCCCCCGTCCTCGGCGCGCCCGAGGGCGTGGCGCTGCGCCACCTCGTGGACCTGCGGAAGAAGAGCGCGACCTACGACGGCGGCGACCCCGACCACGCCCGCCCCGCCGCGGTCTTCCCGCGCGGCGACAGCCGGCACAAGCAGTACAGCCGGCTCACCGACGCCCGCATCGCCGCCCACCTGCGGACCACCGGGGCGGACGTCGTCGTCGGCACCCGCCCCGGCCTCAACGTCCATCTCAGCCGGGAGACCCGGCGCGGACCGGTGCGCGTCGGGCAGGAGCACCTGACCCTCGACAGCCACGGCTACCGGCTGCGCCGCGAGATCGCCCACCGCTACACGATGCTCGACGCGCTCACCACCGTCACCCGTGCCGACGCGGACGACTACCGCACCCGGCTGAAGCTGCCGGGCGTGCGGATCGAGGCCATCCCCAACGCCGTTCCCGAGCCCGCCTGCCCGCCCGCGGGCGGCGATCTGAAGTGGGTCGTCGCGGCGGGCCGGCTGCACCGGGTCAAACGCTACGACCTGTTGGTGCGCGCCTTCGCCCAGGTCTCCGCGGCCCGCCCCGACTGGCGGCTGCGCATCTACGGCGGCGGCGACGCGACCGGCGACGAGCAGGCGGCGCTGCGCACCCTCGTCGACCGGCTCGGCCTGCACAACCACGTGTTCCTGATGGGCTCGGCCAACCCGATGGAGGCCGAGTGGCCCAAGGGGTCGATCGCCGCCGTCACCTCGGACCGCGAGTCCTTCGGCATGACCATCGTCGAGGCGATGCGCGGCGGCCTGCCGGTCGTCGCCACCGACTGCCCGCACGGGCCGGCCGAGATCGTCGAGGACGGCGTCGACGGCCGCCTCGTGCCGGTCGGCGACCCGGACGCGATCGCCGCCGCACTGCTCCAGCTGATCGAGGACGACGAGCTGCGCCACCGGATGAGCGCGGCCGCGCTGACCGCCTCGGCCCGCTTCGACCCGGCGCGGATCGCCGAACGCCACGAAAGCCTCTTCACCGAACTCGTCGCCCGCGGCGCGCGGGGACGCGGCCACGGCGCCCTGCGCACCGCGCTGCACCGCACCCGCGGCACCGTCCTCGACGGGGCCTACGCCCTGCGCTACAAGGCCGCCGACGTACTCCGCAAGGGGAGGACCCCATGAGCTCCACCGCCGTACGGGCCGACTGCGCCGCCGATCCGGCCGGGACGCTCACCTTCGTCCTGACCGCCCCGGCGGCCCCCGTCGCCGCGTCCACGCTGCTGCTGCGCCGCCGGGGCGCGGCGGGCGCCGCACCCGGCGGCACGGTGCGCATACCGCTCAGCGGCTCCGGGCCCGGGCGGCTGCGGGCGGTGCTCCCCGCCTCCGCCCGCCTGGCCGAGGGGCGCTGGGACGCCTACGTCGAGGAGCCGGGGGCCGAGGGGACGCGGACCGTGGAGCCGGGGCTGCGGGACCTGCGGGCCCTCGTCGACCGCACCCCGGACGCCGGGGCCCCGGGCGTCAGCGCCCGGGTGCCCTACCCGACCGCCGACGGGCGGCTCGCCCTGCGCTGCTGGGTCCGCGCCCCGCACGCCGAGGCGGGGGCCGTCGTCGGCGGACCGGACGGCATGACGGTCGAGGGCGTGCTGTACGGCGTCACGGCGGGGGAGGGGGCCGCCGTGGAAGCCCGGCTGCCCGGGGAGCCGGCCCGGACGCACGCCGTCCCGCTCGCCTCCCCGGGCGGGCCCGCCGGGGCCTTCGCCTTCACCCTGCCCTACGCGCCGCCGGCCGCCGGCCGGGTGGCCGGGGCGCAGCTCTGGCAGCTGTGGCTGATCCCGGCGGCGGGTGCGGAGGGCGTACGGATCTCCCGGATCCTCGACGACGTGTGGTCCCGCCGCACATCCTTCGTCTACCCGAGCGCCCCGGCGGCGCCCGGAGTGCTCGCCACCCCGTGCTACACCGCCGACAACGACCTCTGCCTCCGGCTGGAGCCCGCCCCGGCGGGCCGCTGAGGAACGGTCCCCGGACCGGAGGAGGGGCCGGGCAGCCGACGGGGCCCGGACGCCTCGGTCGCCCCCGCCCGGCGCCGGCTCCCGCCCCCGCCCGGCGCCCGCTTCCGGGCGGGCCGCGCGACCCCGCAGCGGGGCCGCCGGGAGCGGTCGAACGCGCCCGGCTCCTCTTCGGACGACGGGTCGCCCGTCCTTCCGGCGGGCGTGCGAGGGAAACGCGCGGAAAGGGAAGAGCGGTTGAAGAGCACGGAAAATTCTTGTGCTCCGGCCATTCGGGCGTGCTCCCGGAGCTGGAAAAAGAAGCAGGTCACCCGGGTGATTCCGGAGTAATGCGAGCGCCTTTTCGGACTGGTGAACGAAGGGGCCCGCTATTGCGCGCGTACGGTCCCGGCCGGGCCCTTCCGGGGGAGGGGGCGACGTATAAGCGTGTGGGGATCTTGTGACACAAGCGTGACCGCCGCGGTACGGGGAGATGCGACGGCGGACCGGCCCGGCCCGGCCTTCCGTCACGGTCCGGGGCCGCCTACGGTGAAGGCATGGCATCTCTACCGACCCCTCCCGCCCAGCCGGACGACGACACCGGCACGTACGTCGGCCTCGCCGCCGACGCCGCCGAACGGCAGGCCAGAAGCCGCGGCTGGGACACGGTCCGGGCGGTCCCGCCGGGCACGTTCCTCACCATGGAGTTCCGGCAGGGCCGCATCAACTTCCAGGTTGAGGACGGCGCCGTGACGCGCTGCTGGGTGGGCTGACCGCCCGGCCCGGACATGCCGGTGGCCCCGACCGAGGTCGGGGCCACCGGCATGCGCGAGGCGTGCACGAGGAGGGGCCGGGGCCTGTCGGCCCGGCCGGACGGGGAGGCGGGATCAGCCCCCCGACATCGGGCGCGCCGGACTGCCGGCGCGCGGGCCCCGCTCCGCGTGCGGCGGCGGGCGCCGGACGCCCGCCGGGGCGACCGGCATACCGCCCGGCTGTGCGGTGTGCCCGGTGTGGGCCCGCGCCCGGACGCCCGTCCCCGCGGGACCGGCGGGCAGCGCCGGCTCGGGCGGCGCGGCCGGCGCGGTTTCGGCGGCGAGGCCGTCGGCGGCCGTCGGCTGCGGCAGCAGCACCGGCTGCGGCCCGGCACCGGTCGCGGGGCGGGCTCCGCCGCGCCGCTCCCGCCACCGCTCGCGCACCGCGAAGATCCAGGTCTCGGTCCGGGCGATGAGCGGCTCGAACCACGGCAGCGCCAGGAGGATCAGCAGTCCGGCCGTCCAGCCCAGCAGGACGTCGCTGAGCCAGTGCGTACCGATGTAGACCGTGGTCAGGCCGACGCCCAGGGAGACCGTCGCGGAGACGGCGGACAGATAGCGTCTGGCGCGTGGCGTGGTGGCCAGGTAGGCAAGGATTCCCCAGGTCACGACGGCGTTGGCGGTGTGCCCGGAGGGGAATATATCGCCGCCGGCGAACATCTCGGCCGAGCCGATCTGCGTCGCGTAGTGCGGGCCGAGCCGCCCGAGCCCCAGCTTGACCGCGCCCACCGTCACATTGAGCAGCAGCAGGGACGTGCCGAGGACCAGCAGCGGCCGGAGGGTGTGCTGACGCCAGGAGCGCCAGCCCAGCCAGCAGGCGACCATCACCGCCGTGGGGCCGCGCTGACCGAGCACGACGTAGTAGTCGAGGAAGGCGTGCAGCTCCGGCCACTGCTGGTAGGGCCGGAACAGCATGACCTTCCAGTCCAGAGCCACCAGCCAGGACGTGATCAGCACCGCCCAGACGATGGCGACATAGAACGCCAGCGTTCCGCCGAAGAGGGCGATGCGGTGACGGCTCATCCGCGGCGCCTCTATCTTCGGCGGTTCCGGCTCCCGGTCCAGCCGGGCAAAGATGTCGGTACGCACCCAATCGACGTTACAGCGAGTGAGTGTGGGAGCAGGCCGAACCAGCCGCTTTGTGATGACGATGTGATGTGGACTCCGTCTCGAAACGATGTCTTTTCCGGGCCCGGAGAAGAATCTCCGTGATCTTGTACTGCGCGGCCCCGCCGATTGTCCGCCCGTTCGTTCGCCGAGGTGTTTGATCTCTCGGAAAGAGGGCCGCATCCAAATCCCCGACAATTGATACCGCCATTCGGGGGAGACGCACCCGGCCGGGCGGACGTCCGCTCCCTCCGGCCGGCCGCCCGCCCGGGGCCTCCTCCGGCGGCGGGCCGCGGGCGGTCCGGAAGGGAGCCCCCGGCCGGAGCCGGGATGGCGTACGCCACACTGTGCGGCGGGCCGGGGTATGACGTGGACCACGTGTGGCCTCGCCGAACTCGCGTACGCTGACGCTTCACTCGCCCGTCGATGCCGGGGCCGGGGGACGCGCACCCCGCGTCGCCGTCGGCCCGCCGAGCGCGAGGACTCATCGGGAGGTACGCAGATGACCGGGACGACCACGGCCGGGAACCGGCTGCGCCGGGCCGCGGACGGCGCCGACCGCTGGGTCGTCCTCGTGGTCCTCTGCCTGAGCCTCCTGGTCGTCGCGCTGGACGCGACCGTGCTCCACGTCGCCGTCCCCTCCCTCACCGAGGACCTCCGCCCGAGCGGACCGGCCCTCCTGTGGATCGTCGACTCCTACCCCCTCGTCTGCGCCTCGCTCCTCATCCTCTTCGGCACGCTGGGTGACCGGGTCGGCAGACGGCGCGTGCTGCTCCTGGGGTACGTGCTGTTCGGCCTCGCCTCCGCGGTCGCCGCGTCGGCCGACTCGTCCGCCGTGCTGATAGCGGCCCGCGCCCTGCTCGGCGTCGGCGGCGCGATGATCATGCCCGCCACGCTGTCGATCGTCCGCCAGGTCTTCCCCGACCGCCGGGAGCGGGCGCTCGCCATCGGGGTGTGGACCGCGGTGGCCGCGATCGGCGCGGCCGTCGGGCCGGTCGTCGGCGGCTTCCTGGTCGAGCACTTCTGGTGGGGCTCGGTCTTCCTGATCAACATTCCGCTGATGGCCGTGATCCTGCCGCTGGGCCGCTGGCTGCTGCCCGAGTCGCGGGGCGGCGACGAGGGCCCGTGGGACGTGCTGGGCGCGCTGACGGCCGCCGCCGGTGTGCTCGGCGTCGTCCTGGGCGTCAAGCGGCTGGGCGGAGGCGCGGGCCTCCTGGACCCGGGCGCGCTGATCCCCTCCGTCCTCGGAGCGGTGCTCCTGGCCCTCTTCGTGCGCCGGCAGCGGCGCCGCGACCATCCGCTGATCGACGTGACGATGTTCGCCCGCCCCGCCTTCTCCACCGCCGTCGGCTGCATCGTGCTCGCCATGCTGGCGCTGGTCGGCCTCCAGCTGATCGCCGTCCAGTACCTGCAGCTGGTGCTGGGGCTCAGCCCGCTGGAGACCGGCCTGCGGCTGCTGCCGCTGACCTTCGCGGCCATGGCGGCGGGCGCCACCGGCTCGTACACCCTGCGCCGCGTCGGGCCCCGCCGGATGGTCGGGTGGGGCTTCGTCCTCACCGCCGCCTCGGTGCTGCTGCTCACCTCGATGGGGCAGCACGACCGGCCCGCCCTGCTGACCTGCGGGTTCGTCCTGCTCGGCTTCGGTCTGCAGACCACGCTCTTCGGGGCGTACGAGTCGATGCTGAGCGACGCCCCGCCGGAACGGGCGGGCGGCGCGGCGGCGATCGGCGAGACCTCGTACCAACTGGGCGCGGGCCTCGGCATCGCCCTGCTCGGCAGCGTCATGAACGCCGCGTACGCTCCCGGCCTCGCCTCCCTGCACGAGAAGGGCGTCCCCGCCCACGCCGGAGCGGCGGCCTCCCACTCGCTGGGCGAGGCGTACCAGGTGGCCGCGCAGCTGGGCGGACCGATGGGCGACCTGCTGCGCTCCACCGCCCGGCACGCCTTCGTCGAGGGCCTCCACACCACGCTCCTGGTCAGCGCCGGGCTGCTGCTGCTCGGGGCGCTGGCCGCGCTGCGGTTGCCCAGGGCCATGGACTGCCCGGCGCAGGAGACGGCCCCGCCCCGCTCCGGGGCCGCCGCATCCGCGAGCGGGGGCGCCGAGACCGCGCCGCCCGGACATCGGGCCCCCGAAGCGGCCCGGGCGCCCGGATCCGACCGCGCGGTCCCGCGCCCGGTGGCGCCCGCGCGGCGCGAGCCGGCCGAGGCGACCGGCTCTGGACGGGCGGCACACTGAGCCGTAACGTCAGCACGACGCCCGACTACCACTGCTAGTTTTCGGAGGGCGGGATCCTCCCGGCCCCTCCGAGCACCGTGCGAGCCGCCGGAGGCGCCCTCATGTCCAGCACCGAGTCCGTGAAGCCGTCGAAGCTGCCGCCGTTCGACGCCACGGACCCCCTCGGCATCGACGACCTGCTCGGTCCCGACGACCTCGCGATCCGCGACACCGTCCGCGCCTGGGCCGCCGACCGCGTCCTGCCGCACATCGCCGAGTGGTACGAGAAGGGCGAACTGCCCGGCATCCGGGAGCTGGCCCGCGAGCTCGGCGCGCTGGGCGCTCTCGGCATGTCCCTCGACGGGTACGGCTGCGCCGGGGCGAGCGCCGTCCAGTACGGGCTGGCCTGCCTGGAGCTGGAGGCCGCCGACTCCGGCATCCGCTCGCTCGTCTCCGTACAGGGGTCGCTGGCGATGTACGCGATCCACCGCTACGGCTCCGAGGAGCAGAGGCGGCGGTGGCTGCCCGGGATGGCGGCCGGCGAGATCATCGGCTGCTTCGGCCTGACCGAGCCCGACCACGGCTCGGACCCGGCCGGGATGCGGACGTACGCCAAGCGCGACGGCGAGGACTGGGTGCTCACCGGCCGCAAGATGTGGATCACCAACGGCTCGGTGGCCGGGGTCGCCGTCGTGTGGGCGCAGACCGACGAGGGCGGGGACGGCCGGGGCGTCCGGGGGTTCGTCGTGCCGACCGACGCCGCCGGGTTCTCGGCCCCGGAGATCCGGCACAAGTGGTCGCTGCGCGCCTCGGTCACCAGCGAGCTGGTCATGGACGAGGTGCGGCTGCCGGCCGACGCGGTGCTCCCGGAGGCGAAGGGGCTGCGCGGTCCGCTGAGCTGTCTGAGCCACGCGCGCTACGGCATCGTCTGGGGGTCCATGGGAGCGGCGCGCGCCAGCTTCGAGTCGGCCCTCGACTACGCGCGGGGCCGGGAGCAGTTCGGCCGGCCGATCGGCGGCTTCCAGCTCACCCAGGCCAAACTGGCGGACATGGCCCTGGAGCTGCACAAGGGCATCCTGCTCGCCCACCACCTGGGCCGCCGGATGGACGCGGGCGCGCTCCGGCCGGAGCAGGTCAGTTTCGGCAAGCTCAACAACGTGCGGGAGGCGATCGAGATCTGCCGCACCGCGCGCACGATCCTCGGGGCCAACGGGATCTCGCTGGAGTACCCGGTGATGCGGCACGCGACCAACCTGGAGTCGGTGCTCACCTACGAGGGGACCGTGGAGATGCACCAGTTGGTCCTGGGCAAGGCGCTCACCGGCCTCGACGCCTTCCGGTGACGGAGGTGCGCCGGACCGCGCACGCCGGCCGGCCGCGTTGACCGGTTCCGTCTCCGGCGAGCGCCCCGCTCAGCTCTGGTTGAAGAAGCCGTCGGCCTTCCGGTCGGCGGCTTCGCCCGCCACCACCTGGGTGTCGGCGGGGGAGAGCAGGAAGACCCGGGTGGCCACCCGGTCGATCGAGCCGCGCAGACCGAAGATCAGCCCGGCGGCGAAGTCCACCACGCGCTTGGCGTCGGCGGGGTCCATGGCCGTGAGGTTGACGATCACCGGGACGCCGTCCCGGAACAGCTCGCCGATGGCCCGCGCGTCCCGGAAGCTGTCCGGCGTCACCGTCGCGATCCGGCGGTCCCGCTCCTCGGCCGCCTCGGTGGCCACCTGCACCCGGGGGTCGGTGACCCAGGCGTGGCTGCCCGTGCCGGTCTCCGGACCGTCGTTGTACTCGTCGTCGTAGTACCGCTCGTCGTGGTCCTCCACGAGGCCCAGCCAGGCACTCGCCTTGCGCACCGATCCCATGGACGCCTCCTCTCACCGCGGTTCTGTCGTGTTCCGCATCTCTTTCGTATCCCTATGGTCGTCCATGATGCGGATACCGCGCCAAGTAGATAGTCGGCTCGCAGGCGATTCGTGACGTGACTGGTGCAGAGGATGTGGCGGTTCGTCAGGGTTCGTCCTAGCTCAGGGGGGGTTGCAAAAAGAAAATATGACGGTTCGGGCCGTACGGGTGATCCTGCTGACGGACGGGTGAACGGGTGGCTCGATACGATGCACGACGCTCCGGTACGCGAGCGTCGCGCACCGGCTGAACGGCTCACGGGGGATCGTCGTGTTCGGAATCGTCAGGCCCTGCGTCCACCGGCTCTCCGACGGTCTCCGGACCGAGTGGATGGCCCATCTCTGCGGTCTCTGCCTGGCCCTGAGGGCGGATCACGGGCAATTCGCCCGTATCGTGACGAACTATGATGGCCTGATCGTCTCGGTCCTGACGGAGGCTCAGGTCGGCCGGGCCCCCGGGGCGCGGCGCACCGCGGGCCCCTGCCCGTTGCGCGCCATGCGCACCGCGCCGGTGGCCCAGGGCGAGGGGGCCCGGCTCGCCGCCGCCGTCTCGCTCGTCCTCGCCTCGGCCAAGGTCCGCGACCACGTCGCCGACCGGGACGGCCTGTTGGCCCGTCGCCCGGTCGCCGCCGCCGCGCGCCGGGTGGCCGCCGGTTGGGACCGCGCGGGAGCGCGGACCGGGGCGGCCCTGGGCTTCGACACCGCGCTCCTCGTCGACGCGGTGGACCGGCAGACCGGTATCGAGACGCTCGCCGGCCCCGGCACCCCGCTGCTGGCGGTCACCGAACCCACCGAGACCGCCACCGCCGCCGCCTTCGCGCACACCGCCGTCCTCGCCGGAAAGCCGCAGAACGCCCCGCCGCTCGCGGAGGCGGGCCGCCTCTTCGGGCGGCTCGCCCACCTGCTGGACGCCGTGGAGGACCGGGAGGCCGACGCGGCCTCGGGCGCCTGGAACCCGCTGACGGCCACCGGCACCCCGCTCGCCGAGGCGCGCCGGCTCTGCGACGACGCCCTGCACGGCGTACGGCTCGCCCTCCGCGAGGTGGAGTTCACCGACGCCCGACTCGTCCACGTCCTGCTCGCCCACGAACTGCGCCGCTCGGTCGACCGCGCGTTCGGCACCTCCTCCTGCTCCCACCGGGAGGGCTCGGGGCTGCTCGTGCCGGACGGTTCCTTCGGGCCCCCGCCGGGCAATCCGTACGGGGCGCCGCCCGGCAACCCGTACGCCCCCGGCGGCCCGGGCTCCCCGCCGCCCCCGCCGCAGCCGCCCCGAGACCGGCGCGGGCTGATCGCCGGGTGCCTGGTCTGGGCCGGTCTCGCCTGCACCTGCCAGATGTGCTGCGGGAGCTACGAGGACCCCTGGAGCAGGGAGCGGCGCCAGGCGCCCTGCAGCAACTGCGGCGACTGCTGCGAGGCGTGCGACTGCTGCAGCCAGTGCGGCGAGGGCTGCTGCTGTTGCGGGGAGTCCTGCGGCTGCGACTGCTGAGCCCGGCAGGGCCCGGATCACTTCAGCTCGGGCGGCGAGATCCGCGAGGTCTCGATCGCGGACCCGGTGACACCCCACTTCTTCAGGATGCGGTCATAGGTCCCGTCCGCCTTGAGCCGGTCGACCGCGGCCTGGAAGGCGGGGGCGAGAGGGGTGCCCTTCTTGAAGGCGAAGCCCACGTCGAGCCGCTTGAACTCGTTGAGGAAGCGCAGCCCCTCCTGCTGGGCCACCGCGTACCGCAGCCCGTTGATGGTGGACATCACCACGTCGCTGCGCTTCTGCCGGAGCGAGATCCAGAGGGCCGCCGGGTCGGCGTAGGTCTTCACCTCGTAGGGCTTCCTGCCCGCCGCCGCGCACCGGGACCGGTTCTCCTGGAGCGTCACCTCGAAGGTGGTGCCCGCCGCGGTGGCCACGTTCAGACCGCACAGCCGGGTGAGGTCGGTGACCTCCTTGAGCGTGCTGTCCTCGCGGACCGCGAAGCCCTGCCCGTCGTTGATGTACGTCACGAAGTCGATGGTCCCGCGGCGTTCGTCGGTGACGCCGAAGTTCCCGGTGCCCAGGTCGTACTTGCCGCTGCCGAGCGCCGGCAGGATCGCCTCGAAGGACGCCACCTCGCGCTCCAGCGTCACCCCGAGCACCCGGGCCGCCGCGTCCGCGAAGTCGATGTCGGCGCCGACCGGCGTGGAGCCGTCCTCCCGGTAGAAGGCGCTGGGCGGGGCGCCCACGGACGAGGCGATCCGCAGGGTGCCCGCCTCGCGCACCCGGGCGGGCAGCAGTCGCGCGGCGGCCTCGTCCTTGCGGACCGTCGAGACCACGTCCGTCTTCGGAACCCTCCCTTCGGCGGCGGCCCCGCCGGATCGGCCGTCCGCCGTGCCGGCCGGCACGGCGCAGGCGGTGAGCGTCAGGGCGGCGACGGTGATGGACGCGAACAGGGCGGTATGCCGGGCGCGGGACATGGCGGTGCTTCTCCGGGTTCGTCGGGGGAGGCCGGCCACCCTCCCCGGCGCGGCGGCACGGCACGGAGCCGCGGCGGCGCGCAGAGCGGTGGAACGTCGGCCGGAGGGAGAGAGGGATCGGCGAGGCGAGACAGGGCAACGGCAGGGCAGGACAGGGCAGAGCAGGGCGGGGCGAGGGGAGGGTGACGCGGTGTGGTGGAGGTGAAGTCACGCGGGAGACGGGGCTCGAACGCCGGAGGAAAAGCGGCGTGAGCAGGGAGGAACCGGACAGCTGCGGGGTCGGCTCAACAGGAGGAGGACCACACGCGACCGAAGTCGATGTGGGAGCGGGTGACCAGCCACTGCTGCGGATGCATGGGCTCAGTGGACCAGCCATCCGGGTGCGCGTCAACCGGCGGGCGACGTACGGCTCACAGTGTGGACAGGCTTGACAACTCCCCGCGCACGCCGCTTATCTCGGAGGCGGACCGGCGCTGAGGGGCCCGGTCCGCGTGTGGTTTCCGGTGTGAAGGCACGCCCCGTGTTCGAGTTGAACCTCCACGGAGCTCCCCATGCCCCCGCAGACCGTCCCGCCGCCCTCCTCCCCGCCGCCGGCCGTCTCCCGGCCGCCGGCCGAGGACGGGCCCGCAGCCCTGCCGCGTATCGTCCCGGTACGCCGGACGGGCCGTCGGGCGGCGGCCGTCGTCGTCCTCGTCCTGCTCGCCCTCGTCCTGAACTCGGTCGTCCGCAACGACGCCTTCCAGTGGGACGTCGTGTTCTCCTACTTCGCCACCGTGCCCGTCCTGCGCGGACTGTGGCTCACGCTCTGGCTCACCGCCGTGGTCATGGTGCTCGGATTCGCGCTGGGCGCCCTGCTCGCCGTGCTGCGGCTTTCCGGCAACCCGGTTCTCCAGGCGGTCAGCTGGGGTTACATCTGGCTGTTCCGGTCCACGCCGATCCTGGTCCAGCTGCTGTTCTGGTTCAACATCGGCGCCCTGTACCCGCAGATCCTCGGCGTCTCCACCGTCAGCCTCCTGGGCCCGGTCGCCGTCGCCGTCATCGGGCTGACCCTGCACGAGGCCGCGTACGCCGCCGAGGTGGTGCGCGGCGGCATCCTCTCCGTCGAGCGCGGGCAGGTGGAGGCCGCCCAGTCCCTCGGCCTCGGCCCCTGGCGGCGGTTCCGGCGCATCGTGCTGCCGCAGGCGATGCGCTCCATCGTCCCGCCGGCCGGGAACATGCTGATCGGCACGCTCAAGGGCACCTCCATCGTCAGCGTCATCGCCGTGCAGGACCTGCTCCACTCCGTGCAGCTCGTCTACCACCGCACCTACCAGGTCATCCCGCTGCTCCTCGTCGCCACCCTCTGGTACGCGGCCGTCACCACGGTGCTGAGCATCGGCCAGCGCTACGTCGAGCGGTACTACGCCCGTGGCACGGCGGGTGCGCGATGAGCGCCGCACCCGCCGTCGTGGTGATCGGCGGGGGGCCGCGCGGCACCGGCGTCCTCGAGCGCATCGCCGCCAGCGCCGGTGAGCTGTACGGCGACGCGCCTCTCGACATCCATCTCGTGGACCCCTACCCGCCGGGCGGCGGCCGGATCTGGCGGCCCGACCAGTCGCCGCTGCTGTGGATGAACTCCATGGCCGAGGACGTCACCATGTTCACCGACGAGACGGTGGAGGCGGCCGGCCCCGTCGTGGCGGGACCGGCCCTGGACGCCTGGGCCGCCGACGTCCGCGCGGGGCGCGTCACCCCGGACGCGGACCCCGCCGTGCTCGCCGAGATACACGCCCTCACCGGGACCGACTTCCCCACCCGGCGCCTCCAGAGCGCCTACCTGCGCTGGACCTACCGGCGCGCCCTGGCCGCCCTGCCGCCCGGCATCACCGTGCACGAGCACCGCACCACCGCCCTCGCCGTCAGCGGTCCGCGCGGCGGCCGCCAGCACGTCCGGCTCCGGGGCCGCGCCGAACCGCTCCTCGCCGACCTCGTCGTCCTGACCGTGGGCCACCTCGACGCCGAGCGGGAACCGGAGCACGCCCGGCTGGGCGACTTCGCCCGGCGGCACGGCCTGGTGCACCTGCCGCCCGACTTCACCGCCGACAGCGACCTCGACGCCCTGCGCCCCGGCGAGCCGGTCATCGTCCGGGGCTTCGGGCTCGCCTTCATCGACCTGATGGTCCTGCTCACCGAGGGGCGCGGCGGCCACCACGAGGGCGGGGCCTACGTGCCCTCGGGCCGCGAGCCGGTCCTGTACGTCGGATCGCGGCGCGGGGTTCCCTACCACGCGAAGATCGGTTACTCCTGGACCGGCGAGCGCCCGCCCCTGCCGAGGTTCCTGGGGCCCGAATGGGCCGAGAAGGTGCTGCGCGGGAAGAGGCCGGTCGACTTCCGGAGCGACGTCTGGCCGGTCGTCGTGAAGGAGCTGGGCCACGCCCACTACCACCGGCTGTTCACCTCCCACCCCGAACGCACCGCCCTGGACCACGAGGTCTTCGCCGAGAAGTACGCCGCCGCCGATCCCGGCAGCCCCGAGCTGGCCGGCCTCATCGCCGAGGCCGTACCCGACCCCGCGGACCGGCTCGACCTCGAAGCGCTCGACCGGCCGCTCGACGGAGTACGCCACGGTTCGCCCGACGCCCTCCAGGAAGCCCTGCGCGCGTACATCACGGACGACCTGGCCCGTCGACACGACCCGGAGCACAGCGAGGACCTCGCCGTCTTCCTCGGGCTGCTCTCCGCCTACGCCCAACTCGTCCGGCTCGGTGACACCGACCCCCGGTGGCACGGGTTCTTCAGCCATCTGGCCTCCGGCCCGCCCGGCCCCCGCCTCCGGCAGCTCCTGGCCCTCTCGCGGGCCGGCGTCGTCCGCTTCCTCGGCGCGGGGCTCACCGTGGAGACCGACGAGGAGCGGGGCCTCTTCCGGGCCCGGAGCACCACCGTCCCCGGCGCGTCCACCGAGGCCCGCGCACTGGTCGAGGCCCGGCTGCCCGACCCCTCGCTCCGGCACACCGCGAGCCCCCTGCTGCGCGCCCTGCGCGACGACGGGGCCGCGATCACCGACACCGGGCTGCTCTCCGTGGACCCGGCCGACAGCCGGGTGCTGGACCGGGAGGGCCGCCCGCACCCGCGCCGTTTCGCGCTGGGCCCGTTCACCACCGCCCGCGCCGGCGGCGCGTTCACCCGGCCCCGCACCGGCGGCCCCGCCTTCCGGCAGAACGACGCCGCCGCGCGCGCCGTGCTCACGTTCCTGCGCGACCTCTCCTGTCGCGCCGACCGCGCCTCCTGACCGGCCCGGCCGGCCCTCTCCCTTACCGCCCCTTCCCGTACAGCCACCGCTTCCGCGCCCGAGGACTCCCTTCATGCCGCTGACCAGCGATCCACCCATCGACCCACCCGTCGACCCACCCGTCGACCCGCCCGTCGACCCGCCCGTCGACCCGCCCGTCGGGCCGCCCACCGTGAAGGCGGACGGACCCGGCACCGACCCCGAGGCGCTCACCGTTGTCCCCGTCCGCCACCCGTGGCGCTGGGCCGCCATCGCCGCCACCGCCGTCCTGCTGGCCCAGTTCCTCAACGGGCTGATCACGAACCCCGGTTGGGAGTGGGGCGTCTTCGCCCGGTTCTTCACCGCGCCGACCATTCTCAAGGCCGTCTGGCTCACCCTCCAGCTCACCCTCTACGGAACGGCGATCGGCTTCGCCCTCGGCGTCGTCCTGGCCTTCGCACGGCTCTCGGCGAGCAGGTTCCTGCGGACGGCCGCGTACGGCTACATCTGGGCGTTCCGCTCGATCCCGCTCATCGTGCAACTGCTGTTCTGGTTCAACCTTGCTTATCTCTACGAGGAGTTGACGTTCGGTATCCCGTTCGGGCCGGGCTTCTTCGCCTTCGACACGATGAACCTCGTGGGCGCGACCAGCGCGGCCGTCCTCGGTCTCGCCCTGCACCAGGCGGCGTACGCGGCGGAGATCGTGCGCGGCGGCGTACTGGCCGTGGACCACGGCCAGTTGGAGGCGGCGGCCGCCCTCGGCATCCCCCGGCTCCGGCAGCTGCGGCGGATCGTCCTCCCGCAGGCCATGCGCTCCATCCTGCCCAACGCCGCCAACGAGATCATCTCGCTGTTCAAGGGCACCTCCATCGTCTCCGTCATGGCGATCGGCGAACTCTTCTACCAGGTACAGGTGGTCTACGGCCGCAACGGCCGGGTGGTTCCCCTGCTGATGGTCGCCACCGTCTGGTACGTCCTGCTCACCACCGCGCTCTCCGTCCTCCAGCACTACGTCGAACGCCACTACGCAAAGGGGGCCGTGCGATGAGCGCACCCAGCGACGCCATGGTCGAAATCCGCTCCGTGCACAAGAAGTTCGGTTCCCTGGAGGTGCTGCGCGGGGTCGACCTGGCAGTCCGTCCCGGCGAGGTGGCCGTCGTCATCGGCCCCTCCGGCTCCGGCAAGTCCACCCTGCTGCGCACCATCAACCACCTGGAGAAGGCCGACCGGGGCTGGATCAGCGTGGACGGCTCCCCGGTCGGCTACCGCAGGGAGGGGAACAAGCTCTACGAGCTGCGCGAACGCGAGGTGCTGCGCCGGCGCACGAGGATCGGGTTCGTCTTCCAGAACTTCCATCTCTTCCCGCACCTCACCGTCCTGGAGAACATCGTCGAGGCGCCCGTCTCGGCGCTGCGCCGCCCTCGCAAGGAGGCCGTCGCGGCAGCGGAGGAGCTGCTGGACCGGGTCGGCCTCCTGGACAAGGCGGCGGCCTACCCCGGTCAGCTCTCCGGCGGCCAGCAGCAGCGCGTCGCCATCGCCCGCGCCCTGGCCCTGGAACCCCGGCTGCTGCTCTTCGACGAGCCGACGTCCGCCCTCGACCCCGAACTCGTCGGGGAGGTCCTCGACGTCATCAAGGACCTCGCCCGCAGCGGCACCACGATGATCGTCGTCACCCACGAGATCGGCTTCGCCCGCGAGGTCGCCGACACCGTCGTCTTCATGGACGAGGGCCGCATCGTCGAACAGGGCCCGCCCGCCGCCGTACTCGACCACCCCGTCCAGGAACGCACCCGCGCCTTCCTCTCCAAGGTCCTCTGAACCGCCTCTCGCCCCAAGGAGTCCGTACGTGTCCGTCCGCCGCGGCACCACCCTCGCCCTCGCCGTGCTCACCGCCACCGGTCTGCTCGCCGCCTGCGGCGCCTCCGACCCGGCCGCCCCCGAGGGCCGCCAGGCCACCGGGGTCGACATCGGCCCCGACCAGGACCGCATCAGGGGTGAGAAGGCGGCTGCCGCCGCCGCCCTCGTCCCCGAGGCGGTCCGCGAGCGCGGCACGCTGCGCATCGGGTCCAGCGCCGACGCCTCGCCGCCGCTCGCCTTCTACGCCACCGACGACAAGACCCGGATCGGCTCCGAGATCGACATCGCCACCCTCGTCGCCGACACCCTCGGTCTGGAACCGGAGTTCGAGCAGGTCTCCTGGGAGAACCTCTTCGTCGGTCTGGACAGCTCCAAGTTCGACGCCGTCCTGTCCAACGTGACGGTGACCGAGGAGCGCAAGGAGAAGTACGACTTCGCCACCTACCGGCTCGACAACATCGCCTTCGAGGCGGAGAAGGGCTCCGGCTGGAAGGTGAAGGGCCCCGCCGACGTCGCCGGGAAGACCATCTCGGTCTCCTCCGGCACCAACCAGGAGAAGATCCTCGTCGAGTGGAGCGAGGAGAACGCCAGGGCCGGGCGCGAGCCGGTGGACATCAGGTACTTCCAGAAGGAGACCGACTACTACCTGGCCCTCCGGTCCGGCCGCATCGACGCCCACCTCGGCCCCAGCCCCAGCGCCGCCTACCACGTCGCCACGGCGGGCCAGTCCGAGATCGTCGGACAGCTCTCCGGGGCCGGCGGGGACCTCCAGGGCAAGATCGCCGCCACCACCAAGAAGGACAGCGGCCTGGTGGAGGCGTACGCCGCCGCGATCGACCACATCATCCGGAACGGCTCGTACGGCGAGGTCCTCAAGCGCTGGGGGCTGAGCGGCGAGGCCGTGGAGAAGTCGGAGATCAACCCGCCCGGCCTGCCGAAACCCACGAGCTGACGCCGGCGCCGCGGGCCCGTCGTCGCGACCGCGCCCCGTCCGGCCCGGCCACGACGGCGCCCCGGTGCCCCCGCCCGCCGACCCGAGAGGTACCGCATGTCCACCCGTACCCCCCTCCACCTCGCCGCCGAGATCGGCGGCCCCCCGCACTACGACGCCGGGCACTACCTCCGGCTGGCCGAGCTGGCCGAGGACGGCGCGCTCGACTACGTCACCTTGGGCGACTCGTTCGCCCGGCCCGGCCTCGACGCGCTCGCCGTCCTCGCCCGTGTCGCCCCCCGCACCGACCGGATCGGCCTCGTCCCGACCGTCACCACCACCCACACCGAGCCCTTCCACGTCTCCTCGGCCGTCGCCACCCTCGACTGGGTGAGCCGGGGCCGGGCGGGCTGGCAGGCCGACGTCTCCACCACCGAGGCCGAGGCCCGGCTGTTCGGCAGGCGCCCCGCCGCACCCCCCGCCGAGCTGTGGCGGGAGGCCGGCGAGGTGGCCGACGTCTCCGCACGGCTCTGGGACAGCTGGGAGGACGACGCCGAGATCAGGGACACCGCCACCGGCCGCTTCATCGACCGGGACAAGCTCCACTACGTCGACTTCACCGGCTCCGCCTTCACCGTCAAGGGCCCCGCGATCGTGCCGCGTCCGCCGCAGGGCCGGCCCGTCACCGTCCTCGACGCCACCACCGCCCCGGCCCGCGAGGCGGCCGCCCGGCACGCCGACGTCGTCCACATCCGGGCCACCACCCCCGAGCAGGCGGCCGCCGTCCGCGACGAGGTGCGCGCCAGGGCCGCCGCCCACGGGCGCGACCCGGAAGCCCTGCGGGTCCTGGTCGCGCTCACCGTCGACCTCGGCGACGCGGAGACCGCGCCGGAGCCGGGGCTGGAGACCGGGCCGCAGCTCGCCGGGCGCGGCACCTACTTCCGGGGCGGGCCCGTCGACCTCGCCGACCTCATCGCCCGATGGCACGGCTCCGGCGCGGCCGACGGCTTCCACCTCACCCCCATCACCCCCGAACGCGACCTCGAAAGGATCGTCAACGGCACCGTGGCCCTCCTCCAGCACCGCAGCCTCTTCCGCACCTTCCATCCCGGCGGCACCCTGCGGGAACACCTGGGACTCCCGCGCCCCGCCGGCCGGTACTCCACCGCCCGGACCGCCGGGAAGGGGGCCTGACCGTGCCGCGCCCGATGCACCTCGCCGCCCATTTCCCCGGCGTCAACAACACCACCGTGTGGGCCGATCCCCGCTCCGGCAGCCAGATCGACTTCTCCTCCTTCGAGCACCTGGCCCGGACCGCGGAGCGCGGGAAGTTCGACTTCTTCTTCCTCGCCGAAGGGCTGCGGCTGCGCGAGCACAACGGCCGCATCCACGACCTGGACGTGGTCGGCCGGCCCGAGTCGCTGACCGTGCTCAACGCGCTGGCCGCCGTCACCGAACGGCTCGGCCTCGCGGCCACCGTCAACGCCACCTTCAACGAGCCCTACGAACTGGCCCGCCGGCTCGCCACCCTCGACCACCTCAGCGCGGGCCGCGCCGCCTGGAACGTGGTGACCTCCTCCGACGCCTTCACCGGCGAGAACTTCCGCCGGGGCGGCTACCTCGACCGGGCCGACCGGTACGTACGGGCCGCCGAGTTCGTCGCCACCGCCCGCGAGCTCTGGGACTCCTGGACGCCCGACGGCGTCTCGCGGCCGTTCGCCCACGAGGGGCCGCAGTTCACGATCTCCGGCGAGTTCACCGTCCCGCGCTCGCCGCAGGGGCATCCGGTGGTCATCCAGGCGGGGGACTCCGACGAGGGCCGGGAGTTCGCCGCGTCCGCCGCCGACGTCGTCTTCACCCGGCACGGCACCCTGGAGGCGGGCCGTGCCTTCTACGCCGACGTCAAGGCCAGACTCGCCGCGTACGGCAGGCAGCCCGACGACCTCAGGATCATGCCCGGCGTCACCGTGGTGACCGGCGACACCGACGCCGAGGCCCAGGAGCTGGCGTACGAGATCCGCCGGCAGCAGGTCTCCCCGCAGAACGCGATCCTCGCCGCCGAACAGGTCTGGGGCGCCGACCTCTCCGCGTACGACCCCGACGGCCCGCTCCCGGACTTCGACCCGGTCCCCGACTCCGGGATCACTCAGGGCCGCGTCCGGCACGGCGACCCCCTCGCGACCGCCGCCCGCTGGCGCGCGCTCGCCGAGGCCAAGGGGCTCTCGCTGCGGGGGACCGTCATCGAGACGACCACCCGGCAGTCGTTCATCGGCTCGCCCGCCACCGTCGCGGCCGAGCTGACCGCGTTCGTCGACGGACGGGCCGCCGACGGCTTCATCCTCGTCCCCCATCTCACCCCCGGGGGCCTGGACGACTTCGTCGACCGGGTCGTCCCGATCCTCCAGGAGAGCGGGGCCTTCCGCTCCGCCTACACCGGCTCCACGCTGCGGTCGCACCTCGGCCTCCCGGAGCCGGTGTGGAAAGGTTGACCGCATGAGCACGGACGCACAGCAGCAGGAGCAGGGCGGCGGCCCGGACGCCGCGCGGGACTGGCAGCGGTGGCACGAAGGGCGGATCGCCGCCGTCGCCGCCCCCTACGGCCCGCTCTCCCTGACCGGAACCCACTGGCTCGCCGACCACCCGGAAGGGCGAATTCCGGCCGTCCCGGGGCGGTGGCGCGAGGACGGCGACGAGGTGGTCCTCACGGCCGCCGCCGAGGACGCCGTCACCGTCGACGGCAGGCCGCTGACCGGCGAGGTCCGCCTCGGCGCCGACCGGGGGCCGGCCGACGATTCCCGGGTGGCGAGCGGGGACCGGCGGCTGGTGGTGATCCGTCGCGAAGGGCTGTGGGCGGTACGGGACTTCGACCCCGCGTCCCCCGCGCGGCGTGCCTTCTCGACCATCGAGGCCACCCCGTACGACCCCCGCTGGGTGCTGCCGGGGACCTTCCGCCCCTACGGCGACGACCGGACGGTACGGGTGGCCAACGCGGACGGGGTCGAGCGCGGACTCGGCCTCGGCGGCGAGATCGCCTTCGCGGTGGACGGCGAGGAGTGCGTGCTCCGGGTCGCGGTCGAACCGGACGGGTCGCTGTGGGCCGTCTTCGCCGACGCGACCAGCGGGAACAGTAGCTACCGCTTCCGCTTCCTGCGGCCCGGGGCGCCCGCCGCGGACGGCCGGGTGACGGTCGACCTCAACCGCGCGCTGCTGCCGCCGTGCGCCTTCGCCGACCACTTCATCTGCCCCTTCCCGCCCCCGGGCAACACGCTCGCCGTCGCGGTCCCGGCGGGGGAGCGGAACCGCCTCGACGCCTGACCCGGAAGAAGCCCCTCCGGCCCCGCGCGCCCCACGGCTCGCGGGGCCGGATGCGCGAGTGACCGGCGTGGCCGAAAGACATTCTTGCGTCTCCCGTCCGGCCGCCTCGATACTCCGGTCAGCGATTGTCAGGGGCACGGCAAATCCGGAATCCGGACAGGCCCCCGACTGCGCCTCACGGGCCCACCACCCCACAGGAGGGCCCCCGATTCCCCTCGGAGGAACCCGACGTGAGGATCAAGCGCACCAACAACCGCTCCGCCACGGCGAGACGCGTCCGCACCACGGCCGTCCTCGCGGGGCTCGCCGCCGTCGCGGCGCTGGCCATCCCCACCGCGAACGCCGACACGCCCCGTACGTTCAGCGCCGACCAGCTGACCGCGGCGAGCGACGCCGTGCTCGGCGCCGACATCGCGGGCACCGCCTGGAACATCGACCCGCAGTCCAAGCGCCTCGTCGTGACCGTCGACAGCACGGTCTCGCAGGCCGAGATCGACCGGATCAAGAAGTCGGCGGGCGCCAACGCCGGCGCGCTGCGCGTCGAACGCACCCCGGGCACGTTCACCAAGCTCATCTCCGGCGGCGACGCCATCTACTCCGGCACCGGACGCTGTTCCCTCGGCTTCAACGTCCGCAGCGGCACCACCTACTACTTCCTCACCGCCGGCCACTGCACCGACGGCGCGACCACCTGGTACGCGAACTCGGCCCGCACCACCGTGCTCGGCACGACCTCCGGGTCGAGCTTCCCCAACAACGACTACGGCATCGTGCGCTACACCAACACCACCATCCCCAAGGACGGCACGGTGGGCGGCCAGGACATCACCAGCGCCGCCAACGCCACCGTCGGCATGTCCGTGACCCGCCGCGGCTCCACCACCGGCACCCACAGCGGTTCGGTCACCGGCCTCAACGCCACCGTCAACTACGGGGGCGGCGACGTCGTCTACGGCATGATCCGCACCAACGTGTGCGCCGAGCCCGGCGACTCCGGCGGCCCGCTCTACTCCGGCACCCGGGCGATCGGTCTCACCTCCGGCGGCAGCGGCAACTGCTCCTCCGGCGGAACGACCTTCTTCCAGCCGGTCACCGAGGCGCTGAGCGCCTACGGCGTCAGCGTGTACTGACCGGCCCGCCCGGGCCGGGTACGGAGCTGTCCGTACATACGTGCCCCCGTCCGGAATTCCGGACGGGGGCTCCCGCTCGCCCGGGGGCTCTTGAGAGGATGACGCCACGACGGGTCGTCGCGACGGGGCGACGGAGGGTGCCGGGGGCGGGCGTGCCCCGGACCGCCCTCCGCTGGGCATCAGGGGGTAGCAGGTCCGTGTACCGCATCGGAGTGACCGGGCACCGCTCCATCCCCGCCGAGGCCGAGGCCCATGTGCTCGCGGGGCTGCGCGCCGCGCTCTGCGGCCGCGGAGGGGCGACGCAGGCGCTCTCCAGCCTGGCGGTCGGCGCCGACCAGCTCTTCGCCGACCTCGCCCTCGCCTGCGGTGCCGAACTGACCGCCGTCATCCCCAGCGGCGACTACGAGGCGTGCTTCGAGAACGCCGTCGACCTCGCCCGCTACCGGACGCTCAAGGCGCGCGCGGTCCGGGAGGTGCGGCTCGACTTCCCGCACTCCACCGACGAGGCGTACTACGCGGCCGGCACCTACATCGCCGACCACTGCGACCGGCTGCTCGCCGTCTGGGACGGCCTCCCCGCCCGGGGACTCGGCGGCACCGGCGACATCGTGACGTACGCCCGGACCCTCGGCCGCCCGGTCACGGTGATCTGGCGCGACGGCGTGCTGCGCGGCTGACCCCGGCCGGACCCGCGGCCGCCCCGGCCCCGCCGGCTCACACCCGGTGCCGCACCAGCCAGTCGGTGTGCTCGGGCGACACGATCCGCTCCGTCTCGAAGACCGCCGCCGGCCAGTGCCGCTCGGTGAGGGTGGTCTCCATGGCCGCCTGCATCGACTCCAGGTCCTGCTCCACCAGCGAGTGCGCCGAGATCAGCGGATGGTGCCGGCGCATCTCGTTCCAGGCGAGACAGGCCGCCGCCGCCGCGGACAGCACCCCCGTCAGCCCGAACGACCGGCCCACCCCGAACGCCTGCAGCGTGCTCAGGGCCAGCGCCGGGAGCGTCAGCGCGACGATGGCGCCCGACCACAGCAGCGCCCCGCGCCGGGACGCCTGCTGACGCCTGCGGTACCAGCGCCGCTGCTCGATGAGCCGGTCCCGCACATAGGTCTCCTTGCGGACCGTGTACGCCTTGTTCCGCAACGCGCGCATCGACTCCGTGATGAGCCCGCCGGAATCCGGCAGCTCCTCGCGCGGATCGGCCCACCCCACCTTCCGCAACTCCTGGAGGCCGTCCTCCAGGCGGTTGGCGAACAGCGCCTCGGGATGCTCGGTCGTGCTGTCGAACGGGGCGCCGTGGACCGCGTACCGCCAGCAGTTGGACTTGATGAACTCGGCCGCCGAGCGGTTCAGCTGCCAGTGGGACTTGGCCTTGCGGTGGGAGGCGAGGAACGTCGTGAAGAGCACGCCCAGATAGGCCAGCACCGCCGCACCGTGCAGGACGCGGGCCGCCGGGCCGTCCTCGGCGGACCACGGCAGCGCCGCCGGGACCGTACCGGCCACGAGCAGCGCCAACTGCGCCCGCGTGGTGTTCACGGCCTCACGCTGCCGGGCCACCGCGACCGCGTCCGTGTGGTGGAACAGCGCGGGCAGGTCGTCGTTCCTGAAGACCATGGATCTCAGCGGCTCGGGCAGCGCCGTCACGGTCGCCTCCGTCTGCAGTTGTCGTGTGACCCGGCCGGACGTCCCCCTGCCCGTCCGGGGCCACGAGAGTAGGGGCGGGGGCCGGGTGCGGCAAGAGCGCCCCGGCCCTCAGGCCGGACGCCGCGACGAGGTTCGGCCACCCTCGTGCGAGCGGCCTTCCTCACCCGGCGGCGCTGTGGCAAGGTTGCCCAACTGGGCTGTACAGCAGGCGAGTCGGCGTCCCCTTCGGTGGGCACGGCCGCCTCCGGGCGGGGGAGGGGCCATCGAGGGGGACCGGCGCGGAGGAGCGGACGACGGCATCCCGCTCCAGGACGCTCAGCGCAGGGTGCGCCGCAGCCCGCTGCTCTTCACCGCACCGCTGGCGCTGCTCGCGCTCCTGGTCCTGATCCTGCTGTGGGAGACCGTGCGGGCCAACGTCTCGCCGGAGGCCCGGAACGACTGGCCCTGGCGGCTGCAACTGCTGGACACGGAGGCGCTGGGGAGCCTGCTCGCCGTGGCGACGGGCGCCGTCCTGGCCCGGGCCCAGTACGCCCGCACGGTCCGGCCCTACCTCGGCTACCGGGGCTCCTGGCGCACCGGGCCGCTCGCCGAGGGGGAGCCCGCCTGGCGGGTGGGGATACTGAACGGCGGCCAGCACATCGCCGTGGTCGACAGCTGGGAGTGCCGCGTCGTGCTGCGCGGCGGGTCCGACGCGGCGCCGGCCCCCTGGGGCCCCGTGCCGGACGTCGTGGCCGCCCTGGCGTCGGCCGGGCTCGCGGTGGGACGGGACTACCAGCTCATCGCCTTCGGGGCGGGCTTTCCGCTGGTCGGCACCGGGAACTACGAGACCGTGCCGGTGGGCGTCTTCTCGCAGCGGTGCGTCGAGAAGGTCGAGTCGCTCCACATCCGGCTCCGGGTCACGGACGTCGTGGGCGACAGCCACGAACGCGTCCTGGACTGCATGCGCGGCGCCCGCGCGGAATACAACGTTCCCGGCACGGAACCGGTGAACGGGTGAACCGCCGGCCCCGGCGGGACGATCCGGCGGCCGTGTCCGGGGCGGCGCCGCGCACGTCACCGGTGGCGCGCCGGACATCTGTGCGGACGGCCGGGGGGCCCTCCGCACGCCTCTCACCTGCGAGAGCCGGCGGCGGGGGAGCCTGCCCTCCGGCCCGGCGGCCCCGCTCTTCCTCCCCCGCTCCCCCGAGCGGCCGAACGAGGGCGGTGTTCCGGCTTCCGGAACACGGGGGCGAAGGCCGCTCCGCCGGCATGTGGAGGGCCCCCGGCGGTAGTAAAGTGCGCATGCCGGGCCGTGTGGTGACACGGAATCCGGCGGTGTTGGATTGTCCGGAAACAGACCCCCTCAGGACCCCCCTAGGACGGCCGTGAAGACCTACGGAACCACCCCCGCCTTCGCCCCGGCGAAGACCCGCGCGACCCTCGCGGCGACCGACGTCCGCAGCGCCGAGGCCGTCAGGAAGATCAGCCGCGCGATCGGCGCGACGACGGCCCGGTCCACCCGGATCTCCACTTTCAGTTCTGCTCTCTGATCAGGCGTCAGAACTGGCTAGACTGGTGGAATGACAGGACCCCTGGTCCCCTTCCGTGAATTCGTTCTCAAAGTGCACAGCAGGTGTGATCTCGCCTGCGACCACTGCTACGTCTACGAACACGCAGATCAGAGTTGGCTGACCCGCCCGAAAGTCATCTCCGACGAGGCGATTTCCTGGACTGCCCGGCGCCTGGCCGAGCATGCGACGACACATGCGCTCCCCTCCGTCACAGTGATCCTGCACGGCGGGGAACCGCTCCTGGCGGGGCCCGCGCGACTGCGCCGGGTCTGCGAGGAGCTCGGCTCGGCCCTGAACGGCATCGCTGAGCTGGACCTCAGGATCCACACCAACGGCGTCCAGCTCAGCCCCCGCTACCTCGACCTCTTCGACGAGTTCCACGTCCGCGTCGGGATCTCGCTCGACGGCGACCGCGCCGCCAACGACCGCCACCGCCGGTACGCCGACGGACGCAGCAGCCACCCGATGGTGCTGCGCGCGGTCGGCCTCCTCCGCGAGGAGCGCTACCGCCACCTGGACCTCGGCCTGCTGTGCACGGTCGACGTCCGCAACGACCCGGTGGCCGTGCACGACGCCCTCGCCGCCCTGGAGCCCCCGCTCGTCGACTTCCTGCTGCCGCACGCCACCTGGGACGACCCGCCCCACCGGCCGGACGGCTCGCCCACCGCGTACGCCGACTGGCTGCTGACGGTCTTCGACCGCTGGACCGGACAGGGCCGCCCCATGCCGGTGAGGATGTTCTCCTCGGTGCTCTCCACCCTCGGCGGCGGCCCCAGCCTCACCGAGTCCCTGGGGCTCGCCCCCACCGACCTCGTCGTCATCGAGACCGACGGGACGCTGGAGCAGGTCGACTCGCTCAAGAGCGCCTACGAGGGCGCCGCCGCCACCGGCTTCGACGTCTTCCGCCACACCCTCGACGAGGTCGCCGCCCACCCCGGCGTCCGGGCGCGCCAGCTCGGGCTGGCCGGGGTCGGCGACGCCTGCCGCCGCTGCCCGCTGGTGCGCTCGTGCGGCGGCGGGCTCTACACCCACCGGTACCGCTCCGACGACGGCGCCGGCGGGGGCTTCGACAACCCCTCGGTCTACTGTGCCGACCTGACCGCCCTGATCCGGGGCGTCGAGGACCGGACGGCCGCCGCCACCGAGTCGCCCGCCCTCCGGTCGCCCGAGGCCCTGCTCGCCGCCCACCAGGACCTGACCCGTACGCTGCTCGCCGTTCTCCACGACACCCTCGACGGACGCGGTGGGAGGCTCTGGGACGACGGCTGGCGGCTCGCGGCGGCGGTCGAGGCGGACCCCGCCGGAGCCGACGCGCTCGACGCGGTCCTCGCCCACCCCTACACCCGTCCCTGGCTGGTCGAAGCGCTGGAGGACGTCGACGCCGGCCGCGGCCTGCCGGAAGCCGCCGCCGAACGGCTCGCCGCGACCGTGGCCGCCGCCGCCGTCCGCGCCGGCCTCGACCTGCCCGTGCCCGTGGCGTACCGCGACGGAAGCCTCCACCTGCCCACCCTGGGCACCGTGCTCCTCGGCGGCCCCGCGGAGCGGGGGACGGCGGTCGTGCACCCCGCGGGCGGCGGCTTCCTCGTCCGGGGGGCGCGGGGCGCGCCCGGCGCGGAGCGGCACGTCGCGCACGACGAGCCCGAGGGCCCGCACTGGCTGCCCGTCCGCACCCTGCGCCGGGCGCCCGCCCCCGTCCTCCTGCTGGACGACCTCGACCCCTTCCGCGACCGCTACGACGCCCCCGCGACCGGTCGGCTCGACGCGGCGGAGGCCGACGCCTGGGCGCGCCGGATCGCCAGCGCCTGGGCGCTGCTGGCCGACGCGGTGCCCGACCAGGCGGCCGAGGCGGCCCGTACGCTCACCGCGCTGACCCCCCTCTCCGCCGGGGCGGCCGAGCCGGGGCGGCACGGACCCGGCGCGCTCGGCATCGGCCCGGCGGCCGACGCCGACGCGTTGGCACGCGCCATCCTGGGCGGAGCGCGCCGGGCGAAACTGCGGGCGCTCGGTGAAGTGACGGATCTTTACGCCCTGGACGGCACCTGGGAACATCGGACGCCGTGGGGGAGCGACCACGTGCCGTTCTCCCGGCTGCTGACCGAGACATTCGAACGGGCGGGGCTCGGACTGTACGATCCGCGCTTTCTCACGGGTGTTCCGGAGGCAATCGACATGATCGAGAACGCGGCGGAGGTGACGGTCGACGGCAAACAGCTGATCGCCGCTGTCCGCAAGGAGATCAGCGGAACACGGAGCGCCGCCGGGAAGAACCCCCACCGGGTCCTCCCGCCCTCCGGCCCTTCACCGGACATGCCGGCGTCTGACCGGAAAGTGACGGTCGAATGACCGAACGGCCAGGAGAGGAAAACGGTCCGCTCCGGAATGATGAGTTCGCTTGCACTCCCTTCCTCCTTCTGGGATGCGAGTGCTCATACAGGACGGGGGTCGTGTGCACGCATCGACGCAACAGCGAGCGGTGGGCCATCGGCCGTATTTCTTTCTGAGTTACGCCCACACGCCGGGATACGGCGCCGGCACGGACCCCGACATGTGGGTCGAACGGCTTTTCCAGGACCTCTGCGGCCATGTGATGGCCATGACCGACTTACCCGCCGGGGCACGCGCCGGGTTCATGGACCGGGAGATACGCTCCGGCGAGGGCTGGTCGGAACGGCTCGGTGACGTCCTCGCCACCTGCCGGGTCTTCGTCCCCCTGTTCTCGCCGCGCTACTTCGCCAGCGAGATGTGCGGCAAGGAGTGGTACGCCTTCGAGCAGCGGGCCATCCACCACCGCGCCCGCTCCAACGAACCGGCCGAGGCCATCGTCCCGGCGCTCTGGGTGCCGGTCCCCCCGAGCCAGCTCCCCGGCCCGGCCGAGCGGTTGCAGTTCAACCACCGCGACTTCGGGGAACGGTACGTCAGCGACGGCCTCTACGGTCTGATCAAGCTCAGACTCTTCGCCGAGGAGTACGAGCGGGCCGTCTACGAACTGGCCAAACGCATCGTCAGCGTCGCCGACACGGTCCGCATCGACACCGGCCGGCCCGTCGACTACCGCCTGGCCCCCAGCGCCTTCGGCTCCCCCGGCAGCGAGGTCGGCGCCCCCCGGCCGATGCGGATCACCATCGCGGCGCCCACCCGCCACGACCTGCCCGAGGGCCGCAACGGCGACCACTACGGCGACCACCCCCAGGACTGGAACCCCTACTACCCGGCCTCCGCCCGCCCCCTGGCCTACGTCACCGGGGAACTGGTCCGCTCCCTCAACTACCAGGCCGTGATCACCTCGTTCGACGAGGACCGGCACGAGGCCAAGGCCCCGCCCAGCACCCCCGAGATCCTCATCGTCGACCGCTGGGCCCTGCGGGACGAGGACCACTGCCGCCGGCTCGCCGCCTTCGACGCCGAGAACCGCCCCTGGGTCACCCTGGTCGTGCCGTGGAACCGCGACGACCACCAGAGCCGGGCGGCCGACGCCGAACTGGCCCAACGCCTCGAAGCCACCATGCCGGTCAAGATGGGCCAGGGCCGGGCCCTGTGCCGTGCCGCGGCGAAAGGAGTCCCCACGATGGAGGCGTACGGACAACTCCTGCCCCAGGTGGTCGAGGTCGCCGCCCAGCAGTACCTCAAGTACGCGAAGGCCTACCCGCCCGGTTCCGGCGGTGGCTCCGGCGAACGGACCCGGCTCACCGGCCCCATGGGCGCCACGAGCTACATACCCGACCCGCACGACCCTGCGACGGAAGCGGAGGACCTATGAGTGCCGGTCGTGACGGGCGCATCGTCACCTTCTACTCGTACAAGGGCGGTACGGGGCGCACCATGGCCCTCGCCAACACCGCCTGGATCCTCGCGGCCAACGGCAAACGGGTGCTGGCCGTCGACTGGGACCTGGAGGCCCCCGGGCTGCACCGGTTCTTCCACCCCTTCCTGGACCCCGCCACCCTCGGCGCCACCACCGGTGTGATCGACCTGATCACCGAGTACGCCTGGGCCGCGACCAGCCCCGTCCAGCGCCCCGAGGACTGGCACCGCGACTACGCCCGCATCCAGCCGCACGCCGTGTCGCTGACCCCGGAGTCGCTGGGCTGGGAGTTCCCGCAGGGCGGCACGCTCGACTTCGTCTCCGCCGGCCGGCAGAACCGCGAGTACAGCGCCACCGTCTCCACCTTCGACTGGGACAACTTCTACGACCGGTTCGGCGGCGGCACCTTCTTCGACGCGCTGCGCGACGACATGAAGGCCCACTACGACTACGTTCTCATCGACAGCCGGACCGGCCTCAGCGACATCGCCGACATCTGCACCGTCCACCTTCCGGACGTCCTCGTCGACTGCTTCACCCTCAGCGACCAGTCCATCGACGGCGCCGCCTCCGTCGCCCGCCAGATCGCCGAGCGCAACACCGGCCGCCCCATCTCCGTCTACCCCGTGCCGATGCGCATCGACGAGGGCGAGAAGGAGAAGGCGGACGCCGGACGGGCGCTGGCCCGGCTCAAGTTCGACCGGCTGCCGCGCGGCCTGACCGGCGACGAGCTCACCGCCTACTGGGGCGCGGTGGAGATCCCCTACCGCCCGTACTACGCCTACGAGGAGACGCTCGCCACCTTCGGCGACGAGGCCGGGCTCACCAACTCGCTGCTCTCCGCCTTCGAACGGCTCACCGCGGTCGTCACCGACCGGGAGATCACCTCGATGCCCCCGATCGGCGAAGAGGTCCGGCTGCGCATCCGCGACGCCTTCACCCGGCGCAGGCCCGCCCTGCCCGCCGATCTCCACCTCTGCTACGTGGCGGAGAACCGGATGTGGGCCGACTGGCTCGAGTCCATCCTCACCCGGGCCGGCTTCCGGGTCGTCCCGCGCGACGTCTCCGCCGAGCGTCCGCCCCAGGAGCAGGCGGACCCCGCCCCGGAGAACGCCGCCCGCACGGTGGTGCTGCTCTCCAGCGCCTACCTGAAGTCCCAGCGGGCCGTGGAGCTGTGGGAGCGGACCGCCGCCGAGGCCGTGGGCAGCGGCCACCGCCGCCTGGTCCCGCTGCGCGTCGGGGACGTACGCCTGACCTCCCCGTACATCGACCGCAACCCGGTCGACCTCTTCCGGCTGGACGAGGTGCACGCCACCACCGCCGTGATGCGGGCCCTGGACCGGCCGGTGCAGATCACCGACGGCGTCCCGCCCGGACCGCGCTTCCCCGGCACCGTGCCGAGGATCTGGAACGCCCCGCCCCGCAACCCCGGCTTCACCGGCCGCTCGCTCGTCCTGGAGCGGATGCGCGACCAGCTCGGCGGCGGCCTCGCCGTCGTCCTGCCGCAGCCGCAGACCCTGTACGGACTCGGCGGCGTCGGCAAGACCCAGGTGGCCCTGGAGTACGTGCACCGCTTCATGGCCGACTACGACCTGGTGTGGTGGATATCGGCCGAACAGCCCGACGACGTGGTGGCCTCGCTCGCCGAACTCGCCGTCCGGCTCGGCGCCCAGGGCGGGGACGACATGGCCGCCGCCTCCAAGGAAGCCGTCGACCTGCTGCGGCGCGGGGTGCCTTCGGACCGCTGGCTGCTGGTCTTCGACAACGCGGACGACCCCGAGCAGCTGCGCCGCTACTTCCCGCAGGGCGGCTCCGGCCACATCCTGGTGACCTCCCGCAACCAGAGCTGGTCCCAGCACGGGGACGCGCTGCCCGTGGACGTCTTCCTCCGCGAGGAGTCGATCGAGCACCTCCAGCGCCGGGCCCCGGGGCTCAGCGACGAGGACGCCGACCAGGTGGCCACCGCCGTGGGCGACCTGCCGCTCGCCGTGGAGCAGGCGGCCGCCTGGATCGCGGAGACCGCCACCCCCATCGACGCCTACCTCGACCAGCTCGCCCGGCAGGCGCCCCAGGTCCTCGCGCTCAACCAGCCAGCCGGCTACCCCGAACCGGTCGCGGCGACCTGGAACATCTCCATCGCCCGGCTCAGGGAGCGCTCGCCCGCCGCCGTACGGCTGCTCCAGCTCTGCGCCTTCTTCGCCCCCGAACCGATCTCCGCCAACCTCCTCTACAGCAAGGAGATGATCGACGCCCTGAAGCCGTACGACTCCTCGCTCCAGGAGAAGCTGGTGCTGGGCCGGGTCATCCGGGAGATCGGCCGGTTCGCCCTCGCCAAGGTGGACCAGGTCTCCAACTCCGTCCAGGTGCACCGCCTCGTCCAGGCCGTGATCAAGGCGCAGCTCAGCGAGGAGGAGCAGCGCGAGACCCGGCACGTCGTCCACCGCATCCTGGCCGGCGCCCGGCCCGACGACGACGAGCCGATAGACAACCCGGAGACCTGGCCGCGCTTCGCGACGATCTGGCCGCACCTCGGCCCCTCCGACGCCCGCAACTGCAAGGAGCCGGAGACCCGCAGGCTGCTGATCGACCGCGTCCGCTACCTCTGGAAGCGCGGCGACATCAGGACCGCGTGGGCGCTGGGCGAGGAGCTGCGCGAGATCTGGCGCGAGCAGCTGGGAGAGCGCGACCTGCAGTATCTGTACCTCTGCTTCCACCTCTCCAACATCCTGCGCACCCGCGGGCGTTACGTGGAGGCGAGGGAGCTGGACGAGTTCACGCTGGAGCGGCAGCGGGAGGTGCTGGGGCCCGAGCACCCGCACACGTACATGACCACCAGCAGCCTCGCCATCGACCTCGGCCTGCTCGGGGAGTACGAGCGGGCCATCGAGATGGCGACCGAGGCCCACGAGGGGTTCGGGCAGATCTTCCACGACTCCCACCCGCGGACCCTGGCCGCCGCCAACAACCTGGCGCTGAACCTGCGCAGCGTCGGCCAGTACGCCCGCGCCCGGGAGATCGACCAGGACGTCTACGACCTGCGCACCCAGGTGCTCGGACCGGCCCACCCCTACAGCCTCTCCTCCGCCATGAACCTGGCGCGCGACCTGCGGGAGGTCGGCCGGTACGAGGACTCGGTGACGCTGCTCTCCACGACGTACAACAGCTTCAAGGAGACGATGGGCCGCACCTTCCCCGCCACGCTGAGCGCGGCGAAGAGCCTCGCGGTGTCGCTGCGCAGGGCGGGCCGGCTGGAGGACGCCCGGCGGCTCACGGTGGCCACCCGCGCCCGCTACCGGGCGAAGTACACCACCGCCAACCCCGAGTCGCTGGCCTGCGACCTCAACCTGGCGGCGGACCTGTTCGCGGCGGGGGAGAGCGTGGAGGCGCGGGACACCGCGCAGGAGGTCGTCGACCAGTACATGAAGGTGCCGGGGGAGAAGCACCCGTACACCCTGGCGGCCCAGAACAACCTCGGCGTCTATCTGACGGGGGCCGGGGAGCCGGAGGCGGCGGAGCGGGTGCTGAAACTGGTCGTCGCCGCCATGCGGGAGACGTTCGGCCGGGAGCACCCCAACACCCTGTTCTGCGTGATGAACCTGGCCAGCGCGACAGCCGACCTGGGCGAGCTGGACATCGTGCTGGAGACCGAACAGCGGCTGGCCGTGCAGGTGCGCGAAGCGCTCGGGGCGCACCACCCCGAGACCCTGGCGGTGACCTCGAACATGGCGGTCACGCTCGACGCCATGGGCCGCCAGGACGAGGCGGCGCAGCTGCGGTCGGAGCTCGTCGTCGAGCTGGCGCGTCAGCTCGGCGACGACCATCCGCTGGTCCGGATCGCCCGGACCCAGGAGCGGTTCCGGCGTGAGCTGGAGCCGATGGCGGTGTGACGCCGCGTGTCGGGAGGCCGGCCCTCCCGGCACGCGGACCGGTTCAGCCCCCGTCCAGGTGCTCCCGGTCGTCCAGCAGCCAGTCCAGGACGCGGGGGAGGACGGACAGGGCGTCGAAGTGCGCCGCCGCCGGTTCCAGTACGGCGGTGGCGCCCGGTATCTGCCCGGCCAGCCAGCGGGAGTGGCCCACGGGGGTGAAGACGTCCTTCTCGCCGTGCCAGAGCATCACCCGGCCGCTGATCCGGGCCGGATCGAACCCCCAGGGGCTGCAGAAGGCGATGGCGTCGTCGATCCAGCCGTGCGCCGACGTGCGCAGCCCCTCGCTGTAGTTGCGCAGCAGCATGGACCGGATGCCCACGTCGTTGACCACCACCCGGTCGGATTCGGTCAGCTCCCGGCGCAGATCGTCCAGGAGCCGTACCGGGTTCTGCCGGATCTGGTCCGAGCGGAGGGTGAAGGACGCCGCGAACCCGTCCGGGTCGGCGGCGGCCGTGGAGTACGCGTCCACGTTGGAGGCGGCCATGCCGTCGAACCAGTCGAGGCCGGCCGCGTCCCGGGGCGCGAGGCCGACCAGCGCCGCGGTGCGGGTGACCCGCTCGGGCAGCAGGGCCGCGCAGGCCAGCGCGTGCGGCGCGCCGCCGGAGCGGCCCACGACGGCGAAGCGCGCGAGGCCCAGGGAGTCGGCGATGGCCCGGACGTCCTCGGCGACGTCGCACACCCGGCGGCCCGCGTGCCGGTCGCTGCCGCCGTACCCCGGGCGGTCGTAGGTGATCAGCTGCGTGTGGCGCTGGTACAGGACCATGGAGCGGGGGGCGGGTCCGAGCCTGCTGCCCGGAGTGCCGTGGAGCAGGAAGACCGGTCTTCCCCGCGGATCCCCCCTGCGCTCCACCATCAGATGCCGCCCGTCCGTCGCGAGCACCCGGTTGCGCACCCGTGCCTCCTCCGCTCGGTCCCCCGGCCGGCTCGGACACGGTGTGCCCGGCGTGTGCCGCCGTTCCGATGATGACCCATCAGAGGCGTTACGGGCACTGTTCGACCGCGAGGAACTGTGAAGGTCCCGGGAGGCCCCCGGCGGACGTTTCCTTCGACATCCGGACGGTTCGCCCCACCATCCGGACCGGCGCGGACGCATACCGGACAGGACCGGACCTCACGCAGGGGCCGTTCCCGGACGCACCGGGTGTTCGCGAACGGGACCGACGTGGCGTGACCCGCGGTAAGTGAACGCCCCGCGTGCGAAGCGTCGGTGTCGTGTGCACGTCCAGAAGTCGACCTTGTGCGCGATTCCGGGCCTCGGAATAGTGGGCGGCCCATCCCCTCCGTGCACGGACACCCCACATGTCCCGTGCGCGGCCCCCACAGGAGGAGGCCGAAGTTGAAGCACCGACGCATATCCCGGAAGCGCACGATGGTCGCCGGGTCGGCCGTCGCCGCCCTGGTCGCAGCGGGACTCACGTTCCAGACTGCGAACGCCAGTGACGACATACCGCGGTTCGAGGCCAGGACGCTTGGCGCGGACGCGGCCGGAAAGCTGGCCGCCGCCCTCGACCGGGACCTGGGCGCGGACGCGGCCGGGGCGTACTACGACGCGAAGGCGAAGGCCCTCGTCGTCAACGTCGTGGACGAGACCGCCGCCGAGCGGGTCCGCCAGGCGGGCGGCAAGGCCAGAATCGTGGAGAACTCCCTCGCCGAGCTGAAGTCGGCCCGGCAGACCCTCGCCGACCGGGCGGCCCTCCCCGGCACCTCCTGGGCGCTCGACCCGGTGGCCAACAAGGTGCGCGTCACCGCCGACGGCACGGTCGGCGGCGCGGCCTGGAAGAAGCTCTCCGCGGTCGTCCAGGGGCTGGACGGCAAGGCCGAACTCAAGAGGACCAAAGGCGAGTTCACGCCGCTGATCGCGGGCGGCGACGCGATCTGGGGCTCCGGCTCCCGCTGCTCGCTCGGCTTCAACGTGGTCAAGGGCGGCGAACCGTACTTCCTCACCGCCGGCCACTGCACCGAGTCGGTCACCAGCTGGTCGGAGACCCAGGGCGGCCCGGAGATCGGGGCGAACGAGGGTTCCAGCTTCCCGGAGAACGACTACGGCCTGGTCAAGTACACCTCCGGTACCGCGCACCCGAGCGAGGTGAACCTGTACAACGGCTCCACCCGGGCGATCACCAAGGCGGGCGACGCGACGGTCGGCCAGGCGGTCACCCGCAGCGGCTCCACCACCCAGGTGCACGACGGCGAGGTGACCGGGCTGGACGCCACGGTCAACTACGGCAACGGCGACGTCGTCAACGGCCTCATCGAGACCACGGTCTGCGCCGAGCCGGGCGACAGCGGCGGCGCCCTCTTCGCCGGCGACACCGCGCTCGGTCTGACCTCGGGCGGCAGCGGCGACTGCTCCTCGGGCGGCACGACCTTCTTCCAGCCGGTACCGGAGGCGCTGGCCGCCTACGGCGCCGAGATCGGCTGACGCTCCGCGGCGGTACGGAAGGGCCCCCGGTTCGCCCGGGGGCCCTTCCCGTTTTCCGCGGGCCGCTCAGGTCCGGCGGCCCGGGTGGGGCGTTCAGGCGGCCCGGGGGAGGTTCCGCGTCTCGGCCTCGGCCGGGGAGACGCCGAAGATGCTCACCGCCTGGTAGTACGTCCACGCCGTGCTGTTGCACGACGTCTTCTTCGCGCCCGAGTAGGCGGAGCACACCCGCTTGAGGTCCGCGTAGAAGGCGGAGTCGAGGCGGTCCTTGTTGGCGGAGAACGTACCGGCGGCCTTGTAGTTGCGGTAGCCGAAGTCGTGGCGGGCGCAGGAGTTCTGGAAGGGGAAGCCGAAGGGATTGTCGGGGGAGGTGCTGCAGTAGTCCGTCGACCAGTCGAAGCCGTACGCCGCCCAGGCGCCCTTGTTGTTGCGGGCGGAGTTCCAGGCGTTGTAGCTGGAGGCGCTCGTCTGCGTCCAGGAGCTGAGCACCTGGGGCTTGTCGGCGGGGGCGGCCGACGCGGGGGCGGCGGCGACCGCTCCGAGCGGGAGCGACAGGACGAGGGCGGCGAGCGGAACGGCGAATCGACGACGCATGTGCGACCTCCGAAGGGGTGGGTGGAGTGGTGCCGGCCGTGCTCCTCGGCGGGGTGGCGCGAGGCCGCTCCAGCATGCCGCCATGAACCTGTCATGTATAGATCGAATGCCGAACCGTCGTCCGGAGGGCGCCCCCGCCTCGCCTGCGCGACGGCCGCACGACGCACGGGGCCGCCGGAAGGGCGGCCCCGTGCGGTCCGACGGGTTCGTGCGGTGGTCCTCCGTTCAGGCGGCGGTCGATCCGCCGCCGTTCGGCGCCGGGCCGGCGCCCCTGCCCCCGGTGCCCCGGGCCGGGTCGCCCGCCGGGGCCGCCGGTGTCCGCTTCCGCAGCGACATCAGCAGCGTCACCGCCGTGCCGACGACCGCCCAGGCGGAGAGCACCAGCAGGGGGCCGGTGACCGCGTTGCCCCGGAAGTAGGCGATCGAACGGGCTGTCCAGGTGCCCGCCCCCGGGGGCAGGGCCGGGCCGATCACCCGCCAGAAGTCCGGAAGCATCGGGAGCGGGAAAGCGCCGCCCGCGCTCGGGTTGCCCGCGATGACGACGATCAGGACGGCCAGGCCGATGCCGACGATCCCGGTGAGCGCCTGCAGCGCGAGGGTGATCATGCCGACCGCGAAGACGACCAGGGCGCCCAACCCCGACAGCCCCCAGAAGCTGCCGGGGAGCGCGCCGAGGATCGGGCCCACGACGATCGCGCCGCCGATGCCGCCCGCGATCGAGTACAGCGCCATGGTCCCGGTCCGGATCAGTGCGCGCTGCCGGTTGGCGGGTTTGGCGCCGGCGCTGATCGCCAGGATCGAGGCGCAGAGGTAGCCGCCCACGCACCAGCCGATCACCAGGTAGAACGAGGACAGCCCGTTGAAGTCCTCGGGCGAGGCCCCGGCCACGTCCACGGTCTCCACCGTCCGCTGCTGGGCGCTCTCCGCCTGGGTGACGATCCTCTCCAGGGCGCCGGACAGGGCGGTCCCGCCGCCGGAGGCGACCAGCAGGGTGTCGGTCCGCCCCCGGGGCGAGACGATCAGGGCTCCGTAGAGGTCGCGGTTCATGATCTGCTCGCGGGCCTCCTCCTCGCTGCCCACCTCGCGGGGGTCCAGCGGCCCGCCGGGAAGGCCGTCCAGCTCGGTGACGAGCTGCCGGGACAGCTGCTGCGGGGCCACCACCCCGAAGGCGACGTCCGTCGGCTTCGGCTTGTGCAGCGCCCCGATGTAGGACGCGATGAACAGCAGTTGCAGGGCGAGCACGCCGATGACGAGCAGGGCGGCCCGTGGTGTGACGGCGTTCTTCACCTCGTCGACGAAAGTCATGTCCCCACCGTCCGGGCGGTACGGCCCGCGCGCAGGCGGGACGGGGCCGAACGGCGTAGCTTGCCGGGAGCCGGGAGCCGGGAGCCGGGAGCCGGGAGCCGGGAGCCGGGAGCCGGGAGCCGGGAGCCGGGAGCCGGGAGCCGGGAGTCGGCGGTCGGAGTGGGGCGTCCGGTCGGCAGGTGCGGCTCCCCGGCCGCGGGGGGAGCCCGTGCGGAGCCGCGGACTCCGGCAGTTTTTACCGACGCGTAACTTCCCTCGGGACCTTACTCGTGCGTAATTTGGCATGAGCACGTAAAAGCTTGTGGTCCGGGCCACAGGGCGCACCGCCATCGCACCCCCCTTGAGCCGCAAGGAGACCCCACGATGCTGCCCTGGTTCCGTGCCGCGCGCGTTCCCCGCGCGCGCGGTCTGCTCGCCGCCCTGCTCCTCGCCCTCACCGTGCTCGTCGTCCCGACGGCCACGGCGACCGCGGCGACGCCCGCCGCCGGGACGGCCGCCTCGCGCGGCTGGAACGACTACTCCTGCAAGCCCTCCGCCGCCCACCCCCGCCCCGTCGTCCTGGTCCACGGCACGTTCGGGAACTCGATCGACAACTGGCTGGTCCTCGCCCCCTACCTGGTCAACCGGGGCTACTGCGTCTTCTCCCTCGACTACGGCCAGCTCCCGGGGGTGCCCTTCTTCCACGGGCTCGGCCCCATCGACAAGTCCGCCGAACAGCTCGACGCGTTCGTCGACCGGGTGCTGGACGCCACCGGGGCCCCGAAGGCCGATCTCGTCGGCCACTCCCAGGGCGGCATGATGCCGAACTACTACCTGAAGTTCCTCGGCGGCGCCGACAAGGTCAACGCGCTCGTCGGCATCGCCCCGGACAACCACGGCACCACGCTGCTCGGCCTCACCAAGCTGCTGCCGCACTTCCCCGGCGTCGAGAAGTTCATCACCGACAAGACCCCGGGCCTCGCCGACCAGGTCGCGGGATCGCCCTTCATCACCAAGCTCACGGCGGGCGGCGACACCGTGCCCGGCGTCCGCTACACCGTCATCGCGACCCGGTACGACCAGGTCGTGACCCCGTACCGTACGCAGTACCTGGACGGGCCGAACGTCCGCAACGTCCTGCTGCAGGACCTGTGCCCGGTCGACCTCTCCGAGCACGTGGCGATCGGCACCGTCGACCGCATCGCCTTCCACGAGGTGGCCAACGCCCTCGACCCGGCCCGCGCCACCCCGACCACCTGCGCCTCGGTCATCGGCTGACCGGCGGCGCGCCGAAGGGCCGGGGCCCGACGTCCGACGGAGCGGACGGCGGGCACCGGCCCGTCAGCTCCTGCCGCGCCCGACGTCCCGGAGGGACGCGGCAGGGGTCCGGGAGGGCACCGGCGGGATCAGCGGCCGCGGCGGCCCGTCGCGGTGGCCCGGCGGCGCTGCGAGGCGAACAGCGCCGCCGCGCCGGCGGCGAGCACCGCGGCGCCGCCGACGGCCAGGTAGCCGCTGCTGCCGGAACCGCCCGTCTCGGCCAGCACCTCTCCGTCGGGCGCCGCGTTCGCCGCGGGGGCGTCGCCCCCGGCCGCGGCCCGGTCCTCGCCGCCGGCCGCAGCCCCGCCCTCGCCCGCCGGTGCGGCGGTCGTGACCTTCGCCCCGGTGCTCGCGTCGTCGTCACCGTGGCCGTGGTGCTCGACCGACGACTTCGCGGCGCCCTCGGCGATCGCGTCCTCGGACGGGGCGGCGGGGGCCTCCACGCTCTGGGCGCCGATGCCGCCCTCCTTCTCCGCCCCGCCGCCGAACGTCACGTCGGAGCAGGCGTAGAACGCCTCGGGGGAGTCCGAGCGCTGCCAGATCGTATAGACGAGGTGGCGTCCGGAACGCTGAGGGACCGTGCCGTCGAAGACGTACGAACCGTTCTTCAGCGTCGGGTCGGTGGCGGAGGCGAAGGGCTTCGCCTCCAGGTCGGACCAGGCGAGCGGCTTGGACGCGTCGTAACCGGGCTTGGTCAGGTAGAGCTCGAACGCGCCCTTGTGCGGGGCCGTCGCGCGGAACGTGAAGGTGCGCTTGCCGGCCGACATCGCGGAAGCCGGCCAGTCGGCGCGCGGCAGGTCGAGCCCCTTGAACTTGTCGTTGGCCGCGCTGCACAGCTTGCCGTCCGGGATCAGATCGCGGTGGTTGCCGGCCGCGTTGGCGATGTTGACTCCGTTCCAGTCGTACAGCGCCTGGGTGCCGCCCGCCGCGACGGCGGCCTTGCACGCCGCCGACCGCGGGTTCTCCGGTCCCTCCGCGTAACAGGCGGACACCCGGCTCACCGGGTCGGTGAGCGAACCGTGCGCGAGAGCGGGGGCGGCGGTCAGCCCGGTCAGCGCGAGCGGTGCGATACCGAGGGCGAGGATCCCGGCGGCCTTGCTGCGAGCGGTCATGGATGGATCTCCTTCTGAACGGCACGGCCGCACCGCTGCTACGGCGCTGCCATGGAGGGCGGCGATCAGCAAGCTAGCCGCTCGGAAGGTCGAAAACGCCTGCTGGGAGAGGGTGGAGGCGATCCTTAGGGTGGTTTTAAGGAGCGGTTAGGCAGGGGCTCAGGTATCCCCGGCCGAGCCGCCCCGCCACGCCTCCCGGTCGCCCTGCGGCCACGCCCTGCGGACGCCTCCCGGTCGCCCTGCGGCCACGCGCCGCGACGCCTCTCAGCCCCTCCAGCGGTAGCGGCGTTCCGGGCGGCCCGTGCCTCCGTAGCGCAGGGTCACCTCGGCGCGGCCCGTGCCGGCGAACCACTCCAGGTAGCGGCGCGCACTCACCCGGGACAGCGAACCCGCCGCGGCGCACTCCGAGGCGGACAGGCCCCCGGGGTGGTCGCGCAGGGTGCGCTCCACCAGGTCGGCGGTGGGGGCGGCCAGGCCCTTGGGCAGTTCGCGCGAGCCGGGCGGGCGGGGGCCGAAGATCCGGTCGACGTCCTCCTGGCGGGCCTCCCCCAACTCCTCCAGCCGGGTCCGCAGCGAGGCGACGTGGAGCAACTGGTCCTGGAGGGCGGACCGGTGGAACGGCTTGATCAGATAGTGCAGGGCCCCCGCCCGCAGCGCCGCCCGGATCACCCCCGCGTCCCGGGCCGCCGTGATGAACAGGGCGTCCGTGCTGGGGCGCGAGGCGTCCCGTTCCTCCGCCGTGCGCAGCGCGCGCAGGACGTCGATCCCGTCCATGTCGGGCAGATAGATGTCCAGCAGCACCAGATCGGGGCGCAACCGCTCGGCCGCCCGCAGGGCCTCGGCCCCGTTGTGCGCCACCCCGACGACCGCGAAGCCGTCCATGGCGGACACATAGCGGCTGTGCAGTTTCGCGACCATGAAGTCGTCGTCCACCACCAGCACTGTCGTCACGCGGACACGCTAGGCGGCGACCGCAACGACCACAACGTCCGTTGATACCGGAAGCGAGACAGGTTCTTAACGCGCAGGCAACATGTGGGCCACTTCACAGCGAAAGGCGGAACCTGTGCGACTGCGCACTCTCCTCGCCCTGTCCGGGGCGGCGTTGCTCGTGGTGGTCGGGCCACCCCTGCTCTCCACCGGTGACGGCTCCGACACCGGCACCCGGATTCCCGGGCTGCGCTTCATGGTCCCCAACACCCCGGGCGGCGGCTACGACATCACCGCCCGCACCCTGGCCAAGAACGCCGAGGACGCCGGACTCACCCCCGGCATCGAGGTGTTCAACCTGCCGGGCGCCGGCGGAACGGTCGGGCTGACCCGGCTCGTCGGCGAACACGGCAACGGCAAGCTCGCCCTCTCCATGGGGCTCGGCGTGGTCGGAGCCGTCCACACCAACAAGGCCCCGAGCACCCTGGCCGACACCACCCCGATCGCCCGGCTCACCGAGGAGCCCGGCATCGTCGTCGTCGCCAAGGACTCCCGGTACCGCACCATCGCGGACCTGCTCGCCGCCTGGAAGAAGAACCCGGCCGGCGTCCCGGTCGGCGGCGGCTCCTCGCCCGGCGGCCCGGACCACCTCGCCCCCATGCTCATGGCGCAGGCCGCCGGGATCGCCCCGAAGACGGTCAACTACGTCCCGTTCGACGGCGGCGGCGAACTCCTCGCCTCCATCCTCGGCAACAAGGTCGGCTTCGGGGTCTCGGGTCTCGGCGAGTACCGCGACCAGATCGAGGCGGGCGAGCTGCGGCTGCTCGCGGTGACCGGTCCGAAGCGGGTTCCGGGGCTCGACGCCCCCACCCTGCGCGAGGCCGGACTCGACACCGAGTTCACCAACTGGCGCGGCATCGTCGCCCCGCCCGGCCTCTCGGACACCGAACGCGCCAAGCTCACCGGCCTGTTCCGTGAACTCCACGGCACGAAGCAGTGGAAGGAGTCGCTGGAGAAGAACGGCTGGGACGACGCCTTCCTCGTCGGCGAGCCCTTCGGCGACTTCCTCGACGAGCAGGACGGGCGCGTCGCCACCGTCCTCAAGGAGCTGGGGCTGTGACCACCGAACCCACCGAACCCGCCCGCCCCGACACGGCCGGCGCCGCCCCGGCGGGGCCCCGAACCGGCTCCGCGGAGCCCGGTACCGGCGCCGCGCCCGGGGGCGGCGCCCGGTCCTGGCTGCGCGAACACTCCGAACTCGGCGTCTGCGTGCTGCTGTTCGCGATCGGCGTGCTCGTGCTCACCGACGCCCTCACCATGAGCGTCGACATCGCCCAGCGCGGCCCGGTCGGCCCCCGTACGGTGCCCTTCGTCATCGGCGGCCTGTTCCTCCTCATCGCGGTCCTGCTCGCCGTCGACGTCCTGCGCGGCGGACGCGGCGAGGCGGAGGGCGGCGAGGACGTCGACCTCGACGCGCCCGCCGACTGGCGCACGGTCCTCCTCCTCGCCGGGGTCTTCCTCGCCGCCGCCGTCCTGATCGGCCCCCTGGGCTTCCCGATCACCGGGGCGCTGCTCTTCTGGGGCTCCGCCTACGCGCTCGGCAGCCGGCACCACGGCCGTGACCCGCTCATCGCCGCGGGCCTCTCCCTCTTCACCTACTTCGTCTTCGACAACCTGCTCGGTGTCCCCCTTCCGGGCGGCCCGCTGATGGGGGTGCTCTGACCGATGGATTCCCTCAACTCCCTCATCGACGGCTTCGGTACCGCGCTCACCCCGATGAACCTGCTGTGGGCCGCCCTCGGCGTCCTGCTCGGCACCGCGATCGGCGTGCTCCCCGGCATCGGCCCGGCGATGGCCGTGGCGCTGCTGCTCCCGGTGACGTACGGACTCGACCCGACCGGCGCTTTCATCATGTTCGCCGGGATCTACTACGGCGCGATGTTCGGCGGCTCCACCACCTCGATCCTCCTCAACACCCCGGGCGAGAGCGCCGCCGTGGTCGCCGCGATCGAGGGCAACCCGATGGCCAAGGGCGGACGCGGGGCGCAGGCGCTCGCCGCCGCCGCGATCGGGCACTTCGCCGGCGGCATGATCGGCACGATCCTCCTGGTCGTCCTCGCCCCGACCGTGGCCTCCCTGGCCATCGGCATCGGCGCCCCCGACTACTTCGCCATCATGGTGCTGGCCTTCATCGCGGTCACCTCCGTCCTCGGCGCCTCCCGCATCCGGGGCATCGCCTCGCTCCTCATCGGCCTCACCATCGGCCTGGTCGGCCTCGACCAGATGACCGGCCAGCAGCGCCTGACCTTCGGCTCGCTCCACCTGGCCGACGGCGTCGACGTCGTCATCGTCGCGGTCGGTCTCTTCGCGATCGGGGAGGCCCTCTGGGTCGCCGCCCATCTGCGCCGCTCCTCCGGCGAGCCGATCCCCGTCGGACGCCCCTGGCTCGGCCGGGCCGACCTGAAGCGCACCTGGAAGCCCTGGCTGCGCGGCCCCGTCATCGGCTTCCCGTTCGGGGCGATCCCGGCGGGCGGCGCGGAGATCCCCACCTTCCTCAGCTACGTCACCGAGAAACGGCTCTCCCGCCACCGCGACCAGTTCGGCAAGGGGGCCATCGAGGGCGTCGCCGGACCGGAGGCCGCCGCCTCCGCCTCCGCCGCCGGAACCCTCGTCTCGATGCTGACCCTCGGACTGCCCACCACCGCCGTCGCCGCCGTGATGCTGGCCGCCTTCCAGCAGTACGGGATCCAGCCGGGCCCCCTGCTGTTCGAACGCGAACCGGAGCTGGTCTGGGGCCTCATCGCCTCGCTCTTCGTCGGCATGGTGCTGCTGCTCGCCCTCAACCTGCCGCTGGCGCCGGTCTGGGCGAAGCTCCTGCGCATCCCGCGCCCCTATCTGTACGCGGGCATCCTCTTCTTCGCCGCCGTCGGCGCGTACGCGGTCGGCGGCGAATCCCTCGACCTGGTGATCCTCCTGGTCATCGGTCTGATCGGGTTCGGGATGCGGCGCTACGGGCTGCCGGTGCTGCCCGCCGTCATCGGGGTGATCCTCGGCCCGGCCGCCGAACAGCAGCTGCGCCGCGCGCTCCAGATCAGCGACGGCGACGTCTCCGGCCTCGTCAACACCCCGTTCTCCGTCACCGTGTACGCGATCGTGGTGCTGATCGCGGCCTGGCCGCTGATCGGCCGGCTGGTCCGGCGGCTGCGCGGTGACCGGAACACGACGGAGGACGCCCGCACTGTCAGTGGCGGCTGAGAGCATCGGCGCCATGACCACGATCGACTGGGACGAGGCCGCCCGAACCTTCGACCAGGAGCCCGACCACGGGCTCCTGGACCCCGCGGTGCGCGACGCCTGGGCCGGGCGGCTGGAGAGCTGGCTGCCCGCCACCCGGGGCGACGTGCTGGACCTCGGGTGCGGCACGGGCAGCCTCGCGCTGCTCGCCGCGGGCCAGGGCCACCGGGTCACGGCGGTCGACCGCTCGCCCCGGATGGCCGCGCTGGCCCGTGCCAAGCTCACCGGGAGCGGTGCGGAGGTCCTCGTCGGGGACGCCGCCCGGCCCCCGGTCGGCGAGCGGGCGTTCGACGTCGTCCTGGCCCGGCACGTCGTCTGGCTGCTGCCCGACCCGGCGGCGGCCCTCGCGCACTGGTTCGGCCTGCTCAAGCCGGGCGGCCGGCTCATCCTGATCGAAGGGGTGTGGGGCGGCGACGGCCTCTCCGCCCCCGAGCTGACCGCCCTGCTCTCCGCGCACACCGAGCGCGTCCACCACGAAGACCTGGCCCCCGACGCCCGGCTGTGGGGCAAGGAGGTCGACGACGAGCGCTACGCGGTGATCGCCCGCGCGATGCCGCCGCACCGGCACACCGAGGTCGTCGACGTCCACCTGATCCTCCGCCGGGGCCCCGACGTGCTGCTCGCCCGCCGCGCGAACACGGGCTACGCGGACGGACTCCTCCACCTGCCCTCCGGCCATGTGGAGGACGGCGAGGACGTCCGCGAGGCGATGATCCGGGAGGCGGCCGAGGAGACCGGCCTGCGGCTGGAGCCGGAGGAGCTGCGGGTGGCCCTCGTGATGCAGCACCGGGGCCCCGGCGGCGGGGCGCGCACGGGCTGGTTCTTCGTCGCGGAGGACGACCCGGCCCGCCCGCCGCGCAACGCGGAGCCGGAGAAGTGCTCCGAGCTGGACTGGTTCCCGCTGGCCGCGCTGCCGGACGACATGGTCGCGTACTGCCGCGCCGGTCTGGACGGCTACCGGTCCGGCGAGCACTTCATGCTCCACTGGCACCGGGACGGCGAACCGGTCGCCCACGTCCCCGGGGCCGCCGGGCGGGCCGTGCCGCTGCCCGCCGCCGGCGGGAGCACCGGGCGGGTGCACCACATCGAGCTGTGGGTGCCCGACCTGGCGGAGGCGGAGCGCGGCTGGGGGTGGCTGCTGGGCCGGCTCGGCCATGTCCCGTACCAGCACTGGGTCCACGGCCGCAGCTGGCGGCGGGGCGACGCCTACGTGGTGCTGGAGCAGTCGCCGGACCTGGCCCCGGGCGGTCACGACCGCCACCGCCCCGGCCTCAACCACCTGGCGTTCCACGTGGGCGACCGGACCGCCCTCGCCGCCCTGACGGCCGAGGCCCCGGCGTACGGCTGGCGGCTGCTGTTCCCCGACCGCCACCCGTTCGCGGGCGGGGAGGGGCACTGCGCCGCCTACTTGGAGGACCCCGCCGGGTACGAGGTCGAGCTCGTCGCGGACTCCCGGCCGCGTCCCTGAGCCGGCCGCGCCGCGGCGCCCGGGGGAGCGGGCCGGACGGGCGCCGCCCCGTCGACCGGGGCGGCCGGAGGGGTCCGTGGCAGCCGACGGGGAGCGGCCGAGGGGGTCTGCTGCCACGGTGGGCGTGGCCCCCGGGGCAGCCGGTCAGGCCAGCAGAGTGGTCAGCCCCTCCGTCCGGGCCAGGTGCTCCAGCTCGTCCAGAGCGGCGGTCGCCGCCCCGGCCGCCGCCGGATCGCGCCCGGCCAGACCGCTCTCCTCGAACTCGTCCTCGTCCAGCCGCAGGACCGCGTTCCCGTCGGCCGAGACCCACAGATCCAGGTCCAGGTCCTCGACCGTCAGCACCCCGTCCGCCACCACGGCGGGCCGGGTGATGTCGCAGTACCAGCCCTTGAGCGCGCCGTCCCCGCCGCGGACCTCCTTCACCGCGAACCACCGGTCCCGCCAGTAGTGCTCGGTGAAGACGTCGCCCGGCTCGAAGCGGACGAAGCCGAAGTCCCGTGCTCCGGGCGCCGCCCACGGGGCGCGGACCGTGACGCGGGCCCCGTCGTCCCGGACCAGCTCGGCCGGATACCTGATCTTGACGCGGCCCGCCTTGGTCAGGACGACGGCCCACCGCCGCGTACCGGCGGCCGGCGGTTCAGGAGAGGGTGCGGACATGCCGGACCTCCGTGGCGCAGACCTGGTAGCCGAACCACCGGTTGACGGCCAGCATGGGTTCGTTGCCGCTGTCGTTGGAGGTGTAAGCGTCCGTGTACCCGGCGGCCCGCGCCCGGTGCAGCGAGTCGTTCTTCGCCAGCTTCGCCAGGCCCCGCCCCCGGAACTCCCGCAGGGTGCCGGTCATGCCGCTCAGATAGGTCCGGGCGCCGTCGGTGGTGGCCGCGCTGAACGCCGCCACCTTCCCGTCGACCAGCGCCACCGTGGTGAGCTCCTGGTCGAAGGCCGGGTGCCGCCAGGTGTTGGTCAGCCAGTCCTCGTAGTCCTCCAGCTCGGAGGTGATGTCGCCCGGCTCGTCCGCCGTCACTTCGGCGTCCGCCTCGAACAGCGGCCGGGGGTCGTCGGCGAAGGCGGAGCCGGGCCGCAGCTCGACGCCGGCCGGAACCTCCTGGCGCGGCGGCAGGGTTCCACCCGCGAGGCCGAGACGCTGGAAGTGCGCGGAACGGCGCGGTTCGTAGCCCCGGTTGCGGGCGAACGCCAGGCTCTGCGGATCGTCCAGGGCCCACGCGTACAGGACCGTGGCCCCGGCCTCCGCCAGGTGCTCCTCCGCCGTGCGCAGCAGCAGCGAGCCCGCTCCGCGCCCGGTGCGGCCCGGAAGCGTCTGCGGGGTGAAGTACCCCTGTCCCGGCTCCGGGCTCTCGTGGGCGATGCCGGCCTGGGCGGTGGCGATGATCTCGCCGTCCTCCTCGGCGACCAGCAGCCGGTAGTGCCGGGCGGGGTGGGCGTGCGCCCGGTCGTGGAGGATCTGTTCGGGGGTGGCCACCATCCAGGGGACCGAAGCCCTGCGGACACGGGTCCACTCCTCGGCGTCGGACGGCCGGAAGTCGCGCACGATCACAGTCATGCGGGGGACCGTACGCGCAGCGGCGGCCCGGACGCCTCCCCTTTTCCTTCCGGTGGGGGAGAATCGGCGCGTGACCGACATGATCGTCCTCGACCCGGACTCCGGCATCGCCCCGTACGAGCAACTCCGCGCCCGGCTGGCCGAACTGGCCCGGTCCGGCGCGCTGCCCGTGGGCCACCGCCTCCCGACCGTACGCGGCTTCGCCGAGGAGCTGGGCCTCGCCGCCAACACCGTCGCGAAGGCCTACCGCGCACTGGAGGCGGACGGGGTGATCGAGACCCGGGGGCGCAACGGCACCTTCGTCGCGGCCGCCGGCGGAGCGGCCGAGCAACGGGCCGCCACCGCAGCGCAGGTGTACGCGCAGACCGCCGAACGGCTCGGCCTCACCCGGCAGCAGGCCCTGTCGCTGGTCCAGGACGCGGTGCGGGCCGCGTACCGGGGCTGACCGCCGCTCCCGCGGCGTCCGGCGTCAGAGGTACGGCCCCGCGGCGGGGGCCGCGTCCTGCCGCGGCACCGACGCGGGTCCGGAGCCCCGGCGCAGCGCGTACAGCTCGGCCAGGGTGTTGCCCTCCCGGCCCACGCCCCGGTCCGTGCCCAGCCAAGCCACCGACTCCTGCCGGGTCAACGGCCCGACCTCGATCCGGGCCAGGCAGCGGCCGGGCCGGACGACCGCCGGGTGCAGCCGCTCCAGGTCCTCGTTGGTGGTGACCCCCACCAGGACGTTGCGGCCCTGGCCCAGCAGGCCGTCCGTCAGGTTCAGCAGCCGGGACAGCGCCTGACCCGCCGTGTGCTTGGCCTCGCCCCGGATCAGCTCGTCGCAGTCCTCCAGGAGCAGCAGCCGCCACCGGCCCTCCTCCGTGCCGTCGTCCTCACCGATCGCGATGCTCATCAGATATCCGACGTCGTTGAAGAGCCGCTCGGGGTCCAGCACGCAGTCGACCTGGCACCAGTCCCTCCAGGAGCGGGCCAGGGTGCGCAGCGCGGAGGTCTTGCCGGTGCCGGGCGGCCCGTGCAGCAGGAGCAGCCGGCCCGTGACGTCTTCCGGGGTCGTCCTCATCAGCCGGTCCAGGGAGTCGGCCACCGGGGCGGTGTAGTCGGGCCGGGCCTCCTCCCAGCTCCCGGCGGTGATCCGGCGGGTGGTGCGGTGCGGTCCGCGGTGCGGGGAGGCGTACCAGAAGCCCATGGTCACGTCGTCGGGCCGGGGCTCCGGCTCGTCCCGCGCGCCGTCCGTGGCCCGGGCGAGGACCTCCGCCGCCAGCTCCGGGGTGGTCGCGATGACGGTCACGTCCGCGTTCCGGCTCCACCGGGAGGCCAGCAGGGTCCAGCCCTCGCCCTCCGCGAGCGTCGCGCTGCGGTCGTCGCCCCCGGCGTTCCGCACCACGGTGGCGTCCGGCGGCAGCAGCGTCGCCCCCGCCTTCACCCGGTCGATGGAGGTGTTGCGCGCGTACGGCTGCTCACCCGTCGCGAAGCGCCCCAGGAAGAGCGCGTCGACGACGTCGGACGGGGAGTCGCCGTCGTCGAGGGTGAGCCGGATGGGCAGGGCGGATGCGAGGGAGTCGGGCATGGCGCTCATGATCCGGCACGGGTCCGGGCCGTGCACCCGGGTTTCGGGGTCCGAGGGCACGCCGCGCGCGGGGCCGTGGACCGGCGGGGCGGCGACGGGACGGCGGGGAGCGCCCGATGAACACCGGGGGGCGGACGGAAGCACGCCGTTCATATTTTTGGCATGGACACTACCGAACCAGCGAGTCCGCTGCTACTACGGAGCAGGCAGATATCCCCTGCTCACGGAGTCCAAGGAGTTTCATGAAAATGTCCAGACTCGTGGCGTTCTCGTCCTCCCTCCTGCTCGGCGCAGCCCTCGCCCTCACCGGTGCCGGGATCGCGAACGCCGATTCGTCCGCCGCCGCCGTCGACTACGTCGCCCTCGGGGACTCGTACTCCTCCGGCGTCGGAGCCGGCAGCTACGACGGCTCCAGCTGCAAACGCAGCAGCCGCGCGTACCCCGCCCTCTGGGCGGCCGCCAACTCCCCCTCCACCTTCGACTTCGCCGCCTGCTCCGGCGCCCGGACCGGAGACGTCACGGGCGGTCAGCTCGGCAAGGTGAACGCCTCGACCGACCTCGTCTCGATCTCCATCGGCGGCAACGACGCGGGCTTCGCGGACGTGATGACGACCTGCGTCCTGCAGTCCGAGGCCACCTGCCTCAACCGGATCGCCACCGCCCGCTCCTACGTCGACACCACCCTGCCGGGCCGACTCGACTCCGTGTACACGGCGATCCGCTCCAAGGCCCCCTCCGCCCGCGTCGTCGTCCTCGGCTACCCCCGCTTCTACCAACTGGGCGGCGGCTGCATCGCCGGGCTGAGCGAGAAGGAGCGCTCCGCCATCAACGCGGCCTCCGACCACCTCAACACGGCCACCGCCAAGCGGGCCGCGGACCACGGCTTCACCTTCGGCGACGTCAGGACGACCTTCGCGGGGCACGAGATCTGTTCGAGCAGCTCCTGGCTGCACAGCGTGAACTGGCTGAACATCGGCGAGTCCTACCACCCCACCGCCGCCGGACAGTCGGGCGGCTACCTCCCGGTCTTCAAGTCGGCCGCCTGACAAGCGCGTTCCGCCCGTCGTCGTTCCCGGGCCGGGGGTCTCGCCGGTCGGGGGCTCCCGCTCCACGGGGCGGCGGCGGGGGCTCGGGGGCGGACGGTCCGCCGGGCAGAACCGGCGAACCGCCCCAAGTCGCCCCCCAGGCGCGCGGATTCGGTAACGGGCCGTCAACCTCCGTATGCGTGTGCGCAATCCTGTGGCCGGGATACACGGGTGTCCCCGGGGAACGATAGGGTTAACCTGCCCGGACCGGGTGCCCTCGTACGGGTGGGGAGTGACATGGAACAGATAACGGTGCGGAGCAGGCCGCGTGTGCCTGCCATCACATGCGGGAGCGGTGCGACCAGTACGCGCCTCGACCGCCATCTCGCGGTGCTCGGCGGCCCCGTCGTCCCGCAGCGCGAGGCGGCCGAAGCGACGCTGCTGATGCGCGAGCTGACCTCGCGCGACGCCGCGCGCAGCCACCGGAGCCGGAGCGCGCGCGTGTCGCTCTTCGCGCCCCTGCGGCGGTTGCGGCGCTCGCTCTTCGGCAGCCGCCGCTGACCCACCGCACGGCGTCGCCCGGCCCGCCCCGCCGCTCGGGACGGCTCAGGCGATCACTCCGTCCCGGCGCAGCACCGATGCCTGCTCGTCCGTCATCCCCAGGGCTCGCAGCAGCGCATCGGTGTGCTCACCCAGCGCCGGTACGGCGCCCATGCGCGCCTCCTCGCTCCCCGGCAGCGTGATCGGCGGCAACAGCGCCCGCAGCGGCCCCACCGGCGAACCCACCTCCCGCCACCGGTCCCGTGCGGCCAGCTGCGGGTGCGCCGCCACGTCGGCCACCGTGTTCAACCGGGCGCAGGCGATGCCCGCCGCCTCCAGCCGGGCCAGCGCCTCCTCACCCGTCAGGCCCGCCAGCGCCCGGCCCACCGCCTCGTCGGTCCGCTCCCGGTTCGCGGTCCGCGCCGCGTTCGTCGCGAACTCCGGGTCGTCGGCCAACTCCGGTCGGCCGAGCACCTTCTCGGCCAGCCGCCGCCACTCCCGGTCGTTCTGCACCGAGAGCAGCACCTGCTCCCCGTCGGCCGTGGCGAAGGCGTCGTACGGGGCGATCACCGAGTGCGCCAGTCCGGTGCGCGCGGGGGGAGCGGAGCCGTGCATGCCCTGGTGCAGCGGGTGGCCCATCCACTCGGCGAGCGCGTCCAGCATGGATACCTCGACCGGGCCGCCGCGCCCGGTGGCCGCCCGGCGCAGGAGGGCCGCCAGCACCCCGGAGAACGCGTACATGGCCGCCGCGATGTCCGCCGCCGGAACGCCCGCCTTCACCGGCCGCTCCGCCGTCCCCGTCACCGAGACCAGACCGGCCTCGCACTGCACGAGCATGTCGTAGGCCCGCTTGTGCGCGTACGGTCCGGCCGCCCCGTACCCGGAGATGTCCACCGCCACCAGGCGCGGGTGCCCGGCGCAGAGCGAGGCGGCGTCGAGCCCGAGCCGGGCCGCCGCCCCGTGGGCCAGGTTCTGTACGAACACGTCGGCCCCGGCGATGAGTTCACGGACGATCGCGAGGCCGCGCGGGTCCTTGAGGTCGACGGCCAGGGACTCCTTGCCGCGGTTGCACCAGACGAAGTGCGAGGCGAGCCCGCGCGCCGCCGTGTCGTAGCCGCGCGCGAAGTCGCCGCCGTCCGGGCGCTCCACCTTGACCACCCGGGCGCCGAGATCGGCGAGCTGCCGGGTGGCGAAGGGGGCGGCCACCGCCTGCTCGACGGCCACCACCGTGATGCCGTCGAGGGGGAGAGGGGATGTGTTCATGCCCCCGTGCATACCCCCTGACCGGCCCTTTCGTCACCCCCCGGGGGGCGACGGGACGCTACAGCAGGGCGAACTGGCCCTCCGGGCCCTCCTCCTGGTGCCCGAGCACCGAGGCGGGACGCCGTGCCGGGGCCGGGACCGGCAGCACGCCCGCGGCCCGCAGCTCGGCGGGCCCGATCAGGGGGCCCGCTTCCAGCCGGGCCGCCAGCTCCTTCCGGGGCCCCGCGGCGCCGTCCACCAGAGCGAGCACGGTGACCAGTTCGAGCAGCTCCGACGTCCACTCCCGGGGCCAGCCGCGCGCGCCGACCGCGTCGAGTCCGTCCGGGGCCTCCCCGTCGGCCCGCAGCCCCGCCGCCGCGGCGGCGCGGAGCCCGAACCACCGCTCCAGCACCCGCACCCCGCCCACCGTGAACTCCCAGGCCGCCGCGGGCACCGGCGCGATCCGGCCCTCACCGACGATCAGCGCCTCGTCCCCGGCGTCGTAGGACACCCCCGCGGGCCGCGCGGGGAGCGCCGCCCGCACGTAGGGCCTGCGCCCGCCCGGCAGCCGGGGCCGCTCCCCGCCCCGCGCCCCACGCGTCTGGAGCCGTATCAGCTCCCGGCCGAGCGCCACCCCCGCCGACCACACCCCGGCCTCCGCCGGAAGCGGGATCCGGGGCCCGGCGGGGGAGGGCCGGGCGGCGGCCAGGATCCAGGCCAGCACCGCTTCCGGGGCGAACGCGTCCGGCCCGGCCCCGCCGCCGAGCCGCCCGCGCAGCAGCTCCGAAAGGCCCGGCGCGAGGTTGGCCTCCGTGCCGCCGGGCCTGCGGAACAGCGGGCGGATCCGGCCGGGACGCCCGGCGGGGGAGTACCCGTCCGGCAGCAGCGCGGTCACCGTCAGGGCGGGGCCGGAGTCGTCGGGGGCGGCGGCGTGCTCGACCGCGAACAGCTGCTGCCCGTCGGCGACCCGCCACAGCTCCGGACGGGCCGCGTCGATCAGCCGGTGGTCCGGCAGCAGCCACTGCTCGTCGTAGGGGCCGTGCGGGACGCGTACGGGGTCGGGACAGGGGCCCGGAAGGCGGGCGAAGCGGGTGGTTCCGCCGGACCGGCCGGGCAGCGCCGCCACCGAGGTGTGCGGCGTACGGGAACGGGTGGGCGCGAACAGCCGCTCCTGCTCGGCGGGTCCGGCCGCGGCCAGCCGCTCCCAGCGGGCCCGGAGCGCCACGGGGTCGGGGCCGCTCACCCAGGCGCGGCCGGTCCTCAGGGGCCGCACCGACCAGGGCATCAGCTCGTCGAGCGGTGGGAACGCGTCGAGGGGCGAGGACCGCGTGTCCCCGCCGGACGCGGCTGCCGCCGTCCTGCGCGCTGCCACCGGGCCGCCCTCCCCTGTCCGACGTGACCTCTCGCATCGTAACGGCGGCCGGCGGCCCCGCGGGCGGGGTCAGTGGGCCTCCACCGTCACGGAGAAGGCGAACCGGTCGCCCCGGTAGCGGATCCGGGCCACGTCCACCACGCGGCCCTCCTCGTCGTACGTCACCCCCGTGTAGTGCAGGATCGGGCTGAGCAGGGGCACCTGAAGGAGCTCGGCGGTGACCGGGTCGGCGAGGCGCGCCTCCACCGTGTCGGTGATCCGGGAGATCCTCACCCCGACGACGTCGCGCAGCACTTTGGTCATCGGCCACCGTTCGAGGTCGGCCACGTCGATCCGGGCGGCGATGTCGGGGAGCACCGCGTTCTCCGCCCAGTTGGTGGGCTCGTCGCTCCCCCCGTCGCGGCGCAGCCGCCGGAAGCAGGTCACCTCGGTGCGGCCGGGGAAGAACTCCGCGAGATCGCCGGGCACCGGGGCAGAGCCGTGGCCGAGAACGGTTGTCGCCTCCCCGGACTGCTGGGCCACGATCGCGTCCACCGAGCCCAGCAGCCGGACCGGGGAGACCCGCCGGGCGCGCGGCTCGATGAACGTCCCGCGCCGCCGGTGCCGGCTGATCAACCCCTCCGTCTCCAGCTCCTTCAGGGCCTGGCGCATCGTGAGCACGCTGACCCCGTAGTGCGCGGCGAGCTGCTCCTCGGTGGGCAGCCTGGCGGGGGAGCCCTGCGGGCGGCCGAGTATGGAGGCCCGCAGGGACTGGGACACCTGGTACCAGAGCGGCAGCTTCCGGTTCAGGACGAGGGAGTCGGGGGCGAAGGCGGGCGGCCCGGAGGCCGGGCCGGCGGCCCCCTCGCCCTTCCGGTCGTCCGCCCCGGCCTGTCGGTGGCTCTCCGTCACGTCGTCCCCGTCCCGTCCTCGGACCTCTTGCCGTCTACGGCCGGAAGTTGCGGCTCAGACCCTGCCACACGTCGTCGTACCCGCGCTGCAGATGGTCGGCGGTGGCCGCCTGAGCGGTGGCCGTGACCGGCCAGCGGGTCTCGAACATGAAGGCCAGTCCGTCGTCGATCTTCTGCGGCTTCAGCTCCGCCGCGCTCGCCCGGTCGAACGTCTCCCGGTCCGGTCCGTGCGCCGACATCATGTTGTGCAGGGAGCCGCCGCCGGGGACGAAGCCGTCCGCCTTCGCGTCGTACGCCCCGTCGATCAGCCCCATGTACTCGCTCATCACGTTGCGGTGGAAGTACGGCGGCCGGAAGGTGTCCTCGCCGACCAGCCAGCGCGGCGCGAAGACGACGAAGTCCACCCCGGCCAGCCCCGGGGTGTCGGACGGCGAGGTCAGCACCGTGAAGATCGACGGGTCGGGGTGGTCGTAGCTGATCGTGCCGATCACGTTGAACCGGCGCAGGTCGTAGACGTACGGGGTGTGGTTGCCGTGCCAGGCCACCACGTCGAGCGGCGAGTGGTCGTACGTCGCCGTCCAGAGGTTGCCGCAGAACTTGTTGACCACCTCCACCGGGCCCTCGCGGTCCTCGTACGCGGCGACGGGGGCGAGGAAGTCCCGGGCGTTGGCCAGGCCGTTGGCGCCGATCGGGCCCAGGTCGGGCAGGGCGAAGGGGCGGCCGTAGTTCTCGCAGACGTACCCCCGCGCGGTCTCCTCCAGCAGCTCCACCCGGAAGCGGATCCCGCGCGGGATCAGCGCGACATGGCCCGGTTCGGCGCGCAGCAGCCCCATCTCGGTGCGCAGCAGCAGTCCGCCGCGCTCCGGGACGATCAGCAGCTCGCCGTCGGAGTCGCTGAACACGCGGTCCGTCATGGAGGTGTCGGCGTGGTACAGGTGGATCGCCATCCCGGCGCGCCGGGTGGCGTCGCCGTTGCCGCCGAGTGTCCACAGGCCGCTCAGGAAGTCCGTGCCGGGGGCGGGGTCGGGCAGCGGGTTCCAGCGCAGCCGGTTGGGGTCCGGCACGGTCTCGGTGAACGGCGCGGAGCGCAGGCTCCCGTTGTCGGTGCGGGTGAACGCCGGGTGGGCGGCCGAGGGGCGGATGCGGTAGAGCCAGGAGCGGCGGTTGTCCGCGCGCGGTTCGGTGAAGGCGGAGCCGCTCACCTGCTCGGCGTACAGTCCGAGCGGGGCGCGCTGGGGGGAGTTGCGCCCGTGCGGCAGCGCTCCGGGAACCGCCTCGGAGCCGTGCTCGTTGCCGAAGCCCGAGGAGTACGTCAGCCCCTCGGCCGTCTTCCTCGCCTGGTCGATCGCGCTCATCCCGCACTCCCGGTGTCCCCGTGAAATCCCTCGGACCCGCCGGACGGCGAATCCTATGTACCACCGTAGGAATGAGGGCGGGGCACGTCAACGGCGCGCATCGCGCCATTCGCGGGGTGTGCCGCCCCCTCCGGGGCCGGGGGCGGTCGCGGGCGGGCTCGGGGCCGGGCGGCGGGGTGCTTCCGTTCGCCCGGCGGGGCGGGCACGGCATCATGGGGACCGTGCCCCACGTCAACCCGAACCTCCGCCGCGCCCCGGTGCAGCAGCGCAGTGCCGACCGGCTGGCCCGGATACTCGACTCCTGCGCCGCGCTGCTCGACGAGACCGGATACGAGCTGCTCACCACCCGTGCCGTCGCCGAGCGCGCCGAGGTGCCCATCGGCTCCGTCTACCGGTTCTTCTCCAACAAGCGCGCGCTCGTCGAGGCCCTCGCCCTGCGCAACCTGGACGTCTACGCCGACCGGGTGGCCGCCCGGCTCGCCAAGCTCCCCGACGCCGACTGGCGGGCCGCCATCGACGCGGTGCTCGACGAGTACCTGGCGATGAAGCGCGATGTCCCCGGCTTCGCACTGGTCGATTTCGGGCCGCCCTCCCCGGCCGAGGGCGCCGCGGACGACGCCAACCGGCGTCTCGCGGACCGGCTCGCCGTGCTGCTCGCCGACCACCTCGGCCGCCGGGCCGACGAGCGGCTGTCCCGCGCGGTCCTGGTGAGCGTCGAGGCCGCCGACGCGCTCCTCCAACTCGCCTTCCGCGCGGAGCCGTCGGGGGACGCGGCCATCGTCGCCGAGACCCGCACCCTGGTCCGCTCCTACCTCGCCCACACGCTCGACTGAGCGGAGGCAGCCACCTCCCCTCCGTCCGTACCGGTCGGTATGCTCGGCCGGGCCGGGAACGGGCGCTCCTGCCCGCCCGGCCCATGTCCGCGTGCCGCCGCCGCAGCCGCCCGGGGAGGGCCCATGTCCCACGACTCCCGTACCGCACCGCGCATCTGTCCCCTCTGCGAGGCCACCTGCGGCCTCACCCTCACCATCGAGGGGACCACCGTCACCGGCGCGCGAGGCGACCGCGACGACGTCTTCAGCCGAGGCTTCATCTGCCCCAAGGGGGCCTCCTTCGGAGCACTCGACGCCGACCCCGACCGGCTGCGCGCCCCCCTCGTGCGCGGCGCCGACGGGAAGCTGCGCGAGGCGTCCTGGGACGAGGCGTTCGACCTGATCGCCGCCCGGGTGCCGGCCCTGACGAAGGCTCACGGCCCGAACGCGGTCGGCGTGGTCCTCGGCAACCCGAACGTGCACACCATGGCGGGCTCCCTCTACCCTCCCCTGCTGCTCGGGGCCCTGCGCACCCGCAACCTCTTCACCGCCAGCACCCTGGACCAGATGCCCAAGCACGTCTCCAGCGGACTGCTCTTCGGCGACGCCCACGCCATCCCCGTACCGGATCTCGACCGCACCGACCACCTCCTCCTGATCGGCGCCAACCCGCTGGAGTCCAACGGCAGCCTCTGCACCGCCCCGGACTTCCCCGGCCGGCTCAAGGCCCTGCGACGGCGCGGCGGCACCCTCACCGTCATCGACCCGCGCCGCACCCGCACCGCCCGCCTCGCCGACCGGCACATCGCGATCCGGCCCGGCGCGGACGCCCTGCTGCTGGCCGCGCTCGCGCACACCCTGCTCGCCGAGAAGCTCGCCGACCCGGGGCCGCTCGCCGAGCACCTGGAAGGGATGGACGAACTCGCCGCCGCCCTGGCCGACTTCACCCCCGACGCCGTCGCCGCCGCGTGCGACGTGGACGCGGCCGCCATCACCGCCGTCGCCCGTGAACTCGCCGCCGCCCCCACCGCCGCCGTCTACGGGCGCATCGGCAGCTGCACCGTCGAGCACGGCACGCTCGCCAGCTGGCTGATCGACGTCCTCAACATCCTCACCGGCAACCTCGACCGGCCCGGCGGCGCGCTGTTCCCGCTCTCCGCCACCGCCCGCGCCCCCCGCCCCGCCGGGCCCGGGCCCCGCGCCGCCGTCCCCGGCAAGGGCTTCGCGCTCGGCCGCTGGGCCAGCCGGGTCTCCGGGCACCCCGAGGCCAAGGGCGAACTGCCCATCGCCGCCCTCGCGGAGGAGATCGACACCCCGGGCGACGGCCGTATCCGCGCCCTGCTGGTCCTCGCCGCCAACCCCGTGCTCTCCGCGCCCGACGGCGACCGCCTCGACGCGGCGCTCGCCGGGGGAGTCGACTTCATGGTGAGCGTCGACCCCTACCTCAACGAGACCTCCCGCCACGCCGACGTCGTCCTGCCCCCGCCGCCGCCCTCGCAGAGCGCCCACTTCGACTTCGCGTTCAACGGCTTCGCCGTCCGCAACCAGGTCCGCTACACCCGGGCCGCCGTGCCCCTGGAGGACGGGCGGATGGACGAGAGCGAGATCCACGCCCGGCTGATCCTCGCGGTGAGCGGCATGCACGGCGCGCCGCCCTCCGCCGTCGACGACCTCGCCGTCGACGCCGCCATCGCCAGGGCGGGGGCCCCGAAGGAGCTGGCCGGCGAACTCACCGGGGCCGACGGCCCCGAACGGCGACTGGACCTGATGCTGCGCCTGGGCCCGTACGGGCTGACGCTGGAGCGGCTCCTCGCCCACCCGCACGGCATCGACCTCGGCCCGTTGGAGCCCCGGCTCGCCGACGTCCTGCGCACCCGCTCCGGCCGCGTCGAACTGCTCCCGGAGCCGATCGCCGCCGACCTTCCGCGGCTGCGCCGGGCGCTGGGGGACCGGCCCGCCCCGCTCGTCCTCGTCGGCAGGCGGCACCTGCGCTCCAACAACAGCTGGATGCACAACGTCGGCTCGCTCACCGGCGGAACCAACGTCTGCACCCTCCAGATCCACCCCGACGACGCGGCCCGCATCGGACTCGTGGACGGGGCCCTCGCCCGGATCGAGTCCGCGGGCGGCGGCGTCGAGGCCCCCGTCGAGATCACCGACACCGTGCGCGGCGGGGTGGTGAGCCTGCCCCACGGCTGGGGGCACAACCGTCCCGGCACCCGGATGTCGGTCGCCGCCGCCCACCCCGGCGTGAACGTGAACCAGCTGCTCGACGGCACCCTCCTGGACCCGCTGTCCGGCACCGCCGTGCTCAACGCCATCCCGGTCTCCGTCACCCCGGTTCCTTAGCATCACCGTGTTGACCTGGGGTTTTGCTCGTATTGCTCACACGTCAACATCTTGTTAACGCTGGGAGGCGACCCCTAACGTCGTCCGGACCGACCGCCGAGACCGGTGGGAGTTCAAGGATGAACGTTAGGTATCCCCCATGCTGACAATCCTCGGCTTCGCCATGATCGCGACCTTCCTGGTCCTGATCATGACGAAGAAGATGTCGCCGATCGCGGCGCTGGTACTGATCCCCGCACTGTTCTGCGTCGCCGTCGGACAGGGCGCGCAACTCGGTGACTACGTCATCGAGGGCGTCGGCAACCTCGCCCCCACCGCCGCCATGCTGATGTTCGCCATCGTCTACTTCGGCGTGATGATCGACGTCGGCCTCTTCGACCCGGTCGTCCGGGGCATCCTGCGGTTCTGCAAGGCCGACCCGATGCGGATCGTCGTCGGCACGGCGGTCCTCGCCGCGATCGTCTCGCTGGACGGCGACGGCTCCACCACCTTCATGATCACCGTCTCGGCGATGTACCCGCTCTACAAGCGGCTGAAGATGAGCCTGGTCGTGATGACCGGCGTCGCCGCCACCGCCAACGGCGTCATGAACACCCTCCCCTGGGGCGGCCCCACCGCCCGCGCCGCCACCGCGCTCAAGCTGGACGCCTCCGAGATCTTCGTGCCGATGATCCCGGCCCTGGCCATGGGCCTGCTCGCGGTGTTCGCGCTGGCGTACGTGCTGGGCCGCCGGGAGCGCAAGCGGCTGGGGATGCTCACCCTCGACGAGGCGCTGGTACGGGACGCCGAGCCGGAGACCGTGACGGTCGGCGCCGGAGCCGGAGGCGCGGGCGGCGGCACGGACCGCCTCCGCAAGGGTGCGGCCGGTTCCGCTTCGGGCCCCGCCGCCACGGGCGGCGACGGCGCGGCGGGAGCGGGCGCGGCGGCCGGGGACGAGGAGGACGACGAGGAGTTCCAGGGCCTCGACCCGAACCGGTCCACCCTCCGCCCGAAGCTCTACTGGTTCAACGCCGGGCTCACCGCCGCCCTCCTGACGGCGATGATCATGGAACTGATGCCGATCCCGGTGCTCTTCCTCCTCGGCGCGGCCCTCGCGCTCACCGTGAACTTCCCCCACATGCCCGACCAGCGCGCCCGGATCGCCGCCCACGCCGACAACGTCCTCAACGTCTCCGGCATGGTCTTCGCCGCCGCCGTCTTCACCGGGGTCCTCACCGGCACGGGCATGGTCGAGCACATGGCCGACTGGGTCGTCGGCGCGATCCCCGACGCGATGGGCCCGCACATGGCCCTCGTCACCGGCCTGCTGAGCCTGCCGCTCACCTACTTCATGTCCAACGACGGCTTCTACTTCGGCGTCCTGCCGGTCCTCGCCGAGGCGGGCGCGGCCCACGGGGTGTCGCCGCTGGAGATCGCCCGCGCCTCCCTGGCCGGCCAGGCGCTGCACATGTCCTCGCCGCTCGTGCCCGCCGTGTACGTCCTCGTCGGCATGGCCAGGGTCGAGTTCGGCGACCACACCCGCTTCACCGTCAAGTGGGCCGTCCTCACCTCGCTGGTGGTGCTCGCCGCGGGCATCCTGTTCGGCATCATGTGATGGTGTCCGCGCCGCGAACCGGGCCCGGCAGGGGCTGGCTGCTGCGCCTCGTCATCGCCTTCGCCTTCGCGCAGGGGGCGGTGTCGATGGCGCGGCCCGCCGTCTCCTACCGGGCCCTCGCGCTCGGTGCGGACGAGACGGCGGTCGGCGTCATCGCCGGGGTCTACGCCCTGCTCCCGCTGTTCGTCGCGGTGCCGCTCGGCCGCCGTACCGACCACGGCCGCTGCGCCCCCCTGCTGCCGCTCGGCGTCCTCCTGATCTCCGGCGGCTGCGCGCTCAGCGGCCTCGTCCCCTCCCTGCCCGCGATGGCCGCCTGGAGCGGGGTGACGGGCCTGGGCCACCTGTGCTTCGTGATCGGCGCCCAGTCGATCGTGGCCCGGCAGTCCGCACCCGACGAACAGGACCGCAACTTCGGGCACTTCACCATCGGAGCCTCGCTCGGCCAGCTCATCGGCCCGGTCGCGGCGGGCGCGCTGATCTCCGGGCAGGGCGGCGTCCTGGGCCGTACGAGCGCGCTGGCGCTCCTCGTCTCGGCCGGGGTCTGCGCGGCCGCCCTCACCTCGCTCTGGCGCATCGAGCACCGCCGGGAGGGCGGCGCCCGGTCGCGGGCGGGTGAAAAGGTCCCGGTCCGGACCATCCTGGGCGCACGCGGCGTCCCCGCCGGCATCCTCATCAGCATGGCGGTGCTCTCCGCCACCGACATCCTCACCGCCTACCTGCCGGTCGTCGGCGAGCACCGCTCCATCGCGCCCGCCACCGTCGGGCTGCTGCTGAGCCTGCGGGCCGCCGCCACGATCGCCTGCCGGCTGGTGATGACGCCGCTGCTGCGGCTGCTGGGCCGCCGGGCGCTGCTGACCACCAGCTGCCTGCTCGCCGGACTGCTGTGCGCGGGGGTCGCGCTGCCCGTCTCCGTACCGGTCCTCGCCGTGATGCTGGCCGTGCTCGGGTTCTGCCTCGGCGTCGGCCAGCCGCTGTCCATGACCACGGTCGTCCGGGCCGCCCCCGAAGGGGCGCGCTCCACCGCGCTGGCCCTGCGGCTGACCGGCAACCGGCTCGGCCAGGTCGCCGCCCCCGCCGCGGCGGGCCTGATCGCGGGTGCGGTGGGGGTGGCGGCCCCGTTCACGCTGCTCGGTGTGGGGCTGCTCGGCGCGGCGGGGCTCGGCCTGCGCGGTGACGGGCGTACGGAGCCGGTCCCCGCGCCGCCGGAAGGCGCCCCCATGCCACCGGAAGACGCCCCCGCGCCGCCGAAGAGCGCCCCCGTGCCGCCGGAAGCCGGGGCCGTACCGGCGAAGTCGCGGGGCCGGGCGGCCGGCGGCCGGTCCCATCCTCCCCCCGCCCCCTGAGGGGGCCCGCGGGACCGGCGTGCCGGTCCGGCCCTCCCCGTCAGCCGCGTGAGCGGCCCGGGGCATCAGGCGCGTGAGGGGCCCGGGACGCTGGGGGTGTGTTCGCCGTCTCCCGAGGACCGCCGAACACGCCCCGCGCCGCCCTCCGCCCCGCTGTCGCCGGTCCGGAGCGCGGATGGCCGCGCCGGGAAGCGGGTAAGGGCCCGGAGGCGTACGCGCCCGGCGTGACCGGCGTCTCGGAAGGCTCCCTGGCGCCGGAAAACTAACGGCGCTAGTTTGGGCGGGTGCGACGTGCGCCCGCGCCGCACGGCTTCGGCGCTCCGCACAGCACGTCCGGGAGGAAACAGCCATGAAGGCCCATGACCAGATGTACATCGACGGTGCGTGGCGGCCCCCCGTCGGGCAGGACACGATCGCGGTCGTGAACCCGGCCGACGAGCGGGTCATCGCCCAGGTGCCGGCGGGCACGGCCGAGGACGTGGACGCGGCGGTACGGGCCGCGCGCGCCGCCTTCCCGGCGTGGGCCTCGACGCCGCCCGCCGAGCGCGCCGCCCGGCTCACCGCGCTGGCCGACGCACTGGCCGCCCGCAAGGACACGCTGGCCGAGACGATCACGGCCGAGCTGGGTTCCCCGTTGCCGCTGTCGCAGATGGTCCACGCGGGCGTCCCCGTCCTGGTGGCCGCCTCGTACGCCGAACTGGCCGCCTCCTACGCCTTCGAGGAGCGGATCGGCAACTCCACCGTCCTCCTGGAACCGGTCGGCGTGGTCGGCGCGATCACCCCCTGGAACTACCCGCTCCACCAGATCGTCGCCAAGGTCGCCCCCGCGCTCGCCGCCGGCTGCACCGTCGTCCTCAAGCCCGCCGAGGACACCCCGCTCACCGCCCAGCTCTTCGCCGAGGCCACCGAGGCCGCCGGCCTGCCGCCCGGGGTCTTCAACCTGGTCACCGGCCTCGGACCGGTCGCCGGACAGGCGCTCGCCGAGCACGAGGACGTCGACCTGGTCTCGTTCACCGGGTCCACCGCCGTCGGCAAGCGGATCGGCGCCACCGCCGGGGCCGCCGTCAAGCGCGTCGCCCTCGAACTGGGCGGCAAGTCCGCCAACGTGATCCTGCCCGGCGCGGACCTCGCCAAGGCGGTCAACGTCGGCATCGCCAACGTCATGACCAACTCCGGCCAGACGTGCAGCGCCTGGACCCGGATGCTGGTGGACGCCGAGCGGTACGACGAGGCCGTGGAGCTGGCGGCCAACGCCGTCACCAAGTACGTGGCGGGGGAGCGGGTCGGCCCGCTCGTCAACGCCGAGCAGCAGGCGCGGGTACGCGGCTACATCGCCCGCGGCATCGAGGAGGGCGCCCGGCTGATCGCGGGCGGCCCGGACGCGCCCCTGGCGACCGGCTTCTACGTCAGCCCGACCGTCTTCGCCGACGTCACCCCGGAGATGACGATCGCCCAGGAGGAGATCTTCGGCCCGGTGGTCTCGATCCTGCGGTACGAGGACGTGGACGACGCCCTGCGGATCGCCAACGGCACCGTGTACGGGCTCGCCGGGGCGGTGTGGGCCGCGACCGACGAGGAGGCGGTGGCCTTCGCCCGCCGGATGGAGACCGGGCAGGTCGACATCAACGGCGGGCGGTTCAACCCGCTGGCCCCGTTCGGCGGTTACAAGCAGTCGGGGGTCGGCCGCGAGCTGGGGCCGCACGGCCTGGCGGAGTACCTCCAGACCAAGTCGCTCCAGTTCTGATCCCGTCCGCACCGTGCGGGTGAGCCCGCCGGGACGTACGCGTACCGCGGCGGTGACGCGCCGAGGCGCCGACGTGCCGGGGAACCCGACCGGGATACCGACGTACCGTCCGATCCAGCCGTTCGAAGAGCCATGGGAGTCTGTTCGTGGTCCGCGCCGCCGTACTGCCCGCCGTCGGAGCTCCGCTGGAGATCACCGACATCGTCCTGCCGGAGCCCGGCCCCGGCCAGGTGCGCGTCGCGCTCGCCGCCGCCGGTGTCTGCCACTCCGACCTGTCCCTGTCCAACGGCACCATGCGCGTCCCGGTGCCCGCCGTCCTCGGCCACGAGGGCGCCGGTACGGTCCTGGCGGTCGGCGAGGGCGTCACCCATGTCGCGCCCGGCGACGGCGTGGTCCTGAACTGGGCGCCCTCGTGCGGTTCGTGCTTCCACTGCGGGATCGGCGAGGTCTGGCTCTGCGCCGACGCCCTCAAGGGCGCCGCCGGCCTCCACGCCCGTACGGCGGACGGCGCCGACCTCCACCCCGGGCTGAACGTCGCGGCGTTCGCGGAGGAGACCGTCGTCGCCGCGAACTGCGTGCTCCCCGCCCCCGACGGCGTCCCGCTCACCGACGCCGCCCTCCTCGGCTGTGCGGTCCTCACCGGCTACGGGGCCGTCCACCACAGCGCCCGGCTCCGCGAGGGCGAGAGCGTCGCCGTCTTCGGGATCGGCGGCGTCGGCCTGGCCGTGCTCCAGGCCGCCCGGATCGCCGGGGCGTCCCGGATCATCGCGGTCGACGTCTCGCCGGCCAAGGAGGAGCTGGCCCGGCAGGCGGGGGCGACCGACTACCTGATCGCCTCCGCCACCACCCCGCGCGAGATCCGGAAGCTCACCGGGGGCCAGGGCACGGACGTGGCGGTCGAGTGCGTCGGCCGGCCCGCGACCATCCGGGCCGCCTGGGAGTCCACCCGGCGCGGCGGGCGCGCGACCGTCGTCGGGATCGGCGGCAAGGACCAGGTGGTCAGCTTCAACGCCCTGGAGATCTTCCACTGGGGCCGGTCCCTCACGGGGTGCGTCTACGGCAACAGCGATCCGGCGCGCGACCTGCCCGCCCTCGCCGACCACATCCGCGCCGGCCGCTTCGACCTGTCGATGATGGTCACCGAGCGCATCGCGCTGGACGGCATCCCCGCCGCGTTCGCCAACATGATCGCGGGCAAGGGAGGTCGGGCCCTGGTCGTCTTCTAGGGGAAGCGCCCCCGGGGGGGGGCGGGGGAGCGCTTCCCCGGGGCCCCTGCGGACGGCGACGGCAGGGTGGCGGCAGGCCCTACGGCGCGTCCGAGCGCGCGTCCGCTTGGGCGGCGGGGGCCGGGGCCCCGCGTGCGGCCCCGGCCCGGCCGCCGCTCCGGGAGACCGCCACTCCGGCCAGGCAGAGCACGCCGCCCAGGACGCCGAGCGGGGTCGGCGCCTCGTTCAGGAGCACCCACGCCATCAGCACGACGATCGCCGGGACCGCGTACGTGGTCGCGCCCATCCGGCCCGCCGTGGTCCGGGCCAGGGCGTAGCCCCAGGTGGTGAAGGCCAGCGCGGTCGGGAAGACGCCCAGGTAGACCATGTTCAGGGTGGCGGACAGCGGGGCGTCGGCGGCCTCGGAGACCAGCACCCCGGTGAACGGCAGGCAGGCCACGGCCCCGATCAGGCAGCCGAAGGTGTTGATCTGGAGCGAGGAGCCGTGCTCCAGCGCCGGCTTCTGGCTCACCACCCCCGCCGCGTACGCCACCGCCGCCAGGACGCAGAGCGCCACGCCCAGCACGGAGGAGGAGCCGTGCCCGGACATCCCGAGCCCGACCACCACCGCGCCCGCGAAGGAGACGCCCATACCGGTCAGCAGCCGGCGCGGCAGCCCCTCGCCGAGCATCCGGGCCCCCATCAGCGCCATCAGGATCGGCCCGATGTTCACCAGCATCGCGGCCGTCCCCGCGTCGACCTCCTGCTCGCCCCAGTTCAGGGCCACCATGTACAGCCCGAACCACAGCACGCCCGAGGTGACGATCCCGGGCCAGGCCCCGCGCCGGGGCAGCCCCTCCCGGCGGACGAGGAGGATCGCCCCGAGCACGAGGGCGCCCGTCGCCAGCCGCCCGAGCGCCAACGCGCCGGGGGAGTACGCCTCGCCCGCGCTGCGGATGGAGACGAAGGCGGAGGCCCACAGCACGACGGTGGTGCAGGCGGCGGCCACCGCGCGGCGGCGCCCGGAGGGCGGCGAGACGGGGAGGGGTGTCGGGGTCGTCGTCATGGCCACGACCGTAGAACCGAATCGCTGCGGCCCCCACCGAATTGTCATCCCCCGTCAATCGGCGCCCGCCCCGGCTCCGGAACACCGGTCGGTCGGCGGCCGCCCCGGCCCCGGCGTCAGGGGCCGGGCACGTCCTGCCGAACCGTTTCCGTGGGGGGCGCGTACTGCTCGTACTGGAGCGCCAGCCCGTCCAGCAGCGCCCGCAGCCCCGTCTCGAACGCCCCCTCGTCGACCTGGCGGCGGTGGTCCGCCAGCAGGTGGGCCTGGCCGAGGTGCGGGTAGTCGGCGGGGTCGTAGGCGGTCTCGTCGTCGACGAACCCCCCGGCGAACGATCCCAGCGCCGAACCGGTGATGAAGTACCGCATCAGCGCCCCGATCCGCGTGGCCTGCGCGGGCGGCCACCCCGCGCCCGTCATCGCCCCGAACACCGCGTCCGCCACCCGCAGCCCCGCCGGCCGGCGGCCGGGGCCCCGGGCCAGCACCGGGACGATGTGCGGGTGCGCGGCGAGGGCGGCCCGGTAGGAGAGCGCCCAGTCGTGCAGCGCCTCGCGCCAGCCGCGCGGGTCCGACGCCTCGAACATCGACAGGTCGACCTGGGCGGAGACGGCGTCGGCGACCGCGTCGAGGATCTCCTCCTTGTTGCGGAAGTGGTTGTAGAGCGAAGGCCCGCTGACCCCCAGGACGGCCGCCAGGCGGCGCGTGGAGACGGCGTCGAGCCCCTCGGAGTCCACGAGCGCGCTCGCCGCCCCCACGATGCGGTCTCTGCTGAGGAGGGGCTTGCGCGGTCGGGCCATGCCGCTCATAGTAGGGCCTGCGTACCGGAAACTAGCAGTGCTAATTAATGTGCGCCCCCAGCGGCGCCCGGGAGAGGTGGGGTGGCGCGCGATGGACCTGGCGCTCAACGAGGAGCAGGAAGCCGTCCGGAAGCTGGCCGAGGAGTTCGTCGCGCGCGAGGTCGCCCCGCACGTCGTCGCGTGGGACCGCGCCGAGAACGTCGACAAGTCGATCGTGAGGAAGCTCGGCGGTCTCGGCTTCCTCGGCCTGACCGTCCCCGAGGAGTACGGCGGCTCCGGCGGCGACCACCTGTCCTACTGCCTGGTCACCGAGGAGCTGGGGCGCGGCGACTCCTCGGTGCGCGGCATCGTCTCCGTATCGCTCGGGCTGGTCGCCAAGACCATCGCGTCCTGGGGGAGCGAGGCGCAGAAGCGGGAGTGGCTGCCCCGGCTGACGGCGGGCGAGGCGATCGGCTGCTTCGGCCTCACCGAGCCCGGCACCGGCTCGGACGCCGGGAACCTCGCCACCAGGGCGGTCCGCGACGGCGGCGACTACGTGGTCAACGGCGCCAAGACGTTCATCACCAACGGCACCTGGGCCGATGTCGTCCTGCTCTTCGCGCGTACGGGAGACGCCCCCGGCCACCGGGGCGTCTCCGCCTTCCTCGTCCCCGCCGACGCCCCCGGCCTCACCCGCCGCACCATCCACGGCAAGCTCGGCCTGCGCGGCCAGGCCACCGCCGAACTGGTCCTCCAGGACGTCCGGATACCCGCCTCCGCCCTCCTCGGCCCCGAGGGCAAGGGGTTCTCCATCGCCATGTCCGCCCTGGCCAAGGGGCGGATGTCGGTCGCGGCGGGCTGTGTGGGCATCGCGCAGGCGGCGCTGGACGCGGCCGTGCGGTACGCGGGCGAGCGCGAGCAGTTCGGCAAAGCCATCGCCGGCCACCAGCTCGTCCAGGAACTGCTCAGCGACATCGCCGTGGACGTGGACGCCGCCCGCCTGCTGACCTGGCGGGTCGCCGACCTGATCGACCGGGGCCAGGAGTTCGCCACGGCCGCCTCCCAGGCCAAGCTGTACGCCTCCGAGGCCGCCGTCCGCTGCGCCAACAACGCCCTCCAGGTCTTCGGCGGCTACGGCTACATCGACGAGTACCCGGTCGGCAAGCTGCTTCGCGACGCCCGGGTGATGACGCTCTACGAGGGCACGAGCCAGATCCAGAAGCTGATCATCGGCCGTGCGCTGACCGGCGTCTCCGCCTTCTGACCGGCGTCCCCGCCCCCGGCCGGAGGGGCGCCGTCCCGCGCTCCGGTTCGTACGGGCGGCTGAGTAGCCGGTCTGAGTAGGGGCGCGGATGTGGCGTGCGCCACGACGGCGGGATGCTCGGTCCATGAGCGACACGACATCCGTCAAGCAGCAGAGCACCACCGCCTTCTACGGCCAGGCCGTCGCCTCCTTCATGGTGGCGAGCGGCGCGGTGGCCCTCGGCGTCTTCTTCCTCGACGCCGACGCCTGGGTGCGCGGTTTCCTCGCCATCGGGGTGCTCTATCTGGTCACGTCCTGCTTCACGCTCGCCAAGGTGATCAGGGACCGGCAGGAGGCCGGGCAGATCGTCAACCGGGTCGATCAGGCCCGGCTGGAGAAGATCCTCGCCGACCACGACCCCTTCCAGAAGCTCTGAGCCGCAGGAGGACGGGCCCCTAAGCGCTTGCTCAGGTTCGGGGTATGGTGTTCGTCCTGTTGACGGAGAGGGGCCCTGGGCGATGTGTGCGGCGGAGGAGACGAACGGTGAGGACGCGCCGTGGGGCGAGGTCGCTCCCGAGGCGGCCAGGAGGCTCCTCGTCGCCGCGGTGGACGCCTTCGCCGAGCGCGGGTACCACGCCACCACCACCCGTGACATCGCCGGCCGGGCGGGGATGAGCCCCGCCGCCCTCTACATCCACTACAAGACGAAGGAAGAGCTGCTCCACCGGATCAGCAAGATCGGCCACGAGCGGGCGCTGTCCGTGCTGGAGGCCGAGGCGGACCGGGAGGGCACGGCCGCCGACCGGCTCGCCGGGGCCGTCCGCTCCTTCGTCCGCTGGCACGCGGAGCGGCACACCACCGCCCGGGTCGTCCAGTACGAGCTGGACGCGCTGGGCGAGGAGCACCGCATCGAGATCGTCGCCCTGCGGCGCAGGAGCGACGCCGTGGTCCGCCGGATCATCGGCGAGGGCGTACGGGGCGGCGAGTTCGACGTCACCGACGTGCCGGGCACCACGCTCGCGGTGCTGTCCCTCTGCATCGACGTCGCCCGCTGGTTCAACGCCCAGGGCAGCCGTACGCCCGACGAGGTCGGCGAACTCTACGCCGGCCTCGTCCTGCGGATGGTCGGGGCCCGGCCGGTCCGGACGCGGTAGCCGGTCCGGAGGCGCCGACCGCGGTCCGGAGGCCGCAGCCGGGTCAGAAGTAGTAGCGGGACACCGTCTCGGCGACGCAGGCCGGCTTCTCGCCGCCCTCGCGCTCGACGGTGACGACCGCCGTGACCTGCACGCCGCCGCCCGTCTCCTCGACCTCGCGGAGCACCGCCGTGGCGCGCAGCCGGGAGCCGACCGGCACGGTCGAGGGGAAGCGGACCTTGTTGGCCCCGTAGTTGATGCCCATCTTCACGCCCTCGACCCGCATCACCTGCGGCACCAGCGCGGGCAGCAGCGAGAGCGTCAGGTAGCCGTGCGCGATGGTCGTGCCGAACGGCCCGTCCTTCGCCCGCTCCGGGTCCACGTGGATCCACTGGTGGTCGCCGGTCGCCTCGGCGAAGCCGTCGATCCTCTCCTGCCCGATCTCCAGCCAGTCGCTGTGTCCCAGCTGCTCGCCCACCCCGTCCCGCAGCTCCTGCGCGGACGTGAAGATCCTTGGTTCTGCCATGTTCCCGGTTCCTGCCTTCCGGCTCGGCGCACCACCCGGCGCGATGTCTAAGCGCTTGCTCAGCATCGTCGGGCGGCGCGTTCCTTGTCAACGACATGGCAGTAGGTTTGAGGCGTGCCACAGATCCCGCAGTCACTCCAGGAACTCTCGGTCGGTCAGCTCTCGGCGCGCAGCGGCGCCGCCGTCTCCGCCCTGCACTTCTACGAGTCCAAGGGCCTGATCGCCTCCACCCGTACCAGCGGCAACCAGCGCCGCTACTCGCGTGACGCCCTGCGCCGGGTCGCCTTCGTCCGGGCGGCCCAGCGCGTCGGCATCCCCTTGGCCACGATCCGCGAGGCGCTCGCCCAACTGCCCGACGAACGCACGCCGACCCGCGAGGACTGGGCCCGCCTCTCCGAGGTCTGGCGCGGAGAACTGGACGAGCGCATCACGCAGTTGCACCGGTTGCGCGACCACCTGACCGACTGCATCGGCTGCGGCTGCCTGTCGCTGGAGACCTGCGTGCTCTCCAACCCCGACGACGTCAACGGTGAGAAGATCACCGGATCCCGTCTCATGCCCGAGCGCAGGAGGCCGCCCGAGCCCGAACAGCCGCCCGGGCAACCGTAGTCCGGCGAGGCGCGGGCGCCCGGCCTCACGCGGCGGCGGCGGTCCGTTCGCGGTGGCGGGGCAGCCGGGCCCGAGCCAGCGTGCGGTCGGTCAGGGCGGGTTGCGGCACCGCGATGCCGCAACCCGTGCAGACCGGGCCCGCCCACGCCTCCTCGCCCCGCTCCTGCCGCCACTCGATGCCGGTCCCCGCGCAGACGGGGCAGGCGGAGCCGGGGCCCGAGCCGAGGGCCGCGATCAGCCGGCGCAGGACCTCGGCGAGGGGCTCGCTGGGGTGGACCTCCGGGTCGGTGCAGCGGGCCACCCCGTGCCCGCCCCAGGTGCGCCGGTGCCAGTCGTCGAACGCGCCGGGCCGCCGCCGCCCCGCGTGCTTCTCGCGCCGCCGCCGCTCGGCGAACCGCGCCTCGTACGCGAGCCAGACGGCCCGCGCCTCCTCCAGTTCCTCCAGCGCGCGGATCAGACGCGCCGGATCGGGGGCCCGGTCCTCGGGGTCGATCCCGTGCCGGGCGCACAGATGGTCCCAGGTCGCCCGGTGCCCGTACGGGGCGAACCTCTCCAAACACTTGCGCAGCGAGTACCGCCGCAGGGCGAGATCGCCCAGGGGATCGCGGACCTGTCTTGCAAGACTCCGGAAACCGGCCATGTCACCGCCACCTCCGCCGTTCGTCCTTGGACGTCAAGGAGTGGACGTACGCCTGCCCGTTCCGGCTCCATCGAAAGATGAAAACCGTCCATTGGCCGAGACTCCCCATGCCGGACGGAGCGCCAGGGGTGGGGCGAAGCGGCGTCCGGGCGGCCGCCTCCCGCGCCGGGGCGCCGGGCCGGTCGGGCGGGCGCGCCCCCGCTGACCAGGTAATTCAGTGGAGAAACCGGCGGCGATGAGATGATGTGACCTCATGACGACTGGATCTCTCCGCCTTGAAGCGGTCACCCCCGACACGGTGCTCGAAGCCTGTCGGCTGGACGTCGCCCCCGAGCAGCGGAAGTTCGTCTCGCCGGTGGCGCAGTCGCTGGCCGAGGCGTACGTGCACCCCGATACCGCGTGGCCCCGGCTGATCCGCGACGGCGACCGCGTCGTGGGCTTCGTGATGGCCTTCTTCGACGTGCGGTTCGACTTCGACGCCGGGGCGCCGGGCGCCCCGCCCCGCTCCGGACTGTGGCGGCTCGCCGTGGCCGCCGGGGAGCAGGGCCGGGGGTACGGGCGGTTCGCGGTGGAGGCGGTGAACGAGGAGATACGGCGGCGCGGGGGGACGGTCTCGACCGTGACCTGGCGCCTCGGCGAGGGCGGCCCGGAGGAGTTCTACCTCCGCCTCGGCTACCGCAAGCGCGGCCTCACCGAGGACGGCGAAGCCCTCGGCGACCTGGACCTGACCGGCTGACCGCTCACCGGCTGACCGGCCGGGGGACGGGGGACCGGGGCCGGCCGGTCGGCGGGCCGCCGCTCGGCAGGCCCCCGGCCCGGCCGGCTCCCGGCCCGCCGCTACCCGCCGTACCGCAGATACCCGCGCCGCTTCGCCCGGAACGCCGCCAGGTCCCGCTGCCACGCCCCTACCACCGCGTCGGTGTCCGCGCCCGCGTCGATCATCGTGCGGACCCGGGTGTTGCCGGTGAGCTTGTCGATCCAGTTGTCCGGCCGCCAGGCGAAGCCGCTCCACGTCCGCTTCGCCGTGACCAGCAGGGCGATCCCGGTGCGGACCGGATCGAAGACCTCCCGGTCCCGGACGTGCACCTGCACCCCGCCCACCGTCTTCCCCGCGAACTTGGAGAAGGTCGGCGCGAAGTACGCCTCGCGGAAGGCCACCCCCGGCAGTTCCAGCGCGTTCGCGGCGGCCGCCCACCGGTGGTCGACGCCCTCCGCGCCCAGCAGCTCGAAGGGGCGCGTGGTGCCCCGGCCCTCGGAGAGGTTCGTGCCCTCGAAGAGGCAGGTGCCGGAGTAGACGAGCGCGGTCTCGGGCGTCGGCATGTTCGGGCTCGGCGGCACCCACGGCAGCCCGGTGTCGTCGAAGAAGTCCGAGCGCCGCCACCCCGACATCGTCACCACGTCCAGCCGCGCCGGATTCTCGTGCAGGAACTCCGCGTTGAAGAACAGCGCCAGCTCCGCCACCGTCATCCCGTGCGCCTGGGCGATCTCCCGGCGGCCGACGAACGTGCCGAACGCCGGGTCCAGCACCGGCCCCAGGGCCTCGCGCCCGGTGACCGGGTTGGGCCGGTCCAGCACCACCAGGCGCTTGCCCGCGAGCGCTGCGGCCTCCATGCAGTCGTAGAGCGTCCAGATGTAGGTGTAGAAGCGGGCGCCGGCGTCCTGGATGTCGAAGAGGACCGTGTCCACGCCCGACGCGATGAAGACGTCCGCCAGCTCCCGGCCCCTCTTGAGGTACGTGTCGTAGACCGGCAGCCCGGTCGCCGGGTCGTCGTAGCGCCCCTCGGAGCCGCCCGCCTGCGCGGTCCCCCGGAAACCGTGCTCGGGTCCGAACACGGCGGTCAGCTCCACCCGGGAGTCCGGGTGCATGACGTCCACGACGTGCCGTACGTCGGCGGTGACCCCGGTCGGGTTGGTGACGATCCCGACCTTCTGGCCCCGCAGCATCCGGTAGCCGTCGGCCGCCAGCCGGTCGAAGCCGGTGCGCACCCGGCCGCGCCCGTGCCCGGGCCCGCGTCCGCGCGCGGACGACGCCGTGGCGGGACCGGTACCGGCCGCCGTCGCCGCCAACGCCCCCATCGCGCCACCCGCGGCCAGCACACCACGTCGGGACAGGCTCATTCCGCTACCTCCATGATCGCGCCGACTGTCATGGCCACGCACGCTAGCGCGGGCCGGGGCCGCGCGGAACGACCCGGACGGCACGGATTCCCCGCGCCGGAACCCGGCCGCCGTCCCGGGGGCGGCACCGCCCGGGGCCCCGAAGCCGTACCCCTCCCGGCCGGACCGCGCCGGGCCTGCCGGCCGGGAACCGGCCCCCTCCCGCGCGCCCCGGCTCTTCCCGGATGACATACCGACTGGTTAGTCTGCCGGTGCAGCCGGACGGGAGAGGCGGGATGACGATGGGTACGGTGCAGGGCGCCGGAGTGGTGGTCACCGGGGCCGGAGGCGGCATCGGCGCCGCGCTGGCCCGCAGGTTCGCCGCCCAGGGAGCGCGGGTCGTCGTCAACGACCTGGACCCCGCGCGGATCGAACCGCTCGCGGAGGAGATCGGCGGCTTCGCCGTCGTCGGGGACGCCTCGGGCATCGTGGACGCGGCCCGTGAGGCGCTCGACGGCACGGTGGACGTCTACTGCGCCAACGCGGGCCTCGCCTCGCCCGGCGACGCGTTCGCCGACGAGGAGGTCTGGGCCGCCGCCTGGGACGTCAACGTGATGGCCCATGTCCGCGCCGCCAGGGCGCTCCTGCCGGACTGGCTGGAGCGCGGCGGCGGCCGGTTCGTCACCACCGCCTCCGCCGCCGGACTGCTGACGATGATCGGCGCGGCCCCCTACAGCGTCACCAAGCACGGGGCGGTGGCCTTCGCCGAGTGGCTCTCGCTCACCTACCGCCACCGGGGGGTCAAGGTCCACGCGATCTGTCCGCAGGGCGTGCGCACCGACATGCTCACCGCCGCCGGTTCGGCGGGCGAGCTGGTCCTCGCCCCCGGCGCGATCGAGCCGGACGCCGTCGCGGAAGCCCTGTTCGCGGCGATGGACGAGGACCGCTTCCTGGTCCTGCCGCACCCGGAGGTGGCCGGCTACTACCAGGCGCGCGCCGCCGACCCCGACCGGTGGATGGGCAGCATGAACAGGCTCCAGCAGAAGTGGGAGGCGAGCGGAGCATGAGCGACCCGACGCGCCCCGGCCCCGCGCACGCCTCCGGGGCCCCGGCCCCGGAGGTCCCGGGCCCCGCCTCCGCGCCCGCCGCCCCCGGCGCCGACCGCCCGGCCGCTTCGATCTACGCCGCCCGGCCCTGGCTGGCCCTGCTCAGCGAGGCCCAGCGCGCCCCCGTCACCCCGCCCCCGAGCATGCTGCACTCCTGGCGGGCCGCCGTGGACCGGGCCCCGGACCGCACCGCCCTCGCCTACTTCGACGGCCGCCTCGACTACCGCGAGACCGACGAACTGTCCGACTCGGTGGCCGGGCACCTCGCCGCCCGGGGGCTGCGGCGCGGCGACCGGGTCGCGATCATGCTCCAGAACAGCCCGCACTTCGTCCTCGCGCTGCTCGGCGCGTGGAAGGCGGGCGCGACCGTCGTCCCGCTCAACCCGATGTACAAGGCCGGCGAGGTCGGCCACGTCCTCGCCGACGCCGGGGTCACCGCGCTGATCTGCTCGGACCGGGGGTGGGAGGCGTATCTGCGGGAGACCGCGGCGGCGGCCCCGCACCTCCGGATCGCGCTCACCGCCTGCGAGCTGGACCTCCAGAACGTGAACGACCCCCGCGTCCTCGGCTTCGAACGGCTCCCCGCCCCCGGCCCCGACGACCTCGCGGACGACCTGCTGGCCGTCGCCCGCGCCGGCCGCCCCGCCCCGGCGGTTCCGGCCCCCGCCGCCGCCGACACCGCGCTGATCAGCTACACCTCCGGGACCAGCGGCACCCCCAAGGGCGCGATGAACACCCACGGGAACATCACGGTCAACGCCGAACGCCAGCGCACCGGCCATCCGATTCCGGAGGGCTCCGCCTACTTCGCGCTCGCCCCGCTCTTCCACATCACCGGCATGGTCTGCCAGTTCGCCGCCTGCGTCGCCAACGCGGGCACTCTCGTCCTCGCCCACCGTTTCGAGGCGGGCGTCGTGCTGGAGGCGTTCGCCGCCCACCGCCCCGCCTACACCGTCGGCCCCTCCACCGCCTTCATGGCCCTGGCCGCGCACCCGGACGCCACCCCGGACCACTTCGCCTCGTTCCGGGTGATCTCCTCCGGCGGCGCACCGCTGCCGCCCGCCCTGGTGGAGAGGTTCCGCGCGGGCTTCGGCCCCTACCTCCGCAACGGCTACGGACTCACCGAGTGCACCGCCCCCTGCGCCTCGGTCCCGCCCGAGCGCGAGGCCCCCGTGGACCCGGTCTCGGGCACCCTCTCGGTCGGCGTCCCCGGCCCGGACACCGTCGTACGCATCCTGGACGAGGAGGGGCGCGAGGCGCCCTTCGGGGAGCAGGGTGAGATCGCGGTGCGCGGCCCGCAGGTCGTTCCCGGCTACTGGAACCTCCCCGAGGCCACCGCCGCCGCCTTCCCGGACGGCGAGCTGCGCACCGGGGACATCGGCTTCATGGACGCGGCGGGCTGGCTGTACGTCGTGGACCGGAAGAAGGACATGATCAACGCCTCCGGGTTCAAGGTGTGGCCGCGTGAGGTCGAGGACGTCCTCCACACCCACCCGGCGGTGCGCGAGGCGGCCGTCGTCGGCGTGCCCGACGCCTACCGGGGGGAGACCGTCCGGGCGTACGTGAGCCTGCGGCCGGGCGCGTCGGTGGACCCCGGCGACCTGCGCGCGTACTGCGAGGAACGGCTCGCCGCCTACAAGTATCCGCGCGAGGTGCAGATCCTGAGCGAGCTGCCGAAGACGGCGAGTGGGAAGATCCTCAGGCGGGAACTGCGTTCCCCCCGTTAGAACAGCGTCGAAACCGCGCACGCACGGTACGAAAGGAAGGTGGCGGCTCATGTCCACGGCGACGGACCAGAACGGCACTCCCGTCCCTCAGAGACTGCTGGCCGCCGCCACCCGGCTCTTCGCCGAGCGCGGGTACGACCGCACCTCGGTCCAGGAGATCGTCGAGGCGGCGGGCGTCACCAAGGGGGCGCTCTACCACTACTTCGGCTCCAAGGAGGACCTGCTCCAGGAGGTCTACGCCCGGGTGCTGCGGCTCCAGCAGGAGCGCCTGGACGCCTTCGCGAACGCCGAGGCCCCCGTCGAGGAGCGGCTGCGGGGCGCGGCGGCCGACGTGGTGGTCACGACCATCGACAACCTGGACGACGCGTCGATCTTCTTCCGTTCCATGCACCACCTGAGCCCGGAGAAGAACAAGCAGGTACGGGTCGAGCGCCGCCGCTACCACGAGCGCTTCCGGGCCCTGATCGAGGAGGGCCAGCGCAGCGGGGTGTTCTCCTCGGCCACCCCCGCCGACCTGGTCGTCGACTACCACTTCGGCTCCGTCCACCACCTCTCCACCTGGTACCGCCCGGACGGCCCGCTCAGCCGCCAGGAGGTCGCCGACCACCTCGCGGACCTGCTGCTGAGGGCCCTGCGCCCCTAGTAGTGCTTCGTTAGGTTCTGCGTCTGCTCCGGTTGCGGGGCAGGGGGCGGTTGCAGGTGGTGCAGGTGCCGGTCCAGCCCTTCAGCAGG